>CAXBLZ010000023.1:0-43995 GCA_963976735.1 uncultured Halioglobus sp.
TGGTCGGTGTGAGAGGATTCGAACCTCCGACCCCTTCGTCCCGAACGAAGTGCGCTACCAGGCTGCGCCACACACCGAAATTTGAAGCGCGCAACTATATCAAATGCGCTGCGCCGAACCAATGGCGCTGCAGCTAGTAAATCCCCGCCCAGTGCACCAGGTACTGGCTGAAAATACTGAGCGTGGTGACCACGACTATCAGTAGAAGCACCAACCGCAGGGGCCGGAAGGGCTTGCGTGGCACTGAGTTGACACCGCGGTTGAGGAAGTCGTCGACTTTCTGCTGATCCTCGGGATAAAGGCTATTGTTGTAGCTGCGATCCGACTTGTCAGTTTGTTCCATAGTCATCTCTTTCACTGCATAGCAGTAAACAAAAAAGGGAGAACGGCACCAGCTATTCTCCCCCTAAGCGGCCGCAAAGTCATCCCATTGCGGACAACTTCCGGCGCCATCCTGATACGCCTAGAGCTGGAACAGTTCCTCGGGCATCGCCATCAAGCTGTCTGCACCGGCCAGTACCGTTGTTTTCAGTGACTCGGTTCGCGGCAGCAGGCGATCAAAGTAGAAACGCGCGGTCATGACCTTCGCCTCGTAGAAGGACGCATCGCCATCGCCAGCCGCGATTTTCTGCTGTGCCACAACGGCCATTCTCGCCCAGAAGTAGGCGAGGGTGACGTAACCGCTGTACATCAGGTAATCGACAGCAGCGGCACCGGCGTTGTCCGGGTTCTCCATCGCCGCCTCGCCCAGTTTCATGGACAGGTCGAGCCACTCCTGGTTGTGCGCTTTGAGCGGCTTGATGAACTCCTCGTACTCGGCGCCGCTGTTGCTGTCACAGAACTCGTCGACCAGCGAGGTGAAACCGAGCAGCAGTTTGCCGCCACTGCCAAGCACCTTGCGGCCCACCAGGTCGAGCGCCTGGATGCCGGTTGTGCCCTCGTACAGCATTGCGATTCGAGCGTCGCGTACGATTTGCTCCATGCCCCACTCGCGAATGAAGCCGTGCCCGCCGTAAACCTGCAAACCCAGGTTAGCGGCTTCAAAACCGGTTTCGGTGACAAAGGCTTTGCCTATCGGCGTCAGCAACGCCATCAGGTCATCTGCGGCCTTGGCCTGCTCCTCCGTCCCCTTTTGAACGATATCGCCCTGTTGTGCCAGGAAGTACAGGAACGCGCGGCTGCCTTCTGCAATCGCTTTCTGCGTCAGCAACATGCGGCGCACATCGGGGTGCACAATGATCGGGTCAGCCGGGCCATCGGGATTTTTGGGGCCTGTCAGTGAACGCATGGCCAGACGGTCCTTGGCGTATGTCAGCGCACCCTGGAAGGACAATTCAGCATGTGCCAGCCCCTGCGTTGCCGTGCCGATACGAGCGGTATTCATAAACGTGAACATCGCGTTCAGGCCGCGGTTGGGTGGCCCGATCAGAAACCCCTTGGCGCCGTCAAAGTTGAGCACACAGGTGGCGTTGCCGTGGATACCCATCTTTTCTTCGATGGAAGCACAGTGCACGGCGTTGCGCTCACCCACAGTGCCATCTTCATTGACATTGAACTTGGGCACGATAAACAGCGAGATCCCCTTGGTGCCGGCAGGCGCATCCGGCAGTCGGGCGAGCACGATGTGCACGATGTTGTCGGTCATGTCGTGCTCGCCGGCACTGATGAAAATCTTGGTACCGGTAATCGCGTAGGAGCCGTCGGCCTGGGGCTCGGCCTTGGTGCGCAGCAAGCCGAGGTCGGAACCGCACTGTGATTCGGTAAGACACATGGTGCCGGTCCACTCACCGGAGATCAGTTTGGTGAGGTATTTCTGCTTCTGGTCCTCGTCACCGTGTGCTTCAACGGTGTTCACCGCGCCGTGGCTGAGGCCGGGGTACATCACCCAGGACCAGTTCGCGGTACCGGCCATCTCATTCATTACGATGCCGAGCATACTCGGCATACCCTGGCCGCCGTATTCGGCATCTGCCGACAGAGCAGGCCAGCCGTTATCCACATACTGGCGGTAGGCCTCTTTGAAGCCAGCCGGGGTCTTAACACCCTCCTCACTCCAGTGGCAGCCTTCCTCGTCGCCGCTGCGGTTGAGGGGGGAAATCACGTTTTCCGCGAAGCGCGCACCTTCCTCGAGAATGGCGCTCATCAGGTCTGCAGTCGCCTCTTCAAATCCCGGCAGGGTCTGGTAGAGCTTCTCGGATTCCAGCACCTCGTTGATAACAAATTGCATATCGCGCACCGGCGCTTTGTAGTCTGGCATGGTCTAATCCTCTGGGGTGGTCCTGTAGAGACAGGCGCGCCTGGTGAGTCGCGCCCTGGGCAGAGACCGACGGACAACGTCGATCTGGCCCATGTGTTCAGCGCTCACATTCTCCCCTATTTGCCCCGGATGTCAAATACCTTTTTGCGACGGCCGCCGCAGATTGAGAGACTTTATGGTTATAACATCGTCCCGGGCATAGCCAGGGGCATCGCCGGTTTCTAGCGGCCCTGGCGGAGGAGACTATCGATATTCAGGTGCTCTGCCAGCGCCTCGGCCCGCCACTCGGGCAGATACGGAACATCCCCCAGCAACGGCGCTGGCAGCAATGGCCGCAGCGTATCGAGATTCTCCTGATGGTAGTCCATGCGCGGGCCGGGCTGATTAGCGATCCAGCCCGCAAGCTGCAGGCCGTCCCGCGCAATGGCCTCAGCAGTGAGCAGCGCATGGTTGATACACCCCAGCCGCATACCCACCACCATGATGACCCCCACCTGCAATTCGACCGCCAGATCGGCCAGCGTCTCGCGCGGGTTGATCGGCACGCGCCAGCCGCCAGCACCTTCTATCAACACAAAGTCGGCCCCGCTCAGCATCACCCCCCGGCACAGTCCCGCCAGGCGACCTGCCTGCATACGCTTGCCTTCCAACCCGGCGGCGATGTGCGGGGCTATCGCCGCCGTCAGCGCCACCGGGTTGACCTGGCTATAATCGAATGACTCTGTCATCGCGGCCTGCAGATAGAGCGCATCTTCATTGTGGCCGTTGTCATCGCAACCCGCCGCCACCGGCTTGACTGCTGCGGTGCGCAACCCCGATCGTGCAGCCGCTGCCAGCAGGCCACAACTGACCGCCGTTTTCCCCACGCCGGTGTCGGTACCGGTCACAAACCAGGTCTTGTTCATCGCTTGTTCAATGCTCCAAAAATCACATCATAGGTAGCCGGCAGCAGCCCGTTGGCGCGCCTGAGTTCATACGCTTCTAACATTCCCTGCAACGCACGGCGGCTGGTAAGGCCCGCCGGTCTACTGCGGTTCATATTGTGCGCGCCGAGCGTTTTCAACTCGTCCAGCAAGTCCCGAACCCGCTGGTACTCCATAGCAAAGGCTTGCGACTGCAGCGTCAGCTGCGCACCGGGAACGCAGGCCGCGGCGTCGAGCAGTCGCGATGCCGGCAGGAACGTATTCACATGTTGATGCGAGTCCACCGCCGCCCACGCTGAGCGCAGCTCATGCAGCGTTTGCGGCCCGAGCGAACTGAACACACACAGACCGCCCGGGCGCAGCACCCGGGCCAACTCGGACAGCAAATGCTCGGGACGATAACACCACTGCACGGCCAGGCTGCTAAAAATCAGGTCAACGGATTCGCACGCCAGCGGCAGCGATTCGGCATCTGCCACCAGCCAGTCACTATCGGCCGCACATCGACTGCGTGCGTACTGCACCATACCCGGGGCAATATCCAGGCCTAGGTAGCGCGCCTGTGGATAGCGCGCTCGCAATAGCGGCGCAAAATACCCGGTGCCACAGCCGAGATCGAGCACGTTTGCCGGCGCACCCGGCCAGACATCCAGTTGTGTAAGTAACTGCTCACCAACCCTGCGTTGCAGTCGTGCCACAGAGTCGTAACCGGTCGCCGCACGGCTGAAAGAGGCGGCCACGGCGTTTTTTTCCAGCTCCGGCGCCGCCGTGCCAGCACGTTTGATCAGGAGGCCGGTGTTATCCAGAAACCCGCGCAGCTCTGCCGCCAGTGCCCCCGGGTACTGCAGTGGTAGGAGGTGGCAACCCTGCGGGAGCAGCCTCACCTGTGCGGCGGGGTTGCCTGCAGTTTGGGACTCGATGGCGCGCGCCACGTCGGGCGGCACCAACCCATCCTGCGCGGCCAGCAGGTGCAACTGCGGTTGCGCCAGGGTTGACAAAGCTTCGCTTGGATCGAGATTCTCAAGCCACCCCAGTCCGGCCATAAGCGCCTCGCTTGCGGGACGCCGCCGCAGCGACTGCAACTGGCGCAACAGACGTCGCGGGTCCTCCGAGCCGGAGACCTGCAGCGTATCGAAACGCTTCAGCGCGGCGACGGGATGCTGTTTCACATCGGCGGCAAACGCCTGGAACGCTTCCGCCGCCATGCCCGGCCAATCTGTTGTGGCGACAAACGACGGATTGCTGCAGAGCGTCACCAGCGCCGACACCCGCTCGGGATGTCGGACCGCGAGCTCCATTGCGAGCAGCCCGCCCAGCGACCATCCCAGGTACACCGCGGTATCGGGACAGCAGTCCAGAATCCCTTGCAACAGCGTCGGCAGATCCGATTCAGCAGCCGCGAGTCCCGGCGCGGCGCCCGGAATATCCAGCAGGGTAATATTCGCCCACGGGCGCAGCGGCGCCAGCAGCGGCCGCCAGACCTCCCGGCTCGAACCCCAGCCGTGCAACAGCACAAGATCCTGCAATGGCGTACCCGTCGCGGGCAGGTATTCACACGGCGGCGTCACTCAGCCCGCCTTCCACAGTGTCGCCAACTGTGCCAGCAGTTGATCGACCTGGCTCTCGCTGTGGGCCGCACTCAGCGTGATACGCAGGCGCGAGGTGCCGGCCGGCACCGTGGGCGGACGGATGGCGCCAATCAGAAAGCCGCTTGCGCGCAGACGCTCGCTGAGCGCCACGGCCCGCACCGCATCGCCCACCAGCAGCGGCTGAATGGCGCTCGCAGAGGGCATCAGTGGCAGCTCCAGTTGCCCGGCGCCGCGACGGAATCGGCCAATCAGCCCCGCCAGGTGCTGCCGGCGCCAGGGTTCCTCGCTCACCAGCGTCAGCGCTTCGAGGCTGGCTGCGGCCACCGCTGGCGGCAGTGCCGTGGTGTAGATGTAGTTGCGTGATTGCTGAATCAGCCCCTCGATCAACAGCTCACTGCCGGCGACAAAAGCACCCGCTGTCCCCAGCGCCTTGCCCAGTGTCGCCATCAGCACGGGAACAGCATCGGGTGCCAGTCCCGCCTCTTCGGTACTGCCCGCGCCCCGCTCACCGAGCACACCAAACCCGTGGGCATCATCCACCATCAGCCAGGCGTCCTGCGAGCGGCACAGGTCGGCGAGCGCAGGCAGCGGTGCGGTGTCGCCATCCATGCTGAACACGCCGTCCACCACCACCAGCCGCGGGCCATCAGCGGCTGACAGCCTGGCCTGCAGGGCAGCCACATCGTTGTGGGGAAAGCGCTGGAATCGGGCGCCGCTGTGCAGGCCGCCGTCCAGCAGGGAGGCGTGGTTCAGCCGGTCCTCAAACACGTAGTCGCCGCGTTGCAGCAAACTGGTCAGGATGCCGGTGTTGGCCATATAGCCGCTGGAAAACAGCAGCGCCCGCTCCCTGCCGGTGAACTCGGCCAGCGCCTCCTCCAATGCGTGGTGCGGTGCACTGTGGCCGCAGACAAGGTGCGATGCGCCGCTGCCGACACCGTATTCAGTGGCAGCGCGGCGAAACCGTTCGATAACGCGCGGGTGGGCCGCCAGGCCGAGATAGTCATTGCTGCAAAAGTTCAGGTACTCGCGCCCATCGATTTGCACCAGCGGGCCCTGCGCGGAGTCGAGCGTCAGGCGATGCCGATACAGCCCGTCCCGCTGGCGCTGCGCCAGCGCCGCGCCCAAACGCTCAGTGAAGCCTGCCATGCCAACTGCCTAGTTGGCGGCGGCATCGTAGAAATGCGGGCTGGGTGTCTCGGGCGCTTTTTCCACATGGCGGCGCTCCGGCTCTATGCCAAGGCGCGCAAATAATGCCATATCAGAATTCGCCTGCGGGTTGGGGGTAGTGAGCAGCTTCTCGCCATAGAAAATCGAGTTGGCCCCGGCAAAATAGGCCAGCGCGTGCATCTGCTCATTCATCTCCTCGCGACCTGCAGACAGGCGCACGTGGGATGCGGGCATCATGATCCGCGCCACCGCAATGGTGCGGATAAATTCAAACGGGTCCAGGTCGGCCTCTGCTGCCAGCGGTGTACCCGGCACCCGCACCAGCATATTGATGGGCACACTCTCGGGATGCTGCGGAAGATTCGCCAACTGCTGCAGCAATCCGGCGCGATCGGCCTGATTTTCACCCATGCCGACAATGCCGCCACTGCACACTTTCATGCCGGCAGCTCGCACATGGTCCAGGGTTTCCAGCCTGTCCTGGTAGGTGCGGGTAGTAATCACATCACCGTAAAATTCGGGCGACGTGTCCAGGTTGTGATTGTAGTAATCGAGGCCGGCCGCGGACAACTCCTGCGCCTGCTCCTGCGTCAACATGCCCAGTGTCATGCAACTCTCCAGACCCAGCGCGCGCACGCCTTTGACCATCGCCACCACCTTGGGCATATCGCGCTGCTTGGGCGAGCGCCACGCGGCGCCCATACAGAAACGGGTGGCGCCCGACGCCGCTGCCGCCCGCGCCTGTTCCAGCACTTTTTCCACTTCCATCAACGCCTCAGCCTCAAGGCCTGTGTCATAGCGCGTGCTCTGGGGGCAGTAAGCACAATCCTCGGGACAGGCGCCGGTTTTGATGGAAAGCAGTGTGCTGACCTGCACCTGGTTTGGGTCAAAATACTGTCTATGCACCGTTTGGGCCTGGAACAGCAAATCGTTGAAAGGCTGTGCAAAGAGCGCCTCCACCTCCTGGCGGGACCAGTCGTGGCGAATCCCGTCAGGTGCAGAGGGAGTGGGTGCGGTGGTTGCTGTGGACGCGGTTGCTGCGGCGGAAGTATGCATGTCAGGCCCGGAGGTACTCATTGTGATAGAACTGTGCATGATACGGACGGCTCCCACGCTGTCAACCTGGATGCCGGCGCATGGTTAACAACATCGGCCGGCGCTTGCTCGACGGGCTCTTCCCCCATCACTGCGCCCTGTGCGGCCTGCGCAGTCACCGGGACACCCCGCTCTGTAATGAGTGCGAGCTCGAAATGCCGGTCAACGACAGCTGCTGTGTGCGGTGCGCGATCCCGCTGGCGCCGCTGGCCACCCCCGTTACCGGGCGCCTGTGCGGCGACTGCCTGCAGGCTCCGCACGCCTTTGATCGGGTCGTCGCGCCGTGGTTGTACGACGAGTATTTCGCGCACCTGATCCACCGCTGGAAATACCACCGCGAGCAGTATTTGACGCCCCTGCTGGCTTCCCTGTGGCTAAAACACGCGGTGCTGGACACACCCGTCGATACACTGGTTCCGGTACCCCTGCACTGGCGCCGGCGCTGGCGGCGCGGCTTCAATCAGTCCGAGTTGCTGTGCCGCCAACTGCTTGCGACAAGTCCCGCGCTGCAATCCTGCTCTATTGCACACCGCTTGATCGGCCGCCAGCGCTCGACGGCGGCGCAGTCGGGCATGAGTGCACGGCAGCGGGCCAGCAATCTCACGGGCGCCTTTACAGTATTTAAACCCTGTGACAACCTGCGTATCGCCATCGTGGACGACGTTCTGACCACGGGAGCAACCGCGACTGCCGTGGCCCGCGCCCTGTCTGCAGCGGGCGCTGCATCTATCGAAGTGTGGTGCCTGGCCCGGACACCCGCCCCAGGCAGTTAACGAGGACGTTGCAGGGATACTTTTTATGCGTTTATTCATACTGTTGTTGATGCTGGCAGCCAATCCGCTGTGGGCGAACGGATCAATCAGCGTTGCCGTCGCCGCCAATTTTAAACCCACCCTGGAAAAAATCACCGATCCGTTTCTGGCAAACACGGGAATTGTCGTGACCTTGAGTACGGCCTCCACCGGGGTACTGGCGACACAGATCCTGCATGGTGCACAGTACGACCTGTTCTTCGCCGCCGACCAGGAGACGCCGCAGAAAGTGGTATCCGCGAAGGCATTGGCAGATACCGACCTGTTCTGCTACGCGCGCGGCAGCCTGGTGCTGGCGGGCAGCGAAGACGGGCTATCGGCGCTGGCAAAACCCGGGCACAGCGTGGCGATCGCCAACCCCGCCACAGCACCTTATGGCCGCGCCGCGATGGAAGTGTTGCAAAGGCCGGAGTTCAGCGCCGGCCAGGGCCGCAAACTGGTAAAAGGCAACAGTGTCGCACAGGCCTACCAGTTCTGGCAGAGCGGCGCTGTCGACATGGCACTGCTACCGCGCGCACTGCAGGCGGCGGGCGCGATTCCCGTGCCACTGGATTGGTACCAGCCGGTGGCGCAGTTCGCCGTGGTGTTGCAACACAGCGCAGCCGTTGACGAGTATCTGCAATGGCTGAGAAGTGATACCGTGCGCAGCCTCATCACAGACGCCGGCTACGAACCTTGTCCCTGAACCACGCCGAACTGGAAGCAATCTACCTCACCATCGCGCTGGCCTCGATAACGACTGTCCTGCTGTTAATTCTGGGCACACCCCTGGCCTGGTGGCTATCGCGCCGCCGAGGCAGTGTCTCCGCCACAGTCGAAGCCATCGTTGCCATGCCACTGATCCTGCCGCCGACGGTGCTGGGTTTTTACCTGCTGCTGTTATTCACGCCGGACACCGCGCTGGGCCGCCTGTGGCAGCAACTGACAGGCACACAGCTGGCGTTCAGTTTCAGCGCGCTGGTGATCGGCTCCGTGGTGTATTCACTGCCGTTTGTCGTACAGCCGCTGCAAGCGGCCTTCCAACGAGTCCCGCAGGGACTGTTACAGGCCGCCGAGACACTGGGTGCAAACCCATGGGATCAGTTTCGCTCGGTCGTGCTGCCGCTCACCCGGCGCAGTTTTGTCACCGCAGCCAGTCTCGGCTTCGCCCACACAGTCGGTGAGTTTGGTGTGGTGTTGATGATAGGCGGCAATATCCCCGGCGAAACCCAGGTGCTCTCCATCGCGCTGTACGACTCAGTGGAATCGTTGCGTTTTGACGAGGCGCACCGCCTCGCAGCGGGACTGGTGATCTTCTCCTTCGTGCTGCTGTTCCTGTTATATCGCAGCAATGCGGAACACGGCTGGCGGGTGCGCGCATGACCGGTCTGCGCCTGAAACTGCAGTGTCAGGGCAACAGCGATTTCGCGCTGCAACTCGAGTGCACGCTGCCCGCCACTGGCATCACTGCGGTTTACGGCCCCAGTGGCAGCGGCAAGAGCACACTGCTGGATTGCATCGCGGGCTTGCGCCAGCCGCAGGCGGACAGCGTGATCCAGTTCGATGGTGAGACATGGCTGGATCGTGAACGCGCCACCCCGAGCTGGCAGCGCCGCATCGGTTACGTGTTCCAGGACTCGCGCCTGTTTCCTCACCTCAACGTGCAGCAGAACCTGGATTACGCACTGGCGCGCCGCACCGCACCTGGCAGTGTTTCGCCGCAGCAGGTTGTCGCGTGGCTGGAGTTGGACGCGTTGCTGCCGCGCGCGACCGGCACACTGTCCGCTGGCCAGAAGCAGCGTGTGGCGATTGCGCGCGCACTGCTGTCCTCACCGCGCCTGTTGCTGCTCGATGAACCGCTGGCCAATCTCGACCACTCGGCGCGGCAGCAGTGCCTGCGCTGCCTGCAGCGGCTGGCGAGCGAACTGCAACTGCCGATGCTGTATGTCAGCCACGATATCGAAGAGGTCAGCCAACTGGCGGACCACCTCCTGCTGCTGAATCACGGGCGTCTGGTGGAGCAGGGTTCACTACTGGACTTGTGCAGCAGGCTGGACACACGGTTATCGCAAGAGGAACAGGCAGCGGCGATCCTGACCGCGCAGGTGGCCGGGCACGACACCGAGTTCGACCTCACTGAATTGACAGTGGACGGGCACTCCCTGTTCGTAAACCACCTGCCCCATGCGCCCGGGCAGTCGCGCCGTCTGCGTATCCCGGCGCGGGACGTCAGCGTCTGTCGCCAGCGCCCCCAGGACAGCAGCATTCTGAATATCCTGCCGGTGACACTGTGCGAGATTGAAAACACAGCGGGCGCCAGGCTGCTACTGCGCCTGTCGCTGGGCTCGCAATTCCTGCTGGCGCGAATTACGCGAAAATCTGCAGTGGAACTTCGACTGCAAGTTGGTGATCCAATCTACGCACAGATCAAAAGCGCTGCACTACTGATGGAGGTAACGGACCCGGCATGACCACACATCCCTACGACCGGCTCGACCCCGATTTAATCATCGACGCCGTGGAATCCGTGGGATTTCGCAGTGATGCCCGCCTGCTGGCACTGAACAGCTACGAGAATCGCGTGTACCAGGTCGGGATTGAAGATGGCACGCCATTAATCGCAAAGTTCTACCGCCCGGAGCGCTGGAGTGAGGCGCAGATACAGGAGGAGCACCGTTTCAGCCTCGAATTACAGGATGCCGAGATTTCGGTGGTGGCGCCGATGGTGAGCGCTCAGGGTGAGACATTGCACACCTACGAGGGCTTCCAATTTGCCCTGTTCATCCGGCGCGGCGGCTACCCGCCGGAACTCGACAACCTCGACAACCTGCTGGTACTGGGTCGCACCCTGGGGCGCATCCACGGCGTCGGCAAGGCCAGCGCGTTCACCGAGCGACAGTCGATCACGGTGGATCGGATGCTGACGCAAAGCAGGGAACTGCTGTTGGACGGTTTTATTCCCAAGGGGTTGGTAGCGGCGTACGAGTCGCTGACCGCAGATCTCGAACAGATGGTGAAAGCGCTGTACAGCGAGGTGAAAGCCGGCGACCAGATCCGCATTCACGGCGACTGTCACGTGGGCAATATCCTGTGGCGCGATGATACCGCGCATTTCGTGGATTTTGACGATTGCTGCACGGCGCCCGCAATACAGGACTTGTGGATGTTTCTCAACGGCGAGCGACACGAACGACAGCTGCAGTTATCGGAGCTGGTAGAGGGCTACTCAGAGTTCTGCGATTTTGATCCGCGCCAGATTCGCTGGATTGAGGCCCTGCGCACGATGAGACTGATCCACTACGCCGCGTGGCTGGCGCGGCGCTGGGAGGATCCGGCGTTTCCGCGCAGCTTCACCTGGTTCAATACGGAGCGTTACTGGGCGGACCATATTCTCGAATTGCGCGAGCAGATGTCGGCATTGCAGGAGGAACCACTGCAATTGCTGTAGGCGCTGGCGTGTCGGGGGTGGCCTGGTCGCCGCCCGTGACAGAGCGCTCAGCGCCGGCGTGACGCCGGGTAGACTACCGACCAGAGCCATCGCCAGAACGAGTTTCCTGCGAGTACCTCACGGTCGACTGCGTCGAAAAAGCTATCCAGCGCGACCGGATCGGAAAAGTAATCCATGCGGGTTTTAAACCCCCGCTCTACATCGAGTTGCTTCACTATCTTCGCCGGATTTCCCGCGACCACCACATTCGCCGGCACATCTTTGGTGACAACCGCACGCGCCGCCACCACGCTGTTCACGCCGATGGTTACACCTTTGAGCACAGTGGAGTGATCCCCCAGCCATACGTTGTCACCGATATGCACGGGTGTTGGTGTCTCCTTGCGCGACATGCGATCGTAGATCGTGTGCCAGTCCGAGTCGGTGATATAAGCGCCGTTGGCCAGCATCACGCCATCCCCCAGGATGATCTCGTCACTGGCGCTGATCCTGGAGCCCGGGCTCATCAGGCAACAGTCACCGATCACCACGCGGCCCTGGCCGACATCGCGACCCCAAACGCCCACCTCTACCCTGTTGCCCGGCTCACCAATGGCGGTAAAGCATCTGCCGATGTGTATATTGTTACCCGACAGGTGCACATACCAGGGCTTCATGATGGTGTGGTGGGGGCCGAGGTAAACGCATTCAGGACGCAGGAAATAGTCCGCGTACCACGAGCGGTACCTCAGATAGGCTTTTTTCAACCAGTACGGGCGGAGGTCATCGCGCATATGAAACCTTTTACTCTCGGTGGATATGGGTATAGTCGGCCGCTATCATCGCAGTGGCAATGACTAACATCAAACCCACCCTGATTGTTGCTGATAATCCGGAGGCCATTGAGCCCTTTGCACGCCAACTCTTCCGCCGTCAGTAGCAATCAGCCGCATCTGCACCCCCGCTTGGCGGCTGTTGTACGCCGCCACCTGGGCGCGACACACCGCGCGAGGATCCTGTCACACAATCTCAGCGCGTACGAGTCGCTGCGGCAAAAACTGGCGGCAGAGGCTCGCCCGCTGGTACTCGACTCCTTCTGCGGCACCGGGCACAGCACTGCCGCCCTGGCCGAGCGCCATCCCGGGCATCTGGTCGTGGGCATCGACAAGTCCGCCCAGCGATTGGCAAAACACCCCTTCCCGAACAGCGACAACTACCTGCTGCTGCGCGCAGACTGCGAGGACATCTGGCAGTTGCTGGCGCGCGACGGTATGCGGGCAGACTTCCACTATATGCTCTATCCCAATCCCTGGCCCAAGGCCAAGCACCTGCAGCGGCGCGTCCACGGGCACGCCAGCTTCCCACTGCTGCTGCAGCTTGGGGGTCGGCTGGAGCTGCGTTCCAACTGGCAACTCTACGTCGAGGAGTTTGGCGTCGCTATGCACCTCGCAGGCTGTCGCGGGCGCGTCAGCAAGCTCGTCGACGCCGAGCCCGACCTGAGCCTGTTTGAGCGAAAATACCGCAACAGCGGCCACGACCTGTGGACTTACACCGCGAAGATCCCACCGTGACGCGATAAGCCCAGTGCGCTAAAGTGCGAGCCTGCAACGGAGATACTGTTATGTCGTCAACTACAAGCGATCCCATCTGGGACCGAATTCGGGCTGAAGCCGCACTGCACGCCGCCGAGGAGCCGATACTGGCCAGCTTCCTGCACGCCACGATCCTCAATCACGCCGAGCTGGAGATGGCGCTCAGTTTTCACCTGGCCAGCCAACTCGACAGCCCCACCGCGTCCTCGCTACTGCTGCGCGAAGTGATACTGGATGCCTTCACCAGCGACCCGACGATACGCGATGCTGTGCGCGCCGACCTACAGGCGGTCGAGGAGCGGGACTCCGCTTGCCACGAGTTGTACATTCCCTTCCTGTATTTCAAGGGTTTCCACGCGCTGCAAACGCACCGCGTGGCACACTGGCTGTGGACAAACGGGCGCGAGCCACTGGCACTTTTTTTCCAGAACCGGATGTCCGCGGAGTTCAGCGTCGATATACACCCGGCGGCCCGCCTCGGAAAAGGCATCATGCTGGATCACGCCACCGGGCTGGTTATCGGAGAGACGGCGGTGGTTGGCAACGATGTCTCGATCCTGCAGTCGGTAACGCTGGGAGGTACCGGCAAGGACGAGGGCGACCGCCACCCGAAAATCGGCGACGGTGTACTGATCAGCGCCGGGGCGAAAATACTCGGCAATATCTGCGTCGGTGAAGGCGCCAAGGTGGGCGCGGGCAGCGTGGTGCTGGAAGCGGTTCCCCCTCACACGACTGTGGCGGGCGTACCGGCGAAAATTGTCGGGCACCCGTCTTCGGATCACCCCGCGCGGGAAATGGACCACGACTTCTGCTGCGACGAGGCGACCGCCAAAAGGCGCGAAGTCTCCTAGCTCGCCTGCCGTCAGTCTATCGTGTGGTACTGGGGCGACAGCTCCTGCACTGCATCGACAAAGGCGGTCACATGATCCGGATTCACACCCGGCGTGATGCCGTGGCCGAGGTTGAAAACATGGCCGCTGCCGTGGCCGTAAGCTGCCAGAATTGCGTCGACCTCACTGCGAATACGTTCGGGTGATGCGAACAGCATGCTCGGGTCCATATTGCCCTGCAGGGCTACACGGTCACCCACACGGGCGCGCGCCTGTTTGATATCTGTCGTCCAGTCGATGCCGACGGCCTGCGCGCCGCACTCAGCGATGGTTTCCAGCCACTGTCCGCCGCCTTTGGTAAAGACAATCACCGGCACAGAGCGGCCCTCGGACTCGGTCGGCAGACGGGCGATCACCCGCTGCATATACTGCAGCGAAAACTCCTGGTAGCCGGCGGCACTGAGACTGCCACCCCAGGTATCAAAAATTTGCAGGGCCTGGGCTCCGGCGTGCACCTGGGCAGTAAGGTAATCCGCCACCGCGTCCGCCAGCACTGCCAGCAGGTCGTGCATCAATGTCGGCTGGTTGTAGGCCATGGTCTTGATATGAGCGAAGTCTTTCGAGGAACCGCCCTCGACCATATAGGTGGCCAGTGTCCAGGGGCTCCCCGAGAAGCCGATAAGGGGGACAGCCCCGTTCAGCTCGTTGCGGATAGTGCTGACGGCGCGCATCACATAGGCCAGGTCATCGTCGGCCCGGATCGTATTCAGGCCGGCGAGATCCGCCTCGCTGCGCACGGTTTTGCGAAAACGCGGGCCCTCTCCCTCTTCGAAATACAAGCCGAGACCGAGAGCATCGGGCACCGTCAGGATGTCGGAGAATAAAATCGCCGCGTCCATCGGGTAACGCCGCAGCGGCTGCATGGTCACCTCGCAGGCCAGCTCCGCGTTTTTGCACAGATCCAGAAACGAGCCCGCCTGGGTACGGGTGGCGCGGTACTCCGGCAGGTAGCGTCCCGCCTGGCGCATCATCCAGACAGGCGTGCGATCAACGCGCTGGCGCAACAGAGCGCGCAGAAAACGGTCATTCTTGAGTTCAGTCATGGGGGAATCCGGGGTTCCAGCAAATAAAGACGGGCAAGCATACACCAGCGGCGGCGGGTTTTGGGCGACAGGCAGTGGAAATTCCCCCGCGTGCGCCGCGGGCACTCACGGCCTGGCTAACAGCGCCTGCAGTTCTGCCTCTGTTACGTCGTCGACAATACAGGCCGAACCAATATCGTCAAGCAGGATCAGGCGCAGCCGCCCGTCTATCACTTTCTTATCGTGCGCCATCAGGTCGAGGAACATCGCGGCGTCCATATCCCCAGGCACAGACACCGGCAGGTGCATATCGAGCAACAGCGCGCGGAAATCCTCTACCTCGGAGGCCGCCACCCAGCCGCGACGAGCGGATAATTCCAGTGCCAGCAACATACCGGTAGCCACCGCCTCGCCGTGCAGCCACTGTCCGTAGCCCTGGCCGGTTTCGATGGCGTGGCCAAACGTGTGGCCGAGGTTCAGGATGGCGCGAATGCCGCCCTCGCGCTCATCCGCGGCCACGACCTGCGCCTTATTGGCGCAACTGCGCTCAATGGCCTCTGCCAGAGCGGCTTCCTCGCGGGCCAACAGGCGCGGCATATGCTCCTGTAACCAGCGGTAGAAGGGCTCATCGCTGATCAAGCCGTATTTCACCACCTCGGCAAGACCCGCACTGAACTCCCGCGCGGGCAGTGAGTGCAGTGTATTGATATCGATCAGCACGGCCTGCGGCTGGTGGAAGGCGCCGATCATGTTCTTGCCCCGCGGGTGGTTGACCGCAGTTTTACCACCCACCGAGGAGTCCACCTGCGCCAGCAGCGTGGTGGGCACCTGGATAAAATTGACACCGCGCTGGTAACACGCCGCGGCAAACCCGGTGATATCACCCACCACGCCCCCGCCGACGGCAATGAACGTGGTATTGCGGCTGTGCTTGTCCGCCATCACCCGATCGAATATGACGGCCAGGGTTTCCAGGGATTTGTGCTGTTCACCATCGGCCAGCACGATCTCGGTCACCAGCGCCCGCTCGCCCAGAGCCGCCCGGACCCGGTCCACATAGAGTGGCGCTACCACCTCATTGCTGACGATCACAACCTGTGAGCCCGCAATATGCTGTGCCAGCAGACTGCTGTCGGCCAGCAGATCGCGACCGATATAGACGGGATAGGTGCGCTCACCCAGTTCCACATGCAGGGTATGCATTAACAAAGCCACGACATTTCCTCGGGGGCAAATCTGGAGGCAGACATTCTAACGCTTCAGGGGAGGGGCTGTCTTTCCCTGCGCCTCAGAGGGCAGCAAGTTCTTCCACCAGTCGCTGGGCCACCATTCGCGGGCTACAGGCATCGGTTTCGATAACATGGTCTGCGATCTCGCGGTAGAGTGGGTCGCGTACCGCCATCAGATCTCGCAGTATTTTTTCCGGATCACCCTTTTGTAACAGCGGCCTGCGACGATCGCGGCGGGTGCGCCGCACCTGCTCTTCCACCGTGGCGTACAAGTAGATGACAAACCCGCGTCCGGCCAATGCACTGCGGTTTTCAGGGCGCAGCACGACGCCGCCACCGGTCGCCAGCACCACATCGTCCCACTCCGTCATCTCCGCAACCACCTGTTGCTCGCGATCGCGAAAACCCTCTTCGCCCTCGACATCGAAAATCCACGGGATGTCGGCGCCGGTTCTCACCTCAATTTCCGTATCGGTATCGGCGAAGCGCAATTTCAGGTGCTGCGCGAGGTATTTTCCTATCGTCGTCTTGCCGGCCCCCATGGGGCCGACCAGAAAAACTCGATGCAAGGCGGGCATATCAGTTCTGCCAACCGTTAATCAAGAAGTTGATCAGCCAGAATACGCGGGGTGATGAAGATCAGGGTTTCCGTCTTATTGTGGGTGTTCGACTGGCTCCTGAAAAACGCGCCGATGTAGGGAATGTCACCGAAAAACGGCACCTTGTTTACCGATTCGATGTCCTCGGTCTTGAACACGCCCCCCAGCACCACAGTCTCGCCGTTGCCGACCAGCACCTGCGTTTCCAATTGCGTGGTGTCGATTGACGGAATAAACCCGCCACTCCCGCTCGGCACCAGTTCACCGACCGAATCCTGGTTGACCTTCAGGTCGAGCATGATGCGATCATCAGGCGTGATATTGGGAGTCACAAACAGCGCCAACACCGCATCCTTGAATGCGACCGTTGTTTCGCCGCTGGCAGAGGACTGCTGGTAGGGGATCTCGGTACCGGACTTGATGGAAGCCTCCTGCTTGTCGCCGGTAATCACCTTGGGCTGCGAGACCACCTCGCCCTCACCTTCAGATTCCAGCGCCGACAGCTCTGCCGACAGGAACAGGTCCCCGCTGGCAAAGCCGATAGCAAAGCCACTGTTGGAGGCAACACCCAGATCGACCAACAGGGCGCCTGGATAATTCACTGTCGGCGTGTTGCCATTGATAATGGATTCGTTGATGTCGACGACGTTTGCGGTGTCGCCCGACACCGTGATCAGGTCATCGCCCTTGTTCACATATGCGCCACCCCATTCGATCCCGAGGTTCTTGGCGGCGTCGGATTGCGCGATCACAATGCGGGCTTCAATCATTACCTGCCGCACCGGAATATCGACGAGATCCAGCAAGTCGCGAATTTCAGCCAGTTTGGTGGCGGTATCGGTAATGATCAGCGAATTGGTGCGGGTGTCGACCACGACCGAACCCCGCGGAGAGGTAAGGCTACCGCCATCCTCGGAGCCCGCCTGGAACAACTCCACTATATCTTCCGCATTGGCGTAACGGATGCGCACAAACTCCGACACCAGGGGCGCCAGCTCCGCAATCTGCTTATTGGCCTCAATTTGCTGGCGTTCACGCTCGGCAATTTCCGCGGCGGGTGCCACCATCAACACATTGCCGATCTGGCGTTTATCCAGGCCCTTGGTTTTCAGCACGAGTTCCAGTGCCTGGTCCCAGGGCACGTTCTGCAGGCGCAGGGTGATGCGCCCCGATACCGTGTCGCTGGCCACCAGGTTCAGTTCGGTAAAGTCGGCAATAAGCTGCAGCACAGCGCGCACTTCGATGTCCTGGAAGTTCAGTGAGATCCTGTCTCCCACATAGTTGAACTCGTTCTTGCGCCGCTCGACTTCTTTCGCGGACAGCGGCTTGACGCTGATGACGTATTCGTTATCTGTCTGGTAGGCGAGGTAATCAAAGTCACCTGTGGTTTTTAACTTCAGCGTTGCGCCGCGCTCGGTGGTGTTCACATCGACACTGTTGACCGGCGTGGCGAAATCGGTCACATCGTAGCGACGCATCAGGCGCTCTGCCACGGTGGTATCAAGAAACTCGACTTTCACATCACCGCCTTCACTGAAGACGTTCACATCCACAGAAGGATCGGTAAGTTGCAGGGTCAATTTGCCCTCACCACCGCCGGTGCGCTGGAACTGAAGATCGGTGATCTCGGATACCACATCGACAACTTCAACCACCGATGTCTGAACCTGCAGCGGCTGCGTGCCCTGCTTGACGTAGTCAGTCCCTTCCTGGCCAACCACTAAAAACAGGTTGTTGCCCTCGACGCGTGTTTCGTAGGGCACCAGCTTGATCAACTCGAGCACCAGGCGCGTGCGATCGCCGGATTCCAGCACCACGGCCTTGGAAGCATTGCCGTAGGGCAGAGAATAGCGCTTCTGCTCGAGGGCACTGGTCGTTCCCGGGAAATCAACCGCGATGCGCGCGGGCTTTTCGATAGCGTAGGTTTTGAAATCCGGCGGCGGCTCGTTGAATTCTACCCGCACTTCAAACTTGCTACCTGGCCTGGAGCTGAACTCGATGTCCTGCACTTTAGGAGCACCCAGCGCCGCACTGGTCACAAATATCATTGCCAGCGCAACGACTGCGCTGCGCAACCCCATTCCCAAGCTCTCTTTATTTTTCCCCACGGCCTTTGTCCCCACGTATTGTTTTATCCGCCGCGGCTGCATGCCGCGACATCGGCTTATAAGCCGCTTAATTTGATTGTGCGCGGCCGCTCGACCCAACCGTCAGCCGTACCATCGCTCACTATTTCCACCACCGACACATAGGTATCGGACATTTCCACGATTTTTCCGTGGTTGCGACCCAGAAAATTCCCCGTTTTCACCCTGTGCACGCCACCGTCCGGGTCTTTGATCAGCGTCCACTGGACATCGTCACGCTCCAGGGTGCCGACCATCCGCAAGGAGTCAAAGGTGTACTGCTCCAGGAATTCCTTGGCGCGATTCGGGTCCGGCTTGATGGCCGCAATGGCCTGCAACTGGGCGATTTCCCGCACTTCGATAGGCCGATCAAACGGGCTGCGCAACGCGGTAGCACTGTATGCAAATGCCTCGTACGCCTTGAATGTGGGTATCGGGGCGATAATTCCGCCGGGGCGGGTGCGTTTTTCCGCCATAAACTCATCGAGGTCGGAGAGATCATCGCCGGAGCAACCGACGAGAACGGCTCCAATCAGGCACAGAAACAGCGGGGTAAGTGTCGAGCGCTTCATCGCTAGGCATCCCCGTCCTTGTAACGATAAGTCTTGGCAATGATTTTCATATCAAGCTTGTTCGCGTTATTTTTTTCCGCCGTAATCTGGAAATCGTGCAGCGTGACGATCCGGGGCAGGCTGGCCATGCCGCTGATAAAGGCGCCGAGATCGTGATAGGAGCCGGAGGCATTGATCGCAATGGGAAGTTCAACGTAAAACTCTTTGGCGCTCTCTTTCTGCAGGTCGATGCTGGCAATGTCCAGACCGTTCAGAAGGCCCTTATTGGTAATATCCTCAAGCAGGCCGGGCACTTCCGTATCGCTTGGCAACTGGCTGACCAGTGCGCCGAAAGACTCCTCCATCTCCGCCATTTGCTGGCGGTATGCCTCCAGGTTTGCCGCCTGAAACGCCTTGGCCTCAAAATCTTTTTTGAGTTTTACCTCCGTGGCCTCGGCATTTGCCAGTTCCAGTTGCAGATCTTCAATATGGTAGTAGTAACCGCCTATCAAAACAGCGATGACCAGAACCGCCCACACCAGCCCCTTGACCGCAGTCGGCCATGACCCAACATTATCAAAATCCAGGTCGTTGACATCGAATTCCCGCAATGAGCGCAGGGTATCTTCAAGTGACATCGCTTAGCCCTCTTCCGACTCTTCGTCAATGGCCGGAGCCTGCACGGTAACGCTCAACTCGAATCTGTTGGCCTGTTCGCCGAACTCACGAGCCTCGTGCACCTTGTCCAGCGTCGGGTTTGCCAGCCAGTCGGACGCATCCAGCCTTCGCATCAGGCTCGACACGCGGTTGTTCGACTCTGCCACACCACTAATACTGATTTTTTTGCCCTTGGTAGTGAGCTTGGTATAAAACACGCCGTCCGGCACGGTGCGAACCAGCTGATCCAGCACTCGCACAATAATAGGCCTGTTTCCCTGCAGCTCCTGAATAACGCGCATACGATCCAGCAGCTGGTTGCGTCGTTTCTGTAAATCGCGAATCTCCGCGACCTGCTTGTCCAACTCCTTGATGTTTTCCGTCAGGTACTGGTTGCGCTCGACCTGGTTGTCGATCTGGCTGTTCACCACCCGATCAGCCAGCAACACCACGCCCGCCGCCAGCGCGACGACCAGGGCAACGGTAGTCAGGAACTCCTTCTTAAGTTCCTGGCGCCGCTCCTCTCGCCAAGGTAGTAGGTTGATCTGCGCCATCAGTCAAAACTCCGCAAGGCCAGGCCGCAGGCAATCATCATAGCGGGGGCATCACTGCCCAGTGCCACTGCGTTGACGCCGGATGCTATGGACATCTGCGCAAAGGGGTTTGCCACTGATGTGGGTGTACCCAACTTCTCTCGCACCAATTCCTCAAGGCCCTCCATCGAGGAGACCCCCCCGGCGAGAATGATGTGATCGACATCGTTGTACTGGCTGGAGGAGAAAAAGAACTGCAGGGAACGAGCCACCTGCTGCACAACGGCCTCCTTGAAGGGTTCCAGTACCTCGGGTTCATAATCATCTGGCAGGCCGCCCTGTTTTTTGGCCAGGCCCGCCTCTTCCAGCGGCAATCCGTACCGGCGCATGATCTCATCTGTAAGCTGCTTGCCGCCGAATAACTGCTCGCGTGTATAGATAGTCTGTCCGTCGTTGAGCACACTGAGCGTTGTCATGGTTGCGCCGATATCGACGATGGCTACCGTACTGTCCTCGTCGAGATCCAACTGGTTTCGCAGTAGCGAGAACGCTCGCTCCATCGCATAGGCCTCAACATCCATAATCTTGGGTATCAGCTCCGAGCCCTCTATCGCCTCAACGCGAGATTCGATGGTCTCCCGCCGACAGGCCGCCAGCAGCACCTCCACCTGGTTATCGCGATCCGGTGACGGCCCCTGGACCTCGAAGTCAATCGCGACCTCTTCCAGTGGATAGGGAATGTACTGATCCGCCTCCAGCGTTAACTGGATTTCCATATCGTCCTCACTGAGACCCTGCGGCATGTCGATCAACTTGGTAATGACCGAGGACCCGGCGACGGCGGCGGCGACATTCTTGAGCTTGGTTCGGGACTGCGCGACCACGGAGCGGATCGCATTGGAAACGCCCTCAACATCGTTGACGCTTTTCTCAATCACGGCATCCTGCGGCAACGAACTGACCGCATAGCTCTCAACGCGGTAGCGGCCCCCGGTATAACTCAGCTCCAGTAATTTTACCGTCGTTGAACTTATATCCAGCCCCAGAACCTGCGTCGCCTTTCTCTTACCAAATAGTGCGAGCAACTTATTTCCCTATCAGTATCACTAACTTAGGATGTTTTTATGCAACGATACATTAATGTTAGATATACCACAGCCCAAAATATATCAAAACACAAAAAAAGCTTATAATTACCAATCACTCGCGCTTACCGCTGTCGCTGATCCGACTAACCAACTGTTTTTAAAAGGGATAAATGAGCTTCCTACGATTCATTCTTAGACTGGCCCTGTTCGGGCTACTGGGTACGCTCTGGTTACTTGCCGGCGTCTATCTCTACCTCAGCCCCAACCTGCCGGATGTGGAAACGCTGCGTGACGTCAAGTTGCAGACACCGATGCTGGTCTACACACGCGACGGCGACCTGATCGGTCAGTTTGGCGAGCAAAAGCGCAGCCCACTCCCGTTCGATGCTATTCCCGAACAGTTCATCAAGGCGCTACTGGCGGCGGAGGATGACAACTACTTCGTGCATCGCGGCATCGATGTCATGGGCCTGATGCGGGCCACTTCCGAACTCGTCCTCACGGGCGAGAAGGGCTCCGGCGGCAGCACTCTCACCATGCAGGTGGCGCGCAATTATTTCCTCAGTCTCGACCGTACTTTTATCCGCAAATTCAACGAGATACTGCTGGCCATCGAGATCGAGCGAAACCTGAGCAAGCAGGAAATCTTCGAGCTGTATTTCAACCGTATTTTCCTCGGCCACCGGGCGTACGGCTTCGAGGCCGCGTCCCAGGTCTACTACGGTAAATCCATCAGCGAGTTGAGCCTGGCCCAGCACGCCATGCTGGCGGGCGTTCCCAAGGCGCCCTCGCGCATCAACCCGGTCAGTGGTCCCGAGGCGGGCCGGGAGCGTCGCGACTGGATTCTGGGGCGGATGTATTCCCTGGGCTATATCAACGAAGAGGAGTACCTGAGCGCGCTGGCAGAGGTCGATAACGCCCGTTTACATGGCGCCCAGATCGGCTTCGCCGCCCATTACGCTGCGGAAATGGCGCGACAGGAGATGGTGCAACGCTACGGACTGGAGGCCTATACCAACGGTTACCACGTTTTCACCACAATCAACAGCGACTTGCAGCGCGTTGCCACTGACTCAGTGATAGAGGGGCTCATCGCCTATGACAAGCGACACGGCTATCGCGGGCCGGAGCGACATATCCCGCCAACCGATTCCAATGAGGACACCATTGCCGCCTGGCGCAAAGCGCTGCGCAATACATCGCCCGTCGGCCGGCTACAGCCCGCCATTGTCACCTCCGTTGCCGACGACAAGGCGACCCTGCTACTCGTAGATGGCAGTACGCCCGACCTGCCATGGGAAAACGGAATTCGGCAGGCCCGACCCTACCTCAGCGAGAACGCCATGGGTGCATCTCAGCAGCCGGTTGCCAAGGTACTGGCGGTAGGGGATTTGATCCGCGTTACAGAGGACGAGGAGGGCGCCTTGCAGTTGGCACAACTGCCAGCGGCACAGGCGGCGCTGGTGTCGCTGAACCCGGATAACGGGGCCATCATCAGCATTGTCGGCGGCATCGGTTTCGAGCAGAGTAAGTTCAATCGCGCTACCCAGGCAGAGCGCCAGCCTGGCTCCAACTTCAAGCCTTTTCTTTACAGTGCTGCGCTGGAAGCGGGCTTTACCGCCGCAACCATCATCAATGATGCGCCGATCGTACTGGAGGGCGGCTCCCAGGACGACCTGTGGCGCCCGGAGAACGACGAGGGCAAGTTCTATGGCCCCACACGCTTGCGCTGGGCACTGACCAAGTCTCGCAACCTGGTCTCCATCCGCCTGCTGCAAAAGGTCGGCGTGAAGCGTTTGATCAGGTATGTGGATCACCTGGGCTTCGATACTTCCGCCTACGTCCCCGAACTATCGCTGGCATTGGGCACACAAAGCATTACACCCCTGCAGATGGCCAAGGGTTACGCGGTACTGGCCAATGGCGGCTACCTGGTAGAACCCTACCTGATACAGCGCGTGGAAGATCTCGATGGCAAAACCGTGTTCAACGCCAGGCCACCGACAGTGTGCCGTGACTGCGATGCGACAGCAGCGGAGACGCCGCCAGACAACGAAGAGATGAGCATGGAGGAAATTCTGGCAGTGGACACAACTGAGACTGTGGATCTACCGCCGGCCACGCGCGTGATGGACGAACGAGTGAACTTTATCATCGACAGCATTCTGAAAGATGTCATCACACGCGGCACCGGGCGCCGCGCACTCGTGCTGGAACGCAGTGATATCGCAGGCAAAACCGGTACCACCAATGGTCCGATGGATGTCTGGTTCTCAGGCTACAACCGGGACGTGGTGACAACCGCCTGGGTTGGCTTTGACAATTACACGCCGCTGGGACGCAGGGAGTTCGGCGGCACCGCAGCGCTACCCATATGGATCGACTATATGCGCGAAGCGCTGAAAGACAGCCCGGAGCAGGAGCGTCCCGTTCCGGCCGGTATTGTCACGGTTAAAATTGATCCAGACACCGGGCAACCCGCGAGCCCGGGACAGAGCGACGCGATTTTCGAGTATTTCAAGCGCGAAACTGCCCCGCAGCACAGCGGTCGCGACGCTGGCAATCGCGAGCGCGATAGCAGCCTCTACGACGAGGTAAACGATATCTTCTAGGAGGAGGCCGCCAGGTAATTCTCTGGATACGGAATTCGCGCGACGCCGCTGTCGACCGCAGCTTTGGCGACGGCAGGCGCGATTCGCGCCAGCAATCGCTCATCCAGGGGGTTGGGGATTATATACTCCGGCCCGAATGACAGCGACTCCCGACCACAGGCCGCAAGCACTTCCGGCGTCACCGGCTCGCGCGCCAATGCGCTCAGCGCCAGTACCGCAGCCACTTTCATCTGCTCGTTGATGTGCGAGGCGCGAACATCGAGCGCACCGCGAAAGATGAAAGGAAAACCCAGCACATTGTTCACCTGGTTGGGATAATCCGACCTGCCAGTGGCGATAATCAGGTCGTCGCGGGTGGCCATCGCCAGTTCCGGCTTGATCTCGGGGTCCGGGTTGGAGCAGGCAAAAACCACCGGGCGGGGAGCCATGGACAACAGCATGGCCGGCGTCAACAGATCCGCCCCCGACAAGCCAATAAACACATCGGCGCCGGCAATCGCATCAGCCAGCGTGCGCTTGTCTGTCTGGTTGGCGAACTCCTCCTTGTAGGCGTTCAAGCCCTCGCGCTCGGCGTAAATCACGCCGCGCCGATCCAGCATAAAAATATTCTCGCGGCGGGCGCCCATGCTCACCAGCAACCGCATACATGCGATCGCCGCCGAACCCGCACCTAGGCAGGTAATCACAGCGGTCTCAAGGTTCTTGCCCTGAATTTCGAGGGCGTTGATCAATCCGGCAGCCGTCACGATCGCGGTACCGTGCTGATCGTCGTGGAACACCGGAATATCGCACTGCTCAATCAGTGCCGACTCAATCTCAAAGCACTCCGGCGCCCGGATGTCCTCGAGGTTAATACCGCCAAACGTTCCCGCGATCCGCGCCACGGTGGCAATAAATTCCTCCGAATCCTCTGAATCCACTTCAATATCGATGGCATTGATACCGGCGAATCGCTTGAACAGCAGCGCCTTTCCTTCCATCACCGGCTTGCTCGCCAGGCTCCCGAGATTGCCCAGACCCAACACGGCGGTGCCATTGCTAATCACTGCAACCAGATTGCCCTTGCCGGTGTACCGGTAGGCGTCGGCGGCGTCATTGGCGATTTCACGGCACGGTTCTGCTACGCCTGGACTGTATGCCAGCGCCAGATCGCGCAGGCTCTCGGCCGGCTTGGACAGTTCGATGCTGATTTTGCCCGGCACCGGCTCGGCGTGGTACGCGAGGGCGTCGCGCTTCAAGTCACTGGACGGTGAACTATCCGCGCTCATCGGAACTTCTGCAGAAATTGAACTAGATCGATTCACGGGCACACCTGTGGAATAAGATCAAAAAAGACAAAAAAAGCGCCTGCCCGGCAGGGCTAAGGCGCTTTGAGCGTATCGCAGACGACTGCGAAAATCGTCCCTAACGCTTGAGACCACGCCCGGCAAAACGCTTGTTAAAGCGATCGACGCGGCCACCGCTGTCCACTACTTTCTGTTTACCGGTATAAAACGGGTGACACTGCGAGCACACATCCACGTGAAAATCTTCACACCGGGTGGAACGCGTCTGTATCGTATTTCCGCAACTGCAGGTCGCAGTAACGGCTTCGTATTTGGGATGTATATCAGCTTTCATTGCATGGTGCTCCTGGTCATTGGCGCCGCCACCTGATCCCTGCCAGGCACCGCACCTCACTGGGCGAGTACCGCCACGGGTATGGGCGACTCGACATGAGCCGCTCAAAAAATAGGCGGGCATATTACCAGACGGGGGACGATAAGCAATAGCGCGCTGGCTTTTGCTACAATGCCGCTTTTCACCCGATTCGCGTGCGACACGCGTGTGACAAAAGGGGCGCAATGTCCGTACTTCGCCTGGCTATCCCATCGCCGCTGCGCCGACAATTTGATTACCTGCCACCCGAGGGCATGAGTGAGGCCGACCTCGCGAAGCTGCAACCGGGTGTGCGCCTGCGCGTGCCTTTCGGGCGCCGCGAGGTCACTGGCTATCTGCTGGACGTCTGCGAGCAGAGTGACGTTCCCGCCACCTCGCTCAAACCGGCGCTGGAACTGCTGGACGCCTCGCCCCTGATTGATTCCCAGTTGCTGCAATTGTGCCAGTGGGCCGCCCGCTACTACCACCATCCGGTGGGCGAGGTGTACAGCACGCTGTTTCCCAGGCGTCTCAGGGAGGGCAAGCCGCAATTGGCCACCGGCACGCCGGGCTGGCAACTCACAACCCGGGGTAAAGGCCTGCCCGAGGAGGCACTGCCGCGCTCCCCGCGCCAGGCCCAGGCCATCAGCCTGCTGCGTCAGCACGCGCAGATCGCGGGTACCCGGTTGAAAGCGCAGGGGATCAGCAGTGCGGTCTTACGCAGCCTGCAGGATAAGCAACTGATTGAGATGTGCGATATAAGTGAGCACTTACATTCAGTAGAGATAAGGCCGGGGCTAGCGCTCAATGACGAGCAGGCCACTGCGTTGCAGACTCTGCTGGCGGCGGGAGAGGGCTTCAGCTGCCATCTGCTGGAAGGTGTTACCGGCAGCGGCAAGACCGAAATCTACCTGCAGCTAATCGCCGATTGCCTGCAACGCGGGCGCCAGGCGCTGGTACTGGTGCCCGAGATCGGCCTCACACCGCAGACGCTGGCCCGCTTCCAGCAGCGCTTTGAGGCCAACATCAGTGTCCTGCACTCCGGCCTGACGGACGCCCAGCGCTATCTCGCCTGGGAGGCCGCTCGCAGCGGTGCAGCACAGATCGTGATCGGCACTCGCTCTGCCGTTTTCACTCCACTGGCGAGGCCGGGGCTGCTGATCGTGGATGAGGAGCACGACGGCTCCTATAAACAACAGGACGGTTTTCGCTACTCGGCCCGGGATGTCGGCGTAAAGCGGGCCCAATTGCATGACTGCCCCATCCTGTTGGGCAGTGCCACGCCATCACTGGAGAGCATCCACAATGTGGAGGCCGGCCGCTATCAACACCAGCAACTGACGCGGCGCGCCAGCAGCGGTGGGATGCCGTCTATCCGTGCGCTCGATGTGCGCAAGCAAACACTGCAGGCGGGGCTGTCCGATAACCTGATTGCGGCCATGGAGGAAAAGCTGTTGTCGGGGCAGCAGGTGCTGCTGTTCCTCAATCGCCGCGGTTATGCGCCCACGTTACAGTGTCACGATTGCGGCTGGATCGCAGAGTGCAGAGCCTGCGACGCGCGCCTGACTGTGCACCGCAGGCGGCGGCGCCTGCGCTGTCACCACTGCGGCGCCACCAGCGCACTCCACCGGCAGTGCCCGCAGTGCCACAGCGAGCGACTGCTGGCATCCGGGCTCGGCACCGAGCAGACGGAGGACTTTCTGCGAACACGTTTCCAGCAGTGGTCAATCCACCGAGTGGACAGCGACTCCATGCAAAGCAAAGGGGCGATGCAGGCACTGGCGGACGAAATTAACCGCGGCGAGCCCTGTATCCTGCTCGGCACCCAGATGCTCACCAAGGGCCACCACTTCCCGGCCGTCGGCCTGGTGGCGGTTATCGATGCCGATGCGCTGCTGTTCAGCGCCGATTTTCGCGGTGAGGAGCGCATGGCACAGCTGCTGACGCAGGTCGCAGGCCGCGCCGGTCGCGCCGAGCGCACGGGCAGCGTATTGCTGCAAACCCATTACCCCGATCACCCGGCCGTGCTCGCGATGCTGAGCACCAGCTACGGGGAACAGGCGCGGGGCATGCTGCGGCAGCGACAGGAATCGGGGTTGCCACCCGCCGGACAACTGGTGCTGGTGCGAACCGACTGCCCCAACGCCGAGTATGGCGAGCAATTCCTGCAAACCCTCCGCGAGCGCAGCACTCCCCACCTGCCCGCGGGCGCCCGCCTGATCGGGCCACTGCCGTCGCCGATGCAGCGGCGCGCTGGCAAGTACCGCTGCCAGCTGCTGCTGACAGCACCCGATCGCAGGTCGGCACAGGCGGCCGCCAGCGTACTCGTCGCCAACGCCGAAACGCTGTCGACCAGACAGGGTTTGAACTGGTCCATCGATATTGATCCGCAAGAGGTATTCTGACCGTGTGCAGACTGGCCACGCACCGATCTAATAGTGGTAATATGCGCGACCGAACCGGTCGCCATACCGCGTCCGTCGACACAGGCCCACCATCCGGTAACCCATTGAAGCAGCCCAGGTACACTCCCAGAACATGAAGGAACAACTCACACCACTGATACAGCAAGCACTGGATACGCTGGTTGCCGAAGGTGTGCTGCCCGACGCTACCGCGCCGCAGATACAGATCGAGCGCACGCGCGACAAGAGTCACGGCGACCTCGCGTGCAATATTGCACTCGCACTGGCCAAAACGGCACAGCGCAAACCGCGGGAGCTCGCCGAGCAGATCTGTGCGGCCCTGCCGCCGAGCCCGCTGCTGCGGCGCACCGAGATTGCCGGCCCCGGGTTCATCAATTTTTTTCTCTCCGACGACACCGCGCAGTCAGTGGTTCGCAAGATCTTCGAGCTGGGCGCTGCCTTCGGCACCAATGACAGCGGTGCCGGCCGCAAGGTGCAGGTCGAGTTCGTCTCTGCCAATCCCACCGGGCCGCTGCATGTCGGGCACGGCAGGGGGGCGGCCGTCGGGGACAGCCTGTGCCGCCTGCTGTCAGCGACCGGCTGGGACGTCGCCAGCGAGTTTTATTACAACGATGCCGGCGCACAGATCGACAACCTCGCGCTCTCGGTACAGGCCCGCTGCAAGGGCTTGACCCCGGAGGATCCCTCGTGGCCCGAGGACGGCTACCGGGGCCACTACATCGCAGAACTTGCGCAGGCCTATTTGAGGGGCGATAGCGTCGACGCCGAGGACCGTCATGTCATCGGTTCCGGCAATGCCGACGACCTCGAGGACATTCGCCAGTTCGCGGTGGCGTACCTGCGTCGCGAACAGGACCTGGACCTGAAGGCCTTCGCCGTGCATTTCGATGCGTATTTTCTCGAATCCTCGCTCTATGCAGACGGCGCGGTGGAGCGCACAGTGGCGCGCCTCATCGAAACGGGACACTGCTATGAGCGCGATGGCGCGCTGTGGCTGCGCACCACCGATTTTGGCGATGACAAGGATCGCGTGATGCGCAAGCGGGAGGGCGGTTACACCTACTTCCTGCCGGATGTGGCCTATCACTTCAACAAATGGCAGCGCGGGTTCGTGCGTGTCATCAACGAGCAGGGCGCCGATCACCACAGCACTGTCACCCGGGTGCGCGCCGGCCTGCAGGCGCTGCAACAGGGTATTCCCGAGGGCTGGCCGGATTATGTGCTGCACCAGATGGTGACGGTGATGCGCGATGGCGAAGAGGTGAAGTTGTCCAAGCGCGCGGGAAGCTATCTCACCCTGCGCGACCTGATCGATGAGGTCGGCCGCGATGCAACCCGGTTTTTCCTGGTGGCCCGCGCGCCCAATTCGCAGCTGACATTCGATATTGACCTGGCGCTGTCCCAGAGCAACGAAAACCCCGTGTACTACATCCAGTACGCACACGCCCGCAGCTGCAGCGTCATGCGAAAGCTGGCGGAGCAGGGCTGGGACTGGCAGGCGCAGGACGCACTGCAACACCTCGGCCAGTTGCAGGAGGAAGAGGAGAAGAGCCTGTTGCGCCAACTCGACCGCTATCCCGAGATCGTGGCAAACGCAGCCCTGAACAGCGAACCGCATACCGTGGCCACCTACCTGCGGGAGCTGGCCGGTGGCTTTCACGCCTGGTACAACGCTCACAAGATGCTGGTAGAGGAACGCCCTGTGCGCGATGCGAGGGTGGCCCTGAGCCAGGCTGTGGGCCAGGTGATCGCCAATGGCCTGGACTTGTTGGGCGTATCCGCCCCGGAGGTGATGTAGCACGTGGCTCAGGATTTCGCCAAACGCAGACAGGGCACCACCAGCAGAAAGAAGCCCGCCGCCCGCAAGGCCCAGGCGCAGCGCCACAGCGGCGATCCCCAGCCGCGCGGCAAGGGTTTGCGCCTGTTCATGACAGGAATGGCAACCGGTGTTTTCCTCAGTTTCCTGGTGTATCTGGGTACCCTGCCGAAACCGCTGGCGCCGGGACAGGAAGCCACCGGAACAGCGCAACCGGAGGCCGAAGCGGAAGTGCCAAAGCCTCGCTTTGAGTTCTACACGCTGCTGCCGCAGCAGACCATCGAAGTCGAGGAGGACGTTGAACCGGTAGAACCGGCGGCCGATGTCAGCAAACCACCCACCGCGGCAGCGGCACCCCAGCCGTACTTCCTGCAGGCCGGCTCGTTCCGGCAGCGAGAAGACGCCGAGCGCCGACGCGCAGAGTTGCTGTTACTGGGGCTGGAACCGAAAATTGAAGAGAGCACCGTCGACAGCGGCCGCTGGTTCCGCGTGTCACTGGGCCCCTTCGAGTCACACGACACTGTGAGCAAGGCGCGCGGGTTGCTGGCAAGCCAGAATATTGACTCCGTATTGCTGAAACGCAGCGGCCCATGATTTTGGGGCGGGGTCTTGAATTCCCCGTATCCCCACCCCATATCAGCCAGTCGGGCTGCCCAACAAGACAGCGCGCAACTCGCTCACCCAAAAGCCCCCACAGGAGACTAGCAGTGGAACAGTTCCGAGGTACGACCATCCTTTCTGTGCGCCGTGGCAACAGTGTGGTCATCGGCGGCGACGGCCAGGTCTCGATGGGAAACACCGTGATGAAGGGTAACGCCCGCAAGGTCCGCCGCCTGCACAGGGACAAGGTGATAGCCGGTTTTGCCGGCGGCACTGCCGATGCCTTCACATTGTTCGAACTGTTTGAAGCGCAACTTGAGAAACACCAGGGTCATCTGGTGCGCGCCGCCGTCGAACTGGCGAAAGCGTGGCGCACAGAGCGCTCCCTCAGGCGCCTCGAAGCGCTGTTGGCGGTGGCCGACAAGGAGACCTCACTCATCATCACTGGTAACGGCGATGTCATAGAACCGGAGGACAACCTGATTGCGATCGGGTCCGGCGGGCCGTTCGCCCAGTCAGCCGCGCGCGCACTGCTGGAAAACACCGATCTCGGTGCGCGTGAGATTGTGGAGAAAGGCCTGGGCATTGCAGCGGATATCTGCATCTATACCAACCATAACCGCACCATCGAACAACTGGATTTTTAGGCCAAGACATGTCGAATATGACCCCCCGTGAAATTGTCCATGAGCTGGATAAATACATCATCGGCCAGGATGCGGCCAAACGCGCAGTGGCCATCGCGCTGCGCAATCGCTGGCGACGCATGCAGTTGCCCGAGGAACTGCGCGCCGAAATCACGCCCAAGAATATTCTGATGATCGGGCCGACCGGCGTCGGCAAAACAGAGATCGCACGGCGCCTGGCCAAACTGGCAAATGCGCCCTTCGTCAAGGTCGAGGCGACCAAATTCACCGAAGTGGGTTATGTTGGGCGCGACGTTGAATCCATTGTGCGCGACCTCGTCGACGTCGCGATCAAAATGTACCGCGAGCAGGAAATGACCCGCGTGCGTTTTCGCGCCGAGGAGGCCGCTGAAGAGCGCATTCTGGATATCCTGTTACCTCCCGCGCGCGACGGCAATGACACGGAAAAATCTGCCTCCAGCACCCGGCAGCTGCTGCGCAAGAAGCTGCGCGAGGGCGAACTCGACACCAAGGAAATCGAAGTCGAGGTAACCGCCAGCCTGCCCGGCATGGAGATCATGGCGCCGCCGGGCATGGAGGAGATGACCAGCCAGTTGCAAAGCATGTTCTCCAATATGTCACGCCAACAGAGCAAAACGCGCAAGATGCCCGTCAGGGCGGCATTTGAGGCCCTGTGTGATGAGGAAGCCGCGAAAATGGTCAACGAGGACGAGCTGAAACAAAAGGCCGTCGCGGAGGCCGAGCAGAACGGTATCGTGTTTATCGATGAACTGGACAAGGTGGCCAAGCGCTCTGAAGGCGCTGGCGCCGACGTGTCCCGCGAGGGCGTCCAGCGCGACCTGCTGCCGCTGATCGAGGGCTCCACGGTGAGTACCAAGCACGGCATGATCAAAACCGATCACATACTGTTCATTGCCTCCGGCGCGTTCCACCTGGCCAAGCCCTCGGACCTGATTCCGGAGCTGCAGGGGCGCCTGCCCATTCGCGTGGAGCTGGCGGCGCTGTCACCCGATGATTTTGAACGCATCCTGACCGAGCCCAGCGCTTCACTCACCGAACAGTACCAGGCCCTGCTGGGCACCGAAGGCGTCAACCTGACGTTCAGCAAGGACGGCCTGCGGCGCATCGCCGAAACCGCCTGGCACGTGAATGAGCGCACCGAGAATATCGGCGCACGGCGCCTGCACACGGTGATGGAGCGGCTGCTGGAGGAAACGTCCTTCGCCGCATCCGATGCGGGGCTGCAGGGCGAGGGCCTGCTAGTGGACGCCGCCTATGTCGATAAACAGTTACAGGAACTCAGCACTGATGATGACCTGTCCCGTTTCATCCTGTGACAACGGCCGTGACTGAGCCACCCCGACCCACCGGCATCCGACTGCACTCTCGCTCCAGACAGCTGGAACTGGCGTATGCAGGCGGTGAGACGTATTCACTGAGCTGCGAGTACCTGCGCGTTTACTCGCCCTCGGCCGAGGTGCTCGGGCACGGGCCGGGGCAGGAAGTCCTGCAAACCGGGAAGATGAACGTCGCCATTACCGCGATCAAGCCGGTCGGCAATTATGCGCTGCAACTGGTGTTCGATGACGGCCACGACACCGGCCTCTACTCGTGGCGCTATCTGTATGATCTCTGCCAGAAGCAGGACGCCAGGTGGCAGGAATATCTGACCCGACTGGACAAAGCCGGGGCCAGTCGCGACCCGGATGTGCAAGTGGTGAAGCTGGGCCTGTAGGCGCTCGATCCAGCGGGGCAAGTACCCCACTGGATGTTCACTCTACTTCGGCATCAGGGCCGCTTTGGCCTTTTCCATGTCGACAGAATCGATCGCTTTATCGGTATCGACCGCCGCGGCGGCTTTCTTGATATCGATGCCATCGGCGCTCACGGCTTCTGTCATTTTCGTGGTATCCACCGATTGCACCGCCTTGTCTTTATCGACAGCGTCCATCAACTTGCCCATGTCCTGGGCGAAAGAGAGCGAGGCCAGAGACAGCAGTGCGGCTGCAGCCACAGTGGGTAGTATCGTTTTCATCAAACATCTCCTGATATATCAGCGGGTAAATTCGCCTGGTGCGAATGCAGAACTTAACCCTTTATAGTTTCATCGACAAGTCTGCCGGCGCTAGGGCGCGGCGCATGGTGCCAGCTCCCCCAGCGTGGGCACCGTGAGGTCGGGAACGACATCGGGCGCAGTGCCTCCCGGGCCGGCAAGCGCCACCGCAATCGCAAAGATAAACGGTTGGCGCGGAGGCTGCTCACCCTCGCAGAGGTCGACGCTTTGGCCGAGCGCGAGATTGCCGCTGGCGACTGTCTGTTGATGCCCGTGCACCCAGCGATAGGGCGATGCATTGCCGCGAATTGAGGACACGTTGTCCCGCATTACTGTACCTGTGACAGGCCGTGCGAGAACCGCTGTCCGATCAGGTGTGCCGACGATTACCGCGTGGTAGCTCGGGTCGGCGCCAAAGAAGCGGTTCTCGATAATTTCATTGCCGTCGTCCTCTACTCGAATAGCGTAGGTGACATCAAAGAACGCATTGGCACGAATGGTATTGTTGGCGGCATAATCAAGCACCACCCGGCGCAGCGGCTCTACGATATACGGCTCATCCGTGCACTCCATCGGCAGCGTATTCTCACCCATACGCGACCCTATCCAGATACCGTTGCGGCCCTTCATGAAGCGGTTCTGTTCGATCACATTATCGTTGGAGGGAAAACGGCGCTCAAAGTATCGCGGACTCTCCGGGTATTCGCCACAGTTCTTGTACAGAAACAGGCCACCGGCACTATTGCCGACGAAGGTGTTATCCCTGATCGTGTTTTCGTAGGAGCCATCGATGGCGATACCTTCCCGGCCCACACCCCAGAACCACAGATCAATGCCGTTCAACCGGGTCGCCTGTCCGTTCGGCCCGTTCTCGCGGAACCCGTTGTTGATCAGCAAATTGTGATCGACCATATTTCGGCGCGAGCCCGTCTCCAGATAAATACCTGTGCTGCCGGCTTCGGAAATAACGTTGTCGCGCACAGTGACATCAGAGACATAGGCATCGATATACACACCCACACCGCGCGAGCGACTGAACACATTCTTCTCCAACACGATATCGCTGGTGGCATGCAGATATTCCTCGCCGCTCTCAAAGCTACGGAAACCCTCTCGCAGAATCCGGATACTGTTGAGAAAGCCATCGACCCGGCAGGAGCGCACCGTCACGCCACGCAATTCCGTTTGCTCAGGTGCCGCAATGGTAATACCGCGCAGACTCGTCCCCACCGCGCCACGAATGACCGCGTTGCGACAATCCAGCGTGACATCTGACGTCGCTATATCGAAACCTGCGGTATACACACAGGAGGGATCCAGATGCGAATCGCCGGTAATCTCAATTCGCTCGTCGGCGCGATCACAGGCAATAAGCTGCGACTGGGGGTCAAGCTCGCTCAGCTCGCAGCCATACAGGCCCAGGCCGGCAAACCACAAAACGGCGATGTGCAGGGATTTACGGTGGCGCGGATGGACATAACTGATGCCGCGGGATGGAACTGATGTGGTTCGCGCAGACTTGCTCATTTCTGTTCTCCTCACGCGAGGCAGCACGGCATTGCCGATCTTGATTATCCGGCCCTGCCGGTTTGAGGCCGGGCTTCGAAATCGCCGACCACTTCTCTTCTCGTTTATTCGGGCTGTGCGTGATAACTGTCAATTTAATAGTAACCGGCGCACACGGCAGATCGCAACAGCCTCACACGCGACTGCAACACGCCCGTTTGATAAATGCTTCACATATGCGTCATCCAAACGCCATATCCATAGGCTATAAAAACGCTCCCCCGATCACACTGGAGACAAGTGATCGCTAAAACTACTCACAGTTTAAGGAAGTATGATGCTCAACAGATACACACTATTCGCAGTCTGCCTTTCCCTGGTCACGGGTTGCGGCTCCAATTCCAACGGCTCCACCGATTCCCTGTCGCTGGACTCCGCAGGTCCCACAGAGACGCCCGCTCCTGTACAGCCAACCGACCCGACGGAGCCGACGCCACCGGCACCCGCTCCTGCCAGCACCTTTACAATCGGCCTTTTACCCGACACCCAGGGCGGCACCGATGCACAGGGCCAGGCCCATGTCGCCATGCATCCGATGGATGAAGTGCTCAAACACCAGTCCGGGGAGGGCGTTGACCTGGTACTGGCACTGGGTGATCTCACCGACAATGGCAGCACCATCGAGTGGTCTGAATGGCGCTCGGTGGCACAGAAATATGCCGACCAGAGAATCGAGTTTCTCCCTGTGATGGGCAACCACGAGTCCAGTTACGCCTACACCACCGAGTGGATTGCCAATATGCGCAACTTCATTCCCGAGGATGCCATCCATATGCCCGGCGCCGAGTGGATAAACTACTATGTGGTGCGTGACAACGTGCTGGTTATCGGTCTCGCCTATTACAACCTGCCGATTGCTTTCGACTGGATCAAGGACGTCATCGAGGAGAAACGGCCAGAGGTAGAGCACATTGTGGTCGCAAGCCATGACGGATTGATCGGCGCCAAATACGGCCAGACCCTGGAGCAGATTGTCGACGGCACCAAGGGAGACGACTGGGTGTATAGGGTTCAACCCCAGATTCGCGAGTTCTTCTCCGATCACGATGTGATCTATGTGCAGGGCCATGAGCACCAGTACCAGCGTTCGCTGGTCGCCAGGGACACCACACTGCAGACCTATCCCTCCTCATCCACACCGACCGGCGGTAACTACCGCATGAACACCTATACACAGATCATGTCGGGCAACGCCTCCTATAAGGGCTACGAATTCCGCTTCGGTGAGCGCGAGCTGGTCCAGATGATTGTGTCGCAGAAAAATGCCACCTATGACACCGGCAAGGGCTCAGACCACTACGACGTCAACTCCAGCCTGCTGTCGTTCACTGGGCCCCGCGTGGACTATGCGTCCTACTACGCTGAGCACCAGGCAAAAAGTAACGACGAACAGTACGACTTCGATGCGGACTGGAAGCTGATGGATAAATTCTCGCGGGCTGTTAATCGCTGCGAAAGCGTCATCTATCCCAATTCAATCATCGACAGCACACGCGCGGTGCTGGTGTTGCAACCGGAGTACCTCACCGACAGCTGCTTTGCCGACGACGGCTCCCAGGCGCGTTTGGTCGGCGGCGTCAACAACACGTTCAATCGCACCGATACCCGCACGCGAGACCTGGGATACACCCCCGGTTTCAGTCGCGCAGAGTCACTGGCCGACCTGACGCGACTGGCCTACCAGTGGCTGTATATCTACCACCAGAACTGGACGCCGAACCTCAACAGCCCGGCGCGCGCAATCCCGGATGCTGGCGAAGATGCGCTCATCATCCCGGAAACCACCATTGACCTGAAAGAGCATGTGACCCTGAGCTGGCTACCGGCCGATGACGGGACGCGCAGCGATATACTCATTGTCAGCGGCACCGCCAACCAGACGGGGATGTACCAGGGTGATTATGGCGAGCCCAAGGATATCGGGGTCGATGCGGGGCTGTCCTACTCACAGACTGACGGTGGCGCGAAATCGCCGCACACCCTGCCGGCCACGGCGACCAGAAGCTGGGATATCAGCAACGCCATAGCGGATGCGTATGCAGTTGAACTGCAGGGTCCGGCGACACTCGACATCGACGCTGTGATACCCGCAATCAAACAGGGTGATGAATGGCAGCCGCTGGTCGAAGCCGACTGCATCATCGAGGGCATGTGGGATCAGGGGTATCTTGAAATCCCCCCGGTTCGCGATACCGATGCGAACTGCGATGACCAGCCGCTGGTAGGACTGGACAGGGATTCCGGCAACAGCTGGTGGATTGTTCTCAACCAGGATGCGGAACTGGCGCTGGTAGACCGCTGAGCCTCACCGCTCACCCCGGAACGGGTTCGGGGCCCTTTAGCTACAACAAGGGCCCTGACCCCTTAAATTCATTGGGCTTCCTATGCCTGAAAAAACACACTACCAGGCCCGATACAGTGCCGATCAAAGCACCTGCCAGGTGAGCGTCTGTTATCACATTCATATCGCCGATCAGGTTGCCGTATCCCGGATTGACGCCGCTCCATTCGATAAGCACCTTTAGCCATAAAGCGCCCAGCCACAGCCAGTACACTCTGGCTCCGCCCACCGCCAGCCGTATTGAAAAATACGCCACCAATCCATGCAGTAATCCGGATAGCCCGTTATACCAATCCAGGCCGGGAAGGAAGAAGAACAACCCTGCGCTGATTAGAGCAGAGAAAAGAACCGCGCTTACCAGCAGTTCCCGCAATGCTATCTGCCTGAAAAAACCAAAATAGATAAGCAGCGCCGACGCCGTGTTCAGCAACAGGTGCAACACATTCGTATGCACGATATGCGCAGTCCAAATTCGCCAGATTTCTCCCGACAAAACCTGTTGTCGATCGTACTGCAGTACCTCGGAACAACTCTGCAGCGCTATAGCACCGAGCACAAACACGGCTGCAGCCGCGACACCGCGGCTCCGCGCACGCGTCACATCGCTACCGCCGGCAAGCCCGGAAAACAGCAAGCAGCATCAATACCAGCAGGACAGGCCATTGCATTGAACCACCGCCACCGTAGCCTTGCCTGTGAGCAACCTGAACACTCTTGTCCTGCTTGATCTTTTCCTTGAACTGGTCCAACTCAAGCGCGAGGTTGCCGGACATGTCCTGCATGGCCAGCTCGAAACCCTTCTCCCTGGCGGCTCGGCTGGCCTGATTCACTTCCACCAAAGTGGAGGACTGCTGTGTTTCGCTCACCCCCGGTGCGCGAAAGAGCATTTTCCTGGACGCGACATCAAAAACAGCGGTATCGACAAAAGTGGTTGCCTGGTTCTGGTTCCCTTTTATGAAATAGGCGCCAACAATAGTCCAGTACAATACCGAGCTTTTGGTCTCTGATGTCACGGCCACCTGGTCGTAAGACACAAGGGCGACAACATCGAGGCCGTACAGGCGTGCGATCTGGCCGACTCCTTCAAAACCCCTGGAGGAACGCATATAGGTTTCCGGGACTATGACGATTTCCTTCACGTAGTCCAGCCCGGCGAATTTTTCTTTGACCTGTTCCAGCAGTTCGGTTTTCTTGGCTTCGGGCAGCATAAATGCGCTATCCTGCTGTGACGGCACAAATGCCAGTCCTACCGTCAGCGGGAGATTCAGGACCGGAATCGTCTGGTCATGGTTGGGCGGCACCTCGCCATCCGGATACAAATAATCCACGAGGCTACTGGATACTCCCCTGCGGCCATCACCACCAAAATAGTTCGCGCACGAGCTCAACAGCAATGCAGCAGTAACAATGACGCATGTTTTGCGGATGATATCCATAAATCTACCCTGAGATATTATTGGTGTCTGTTGGGAGTTCAATCGCTGAAGTCCGGCATGCTGCTCAGCGGTGCACCGGCTGCCGCAGTTGCCAACTCGCGAAAGCGCTCGAAGGTAATCGGTTTGCCTTCGTTGGTCAGTTGCCGCGCCACATCGTCCAGACTGCGCTCGCCGCCGCTGGACTTTCGAATCTCGGCGTCAATCGCTCGCAGCACCGCGACTGCACGCGCGGTAATTGCCCCGGAGGAGCGCTCCGAATTCAGCGGCCCGCCAGTCTCGCCCCAGGCAGCGAGGTCGGCATGGGCTTTGGCGAAGCGTTTGTCACTGATCGTGCCAGAGCGATGTAATGCCTCCAGCGAATAGTATTCCGCGAGCCCCTCGACAATCCAATCAGAACCCGGCACGCTGCGTGCACCCATAGCGACATGCACAATCTCGTGCAGCACTGTACTGGTCGCATTTTCGCTGATGAGCGGACGATCACTATGCACGTAGAGTGAATCTGGAGCAGACAGCGCGCCTCGCCACATCGGGTCATCTGCACCCACAATCAGCAGGCGATCCGGGAACTGCGGAAACAGCTCCTGCAACGTGGGCACTGTCCAGCGCAGGAACGCCAGCATATCCATACGACGCATATTTTGCCCGATGGGTGCAGCAACCGTTACGCGCGAGTCTCCAATGGTTTCTCGACGTGTACCGATATCGCCGGCGACTATCCAGCCTGTCGGTCGGTCGAACAGCCGATCCGGATTATCGATACGCAGTCGGCCACTGGTATACCGTGGAAAAGGTGTGGCCAGTGACCAGCCCTCGGGCAAATTCAGCCGCAACTTGGCCCTCGACTGGGTACCGTCCTCCATGTCGATACGCACCGGGGGAATCAGGTCATCGGCACGGAACAGCGCCCATGTCTCGTTGACCACGCCGTCGAAGCCGCCCGAAGACCTTTGGCTTTGCAGGTTCACGCGAAAGTCCAGATAGGCATCTTCCTGCGGCGGGTGCCACAGCACGCTGTTTTCAGTGATTTCCAGATCGCCTGTACCCTCGAAATCGCTGTAGCGCTCCGGGTCGACCCTGAACTTCATCCAGCGTACCCATTCAGGGTGGCGCGAGAGCCGAACTCGCACTGTTGCCACGGGATCACCCGCCTTGATCCAGACGGTATACAGCACACCGTAGGCGGGGCGCTCCTCGGCGGAAGTCCCAGCCGCCGCGCCCTGCGCCACAAACAGGCCAATAGCCAATACCAGAGTCAGGTTAAGCATTACACGCATCATCATTTTCTCAGTCGGAAACACCGGGGCCGCTCGCTGGCCACAATACAATACCGCAACGGCAACACACAAACGCTTGCGAACAAATGACTCAGGGGAATTGCCGCTCCCCGGGCCAGCAGCAGCCGGCGTTTCGCCCCATCCTGACCACACCCCCCACATCAGGTTATACTCCCCCATCTGCAGTACTCCGGGCACAGAAACATGAACGACAAAGACACAACACATTTTGGCTTCAAAGACGTCGACAAGGATGCCAAGGCAGGCATGGTAGCCGATGTATTCCACTCGGTGGCGGCCCGCTACGACCTGATGAATGACCTGATGTCCGGCGGCATACACCGTATATGGAAGCGCTTCACCATTGAGTTGAGTGGCGTGCGCAAGAACAACGCCGTGCTGGATATCGCCGGCGGCACAGGAGACCTGGCAGCACGCTTTGCCGAACTGGTCGGCCCGGACGGCCGGGTGGTGCTGGCGGATATCAACGACTCCATGTTGCAGGTGGGACGGGACAAGCTGCTGGACCAGGGTCGGCTCGGCAATATCGAATTTGTACAGGCCGACGCCCAGTACCTGCCCTTTCCCGACGACAGCTTCGACTGCATCACCATCGCGTTCGGGCTGCGCAATGTGACGGATATCGACCTCGCCCTGCGCTCCATGCTGCGCGTGCTGAAACCCGGCGGCAGGCTGCTGGTGCTGGAATTTTCCAAGCCGCAGAACGAGCTGCTCAGCAAAGCTTACGACACCTATTCCTTTCGCGTACTGCCACTGATGGGCAAGCTGGTGGCCAACGACAGCGAGAGCTATCAGTATCTGGCCGAATCCATCCGTAAACACCCGGATCAGGCCACTTTGAAAGACATGATGGAAGACGCCGGTTTCAGCCAGGTGGAATACCACAATATGACCGGGGGCATTGTCGCGCTGCACCGGGGTGTCAAAGCCTGAGATGACAACCGCTGTCGACCCCACCCTGCACACAGCGGCGCTGGCCGCGCTGGAGGCCGCGCTCAACCGCGCGCTGGCGTTGTCGCCGCACAGCCTGGCTGAGCTGGCCAGGCTGGAGGACTGTGTTTTCGCGCTGCACTGCACGTCGCCAGCGCTGAGTTTCTATCTGCACCCGGGAGCGCAGGGCATTCGCCTCTCCGGCTTTCACCACGGCCCGGTTACCACCAGCATTAAGGGGGAGGCGGGGGACTTCACCGAACTGGCCACCGCCAGCGACCCCACCGCCACGCTGATCAATGGCGGCCTGGAAATGGAGGGCGACAGCGGCCCGCTGATCGAATTGCAGGGCATTCTGTCCGCGCTCGACATGGACTGGGAGGCACCGCTGGTGGATACCCTGGGCGACGTGGCCGGACACCAGCTGGCGCAAGCCCTGCGCCACAGCTTCGCCTGGGGCAAGCAGGCGTCGGCCAGCCTGGTCCGGCAACTGGATGAATTCATCCACGAGGAAGCGCGGCTCAGCCCACCGCGGCTGGAGGTGGAGGATTTCTACCGCGATGTGCGCGAACTCGAACAGCGGGTAGACAGGCTGCAATCGCGCACCGAGCGGCTGCGCCAGCGCCTGCAGAAGCTGAGGGGCTGAGCGGTGTCTCGCGCGCTGCGCCTGGCCAAAATACTGCGCACTGTCAGCCGCTACCGGCTGGATGAGTTTATCGATCAGGAGCAGGTGTCAGGGCTGCCGCGCCTGGCAATGCGGCTGGCACCGTGGCGCCTGCACGCGGCGCCAAACCTCAGCCGGGGCGAACGCCTGCGCCGTGCACTGGAAGAGCTGGGGCCGGTCTTCATCAAGTTCGGGCAGATGCTGTCCACACGCCGCGACCTGCTGCCGGACGATATCGCCGACGAATTGGCGCGCCTGCAGGACAACGTGCCGCCCTTCCCGGAACAGCAGTCTGTAGCCATGGTCGAGAAGGCGCTGGGCAAGCCGGTCAGCGAACTGTTCGCCAGCTTTGAGTGCACCCCCATGGCCTCGGCGTCTGTCGCCCAGGTGCACTGCGCCACCCTGCACAGCGGCGAGCAGGTGGTGGTGAAAGTGGTGCGCCCGGATATCGAGCCGGTGATCCGTGAGGACATCGCCCTGATGTACACACTGGCCCGGCTAGCAGCAAAATACCACCCCAACGGGCGGCGCCTGCGCCCGGTCGAGGTGGTAGCGGACTACGAACTGGTTATTCTCGATGAGCTGGATATGGCGCGGGAGGCGGCCAACACCTCACAGCTGCGGCGCAACTTCGAGAACAACAAACTGCTGTATGTGCCCGAGGTTTACTGGGACTACTCCTGCCGCAACGTGCTGACCATGGAGCGTATCCACGGCATCCCCGTCACCGATCTCGATACCCTGCGCGCCAGGGGCACCGACCTCAAGCTGCTGGGCGAGCGCGGAGTGGAGATTTTTTTCACCCAGGTTTTCCATCACAGCTTCTTTCATGCCGACATGCATCCGGGCAATATCTTTGTCGATGCCACAGACCCGGCCGATCCCACCTACATCGCGGTCGACTGCGCCATCGTCGGCAGCCTCTCGGATGCGGACCAGTATTACCTGGGCCGCAATCTGCTCGGCATCTTCCGCCGCGACTACCGCGAGGTGGCGCAGTTGCATGTCGAGTGCGGCTGGGTGCCCCCGAACACCCGTGTGCAGGAGTTTGAATCCGCGATGCGGGCCGTGTGCGAACCGATATTCGAGCGCCCCATCAGCGAAATTTCCTTTGGCCAGCTGCTGGTGTACCTGTTCCAGACCGCGAGCCGCTTCGACATGGAAGTACAGCCCTCGCTGGTCTTGTTGCAGAAAACGCTGCTGAACATCGAGGGCCTCGGCCGCCAGCTCTACCCCGACCTGAACCTGTGGGAGACGGCACAGCCCTTCCTGGAAGACTGGGTACAGCAGCGCTACTCACCGCAATCCCTGTTCAAGCGCCTGCAGCGCCACGCACCCTCCTGGCTGGAGCAGTTGCCGCAGTTGCCGGATGTGGTGCTGGAGAGCCTGCAACACGCGCGGGAAGCCGAGCACCGCCCGCCAGTTCCGTTACATCAGGGCGAGGACCGCGCTGCGCTGCAATCTGCACTCGCGCGCCGGCGCCGCTACCTGCTGGCGGGTCTCGCCTGTCTCGCCGCTGCCGCTACCGCCGCACCCGCTCTGTGGCAACTACTGGCAGACGCACCCGCGGTGAGCTGGGTGTTGGCCGGCGCCGCCCTCTACCTGCTGTGGCCCCGACACAGCTGAGCATAGGTGCGAACGGCCACCCTGTGCCATAATGCGCCTCCATCTGGAATATAGTTATGACTGACGCGGATACTTTGTTACAGGACATCAAATGGAATGAGCAGGGACTCATTCCCGCCATCGCCCAGGACTGGCGCAGTGGCGAAGTGTTGATGATGGCCTGGATGAACCGCGAGGCGCTGCAACTGACAATCGACGAGGGGCGCGCCATTTACTGGTCCCGGTCGCGACAGGCGCTGTGGCGCAAGGGCGAGGAATCAGGTCACGTTCAGGCACTGAAGGAGTTGCGTATCGACTGCGATGCGGACACAGTGCTGTTAAAAGTGGAACAAGTGGGCGGTATCGCCTGTCATACGGGCAGGCGAGCCTGCTTTTACCGACGGCTGGAAGACGGCGTCTGGCGCATCACCGACGACGTGTTGAAAGAGCCCGCCCAGATGTACGGGGAATCACGATGAGTGACGTACTGCAACAACTGGCGGCCACACTGGCCGCGCGCAGGGACGCCGACCCGGAGCAGTCCTACGTGGCCAGCCTGCACCACAAGGGGCTGAACAAGATTCTGGAGAAGGTCGGCGAGGAGGCCACCGAGGTGATCATCGCGGCCAAGGATGCCGCCGCGGGCGGTGAGCGCGGCGCGGTCATTGGTGAAGTCGCCGATCTGTGGTTTCACAGTATGGTGATGCTGTCCCACCTGGACATGGATATCGAAGATGTACTGCAGTGCCTGGGCGACCGTTTCGGCGTCTCAGGCCTGGACGAAAAAGCGGGGCGCAGCGCGCGGTAGCAGGCGCGCGGTAGCAGGC
>CAXBLZ010000024.1:0-43197 GCA_963976735.1 uncultured Halioglobus sp.
ACGCTGCGATCGTAAAACTCATCGACGAGGTTGATAAAACGTCGCGCCTGGTCGTCCATGCCCGGCCGAAAACAGGGGACGCCGGACACCAGTACCGAGCTGAATAGTCGGGACAACTCGATATAGTCATTCTGCGAACGCGGCCCCTCGCACAATTCGGCAAATTCGAACCAGGCGACGCCTTTCGCCACCCGCCGGCAGGTCAGGTAGCGGTGATTGATCTCTATACGCTCCCAGTGTTTGCCCGGTTCCGACGCCAAACGCCTGAAACTGCTCTCCAGACTTTTGGCGGCCTCCTCGCTCAACGGGGAGTGGTAAAGCGCCGCCTGTTGCAGGGTGCGCAACCGGTAGTCGACGCCGGAATCGATGTTTACTACTTTTGTGTACTTCTCCAGTAGCGCGATTGCAGGCAGGAAGCGCTGGCGTTGCAGGCCGTTTTCGTACAGGTGCGCGGGTTCGATATTGGACGTTGCGACCAGTGTCACACCGCGGGCAAACAGCTCCCTCATCAGGTCCCCAAGGATCATTGCATCGGCGATATCCGTTACGAAGAACTCGTCGAAACAGAGCACTCGCGCCTCCTGGGCAAGGCCCTCAGCGACACTCTCCAGCGGGTTTTTTTCGCCTTCGAGATTTGTCAGGTCCGCATGGACACGTTGCATAAAGCGGTGGAAATGGACGCGCAGCTTGCGGCGAAAGGGCAGGCAGTCAAAGAAGGTATTTACCAGGTAGGTTTTGCCCCGCCCTACACCACCCCAGAAATACAGCCCGACCTGCGGCTCTACCGGCACTCCGCGAAGCTTGTTGGCCCAGCGTTTGAATACGTTGTCATGCTCCTGCGAGCTGTCCACCAGACGCTCGTAGAGATCCTGTAGCAGAAGCACAGCTTGCTCCTGAGCCGGGTCGTGGGAAAAATTCTCCTGCTGCAGGTCCGCCTGATAGCGTTGCCAGGGTGTTGTCATATCGGGAGCTGCCCGGTCCGGCGATAAAGAAAAGCGCCACACTTTAACCACAGCCTCTGCGCTTGGCAACGACCGATCAAATGGCCAGCCAACCCTACTGCCCTTGGATCAATAGGGGTATACTGCCCATCTCTCTCTACGTCCATGAGGAATCTTTAGTGGAATCAGCGGTATATAGCACCGAAATCATGTTGGCTATCGCGGTCGCAGCAGTCATCGTGGGCCTCGTAGTGGGCCTGTTCATGGGCCGTCGAACGTCGAACGGCGCGAAAAAACACCGGGATATCGCGCTCAAACTGGATCAGGTGATGCAGGATAAGAAGTCGTATGAGGCCGAGGTGATTGAACACTTTACCGAAACCGCGAAACTCCTGAACAACCTGACTGAAAGCTACCGGGAGGTGCACAACCAACTGGCACAAGGCGCTGAAAAACTGTGTCACGGCGCTGGGCCTGTCTCTCTTGAGCGTCTGGAAAACCGCCACGATGCCTCTGAGATCCCGGCTAACCTCGCACACATACAACCACCGCTGGATTACGCGCCGAAGACTTCGCCGGACGAGAAAGGCATGCTCAACGAAGAATTTGGCATTGAGCGAAAGTCGCTGCAGCCGTCAGAAGCCGGCGGAAAAGCACATTGACCCTGTTGCACTGCCGAGCCTAGACCGGGTTATCGATATCGATAAACCGGTGCTGCAGGGAAAACCGGCCCGCAAGATGTTCTCCGACCGCCTGTACGCCGTAGCGCTCAGTGGCGTGATGGCCGGCAGCGATAAATTGAATCCCCTCCTCCCTGGCCGTGTGCACAGTTTGCTCCGACGCTTCACCTGTGACATACAGGTCCGCGCCGGCAGCCACCGCCGCTGCAATGTAATCCTGGGCAGCCCCTGTACACCAGGCGATACGGCGCACCGTGGCGTCGGGGTCACCCACGTGCAGCGGCTGTCGACCGGTGATCGCGGCCAGCCGGGAGACCAGCTGGCTCGCGGCTACAGCCTGCGGGAGGTCGCAGATATTACCAACGCCATTGGTGCTCTGCGGCTGCAGCGGTGCCTGGCACTCGAGGTCTAAGCCCATCAGTTCACCGAGGCGAGCGTTATTGCCCATTTGCGGATGCGCATCCAGCGGCAGGTGGTAGGCGAGCAGGCTGACATCATGTGCCAGCAGTGTAGCCAGCCGCCTGCGCTTCATACCCACCACCTGGGGTGACTCTCCCCGCCAGAAATACCCGTGATGCACCAGTATGGCATCAGCACCCCATTCGATTGCCGCATCCAGCAGTGCCTGGCAGGCAGTGACACCGGTGACCAGGCGGGCCACTTGCGCACGCCCCTCAACCTGTAATCCGTTGGGACAGTAATCGGCAAATCGCGCGGGCTGCAAGCACTGCTCGAGGTACTCGCACAAACGGTGGAGCGCTACGCTCATGTCATTTCCTCCTCTGGCATGAAGAGTCGGCGCTAACCACTTGGCAGGCCGGGGGCCCCTTCATATACAATGCGACTGCACACAATACACACGGCCGCCCATGAAAAACAATCTCTCGCTATTCGTCTGGCCGGCTATCACCGGTTTGTTGGCCGCCCTGCTGATTCTGGACCGCTGGGTGCTGCCAATCGCGCCGTCCGCACAAAGCGCCCAGTTGGAACCTGTCAGCTACGCCGCTGCGGTCAGTGAGGCGACACCCTCGGTCGTCAATATCTACACGGCCAAACTGGTCGCTCAACAGCCGAGCTCGCTGCTGCAAAACTCGCTGCTGGGGCGATTCGCGCACCACCCATCGCAACGCCAGCGGATAGAGCGCTCGCTGGGCTCTGGCGTCATCATGACAGCACAGGGTCACATCCTGACCAACAACCATGTGATAGCGGGCGCCGATGCAATCCAGGTGATGCTGTACGACGGGCGCTCGGCCAATGCGGCCGTGATCGGCTCCGATTCAGCCACCGACCTTGCGGTGCTGAAAGTGGACCTGCCGGATCTGCAGCCAATTACCCTCGGCGACTCCGATGCCGCCCGGGTTGGCGATGTCGTCCTTGCGATTGGCAACCCGCTGGGCTTTGGTCACTCCGTCACCCAGGGCATCGTATCGGCACTGGGACGTTTCGGCCTGCAACTGAACACCTACGAGGATTACATCCAGACCGACGCCACCATCCACCTCGGCAATTCCGGTGGTGCGCTGATCGATACGCGCGGGCGACTGCTCGGCATCAACACCCTGATCTACACCGCCGGGAACCAGCCGCAGAACGCCAGCACCGGCATCGGCATCAGCCTCGCTATTCCGGAGAGCCTGGCGATATTCGTAATGCAGGACCTGATCAAGTACGGCGAGGTCATTCGGGGGTGGCTGGGCGTGAGTGTGGAGCCGATTGGCGCCACCCCCACGTCCGGAGATCGGCACCAGCGATTATCCGTGGTCGAAGTCGCCCCCAACAGCCCGGCGCAAAAAGCCGGGATACAGGTGGGCGACATCATCACCTACATCAACGGGGAGCCGGTTCGGGACGGCCGATTGACAATGCACCGGATCGCGATGTTCCGGCCCGGCGAAACAGTCTCCATTACACTGCAACGGAACCGGCAGAGCCTGGAGCTCAACGCCGTGGTGGGCGCACTGAATCATTCATTGGCGCCGGAACCCCGCCGTTAAGCTGGATTTAGTTTCCGGGCTTGAGGCGCATCTCGGCACTTCGCGCATGCGCCGTTAACGACTCGCCCCTGGCCAACACCGACGCGTTGACTCCCAACTCCTGCACACCGCGTTCACCGCACATAATGATGGAACTGCGCTTCTGGAAATCGTAAACCCCCAGCGGCGAGGAAAAGCGCGCGCTGCGCGACGTCGGCAGCACGTGATTGGGGCCGGCGCAGTAATCCCCGAGCGACTCGGAGGTGAAAGGCCCCATAAATATGGCACCGGCGTGCCGCACAAGTGGCAGCAGGCTCTCCGGGTCGGCCACGGACAGCTCCAGATGCTCCGGCGCGAGCCGATTGCTGACCGCCACCGCGTCCTTGAGATCGCGCGTCAGGATCATGGCGCCGCGAGCCTCGAGTGAGGCATGAATGATTTCCGCTCGCTCCATATCGGGCAGCAGGCGTTCAATACTGGCCTCTACCGCATCCAGGTACGCGCTGTCGGGGCACAACAGCAGCGACTGCGCATTCTCGTCGTGCTCCGCCTGCGAAAACAGATCCATCGCCACCCAGTCGGGGTCGGTCTGGCCGTCACAGATGATCAGTATTTCCGAGGGACCGGCGACCATATCGATACCGACGCGCCCGAACACCTGGCGCTTGGCAGTGGCGACGTAGATATTTCCGGGACCCACAATTTTGTCCACCGCGGGCACAGTCGCAGTGCCATGCGCGAGGGCCGCGATCGCCTGGGCACCGCCGATGGTGATGATCCTGTCCACCCCTGCGATAGAAGCCGCCGCCAGCACCAGGTCGTTCAGTTCACCGCCGGGAGCGGGCACCACCATAACAACCTCGTCCACACCCGCTACTTTGGCGGGCAGCGCATTCATCAGCACTGACGAGGGATAACTCGCCTTGCCGCCAGGCACGTAGATGCCAACGCGCTCCAGCGCGGTAATTTGTTGGCCCAGCAGATTTCCCGTCTCGTCGCTGTACTGCCAGCTGTGCTGCAACTGATGCTGGTGAAAACTGCGTATCCGCTGCGCCGCGTATTCCAGTGCCTCCCGCTGCCGTGGCTCAATCGCATTGAGCGCATACAACTGCCGTTCCCGGGACACCTCCAGTTGCGCCACGGAATCGACGTCGAGCTTGTCGAACTGCGCGGTATACTCCAGCAGCGCAGCATCCCCGCGCCGGGCAACCTCAGAGATAATGGCCGCCACAGTCTGGCTCACCGCCAGGTCCGAGGCCTCCTCCCACGCTGTCAGCTGCGCCAGCGCGGAGTCAAAATCCGCCGCGGCGGTATCAAGGCGTCGCATTGCCTGCCTCCTGCACCGCCGCCGTAAGATCCTCGATGATCTGCGTTATCGCGGTATGGCGCGACCGCATGGCCGCCTTGTTTACCACCAGGCGGGAACTGACTGTGGCGATTTCCTGAAGCGGCTCCATGCCGTTGGCTCGCAGGGTGTTTCCGGTATCAACAATATCGACGATCTGGTCGGCGAGGTTCATGATCGGCGCGAGTTCCAGCGCACCGTAAAGCTTGATGAGATCAGCGTGCACGCCCTGCTGCGCGAAATAGGTCCGGGCGATATTGACGAACTTGGTTGCCACCCTGATACGGGCGCCATCACTGCGCCAGCCCACTCTCGCCGCTGTCATCAGTCGGCAGCGCGCTATACCCAGGTCCAGCGGTTCATAAAGACCCTCTGCTCCCTGCTCCATCAGGATATCCTTGCCCACCACACCCATATCGGCTGCGCCATAGCGCACATAGGTGGGGACATCCGTTCCGCGCAACACCACCAGTTGCACCTCCGGCCTGTTGGTCTCGAACACCAGTTTGCGACTGGTATGGATATCTTCCACGGCCTCAATACCCGCTCGGGTGAGCAGCGGCAAGGTCTCCTTGAGGATTCGCCCCTTGGTCAGCGCTATGGTCAGTTTGTCATTCATCGTGTCAGTCGCGCTGCGCCTGCCATTGCTCGGGCGTATAGGTGCGGATATTCACCGCGTGGATGCTGCCATCAGCGATATGTGCACTCAGGGCCGCGTACACCAGCTGTTGCTTTTTCACCGGCCGCAAACCTTCAAACACATCGCCGATCGCTGCGATATTGTAGTTACTGCCCTCGCCCTGCACGTGAAATTCACAGTCCGGCAATTGATTCTGCAGCAGTCCCTTGACTGTCTGTGCGTCCATCTTGAAACTCCCCGGCCACCTGTGCCGACCATTTATACTGAAATACGTGCCCGAGGATTACCCTGGCTCGCCTGCCCGGCCCCGGAATATGCATGAAAAAGCCGATATTTTATGAGAAAAACGAACGTATAGCGACCGCCGCCAGTGCCGACTATGCGTCCACATCGACCACAACCGTGGTCCAGCCCGCAATCACAGCGTCCAGGTCACCATCCTGTTCGCGCGCTGACGCCAGAAACTGGTCCTGGTACACCTCGCCCAGATTGACACTTTCGATAATGACATTCTGCAGCTTCCACTCGCCGGATTTCTCTCTTCCCATCTGGTAGATCACCACATAAGGATCCCTGCGATCAGCGTAAATCAGCTGGCGCAGTGACTGGCGCGAACTGCTGCTGGCATCGTCATCTGGCGACTCGAGTTCTATGCGAGAGCCTCCGAATGCCAGCAGGCCCTTGCTGTAGGTGCGCACCAGGGACGCGCGCATCACCGCGGTGAACTGGTCGAGTTGATCGACCAGTTTTTGCCGACCTGCTTCATCGAGGCTGCGGTAGCGATCTGAACTGGCATACGGGCCCATTACCTTGCGCGCAAAACCTCGATAGTCGATCAAAGGATCCAGCAGGCCCTGTATCTGGCTGTAGTAACGCTCCGGATCGGAGTCGGCGTAGGCTTTCGCGTCCACCACCACATCCATAACCTGCGCGGTCGTCTCGTCCACCAGCGTGTAAGCGGCATGTTCCTGCGCGCTCGCTTGCACACTAATCAGTGATGCCAGCAAACACGCTACACTCGCCCCTATTTTCCAATTGCGTATCGACATTCCTGTGCTCCATTACTCAATTTGTTACCACCCTTCACCACAATGCCCTGTATACTCCGCCCCTGCACTTAAAGGATGTTTATCACTTCGCCACCTCATGCAGCAACATGCTTTCGACATCTACACTGACCGAACGGTTCCCCTACACCGGGCGGCGCACACTTTAACAGGAAATTCGCTCATATGCTGTTAGCAGTGTCCATGATTCTTATCGGCTTCATTATCCTTATATGGAGTGCGGATTTGTTTGTCGCCGGCGCAGCGTCCATCGCGAAAAATATGGGCATGTCGCCCATTATCATCGGGCTCACCATTGTGTCTGTCGGCACATCGGCACCCGAGATACTCGTCGCGATCACCGCCTCGATCTCGGGCGCGGGGGAACTGGCGATCGGCAATGCGATCGGCTCGAACATTGCAAATATCGCCCTGGTACTGGGGATCACTGTGCTGGTCGCACCGCTGATGGTGCAGGAGCGGTGCATGAAGTCAGAAGTCTTATTCCTGCTGGTAGCGACAGCCGGTGCGGGACTACTCATTCTGGACGGGGAGCTGTCATCCGTCGATGGCTGGTTAATGGTCGCCATGCTGGTGCTCATTATCACCCGGCTGGTAAAGCAGCAGTTCAATGACCCCGGCCTGCTGCAAGAAGCCGGCGCTGAACCGGAAAAGCTGCTGCCCCCGCTAAAAGCCTGGCTCAGCTTCCTGATTGGACTCGCACTGCTGATCGTCAGCTCCAAGATGCTGGTCTGGGGCGCGGTGCACACGGCAAAAGAACTGGGCGTGTCAGAACTTGTCATCGGGCTTACCATCGTGGCTGTTGGCACCAGTCTTCCGGAACTGGCCGCGACCATCGCCAGCGCGATGCGCGGGCACACCGAAATCGCACTGGGCAATATTATTGGCTCGAATCTGTTCAATCTCCTCGCCGTGATGGCGATACCCGGGATCGTCGAGACCCACACACTGGAACCGGCAGCGGTGTCTCGGGATTACCTGACGATGGCACTGCTGACGGCATTCCTGGCCATTGCCATCTTCATCAGCCGGATGCGCAGCAAGTCCTCACCCGGACACGCCTATCTCGGGCGCACCCTGGGAACGCTGTTAGTGTCTTGCTATGCGCTGTACTATTATTCGCTGTATTCAACCATGTAGGCCAGGGAACGAGTTATGCCGGAGCAGGGCTCCATCAGTTACATTACCTCCGCACAGCGCACCATCCGCATGGAAGCCGCTGCCGTGGCCGCCCTGGAGGCGCGAATTGGAGAGGACTTCACCCGTGCCTGTGAACTACTGCTGAACGTTCGTGGCCGCATTATCGTCACAGGTATGGGCAAATCGGGCCATATAGCCCGCAAAATTGCAGCCACACTGGCCAGCACGGGGTCGCCGGCATTTTTTGTTCATCCCGGCGAAGCCAGCCACGGCGATATGGGGATGATAACGGCCGAGGACGCTGTCATTGCACTGTCCAACAGCGGCGCGGTGGCGGAAATTACCACCCTGCTGCCACTATTGAAACGGCTGGGCATTCCGCTGGTGAGCATGACCGGTAATACGCAATCAACACTGGCCCAGTCTTCTGACGTCCACCTGGACACCGGCGTCGAAACCGAGGCCTGTCCACTGGATTTGGCACCGACCTCCAGCACCACTACCGCTCTGGTAATGGGCGATGCGCTGGCGATCGCGCTGCTGGAGGCCCGCGGATTTACCGCTGACGACTTCGCGTTCTCCCACCCGGGCGGCACCCTGGGCAGGCAACTTCTGCTGAAAGTGCAGGACGTGATGAAGACCGGCGATGATATCCCGGTGGTATCCGAGGACATCAAGTTGTCCGAGGCGCTGCTGGAAATCAGCAACAAGCGCATGGGCATGACGACTGTCGTCGACAGGGCGGGCAAACTCGCCGGGGTATTCACCGACGGTGATTTGCGGCGCACACTCGATACGCGAACCGATATCAATCAAACGTCTATTGGCCAGTTAATGAGCAAAACGGCCAAAACAATAGAGGCGGATATGCTAGCCGCCGCTGCGATGCGCATTATGGAGGAGAACGAAATCAGCTCTCTGGTTGTACTCGACAAGAATGGCAAGCTGACCGGGGTCCTCCACCTGAAAGACCTGCTGCATGCCGGCATCGCCTGACACGGAACTGTTCCTTGATAAAGATCTCTAAGTTTTACGCGACACCTCCTCGCTGGATGCAGGATACTTCGAAGCCGAACTCACCCTGTTCCCGCCAAAACGTTTTATGGAGTGCATCTATGCTTACACATTGCCCGTCTCACCTGGGCCGTTCGATAAAAGGCCTGGCCCGTTTGCTGGTGCTATTTGTCAGCCTGGGTGCTGCGGCGATCCAGGCGCTGCCTGAGGACCGCGACAAACCGATGCGTATCACAGCGGACAAAGCCGAGCGCGACGATGTCAACGGCATCACTATCTACACCGGGAATGTCATTTTGATCCAGGGAACCCTGAAGGTGGAAGCGGACAAGCTCACGATTTACCATCAGGTCGATGAGGACCCGAGCGAGATAGTCGCTGAGGGCAAGCCGGCCAAGTGGCAGCAAAAACCGGAACGGGACAAGGAGACGGTCTTTGCCAGGGCAAGAGTCATCACCTATTACAAGGCAGAGGATCGCGTAAATCTGCAAACTGATGGCTATGTCGAGCAGGATGGCTCCGTGGTGAACGGTGACTCGATCGACTATTTCATCGAAAAACAACTGGTCAAGGCAAAATCCGATCAAAACCGCAAGGGCGACAGGGTGGTGGTTGTGATACCGCCCAGCGCACAAAAGAACAAGGACGACAGTGGCGCAACTGAGAGCAAATAATCTGGCCAAAGCCTATCGAGGGCGCGAGGTAATACAGGATGTGTCCGTAGCGATTGACAGCGGCCAGATCGTGGGCTTGCTGGGGCCGAACGGCGCGGGTAAAACCACCTGCTTTTACATGATCATCGGCATCATTCCGGCCGACCGCGGCACAATCACCGTGAATGACGAGGACATTACCAACCTCACCATGCACGAGCGGGCGCGTCGCGGTGTCGGTTACCTGCCACAGGAGGCGTCAATATTCCGCAAATTGACCGTCGGCGACAATATCATGGCCATCCTGGAGACCCGCTCCGATCTCAACAAAAAGCAGCGCCTGGCGCGGTGCGATGAGCTGCTGGCGGAATTCAATGTTCAGCACTTGCGCGACAGCCTCGGCCAATCCCTGTCGGGCGGCGAGCGCCGGCGGATCGAGATCGCCAGGGCGCTGGCCACGGAACCCGAGTTCATTATGCTGGACGAGCCCTTTGCGGGCGTAGACCCCATCTCTGTGACCGATATCAAGCAGATTATCCTGCACCTGCGTGATCGCGGTATCGGCGTACTCATCACCGATCACAATGTGCGCGACACGCTGGACATCTGTGAAAAGGCCTACATCGTGGGTGAGGGTCGTATCATCGCCTCTGGCACCACCGAAGATGTGCTGAACAATGTTCATGTACGCCAGGTGTACCTCGGCGAACAGTTTCGGATGTAGATCCCCGCCATCGCGGTTCGCGCGCGCTGCGACACCCCGCAGCGCCGACTTTTTCGACTACCTCACAAATCCTAGCAATTTTCACGCCAAGCTGTTGCCACCCGCCGGTGGCCGGGGCTACACTGCCGTTAACACCCTCACGGCAGGGACCGCGACAGGCGCGAGATTTATGATGCTCCGGGCTATCACATGAAGCAATCTCTCCAGCTAAAGCTGGGTCAACAACTGACGATGACTCCGCAGTTGCAGCAGGCGATCCGATTGTTGCAGTTGTCCACGCTGGATCTGCAGCAGGAGATCCAGCAAGCACTGGATAGCAACCCCCTGCTGGAGATGTCCGAGGACGATTCCTACGCCTCCGAGGACGAACTGCAGAACGATTCCAACGCTGATAGAGAAGGCGACAGCCCGGGCAGTAAAGACGATTCAGGCAACAGCCCGGAGGAACCGCCCGACTGGAGCTCCAAGGAACTGGACGGCTCCAGTACCCTGTCGGACGAATTGCCCGTCGATGTCCAATGGGACGACCTGCTGCCCTCCTCATCGGCGCCCTCGCCGCAGGGTGACGACGGCGCAGAGGGTGATTTTTCAGCGCAGAACTCCGCCAGCGAATCGCTGCGCGAACAACTGCTCTGGCAGTTGGGGCTCACCAGGCTCTCCGATACCGACCGACTCATCGCGCTTTCTATCATCGACGCCACTGATGCCAACGGTCGACTGCTGACAACTCCCGAGGAAATCCACGAATCGCTGAGCGGCGATCTCGATATCGATCTCGACGAGGTGATCGCCGTACTGCATCGACTGCAGCAGTTTGAGCCCTCAGGGGTCTGTGCGCGTGATTTGCAGGAGTGCCTGTTGATACAGCTGAACCACCTGCCACCGGCAACGCCGTGGCTGGAACAGGCCAAGCTGGTCGTCAGTCGCTACCTGAATCAACTGGCCAGTAGCGACTTCGGGCAAATATTGCGGCGCACCCGACTCGACGAGACAGCGCTGAAGCAGGTGCTCACGCTGATTCAGTCACTGGACCCGAACCCCGGTCACACGGCGGTTCCGGAAGAAATCGAGTACGTCGTTCCAGATGTGTTCGTCAGCAAAAAGAATGGGCGCTGGCTGGTTGAGCTGAATCCGGATATCGCACCCAAATTGCGCATCAACAGCGGCTATGCCAACCTGATCAAACGGGCGGACAACAGCGCTGACAACACCTATCTGCGCGACAACCTGCAGGAGGCGAGATGGTTCCTGAAAAGCCTGCACAGCCGCAATGAAACTTTGATGAAAGTCGCCAGTCGAATTGTAGAACACCAGCGCAATTTCCTCGAGTACGGCACAGAAGCCATGAAGCCGCTGGTACTGCACGAAATCGCAGAGGCGGTCGATATGCATGAGTCGACCATATCCCGGGCGACCACCAACAAATACATGCACACACCACGAGGTGTTTTTGAGCTGAAGTACTTTTTCTCCAGCCATGTCGCGACCACAGCCGGGGGCGAGTGCTCGTCCACTGCGATCAGGGCGCTGATCAAAAAACTCGTAGCAGCAGAAAATCCGCGCAAGCCATTAAGTGACAACAAGATTGCCCAGTTATTGAAAGAACAGGGGATCGAAATCGCGAGGCGCACCATCGCAAAATACCGCGACGCCCTTTTTATTCCACCGTCCAACGAACGCAAACGATTGGTCTAGACTCAAAGTAACCATCACCGGCATCGCCGGGTGCAGGTACCACCCGTCTCAAACCCGTAAAAGGAGCTTTATATGCAACTTACCATCACTGGTCACCACCTTGAAGTTACCACGCCGCTAAAGGAGTATGTGGAAAACAAGCTGGAGCGCTTGCAACGCCATTTTGACCAGATAACCGCAACGCATGTCATCCTGACGGTAGAGAAAAAGATAGTACAGCGCGCAGAAGCCACCATCCATGTAGCCGGCGGTGATTTGTTCGCTCACGCTGAATCAGAGGATATGTACGCCGCCATTGATGCACTCTCCGACAAGCTGGACCGCCAGTTAATCAAACACAAACAGAAGCATCGGGGGCACTAGACGCAACGCGATGAATGCTCTCAGCCAAATATTAACCCCGGCGCGCACCGTCTGTGATGCGCCGGGCATTAGCAAAAAGCGGTTATTCGAGACGATAGCCACCGTCGTCTGTGGCGATCAGCATAGCCTGGCCTACGATGAAGTACTGGATCATCTCATCGCCCGGGAACGGCTCGGCAGCACCGGCCTCGGCCACGGTATCGCTATCCCCCACTGCCGTGTTGGCGATTGCTCGGAGCCACTGGGGGCGCTGTTGTCGCTGGAGGAACCCATCCCGTTCGACGCGCCAGATGAGCAACCCGTGGACCTGCTGTTCGTGCTGCTGGTACCGGAAGAAGCGCATCAGCGCCACCTCGATATTCTGGCAACAGTTGCGCGCCTGTTCAGCCAGGCAGATTTCTGCGCGCGTTTGCGCGCAGCCAGGAGCGACCGCACCCTGTACGATATCGCTTGCAGCGAAGAGACCTGAGGAGCGTTAGCGATGCGGCTTATCGTCATCAGCGGGCGCTCAGGCTCTGGCAAAAGTACCGCTCTGCACCAGCTGGAAGACGAGGGGTTCTACTGTATCGATAACCTGCCGGTTTCGCTGCTACCTGCCCTGGTAGAGAAGGCTGGCAGTGAAGAGTTCGCGCTGTTTCAGGGCACCGCAGTGTGCATCGACGCCCGCAATGCCTGGAAAGACCTGAAAAACTTCCGCGGCATACTGGACTCGCTGCCGGACTCCGTTGAGACCCAGGTGTTGTATCTCGATGCGCTGGTACCTGCGCTGCTGCGACGCTTCGGTGAAACGCGGCGTCGACACCCCCTCAGCAACGACTCTGTCTCCCTGGCGGAGGCCATTGATCAGGAACAGTCACTGCTGGAGCCTATCGCCAGCAGTGCCTCTCTAGTACTCGATACCAGCCAGATGACCATTTACGAGCTGCGCGATGCGATCAAGCAGCAACTGCTCGGCACCAGTATGGGCACGATGTCGATACTGATCCAGTCCTTCGGCTTCAAACGCGGGGTTCCGGCAGATGCCAATCTCGTCTACGACGTCAGGATGTTACCCAACCCTCACTGGGTAAAAGAACTGCGACTGAAGACCGGGCTGGACGAGGAGGTCGCCGAGTTTCTGGAGAATCAGCAGATGACAGCGGATTTGTATGACGATATCTGCCACTATCTGGACGTCTGGCTGCCGCGCTACCGGGAGGGGAATCGCAGCTACCTGAATATCGCCCTGGGTTGTACCGGAGGCCAACATCGGTCAGTATATTTGGCGAATCGCCTTTTCAAGCATTACAAGGCGGAATACCCGTCAATGCATATAAGACACAGAGAACTCCAGTAGACAGGGCGGCGCGTGATACGAACCCAACTCGTCATCATTAACAAACTCGGTTTGCACGCGCGTGCGGCGGCGAAGTTTGTCGCCTGTACATCCGCATTCTCCAGCAGTATCCAGGCTGGCAGGGACGGGCAAATGATCGACGGTAAAAGTATTATGTCTGTGATGATGCTGGCCGCGGGCAAGGGTACTGTACTGGATATTGAGATCGACGGGCGAGATGAGGCAGAAGCGCTGGCTGCGCTGCAAACACTGCTTGAAAATTGCTTTGATGAACCCGAGTAGACTGCCGTTCCGTAACTAATCACGTTGTTGCCTGAGCCGCTTTTCCGGATAATCCCCTGCGTGGGCACACTGCCCCCAGCAGTTTTTCCCGGGTAGTCAAATGGCGCAGAATCAGGAAGTATCACAGCATACTCTCGACAAGCTTTCCGCAGCACTGGAAAGCGGCACCTTTGTCGATGTGCGACGCATGCTGAATGGCTTGTCGCCTGCCGATATCGCGCACCTGATTGAATCCTCTCCCCCCAGATTCCGACACGTTCTCTGGCAGCTGGTTGACGCCGAGCGCGAGGGTGAAGTCCTGGGCGAACTGGGCGACGACCTGCAGGTGCAGTTCCTGCGGGCGATGAATGCGGAAGAAGTCGTTCAGCTCACAGAGCACCTGGAAGACGACGATATCGCCGACATCCTGCAGCAACTGCCCGGTCATATCATGCGGGAAGTGCTCACCATCATGGACCAGCAGGACCGGGCGCGACTTGAGCGGGTGATGCATTACCCGGAAGACGTCGCCGGCGGCCTGATGAACACCGATACAATCACCATCCGGGCGGCGTTGACGCTGGATGTGGTGTTGCGCTACCTGCGGCGCCACAGCGAAATTCCGAAAATGACAGACAACCTGATCGTGGTGAACCGAGCCGACAGGTATATTGGCCTGCTGCCGCTGCGGACACTGTTGGTGTCCGACCCCGCCACCTCTGTGCGGGAAATGATGGTCACCGACATCGACCCGATTGATGTCAATACGCCCGATTCCGAGGTCGCGAGGCTGTTCGAACGCAACGACTGGGTGTCGGCACCCGTGGTTGACGAGGACGGCAGGCTGTTGGGACGAATTACAATCGATGACGTGGTGGACGTCATTCGCGAGGATGCCGACCGCTCGCTGATGTCCATGGCGGGTCTGGATGAGGACGCCGACACCTTTGCACCGTTTATCCGGGCGGCGCCGCGTCGCGCCATCTGGCTGGGTATCAACCTGATCACTGCCTTCATTGCCGCCTCGGTCATCAATTTATTTCAGGGCACGATCGAGAAGGTCGTCGCGCTGGCGGTGCTGATGCCCATTGTCGCCTCCATGGGCGGTATCGCCGGCACCCAAACACTGACACTGGTAGTGCGCGGGATCGCCATGGGCCAGGTCGGCAAGTCCAACCAGGCCTGGCTAATAAACCGGGAACTCCAGATCGGGCTGATGAATGGCTTGCTGTGGGCCGCTGTTGTGGCGGCGGCAGCCTCTCTCTGGTTTGACGACTGGCAAATCGGCTGGATCATCGCCGCTGCCATGGTTATCAACCTGCTGACAGCGGCACTGGTGGGGGCGATACTGCCTCTTTTCATGACGCGAATACGCATCGATCCGGCACTGGCCGGCGGCGTGGTGTTAACAACCGTCACCGATGTGGTGGGCTTCGTCTCCTTTCTCGGGCTGGCGACAGCATTCTATGGCTGACAGCACCCCAGAGAATGGCCCACAGCCGGATGCGCCGCCCAGCAAAAGCGCACGCAAACGGCAGATGCACGGCCTGCAGGCGATGGGTGAGTCGCTGGTCAACCTCAATGACAAACAACTCGCCCAGATTCCTATCGAGGATGAACGCCTGCTGACCGCCATCCGCGAGTGCCGCGACATCCGCAGCAACAGCGCCCGCAAACGCCACCTGCAGTTCATCGGCAAACTGATGCGCAATGTCGATCCCGATCCGATAGATCAGGCGCTGCAACTCCTGCATACCGCGCGGCAGCGCAGCACGGATGCTTTTCATCAACTGGAGCAATTGCGCACAGACATACTGGCCGCCGGTCCCGAGGGCGTGGAGTTGGCGATGACACGCTATCCCGCAGCCGACCGGCAGCATCTGCGACAACTGGTGTTGCAACACGGGCGCGAGGTCCGTAACAACAAACCACCGGCTGCCAGCCGAAAATTGTTTACCTACCTCAAAGACCTGCAGATCGCTCAGGGCGACCCAGACTGAACGGGCCGGTCAGGTTCACTGGCCGGTGACGACGCCTCCGGCGCGTCGCCATCTGCGGCAGGCGCGGCGGCTTCCTCGACCGCATCATCGCTCGATGCGCCGTCTGCATTGTGCGGTGTGTTATCGAAGATGCGGTCAAAAGTGACTTCCGGGTCGTTCCAGTTACCGCCGATGCTATAGACGGCGCTGGAGAGCCGGTTCATCTGTTTGTTGAAGACCTGGCTCACCACAAACACGCCAGCGGCTACCGGTAAACTGGCGGCCAGCGCTGCAATCCAGGGCAAATTGTTCGCTACCGGAATTGTCGCCACCAGTTGCCCATCGAGACTTCTTGTGCGCAGATCAGAGATACCGCTGAAGCGAAAACTCGAACCGCCTTCCACATCCATACGCGACACTGTCAGCAGGCCATCACGTACATCGATTTCACCCTGCACGCTATCGAAAGGAATGCCCGCTTCAAACATATTGGACAGGCTCAGGCGCTGCACGATGTCTGCGAGGTTCAGGATACTCACAACGCGCAGCGCCCCGCTGGCGCTGGCCGGTGCTTCCAGAAAGCTGCCGTGTCCAATCCGGGCCTCCAGCGCACCCTGTCCGTGCGGTAACGAAAAATCCTGCGGGCCACCGGGCCAGCGCAGCGTCACGTCAAATTCGCCCTCCCCGGTTTCCACAATGCGCTGGTAGTCAAAAAATTCCAGCGTCTGTCCCAGGTCATCAAACGCCAGCGTGGCCTGCAGTTCGGTATACCCTTCGACGCCCTGATGCCAAACCAGTTGCGCGGGCTGTGCCGGTGGCAGGCGCAGCAGCGCAAGCTCCCCGGAAATGCCCTCCACGGTGATCACATCGGACGTTTTATGCAGCGTGAAGTCGAGCTCGCCCAGGCGCCGTCCAGACTGGAACAGGTTGCGCAGCGAGACATTCAGCGCCGGCATGTCCACGGCTGCGCTGGACGGGTCACTGCCACTGTCCGGCTGCTCGAATGCCGGCAGCTGGTCCAGGTCCAGGTACTCCACGGTAAGTTGCACAGGGCTGCCCACGCCGGATCGCGATGCCTGCCCGCGCAACCACTGTGAAACCAGTGCCGCCTCCCATTGCGCGTTGTCCAGCGACAGTGTGACGACGACATCCTGCAGTTCCCGCCCCAAAACCACCACCCGGTCAGCGCGCAGATCATCCACAATGAGCTTTAGCGACATCTCCGTCACCGCTGCCTGATCACTGCCGCCGTCCGTCGCTGTACTGACGGTCGCTGCGCTCGCAGCCGTTTCAGAAAGGGGCTCCGGTTCGCCGAAATACTGCTGTGCCAGTGCCAGCCACTCATCGGCCTGAATCAGCGGCGCGAAACCGGTGATCCGCAGCAGGCCCTCCTCCACCACCGCTGCCGGCTCATTGATACCCAGCGCGCCACCGCGAACAGCTCCGTCATCGATATCCAGACGCAAACGCAGCTGCTCTCCGAGTTCAATCGATAGCGGAGTGACCCCCGTGGCCAACGGCATAGCAAGGCGCAGCTGCTGCGGCTCGTGCGCCTGTTTTTGCCACGGCGCGGGCAGGTCCAGGCTGACGCCCTGCAGATCGCTGCTCACAGTGAGAACAGGCGGCACACCCGGCGCGAGGCGAATACTCATGTCTGCGGCGGCCCGACCACTGGCAAACGAAAGGCGCTCCAGTTGCAGCCAGCGGCGCACATCAGCCAGTTCAACACGGGTGGCGAGCTCGATATCGACCACAGTGGTCGCTGGGTCGTACTCGCTATCACTGCCACCGTGATGCTGGCGCAGAGACGCGGTAACCGCATTTCCCCAAAGTGTCGCCGCCAATTCGCTGGAACTGAACCCCGTCTCTGTACTGTATTCAAATTCCCCGTTCACTGACTGCAACGGCAAATTACCGGGCGTTACCAGCAGTTCTACATCGCGCCAGCGGGTGGCGACATCCACTCGCGGCGCCGAGGATGCATCGCTGAGATTCATATGCAGCTGCAGCTGTGTATCGAGGTGACCCGTGGCGGTCCAGGCGGCGAACGTTGGGCCCACAATCTGCGCCAGCGGGGATTCGTTAAGCACGCGAAACCCATCGCCGACCGGACCCTGTATCGCGCCCTGCAGGTCCAGCGTGACATCGCCTGCCGGCGTCAATCGGGTCTCCACCGAGAGTTCATTGACACGGGACTGGTACAGGCTGGCGCGCTCAGCCCAGACGCTGACATTGCTGTCGTCAATCAGCACAACTCCCTGCTCCACCGACACAGGTGGCCATTGCGGGTGGTAGCGCAACTGCGTATCGCTGACATTGAAAGCCAACTGCACCGTGCGCAGCGGCGCGGCACCGGAACGCAGGCTGCCGCGCCAGAGGAACGCACCCTGCTGGATGTCCCCATCGCCAATACTGTCGGCCAGCCAGCTGAGCAGAGAGGGATCGAGAATATAGGGAATGTACTTTGCCCGGTGTACAGGATGGGTGTCATGCAGGCCAACCAGTAGGCCCATCTCAATGCCAGTGTCGTCCGGCTGCAGCGGTATATTGAGTCCAAACAACACTTTGGCGACACCCTCCTCGCCCCGCGTCGTCAGCAGTCCGCTGGCCAGCCTGACGGCCTTGGCGTCCCAATCGAGGTTCAGGGTGCCGTACAAATCCTCAAATTCCAGTGGCTCGCTGTAGATGGCGGGAAAGTCCAGGCTCATTGCCTGCCCATCGAGCACCACAACACCACCTGTGGGGGTGATTCGCGCATAGCCGGTGGCGGCCCTGACACCAGGTGCCCCGTGCAGGGAGTCGACCGCGACGTCCTCGAAATTTGCCGCTATCTGCCAGTCATCCGCGGGCCGGGCGGTGTTGTCAATATCGAATTGCAACGCGCTGACCTGCCCGCGCGGTTGCAAAGCGGTAAACACCTCGCGCAGGGACTCCGGCACCGCCGCCTGTTCAGTGAGGATGGTATTTATCGGCGCCAGCGCAAACCCTCCGGTCCGCAAGCGCAAGGCGCTGCCGCCCGTGTCCAGTTGCGCCCGCGGAAGGGTCCACTCGACATCACCCTGGGCGAGGTGCAGATTGGAAAGAAACAGTGTCCACCCATTTTCACGCTGCAGCAGCCGCGCTTGAACGGCAAGACGCTGCAGTGGTAACTGCCATGAGTCGTCATCGGCCGCCACCAGCAGGTCGCCACTTTCAAGGCTGGCCGCGACCGAGGGGGTACCTCTGTCCCAGTTAAGCCACAGCTGCAAATCTGCCGTGCCATCGGTCCACGCCGACAGAAACCGATCGGCCAACATCCGCCGCACGGCACCCAGGTCAGTGGACTGCATGTCCAGGTACAGCTGCCCCGAAAACAACTGGGGCGTAAAGGGGTTTCCCAGCCCCCGCGCGACCACGGCAATCCGCGCGCCAGCTGACGACGCCAGCGTCGCCTGCACACGGCGTTCGCTGCCCTCGCGGGACAACTCGAGGTCGAGCCCGAGATCGCGCACCTCACCGCCGGGCAGTGTCAACATCAGGCGATTATTGCGCAGCGAAATACGCTCGACGTTCAGAATGAACTCCCGCAGTGGCGCCGCCGTCTGGCCCTCCCCTTGCCCGAATCCCGACAACCGGATTTTGCCATCGCGCGACAGCTCCCCGCGCAGCAGCAGATCGTCGAGCACCAGAGTGGACATCTGCAATGATTGCGTGCGCAGCGAGTTCAGCACGTCCACCGCCATACGTCCCCGGGAGAGTTCCAGCGGCGGGCTGTCGCTACCGGGAATACTGATGCGCAAACCCGTCAACACCAGTGCAGGCGTGAAAGACTGCCACTCACCACTGACCTGCTGTGCTTCAATGCCAAACGGCAAACGCGCATTCAGTGCCTGCAGGATTTCCACACGGTAAGACGCCAGGTTTGCCGTGAACAGGCGCCCGAGGCTGACATAGGCCGCCAGTGTCACTATCAGGAGAACAAGCGCCACCCAGAGTACACTGCCAAGCCTGCTGTAAAAGGGATTCTCCAAACGTCTATTCCGCGCGCTCTGCCCGCTCAGAGCAGTATGATGTCGAACTGTTCCTGCGTGTAGCCCGGCTCGGCTCGCAAGCTGATGGTCTTACCCACAAACTCTTCGAGATCGGCCAGATGCGCCGACTCCTCATCCAGCAGTCGATCGACCACAGACTGTGATGCCAGCACCATCAGGTTATCATTCTCATAGGCCCGGGCGTCGCGCATGATCTCGCGAAAAATCTCATAGCAGACTGTCTCCGCCGTCTTCACCATACCGCGCCCACGGCAAACCGGACAGCCCTCACAGAGCATTCTCTCGAGACTTTCACGGGTGCGCTTGCGGGTCATTTCCACCAGGCCCAGATCGGAGACCCCGCTTATCTGGTAGCGCGCCGGGTCTCGCTGCATCTGTTTCTCCAGCGTGCGATGCACCTGGCGACGATGTTCGGCATCTTCCATATCGATAAAATCAATAATGATGATGCCGCCGAGGTTGCGCACACGCAACTGCCGGGCCAGCGCGGTGGCGGCCTCCAGATTCGTCTTCAGGATGGTCTCGGCCTGGTTTCGCCTGCCGACGAATGAACCGGTGTTGACATCGATGGTGGTCATCGCCTCGGTCTGGTCGATAATGAGATGGCCACCGGATTTGAGCTCGACCCGGGCTTCCAGAGCCCGCTGAATTTCATCCTCCACCGCATGTAACTCGAACAGCGGGCGCTCGCCGCTGTAGTGTTCCAGCAGGCCCGCCACCTCGGGTACATAGTCCTCGCAAAAGGAGCGCAGCGCGGTAAAACACTCACGGCTATCGATAAGAATCCGCTCCACTGACGGTCTCACCATATCGCGCACAATGCGCAAATACAGTGGCAGTTCCTCATACAGCAACTCCGCTTTGGTGGCGGCGGCAGCGCGCCGCGAGACCGCTGCCCAAAGGCGTTGCAGAAACCGCAAATCGGCGCGAATTTCCTCCTCGCCCATTCCCTCTGCAGAGGTGCGCAGGATAAAGCCCCGGTGCTCTTCCATGTCCTCAGCCGCCAGCGCCTGCGCCAGCACCTGCTGCAGGCGCGTCCGCTCCAGTGCATCATCGATCAGTTGCGAAACACCGATATGCTCTGTTTGTACCAGCATCACCAGGTAGCGCGTGGAAACCGACAACTCGGTAGTCACCCTGGCGCCCTTGCTTCCCAACGGATCCTTGGTCACCTGCACAATAAGCTTTTTGCCCTCGTAAAGATGGTCGGCGATCGTTTCCGAGCTGCGGTTGCTGGCGCCTCGACCGTGGCTTTGCCCAGCGACAATATCGGAGAGATGTATGAAGGCCGTACGCTCCACCCCGATATCAACAAAAGCCGCCTGCATGCCGGGCAAAACACGCACTACCTTGCCGGCGTAGATATTGCCGACGATACCCTTGCTGGCGGAGCGCTCAATGTGGATATCCTGGGTGGCACCGTTGTCCACCAGGGCCACGCGGGTTTCCATCGGTGTGAAATTGATCAGGATCTCTTCACTCACGCGTCTATCCCCTGCGCCCTGCGTCTGCTAACTCGGGCGCCTGCAACGGGTTCAGCGTGGTCGCAATACCGTGGTCACAGAGCAAACGCCAGGTTTCACACAGCGGCAGGCCCACAACATTGGAGTAGCTGCCCTCAATAGAGCGCACAAACGCCCCCCCCAGCCCCTGGATACCGTATGCACCGGCCTTGTCCCAGGGTTCAGAAGTGGACAGGTAGGCCGCCAGCGTCTCCTCACTCAACACCGAAAACTGCACCCGCGTCCGCACCGTTTCACAGTGCATGCCGCTCACCCCCAACAGGCATATCGCCGTCATCACGGTGTGGGATCGCCCACTTAGACCGGACAGCATGGCCATCGCCTCATCGCGGTCACGGGGCTTGCCCAGCACCCTGTCGTCAAGCACCACTGTGGTATCTGCCGCAAGCACCACAACATCGGGCGCCGGAAAACGGCTGGCGATTGCCTGTGCCTTTTCCCGCGCCATGCGCTGCACATACCGTGTGGGGCTTTCTCCGTCGCGCTGCGATTCATCGATATGCGCGGGCTCGACAGTGTAACGTGCCCCCAACTGGTCCAGTAAATCCCTGCGGCGGGGTGAAGCCGAGGCCAGTACCAAACGGGGCGCACCCATATCAGCTGACCTGGAAATACCGGCGCAAACTGCGCAGGCTGTGCAGGATGAAAGGCCATAACAGCGCACTGGACAGCGCTGGCAGTAAAAAAAGCCGCGGCAGTACACTGACGCCTTCGATATTCTGTACCCATTGGCAGATCAGCTGGTTTATGCCGACCAGAATAAACACCACGGTGGCCTGCTGCCACAGGCTATAGACTCTCAAACGCTGGTAAAGAATCTGCGACAGCAGCGCCACAACCACCAGCGCAAACGCATTCTGCCCCATCACAGAGCCCTCCAGCACATCCAGCCCGACACCCAGCAGCAGCGCCACAGCGATTCCCACGCGTTGCGGCAGCGCAATGCACCAGTAGATCAGCGTCAGCGCAACCCACTCCGGCCGCCCCCACTGCAGCCATGCCGGCAACGGTATCACCGCCAGCACATAGGCCAGCATAAAGGTCAGGAATATGACCACATAGCCCTGGCCGCTGCGATTCGCCACCGGTCAGTCTTCCCGGATCGGACGCGCGGTGAACACCAGCAGTACATGCCGGGTGCGATCCAGCGCCGCGCTGGGAGTCGCCAGCACATGCGCAAACGTTTCTCCCGGATCGCGTTCGACCACTGTCACTACCGCCACCGGATAGCCCTCGGGAAAACGCCCGCCAAGGCCGGATGTCACCAATAAATCGCCGACCTGGATATCCGTGTTTGATGATACGTGGCGGATTTCCAGCTGCCCCAGTTCACCACTGCCCTCGGCGATCGCACGCACACCGTTGCGGTTGACCTGTACCGGTACCGAATGGGTCACATCAGTGATCAACAATGCGCGGGAGGAGCCGCTGCTGACATCCACGATCTGCCCCATCAAGCCATCGGCATCAATCAGGGGCTGGCCGACAAACACGCCATCGCTCTCTCCCTTGTCCAGGACCAGTTGCAGTCGCTCCGGATCCGGCGACACACCGATCAGTTCCGCCACCAGCACATCGTCACGCAGCAGTGCACTGGAGTTCAGCAACTTCCGCAGCCGCACGTTCTCACCCTGCAGCGATGCCATTTGCTGTGACCGCCCCTGCAGGATCAGGTTCTCCCGGCGCAGCCGCTCGTTTTCCTCCAGTAGTTGGGTTCTCGATTGCGTATGCGCGCCGGTCCACTCACTGAATCGCGCCGGCAAATTGGCCGCCCAGAAAATAGGGGACGCCAGCGTGTCGAGCACGGCGCGGCCGGTTTGAAGTTTATTGTAATGCAGGTCGGCGGTGATCAACCCGACAACGATCAGGGTCGCCAGCAAAACGCGCCACAGGAGGGAAGATTCTTTGACAAATAATGGCTTGATGTGTGCTCCTCAATTGCAGATATCGACACACTTTGCCGCACAGCTTACCCTATCACGCACAGCGAGGAACAGGCGCCGCGAACGCAAGCACAGCACTGGGTACACCGGGGCGTATTACTCCGTAGACAACAGATCGATAGTGCGCCTGTCCATGCGCTCCATCGCCACACCGCCGCCGCGGGCAACACAGGTCAGCGGATCGTCAGCGACGATGACCGGCAGCCCCGTCTCCTCGGAGATCAGGCGGTCGAGATCGCGCAACAAGGCCCCGCCTCCGGTCAGCACAATACCACTTTCGGCGATATCGGCGGCGAGTTCAGGGGGAGACTGCTCCAGCGCCGATTTGACGGCCTGCACGATCGCAGCCAGCGGGTCCTGCAGCGACTCGAGTATCTCATCACTGTTCAGCGTAAAGCTGCGCGGAACACCCTCAGCCAGGTTGCGACCGCGCACATCGATTTCACGCAATTCACTGCCAGCAAAGGCGCAGCCCACTTCCAGCTTGATGCGCTCGGCGGTTGCATCGCCAATCAGGCTGCCGTAGCGGCGGCGCACATGGGAGACAATGGCCTCATCAAAGCGATCGCCACCGACACGCACTGAGTCGCGATACACCACCCCATTGAGGGAAATAATGGCGACCTCGGTGGTACCGCCACCGACATCCACTACCATACAACCGGTGGCCTCATCGACACTGAGTCCGGCGCCTATCGCCGCCGCCATGGGCTCTTCAATCAAGCGCACATCCCTGGCACCGGCACTGAGCGCCGATTCGCGAATCGCCCGTCGCTCGACCTGGGTCGACATACAGGGGACACAAACCAGCACACGCGGGCTGGGACGGATAAACTTGCTCTCATGCACTTTGGCGATAAAGTGCTGCAACATCTTCTCTGTCACCAGAAAGTCGGCGATCACGCCGTCCTTCAGGGGCCGAATGGCAGTGATATTTCCAGGCGTGCGTCCCAGCATACGCTTGGCTTCCATGCCGACGGCCTCGATCGTTTTCTGGCCGTTGTGCATACGAATGGCCACCACCGACGGCTCATTCAACACAATGCCTTTATCACGCACGTAAATGAGTGTGTTGGCCGTACCTAGATCAATGGAGAGGTCACTTGAGAACACCCCACGCAGCTTCTTGAACATGAATTTTTGCTACCCTGTGAAAACAACGGGGAACCCCGTGCTAGAGTTATTTTTGCTTCTCTATTAACCGGCTTTTCCTGCGGATATAGCGTCTCGCGGCCGGCTTTTTTTGGGAGTTGGCTGAATTGTGCAACTGTACCAACCACAGGGATTTTGGGCAAGGCGCAAATGTGATAAGTTTACGCCCCCCGCCATTTCGGTGGCAGCCTGCAGCGAACTGGACACTATGAGTATTGAGCAAGACGAGATTGGGAAGATAGCGGAACTGGCCCGTATCCGCATCTCTGGCGAAGAAATGGGCCAGGTTACCGAGCGCATTGCCGAAATACTGCAAATGATGGACCAGTTGCAAGCGGTGGACACGACTACTGTGGAACCGATGGCCAATCCGCTGGACGCCATCCAACAACTGCGCCCGGATGTCGTCACCCAGACAAACCGCCGCAATGCTTTCCAGGCAATTGCCCCCGCCGTTGAAAACGGCCTCTACCTCGTACCCAAAGTCATCGAATAGGCGGCGTACGCCACATCAGGACCGTTGTAATGCACACAAAATCAGTTGCCCAACTCATCGAAGGGCTGCGTGAACGTCAGTTTTCCAGCGCCGAGCTGACGCGAGCCTATCTCGACCGTATCGCCGCGCTGGATGCCCGCTATAACAGCTTTATCAGCGTGGACGAGGCCGCCGCGATGGCCGCCGCGACGGCCGCTGACGAGCGACTCGCCGCCGGTGACGCCGCTGCCCTGACCGGCATTCCCATCGCCCACAAGGACATCTTCTGCACCGACGGCATGCGCACCAGCTGCGGGTCACGCATGCTGGACAATTTTATTCCTCCCTATGACGCCACCGTGGTTCAGCGCTTCAAGGCCGCCGGCGCGGTGCTGCTGGGCAAGACCAATATGGATGAGTTCGCCATGGGCTCCTCCAATGAAAGCAGCTTTTACGGCCCCGCCCGCAACCCCTGGAATACCGATCTGGTGCCGGGCGGCTCCTCCGGCGGTTCGGCCGCCGCTGTCGCCGGCCTGCTGGCCCCGGCCGCCACCGGCACCGACACCGGTGGCTCCATTCGCCAACCGGCGGCGTTCTGCGGGATAACCGGCCTCAAACCCACCTACGGTCGCGTGTCGCGCCTGGGCATGGTGGCGTTCGCCTCCAGCCTGGACCAGGCAGGGCCGATGGCACACACCGCCGAGGACTGCGCCCTGCTGCTCAATGCCATGGCCGGGCACGACCCGCTGGATTCGACGTCATCGAACACGGAGACCGAGGACTACTGCCAGCGACTGGATAACAGCCTGGACGGGCTGCGCATCGGCCTGCCCGATGAATACTTTGGCGACGGCCTGGACAGCGCCACCGGCGAATGCATTCGCAGTGCCTTGCGGGAACTCGAGGCGCAGGGTGCCACGCTGGTCAACATCTCGCTGCCACACGCCGCGCTGACTGTGCCCACCTATTACATCATCGCGCCAGCGGAGGCCTCCACCAACCTGTCGCGGTTTGACGGTGTGCGCTACGGGTATCGCTGCGCCGACCCGGTCGATTTGCACGATCTCTACACCCGAACCCGGCAAGAGGGCTTTGGCGACGAAGTCAAACGGCGCATTCTCGTCGGCACCTACGCGCTGTCCGCCGGCTACTACGACGCGTACTACAAGAAAGCCCAACAGGTTCGCCGTCTCATAAAGCAGGATTTCATGGACTGTTTTGAGCAGGTCGACGTCATCGCGGGCCCGACCACCCCCGGCCCTGCTTTCGCACTGGGCGCCAAGTCCAACGATCCGATCGCCATGTACCTGGAGGATGTGTATACCCTCGCGGTCAACCTCGCCGGATTGCCGGGTATGTCCGTACCAGCCGGTTTTGTCGACAACAAGCCCGTCGGGCTTCAGTTGATCGGCCGGCATTTCGACGAAGCGCGCCTGCTGAACGTTGCACACCGCTTCCAGCAGGCGACCGACTGGCACCTGCGCAGACCTGAATCCGCTACGGGAGGGCCCGCCTGATGCCATGGGAACCTGTGATCGGCCTCGAAGTCCACCTGCAACTGGCTACCCGGTCGAAGATTTTTTCCGGCTCGCCCACCACCTTTGGCGCCGAGCCCAACACGCAGGCCAGTGCGGTCGACCTGGCCATGCCGGGCATGCTGCCCGTGCTGAATGAGCGGGCTGTGTGTTACGCCGTTCGATTCGGCCTCGGCATCGGTGCCGAGATTGGCCGGCGCTCGGTGTTCGACCGTAAAAACTACTTCTACCCCGACCTGCCCAAGGGCTACCAGATCAGCCAGTTCGAGGCGCCGATCGTCGGCAGGGGCAGTTTCGAGATACTGATGGAAGACGGCAGCAGCCGCCGTATCGGCATCACGCGGGCGCACCTGGAGGAGGATGCCGGCAAATCCCTGCACGAGGATTTCCACGGCCAGACCGGCATCGACCTGAACCGCGCCGGCACACCACTGCTGGAAATTGTCTCGGAGCCCGAGATTCGCAGTGCCGCCGAGGCCGTGGCCTACCTCAAGGCCCTGCACAGCCTGGTGACGTATCTGGGGATTTCCGACGGCAACATGTCTGAGGGCTCCATGCGCTGCGACGTGAATATCTCGCTGCGCCCTGTCGGCTCCGACACCCTCGGCACCCGCGCCGAGATCAAGAACGTCAATTCTTTCCGCTTCGTGGAGAAGGCGATCCGGCACGAGATCGAACGCCAGGCCGACATACTCGACGACGGCGGCCAGGTGGTACAGGAAACGCGGCTGTACGATGCGGAACGGGATGAGACCCGCTCCATGCGGAGCAAGGAAGTCGCCAATGACTACCGCTATTTCCCCGAGCCGGATCTGCTGCCGGTGGTGATCGACGAAGCCTATATCGAGGAAATCCGCAACGCCCTGCCCGAACTGCCCGCCGATAAGCGCCTGCGCTTTACCGAGCAGTACGGCCTGAGCCAGTACGATGCCAATGTGCTGGCTGACAGTCGCGCACTGGCGGATTATTTTGAGCAGGTGGTCGCGGATTGCGGCGACGCCAAGATCGCGGCCAACTGGGTACAGGTGGAGCTGCTGGGCCAGCTCAACAGGGATGAGCGCAGCATCGAGAGCTGTCCGGTTTCCGCCGCCGATCTCGGCGCGTTGATCTCCCGTATTCTCGACCAGAGCATATCCGGCAAGATCGCCAAGCAGGTATTTGAAGCGATGTGGCAAGGCGAGGGCAGTGCCGATGACATTATCGCGGCAAAAGGTCTGAAACAGGTCAGCGACAGCGGCGCGCTCGAGGCCATCGTCGACGAGGTGATAGGCGCCAATGCGGCGCAGGTGCAGCAGTACCTCGACGCGGATGAGGCGAAGCGTAAAAAACTGCTGGGCTTCTTTGTCGGCCAGGTCATGAAACTGTCCAAAGGCCAGGCAAACCCGCAAATGGTCAATGAGTTGCTGGCGAAGAAGCTGGTATAGGAGAAACGAGCAGCATGCGTAAAGACAAAGAAAAGGTCGTCGATGAAGTCTGGACCGAGGACCACATCAAGAGCTATCTCAATGTGCGATCGCACGATGGCACAGCGGAGGACTTTCACATGCTGATGAAAGCGTACCAGAGCATGAAAGCCGAGGATTTTGCGCTGTTTGTCAGCTTTTTCTGCGAGGAAGGCCGCGATCTCAATGCCAGCGGCAAGGATGGGCGCACAGCGCTGGATGTGATATCCACACATCGGCACGGGGCAGAGTACGGAGACATTCTGCGCGCCTCCGGGGCTAAGTAGCCGGCCTACGCCGGGTCGAAAGGTACCCGCCCTTTCGCAAACTTCTCGCGATTCTCGCGCTTTTTTTCCTCGCTCTTGCGCAGCAACACATAGGCCGCGCCGGTACCGCCATCGCGTGGCTGGGCGCTGTGGAACGCGAGCACGGTTTCCAGCTCGCGCAACCACTGGTCGACACAGCCTTTGAGGATTGAACTGCGCGCCTGCTCTGCCTTGCTTTCGCCCTTGCCGTGAATGATCAACACGCTACGCAAACCCAGTTGATAGGACTCCCCGATAAACTCGAAAATCTCCCGGCGGGCAGTGTCGGCCGTCATACGGTGCAGGTCGAGTCGCGACTGCGCCTCGTAGCGACCCTGTTTGAGTTTGCGAAAGACCCCGTTCTGCACGCCGGGCCGCTGGAAGGAGAGCACGTACCACGCATCGAGAGGCAAAATACCCGTTTCGGTCAGTGTATTGCGGTCGCGCTCCGGCGCCATCGCGGCCGCCCGCCGGCGATGTTCGATCGAAGGGTCCGACGCGGACGGTCGGCTGCGCCTGAGATCGACGCGCGGCTCAGTGTTGCGGCGCACCACATCAGACATCGCTTCTGAAAAAACCTCGTCGCCATCACTGCTCATGATTACCCACCTCGTCTGCAGTCCGGTATTATAGCGCCATGCAAGGCAATTACGGCAGACCTATGAACAATTCCAGACAAGCAGCGGCGGTATGCCCCCTGTGCGGTGGCGACAATCAGTGTTCGATAGCTGCGGGAGAATCCGGGGAGAACTGCTGGTGCCAGACGGCGACTATCAGCGCCGAGGCCAGGGCGAAAGCGGCAGACTCATCCGACAAACAGTGTATCTGCCGCGCCTGCGGCCAACCTACCGGAGAGCTTAAAGATGCGGGGTAATGTTGCACGGGGGGCAGGCTACCTGACGCGCGGTGCCAAACTGCTGAATCACCCTTCGCTGCGGGTTTTTGTCATCGTCCCGCTGGTCATCAATATCCTCATTTTCGGTTCGCTGATTGCTCTCGGTTTCAGTTATATCAGCGACCTGATGGACTCCATGCTCGCCAGTATTCCCGGCTGGATGAGCTTTATCACCTGGATACTGTGGCCACTGATTATCGTCACGGTCAGCCTGATCGCCGGCTACTTCTTCACCTCGGTGGCACTGATTATTGCCTCGCCGTTCAACGCCCTGCTGGCAGAGAAGGCGGAGGAACTGATTACCGGCCAGCCGGTCAATTCGCTGGAAGGATTCGGTGCCGCGCTGGCCTCAATACCGAAAAGCGTGGTGCGCGAACTGTTGAAGCTGCTGTACTACATCCCGATGGCACTGCTGGCGCTGGTGCTGTCGTTTATCCCGGGTGTCGGCGCCATCGCCTGGCTGCTGCTGGGCGCGTGGATGATGAGCATACAGTTCGTGGACTACCCGATGGACAACCACCAGTTGAGCTTCGCCGAGGTCAAGCGCGCGGTCCGCTCACGGCGCCTGAGCAGCCTCGGTTTCGGGGGGCTGGTGGCTGTCTGCACCGGCATCCCGCTGGTCAACTTTTTTGTGGTGCCCGCCGCCGTGGTAGGTGCAACGCTGTTGTGGTGCGAGGAACTAAACCAGTAGTTCCTCGGGGGGGTGGGTGCACTCCAGCCTGGTGCCCAGCAGGGCCTCCAGGTCCGGCAGCAGGAACGCATCGTCCTCGCTGGCGAAGCTGATGGAAATCCCGGTGGCACCGGCGCGACCGGTACGACCGATTCGGTGCACATAATCCTCGGGGTCTTCCGGCAGGTTGTAGTTCACCACATGGCTGACACCGTCGACATGAATCCCGCGGCCGGCCACATCGGTGGCGACCAACACCTTGATTTCACCCTGTTTGAATTGCTCCAGCGTTCGCGTGCGTTTAGCCTGTGGAATCTCGCCGGACAGGATGCCCGCGGGCACACCGGATTTACGCAGGCGCTCGTGCAGGCGCCGCACCTGGTCGCGCCGGTTGGCAAATACAATCACACTGCTGCAGTCTTCAGTGCGCAGCAGGTTAGTGAGTAGCTTGTAGCGCTGCTGGCTGCTGACCAGATAGATCTTCTGGTCCACCGAACTGGTGGCGACGCTGTCTGGCTCGATCTCAACGGTAATCGGCTGGTACGTCCACTGTTGGGACAGATTGATAATGTCCTGGGTAAACGTTGCCGAAAACAACAGCGTCTGCCGATTCTCCTTTGGCGGCGTTGCGCGCACGATACGTTTGACCTGGGGAATAAAGCCCATATCCAGCATGCGGTCGGCCTCATCGAGCACCAGAATTTCCACATGATCCAGATAGAGGTCGCGCCGCCCCATAAAGTCCAGCAGGCGGCCAGGTGTGGCGACAACCAGATCCACCACGGTGCTGGCCAGCCGATTCAATTGTTTCTGGTAATCCATGCCTCCGATCAGGGTCGCAACCTGCAGCCCGGTATGCTGCGCCAGTTCCTCCGCGTCAGCCGCAATCTGCATCACCAGTTCGCGCGTGGGCGCAATGACCAGCGCCCGGGGTTCGCCCACGAAGCGCTCGCCCTCGGGGGGGTTGCACAGCTGGTCGTTGAAAATAGTGATCAGGAAGGCCGCGGTTTTGCCGGTACCCGTCTGGGCCTTGCCGATGGCATCATTGCCCTGCAGCGTATGCGGCAGAATGGACGCCTGGATCGGTGAGCAATAATGAAAACCCAGGTCTGCAACCCCGTGCATCAACTCGTCGCGCAAACCGAGATCGTGGAAGCGGGTTTTACCTTCCTGCGGCTCCACGATGAAGTCGTCCAGCGACCACGAGGATGCTGCGCTGGCAGGCTGGCGCGGCGAACGGCGTCGCTTGCCACCCTTTCGCGCTGATTGCGGAGCCGCAGTTTCGCGTGGTTTATCCCCGCTCGACCCCACTGCGACGGCCGCTTTTTGCGGCGCCTCGGGGCTGGCTGCCTGCTGGTGACCGGACGAGGTGACACCGGCATTGCGGGCGACTTTACGCTTGCCCGATATACGATTGACTAGACTTTTTATCAACTCTGGTTACCCTGTGCACGCTGAAAAAACGCGCTAGTCTAACACTTCCCCGACAGAAAAGGTGCGTCCTGTTGACAACCCGACCTGAACCCGGGTGGTCACACTTTGGCGGGCCAAATCCGCGTCAGATAGTAATCCACGCTGGTGTAACGGCCGCCGCCTGTAAACAGCAGCGTAAACAGCATCACCAGATAGGTGACACCCAACTCGATACCATTATTGAGTACCACAAAGCGGCCCTTTTCGGTGAGCCAGCTGTAGTTGCCGTGCTCACGCAGGATTTCCCCCGCCGCATTCAGTCGCACTGCCACATCCTCCGCCCTGGAATCGGCGATCACCGCCCAACCGTAATCCCAGTGCACCGCAAAAATCGCAACCAGCATGGTGATGATCAGGGGGATTGAAATCCACCGCGTGGCCAACCCCAGCAACAACAGCAGCGCACCGATCGCCTCGGTATAGGCCGCGAGATAGGCCATCACCGTTGGAAACGGCAGGCCCAACCCCCAGTCGGGGTTGCCAAACCAGTCGATGGTGCTGTCCATACTGGCAATTTTTCGCGTGCCGGCCATCCAGAATACCGGCACCAGGTAAAGCCGCAACGCCAGCGGTGCCAGCCCATCCAGATACTTCAGGCGTGAAAAAATGGCGTTGTGTACGGTGTAGTACCACTGAGCGACTGTATCCATTGGAAAACTCTCATCAGGGTTGTTGAGTGTGACAACACGGACGTCTGGAAAGTTCAGCCCCGCAAATGTGCACAGGCCGGGCAGTCTTCCCGCACCGGGAGCTGCAGCTGGCGAAAATCCATACTGCGCAAATCGATTGCCAGCAACTGGCCGCGCAACGGGTCACCAAAGCCTGACAGTATCTTCAGCGCCTCCATCGCCTGCAAGGACCCCAGCACGCCCACCAGAGGCGCCAGCACACCGCTTTCACTGCAGCTCAGCGCAGTGTCGGCGCTGCCCTCGGAATAAAGGCAGGCATAACACGGCCCGCCACGGGCGGGGTCAAATACAGCCAACTGTCCCTCACTGCGCACCGCGGCGGCGGACACCAGCGGCACGCCGGCGGCGATGCAGGCGCGATTCAGCGCGAACCGCACCGGGTAGTTGTCCGTAGCATCGAGCACCAGGTCGACGCCCGCAAGCACTGCCGCCATTTCGGGCTCCCGCAGTTGCTGCTCGATAACCTGCAGCTTGACCTCGGGGTTCAGGGCGGTAATTGCGGCGGCGGCGGAGCGCGCTTTGTTAGTGCCGATATCGGCTTCGGTATGCGCAATCTGGCGCTGCAGATTGCTCAGTTCCACCGCGTCGCCGTCGATCAGCACCAGTGCGCCGACGCCGGCCGCAGCCAGGTAGAGCGCCGCTGGACAGCCGAGGCCGCCAAGCCCTACCACCAGCACCCTTGCCCGCTGCAAACGCTCCTGCCCGGCGATATCAAAATCGTGCAGCAGCAGCTGCCGGTTGTAGCGCAGCAACTGTGCGTCAGTCAGCATGCCAGCAGCCCCCGCTAATCCGCTCCAGGCCGGCCGCATCGCAACGCGTATCCACACCAGAGAATCCGGCACCGCACAACATCGAGCGCACCGCCTGCGCCTGGTCAAACCCGTGTTCGAGCAACAGCCAGCCGCCTTCGCGCAACTGTGCAGGCGCGCCGGTTATCAAATGCCGGAGGTCTGCCAGCCCGCGCTGCGCGGACACCAGCGCCGCACGCGGCTCAAACCGCACATCGTCGCGCGTCAAATGCGGGTCGCCACTATCGATATACGGCGGATTGGCCAGCAGCGCGTCGAAGCGGTCATGCCGCACCGACTGGTACCAGTCCGATTGCACTATCGAAACACGCTGCAGACCATGGCGAGCGGCATTGGCGCGGACAACCTCCAGCGCGTCGGCACTGCTGTCGATCGCCGTCACCTGCCACAGTGGTCGCTCGGCGGCCACCGCGAGCGCGATGGCGCCCGAGCCGGTGCCGAGGTCCAGCACCCTGGCGTCATCGGGCAGTGCCAGTTCCAACACCCATGCCACCAGCGTTTCGGTTTCCGGGCGGGGTATCAGCGTCGCCTCGTTGACAGTGAGGGTCAGCGACCAGAACTCGCGCTCACCGATCAGGTAAGCCACCGGTCGCCCGCGGCGACGCTCTGCCAACAGCTGCGTGAAGCGCCGCTCGCAGTCTGCCGCTACCGTTTTTTCGGGCCAGGTGTACAACCAGGCGCGGGACTTGCCCAGGCAGTGACACAACAGTATTTCGGTATCCCGACGCGCGCTGTCGGAGGGCAAATCAGCACCCGAGCGCAGCAGTTCCTGCACCGTGGACATCAGCTGTCGGACAACGCCGCCAACTGATCCGCCTGGAACTCCTGTCGCAGCGGGCCGACAATGGCGTCCAGATCCCCTGCCATCACCTCATCCAGCTTGTACAGCGTGAGATTGATGCGATGGTCGGTCACCCGGCCCTGCGGAAAGTTATAGGTGCGGATTCTGTCCGAGCGATCCCCGGTGCCGACCAGGTTCCTGCGCGTCTCCGCGGTTTCACTGGCCTGTTTGTCCTGAGCGGCGGTCAGCAGTTTGGCCTGCAGTAACGACATCGCGCGGGCCCGGTTCTTGTGTTGGGAGCGCTCGTCCTGGCACTCCACCACCACGCCGCTGGGAATGTGCGTGAGACGCACGGCGGAGTCCGTCTTGTTGACATGCTGTCCACCCGCACCCGAGGAGCGGAAGGTGTCGATACGCAGATCGGCCTTGTTGATCTCGATCGCGTCGACGTCCTCGGGCTCAGGCATCACCGCCACGGTACAGGCCGAGGTGTGGATACGCCCCTGGGATTCTGTGTCGGGGACCCGCTGCACGCGGTGCGCGCCCGATTCGAACTTCAGCTGTGCGTATACGTCGCGGCCTTCAACGCGCGTAATGATCTCCTTGTAGCCGCCGTGGTCGCCCGGGCGTTCTGACAACACCTCGACTTTCCAGCCCTGGCTCTCCGCGTAGCGGGAATACATGCGAAACAGGTCGCCGGAAAAAATGGCGGCCTCATCACCCCCGGTCCCGGCACGGATCTCCAGAAAGACATTGTGAGAATCGCGCGGATCGCGGGGCAACATCAACATCTGCAGCTGCGCCTCCAACTCGGCAAGACGCTCACCACCGCTGTCGAGCTCTTCGCGGGCCATCTCCCTGACCTCCGGGTCGGCGTCATCCATCATCACCCGCGCCTCATCCATATCAGCCTGCACCTGCCGGTACTGGGCATGACAGGCGACAACCGGCTCCAGTTCCGAGTACTCCCGCGACAGCTCGCGGAATTTATTCTGATCCGCAATCGTCTGGCTATCACTGAGCAGCGCGGACACTTCCTCGTGCCGATCGCTGAGCATTTCCAGTTTGGTGTGCAGGGAAGCTTTCATTGTAGTGTGCGTCGCGTGGTCTCCACCGATAGCGGCGGCAGCTCGAGTTCTGGCTGTGCGGGCTCTTCCGCTGCCGGTAACTGCGGCGTTTGACCCTCCAGCCCCAGTAGTTTACGGCCCATGTTGATCAGGTCCTGGCGGCCGTCAACACTGGCCTGTTTCAGGCCTGTTGTCGGCGCGTGGATCAGCTTGTTGGTAATAGCGCGGGACAGCTGGTTCAGTATCTGCCGGGGATCTTCCCCCCGGGCCAACGCACGCTGGGCACGCTGCAGTTCCTGTTCGCGCAGTTTTTCGGCCATGGTTCGATACTCTTTTACCGTATCGATAGCCGCGAGACTGCGCATCTCCTCGGTGTACAGTCGCACACCCTCATCGATGATGACGTCGGCCTTGCGCGCCTCTGTGCTGCGACTGCGTAAATTCTGGTCCACGATCTCGCGCAGATCATCGACTGTGTACAGATAGACGTCGCTCAATTCACCGACCTGCGACTCGATATCCCGGGGCACGGCGATATCAATCATCAGGAAAGGCCGGTGCTTGCGTGCTTTCAGCGCCTGCTCCACAGCACCTTTGCCCAGAATCGGCAACTGGCTCGCGGTGGACGTAATGACGATATCCGCGTCCAGCAACTGTGCCGGTATCTCGGCCAGCAACACGGCTTCCGCACCGAACTTCTGCGCCAGTTCCCGCGCCCTACCGAGGGTGCGATTGGCGATCACCACCTGGCTGACACCCGCGCCGACGAGATGTCGCGCCACCAGTTCAACAGTCTCCCCGGCACCTACCAGCAAGGCATTGCAGCGGGTCAGGTCAGAAAAAATATGTCCTGCCAGATCGACCGCAGCATAGGCGACGGACACCGGGTTTTCACCGATGGCGGTATCGGTGCGAACACGTTTGGCGATGGAGAACACCCGTGGAAACAGGCGCGCAAATTCACTGCCCACCGTACCCGCCTCATGTGCCACGGCATAGGCAGATTTCAGCTGCCCGAAGATTTGTGGCTCACCCAGCACCATGGAGTCCAGGCCGCTTGCGACCTGCACCAGGTGGCGCATGGCCTGCCCACCCTCATACAGGTACGAGTACTGGTGCAACTCCTGCGCCGACAGGTGATGGTAATTGGCCACCCAGTCGATCAGCATCTGCGCCTTATCGCCCTGCTCGGCATCCTCGGGAACAATGGCATACAGCTCGGTGCGGTTGCAGGTCGAGAGAATCACCACCTCTTCAATGTTTGCCATATCACAGGCGTCAACCAGCGCTTCCGCGACCTGCTCGGGCGCAAAAGCGACCCGCTCGCGCACTTCCACGGCGGCCGAATTATGGCTGATTCCCAACGCGATCAAATTCATGGCTACTGCAACTGGCTCCACAGCGTTCTGTTTCGGGGTTCACCTGCCGCGGATACGGCGTCCTGAAATCGGGCGCACCTTAGCACAGTTCGCAAAAAACTCTCCGATTTTAACAAGTTAGCTCGCAAATGACAGCGCCCTTGCGCGCGCACGTGAAACACGTGAAAGATGACAGGGCTTTGGCAGGCGGCGCATTGTGGGTTTCAGACCCAGTCTGTGTCATCATACCGCCTGTCTCATCGCCGGATTACCTCGCACCCAGCAACCATGTCGCGCTTTCTTGCCTACGCTCTCAGTTCCACGCTGCTCATCGGCTGCGCCACCCAGACGCCCAGCGACGACAACACTGTCGCCGAGGACGCCATGGAACCGACGCAAGCCGCAGTTACCGTGCCGGAAAAACCATTCCCGGCCGACAGCCTCTACGACCTGCTGGTCGCCGAATTCGCACTGCGACGCCAGGCGTACGATGTCACACTGGAAAAGTACACCAAGCAGGCGCCGTTGCTGCGCGACCCCGGCGTCAGTGCCCACACCACACACCTGGCGCAGTTCCTGCAGCATCAGGATGCGGCACTGGAGTCGGCCCAACTGTGGGTGGAACTGCAACCCGATAACGCCGAGGCCAACAATACCGTGGCGAGCCTGCTCGCGCAGCAGGGTCAAACGCTGGCAGCGCTCCCCTATTTGGCAGTTGTGGAAGAGCAGACCGGGAAAGCCAACTTCCCCATGCTGCTGAACGGTTTCTCGCAATTGAGCGAGGAGCAGCGCGCAGCGCTGATGCAGGGTCTCGATGCGCTGGCGCTTGAATACCCGCAAAATACCCGATTACTGCTAACCCAGGCACTCATTCACGCGGAGTACCGCCAGTTCGACCGGGCACTGGCTGAACTCGATACACTGCTGGAGCTGGAACCGGACCAGCCGCAGGCTGTGCTGCTGGAAGCCAAAATTCTGGCAGAGCAAAACGACGACGAGCCCTACGCGCGATTGCAGAAAATGCTCAAGGACAAGCCCGACGCCCAAAAGCTGCGCCTGCAGTATGCCCGTATGTTGGCGACTACGGATTTGACGGCGGCGCGGGAACAGTTTGAGATTCTCTCGGCACAGTCGCCGCAGGATAGTGACCTGCTGTTCGCACTGGCGCTGATCAACCGCGAAATGGGTGATCGTGAGGCCGCCTATGAGTATCTGCAGCAGACGATTGCACTGGGTCAGCGCACAGACGAGGCCTACTATCACCTCGGGCGCATGAGGGAACAGGACAACGACACCGAAGCGGCACTCGCCAGTTACATGGAGGTCGGGGTTGGCCCCGAATACCTCCCGGCGAGCACCCGGATCGGTGTACTGCTGGTCGAGCAGGGACAACTGGATCGCAGCAGCGCGTGGTTCCAGCAGCAGCGCGAAAAAATTCCCCAGTTGAGCGAGCAGCTGTACGGACTGGAGGCCGACATACTCAGCCGCGCCAATGCCACCCAGGAGGCGCTGCAGTTGCTCAACCAGTCGCTGCAGGAATTTCCCGGCAGCACCTCGCTGCGCTACTCGCGCGCAATGCTCAGAGAGCAGCTGGATGACCTGGAATCCATGGAGAAGGACTTGCGCACACTGATCGCGGCAGACCCGGACAATGCCACTGCGCTCAATGCCCTGGGCTACACACTGGCGGATCGCACCACGCGCTATTCGGAGGCACAGGCACTGGTCGCGCGCGCACTGGAACTGGAACCCAATGAGCCCGCCATTCTGGACAGCATGGGTTGGGTGCTGTATCGCCAGGGGAAGTATGACGAATCGATTGTGTACCTCAGCCGCGCCTACGCGGACTTTCCCGACCCGGAAGTTGCCGCCCACCTCGGCGAAGTGCTGTGGGCCAACGGTAATAAGGATGAAGCCATTGCCATCTGGCAAGCGGCACTGCAACAGGACCCGGAACACCCCGTTTTGCTGAAAACACTGCGCAGACTGGGTGTCGAACTGCCGCCGCAATCCCCAGTAGACGTTGCGCCCGCACCGAAACAGCCCTGACATGACCGCTAATGCCAGACGACTTATACCGTGGCTGCTGCTGGCGCTTGTTGCCGGCTGCACCGGCTTGGCCGAACGCGAGCCCGCCTCCCCGGGTTGGCAGGTGCACCGCGAACAGGTGGCCGCGCTGCAGACATGGACAGCCAACGGCAAACTGGCAGTGCGTACCGCCGACACCTCGGAATCGGCCAGCGTGATATGGCAACAGGACAACCGACTCACTCACCTGCAATTGAGCGGCCCGCTGGGTATGGGTGCCACCACCATTGACAGCGACGGGCAGCGGCTGGATATTCGCCGTGGCGACGACCACACGACACTGGATATCTCCACACCGGATGCCATTCTCCTGAACACCGGTTGGGATTTGCCACTGCGTGCGCTCACCTACTGGATCAGGGGCCTGCCGGCACCCGACGTCAAAATACAGCGCATACAACTGAATGAGACTACGGCACTGCTGCAAAGCCTGCAGCAGGATGACTGGGAAGTCAGCTTCGACAAATACGGCCAGTTCCAGGAGTACATCCTGCCGACACGCCTGCAGATCAACCGGGGTACGACACGGGTCAAGCTCGTTATCTCCCGCTGGCAGACAGCCATCAACTGATGACGACCACACTCTCGCTCCAGTCTCCGGCCAAGCTGAACCTGTTTCTGCACATCACCGGCCGCCGCGAGAACGGCTACCACGAGCTGCAGACAGTGTTCCAGTTGCTGGATTGGGGTGACCAGCTCTCGTTCACGGCCAATCACAGCGGCACAATTACGCTGGAGAGCGACGCGAGCGACATACCGCTGGCGGAAAACCTCGTCGTCCGCGCAGCACGCTTGCTGCAGCAGGGCTCACTGGGTGCCCATATAACGCTGCGCAAACATATCCCGACCGGCGCCGGGCTCGGCGGCGGCAGCTCCAATGCGGCGACCACCCTGCTGGCGCTCAATCATCTCTGGGGGCTCGGTCTGCCGCGCTCAAACCTGCAGGCATTGGGTGCCACACTGGGCGCGGATGTACCCGTTTTTGTCGGCGCCCATACCGCCTGGGCGGAGGGAACCGGGGAGATTCTCACCGCAATTGAGCTGCCGCAGCGCTGGTATCTTATTGTCGTTCCCGACTGCCACATCTCCACCGCGGAAATATTTTCCCATCCGCAATTGACACGCAACAGCATCCCCATCAAAATGGCGGCCTTTTTTAGGGGTGACTCCCGAAACGATTGCCAGCAACTGGTCAGGCAGATTTATCCTGAGGTTGATAAGGCTTTGAAAGTTTTGGGGAATTTCGGCGATCCCAGATTGACTGGCACAGGGGCCTGTGCCTTCCTGGGCTTTGACAGTGAAGCGCAGGCCAGAGCGGTCCGGGAGCAGTTACAGGGTGAGTGGACAACCGTCCTCGCACAAGGTGTAAACACATCGCCTGGGTTACTGGAATTAGTCTGATCCAACAAGTTTATTGGGGTGTCGCCAAGCGGCAAGGCACCAGGTTTTGATCCTGGCATTCGGAGGTTCGAATCCTCCCACCCCAGCCATACCCGCAGCGCCATAGACCAATGGGATATGGCGCTATTTTTTTGTTTACCGAAGTTTTTCGTAAGAAACCCGAAGGTAGAGCACAGTGTCCGGAAAAATGATGGTCTTTACGGGTAACGCCAACCCGGAACTGGCCCAAAAAGTCGCAAGCAGATTGTATTTGTCACTGGGAAAAGCCGATGTCGGCAAGTTCAGCGACGGTGAAATCTGTGTCGAGCTGAATGAGAATGTCCGCGGTAAGGATATTTTCGTGCTGCAATCCACCTGTGCACCGACCAACGATAACCTGATGGAACTGGTGGTGATGATCGATGCACTGCGCAGGGCATCTGCCTCGCGGATTACCGCGGTAGTGCCCTACTTCGGCTACGCCCGCCAGGACAGGCGCGTGCGCTCGGCGCGGGTCCCGATCACGGCCAAGGTGGTAGCGGACATGATGGTGGTAGTCGGTGTTGACCGCGTGTTAACCGTCGACCTGCATGCAGAACAGATTCAGGGGTTTTTCCAGTGCCCGGTGGACAACGTCTACGGCTCCCCTGTCCTTATCGACGATATTGAGGCCTGCAACTACGACAACGTGATTGTCGTGTCACCCGATATCGGCGGCGTCGTGCGGGCCCGCGCGATCGCCAAGCAGTTGAGCGAGGCCGACCTGGCCATTATTGACAAGCGGCGCCCGAAAGCCAACGAAGCCCAGGTGATGAACCTGATCGGTGAAGTTGAGGGCCGCACCTGCCTGTTGGTGGACGACCTTGTCGATACCGCTGGCACCCTGTGCAAAGCCGCGGATGCGCTGAAGGAACGCGGCGCAGCCAAAGTGGTGGCCTACTGTACCCACGCGGTACTGTCCGGCAACGCCCTGGAAAACCTTAGAAACTCCCAGCTCGATGAACTGGTGGTCACAGACACGATTCCCCTGAGTGCGGAGGCGAAAACGATCGGTAAAATTCGCCAACTCACGCTGGCCGACCTGCTCGCAGAATCCATGCGCCGGGTGGCCAATGAGGAATCAATAAGCGCGCTGTTTCAGTAGAGATAGCGCAAACACCAACGCATTGCCGCACTGGTCGCAGGTGCTGCAATGACTTATCAAAGGAGTCACGACGATGTCTGACCAATTTGAATTGATAGCAGAAGTACGAACCGACCTGGGGAAAGGTGCGAGCCGCCGCCTGCGTCGTTTCGAAGGCCGGGTTCCCGCCATTATCTACGGAGGCGACACCCCTCCGCAGTCACTGAGCCTGATCAGCAAGGATCTGGAGAAGTCACTGGAAAACGAAGCGTTCTACTCCCATGTCCTCGCGATAAAAATCGGCGATGTGACAGAGAAGGCGATTCTCAAGGATATGCAGCGTCACCCGGCCAAGAACCGTATCACGCATGTCGATTTTATGCGCGTTGATGACAATGTGGCGATCAAGGTGCACGTGCCTATTCACTTCCTCAACGAAGAGACCTGCTACGGTGTCAAAACCCAGGGCGGCATGATCCAGCACCAGGAAACCGATATCGAAGTTCAGTGTCTGCCCGGTGATATTCCGACATTCATTGAAGTCGATATGCTGAAGGTGGAGACCGGCCAGATCGTTCACCTCTCCGAGGTGAAACTGCCCGCTGGCGTAACGTCTGTCGCATTGGCACTGGGTGAAGACCACGACCTTGCGATCGCTTCTGTTATAGCGCCTAAAGGCGGCGATGACGAGTCCGATGACGTCGACGCTGAGGCAGACGTCGAAGCCGGTGAAGGCGACAGCGAGGACTAAACCCCTCGCAGCGCCGCACCGCTGTGCGTGATTTACATTGACTGCCATAAAACTGATAGCAGGGTTGGGCAACCCCGGTAGCGAGTACCGGGGCACTCGCCACAACGCCGGGGCCGATTTTGTTGAAGAACTGGCACGGCGACACGGTGTCACACTGCAACCAGAATCCAGGTTTCACGGCCAGACCGGGCGGCTTACGCTGTCCGGCCACGACCTGCGCCTGCTAATTCCTGGCACTTTTATGAATCGCAGCGGCAAGGCGGTCGCGGCCATGGCGGGATTCTTCAAAATCCCTGCTGAAAGTATTCTTGTCGCTTACGACGAGTTGGACATTCCGGCCGGCCAGGCGCGTTTCAAACAGGGCGGTGGGCTCGGTGGCCACAACGGCCTGCGGGATATCCTGCCGGCGCTGGGAAACAACGCCAATTTTCACCGCCTGCGCATTGGTATCGGCCACCCCGGTCACGCCTCGCGCGTCACCGGCTACGTACTGGGTGCGCCCTCACAAGAGGACAGGGAGCGCATCGACGCCTGTATCGATGAAGCTATCGCCGCCCTGCCGCTGCTGCTGGACGGAGACGCCACCAAGGCGATGACACGACTACACAGTTTTAACGCAGCCTGAGCTGCCGACAGAGACAGGTACACACTATGGGCTTCAATTGCGGGATCGTCGGTTTACCCAACGTCGGCAAATCCACCCTGTTTAACGCCTTGACCGACGCCGGTATCGGCGCGGAGAACTTTCCGTTTTGCACCATTGAGCCCAACGCCGGCATCGTACCGGTGCCCGACCCCAGGCAGCGCAAGATTTCCGGGATCGTCAAACCGCAGAAAGAAGTGGCGACCACCATGGAGTTTGTGGATATCGCCGGGCTGGTGGCAGGCGCCTCCAAAGGCGAAGGCCTGGGCAACCAGTTTCTCGCCAATATTCGCGAGACGGATGCGATCGCCCATGTCGTGCGCTGCTTTGAGGATGAGAATGTCATCCATGTGGCGAATAAAATCGACCCCAGAGCCGACATCGAGACCATCAACACGGAACTGGCGCTGGCGGATCTGGAGGCCTGTGAGAAGCAGTTGCAGAAAGTCCTTCGCACGGCCAAGGGTGGCGATAAAGACGCCATCGCCCTGAAGAGCCTGCTGGAGAACAAACTGCTACCGCACCTGAATGAAGCGCGCCCGATTCGCTCGCTGGCGCTCAACGACAGCGAAAAAGCGCTGATACGGCAGCTGTTCCTGTTGACCGACAAGCCCACCATGTATATCGCCAACGTCGATGAAAATGGCTTTGAAGACAACCCTCACCTGGATGTCGTGAAAGCAATCGCGGCTGAGGAAAATGCCATTGTTGTGGTTATATGCAACAAGCTGGAATCGGAAATTGCCGAACTGGCGGATGATGAAAAGATGGAGTTCCTGCAGGAACTGGGCATGGAAGAACCCGGCCTCGACCGCGTCATTCGCGCCGGCTACGAACTGCTGCAACTGCAAACCTATTTCACTGCTGGCGTAAAAGAAGTGCGCGCCTGGACAGTAAAAGTCGGCGCCACCGCACCGGAGGCCGCCGGTGTGATCCACACCGATTTCCAGAAAGGCTTCATCCGCGCCGAGGTGATCAGTTACGACGATTTCATCAAGTACAACGGTGAACAGGGCGCGAAAGACGCCGGCCGTTGGCGGCTGGAAGGCAAGGACTACGTGGTGCAGGACGGCGACGTGATCCACTTCCGCTTCAACGTCTGAACACGCCCGCATGTCGGCCGCGCAGATTCTTGACTTGCCCCGCCAAAATGCGGAAAATGCGCGCCTCTTTGGGACAGCTAGTCCCGAAAACTGTTTATGGCTACGTAGCTCAGCTGGTTAGAGCACAGCATTCATAATGCTGGGGTC
>CAXBLZ010000025.1:0-43082 GCA_963976735.1 uncultured Halioglobus sp.
GTCCGTAGGAGATGTCCGACAAGCGGAAGAAGCGCGCAGTGACCAATAGCACCGGCACCCAGAAAAACACCAGGTAGTTCTCGAGCAGCCAGTCATCAGGGTGCAGCGGCTTCCAGGCGGCCCAGGCCCAGGTGACGAGAAATATCAGCAACAGAGCGAGCCTGAAGCCGTAGCCTTGCTTGGTGGTCATAACTGCAACGTAATCCCGATGGGCCGTTAGGAGAGTTGCCGCAGTATATCCGAGTGTCCTGCAGAGATGGAGCATTCTGCCGCTGTTGCCGAGCCATCGACAAGTGTGTTTGGCACCTGTCGACGTGAGCATATATGATGCGATACCAATGACAGCATACAAAGCATGGCAGGCGATGGATCGATCCGCACAGAATGTGTCGAGGTGTGTCTGGCGAAACAGCCAGTCCCCTGTGTCGAGTGGCATGGTAGCGCCGCGTGACTGAGGATTCATCAGCCCCGGCGATAGACGTTCAACGATTGCGCAAAAGCTTCCCCGGCAATGAGCGCGCTGTCATTGATGACCTGTCGTTTACCCTGGCGGCTGGCGACAGCCTGTGCCTGCTTGGCCCGTCGGGCTGTGGCAAAACCACCCTGCTGCGTCTGTTGATGGGGCTTGAGGCGCCGACCAGCGGCTCGATTCGCATCAGGCCGGCGCTGGCGAAGCAGATGAGCTATGTATTTCAGGAACCGCGACTGGTGCCGTGGCGCACCTGCCTGGAAAACGTGCTGTTGCCGCTGGAACTGGCCCGCCAAAAGAGTGCCAGATCCGTGGCCCACGCCCGCGATCTGTTGCACCAGTTGGGCCTGGATGAGCGCCTGCATCACTTCCCCGCAGAGCTCAGTGGCGGCATGCAGATGCGCGTGGCACTGGCGCGGGCGCTGGTGACTGAACCCGAAATCATTCTTCTCGACGAGCCGTTTGCTGCACTCGATGAACGCACCCGTTTTCGTATGCAGGACTTGCTGCTTGAATTGAAATCGCGATTGCATGTGCACTATGTGTTTGTGACGCACTCCATTGCCGAGGCCGTCTATCTCGGTGACCAGATTCTGCTGCTCGACAAGGCTGGCAGAGCAGTGGATTGGCGCACTATAGATTTTGCCGAGCGCGACCAGTTGCTCAAGATGACGCCACTGTTCAATGCCATTGTGCAGGGTTATTCGCAGCTTTTCAGCGAGATGGAAAACGATCCCGTTGCCGCGGTTGATGGCGAGGCGCGCCGATGATGCAAACGCTCAAGGTGTGGCTGCTGGAGAAATATCCAGCGTGGATTTTTCTGGCCGTGCTGCTCTGCGCCTGGGAGTGGGTGGTGGCGCAGGAGTGGGTGGCCTCCTACCTGCTGCCCTCGCCGACGCAGATTGTGCAAACCACGCTGGAGCTGTGGCCGGAAATATACGCGGCCACCCTCAGCACGGCCAATTCCATAGCCTGGGGCCTGGGGTGGAGTGCGGTGACGGGTGTCACGCTGGCGTTGCTATTTTTTGCGATACCCATCGTGCGTCGCGCCGTGCTGCCCTTTTGCATTTTTTTCCAGACGGTACCGATTATTGCTATCGCACCGCTGTTGGTGATCTGGTTTGGCTTTGGCCAGCCGACTGTCAGGGCCTCGGCGTTTATTGTGTCGCTGTTCCCGATCCTCGCCAATACCTTGACCGGCCTGCAAGAGACTGACCCTCATCTCAAGGAGCTGTTCAAGTTGTACCGGCCATCGCCGTGGCAGCTGATTTTCAAGTTGCAGATACCGTCCGCGATCCCGTATATCCTTACCGGCATTAAAATATCCGCTGGCCTGGCCGTGGTCGGGGCGATCGTCGGCGAGTTTATCGCCGGCGGCGGTTTGGGCAGTTTGATAGATGCCGCCCGGACCCAACAGCGCGTCGATCTGGTGTTCAGCGGCGTGGTGATGTCCAGCGTGCTGGCGTTGTTGCTGGTGTTCACCATTGAAATTGTCAGCCGCCTGCTGCTGCGCGGCCGGCCCTACCTGAGGAAGTTGTGATGCATAGACTGGGTGTGTTTTTGTTTGCAATGCTGTGCAGTGCTGCGCTACTGGCACAATCGGCATCGCCGTCAAAGCCACTGGTGTTAGCGCTTAACTGGAAGCCGGAACCGCAGTTTGGCGGCTTCTATGCAGCTAAGGTGCAGGGCTACTACGAACAAAACGGCCTCGATGTGGCTATTAGTGAGGGCGGCTCAGGTACGCCGACGATACAAATGCTGCTGGCTGGTAATGTCGATTACGCCATTGTTTCAGCGGATGAGGTGGTCATCGCACTGGCGCGCGGTGGCAGCGATATCGTGGCATTGTTTGCCACCTACCAGACCAGCCCGCAGGGTATCATGACGCACGCGGAGCGCGGCTTTGAGTCGATCGATGAGGTCATGCACAGCGAGGGTGTGTTGCTGTGGCAATCCGGCCTGCCGTATGCCCAGTTTTTCAGGAAGAAGTATGCGCCAATGACAGTTGTCACCGCGCCGTACCTGGGCGGCATAGGCAATTTCCAGAATGACAGCAAGGTTTCGCAACAATGCTTTGTGACGTCGGAGCCACTGACTGCCGCAGCCGCTGGAATCAAGGTGAAAACCTTCCTGGTCGCTGACAGCGGTTACAATCCCTACACCGCGGTGCTGGTAACCCGGCGTCAGCGCTGGCAGCAATCGCCCGCTGAAGTGACGTCCATGGTCGCTGCCGTTCGCAGTGGCTGGGAAGATTACCTGCAGGACCCCGGCCCGACCAATGAGTTTATGAGCGCACTCAACAGGGCGATGTCTGTCGAGACGTTCGCGCAAAGTGCACAGGCGCAGCGCGACCTGATCAAAACCGGTACCACCAAGCGCTTGGGTGAAATGACCCAGGCGCGCTGGCAGACGCTGGCCGATCAGCTGCTGGAGATCAATGTGGTGCGCCAGCCTGTGTCGGTCGACGATGTGTTCCTGGAACTGTAAGCGGCTAGGCGCGGTGCAGGTTTTCCAGGTGCTGCAGTGTCAGGATTGCCGCGCGCTGCCAGGTGAATTGCCGCGCCCCGGCGAGGGCGTTCGAGCGCAGGCGGTCGCGCAGCGACGTATTTTCCACTATTTCAATGATGGCTGCTGAAATCGCATCGGTATCAAAAGGGTCGAAGTAGAGGCCGGCGTCGCCCACCACCTCCGGTAGTGACCCTCGGTTACTCGACAACACCGGTGCCGAGCAGGCCATCGCCTCAACAGCCGGCAGCCCGAAGCCCTCCGAGAAGGATGGCATGGCCGCGGCCAGCGCAGAGCTGTACAGCGCGACGAGATCCTCATCACTGACATACCCGCAAAAGTGTACTCTGTCGCGCAGCGTTGGGCTGGCTGACACGCGGCCGTGCAAGGCCTCGTAATTGGACAGAAATCCGCCGCCTTTGAAATCACCGATCAGCGCCAGTTGCACATCCGCGATTCGCCCGGATTGGATCGCTGTGTCGAAACCGTCCAGCAGGCCATCGAGATTCTTGTGAGGCGCCAGGCCACCCACATACACAATGATCGGCGCGGCGGCGGGTAGCGAGGCCCGCGCGCGCGCCGCCAGCATCAAAGCACTGTCGTGTGTCTGTTTGAAACAGGCGGTGACTGCCGCGCTGCCGACATCGATGTCATCGGCAGCGGCGCCCATGTATTCAATGATTTCTGCTTTTGCCGCGTGGGAGACCGTCAGTATTCGCTCGCTGCGGGCCAGCGCGAGCCTGACTTTCACCGCCCAGAAAAAACGATTCCTCCATCTGGGGAAAATCAGCTTCGGGTAGTGTTCCGCGATGGCGTCGTGAACAGTGACCATGGTCGGCAGTCGACGCGGCACCGGATACCACGAGTACACAGCGGGAAAGAACATGATATCGAGCGTTGTGTTGGCGACGGCTCTGTACATCCTGATCATGTCGACAATAGAGCGACGGCTATCCGCAACGGCCGCCTCTGTTGTCGGGCGTGAGGATGGCACCTGCACAACACTCACGTTGCTGAACGCCGACAGCTCCTGCAGTGGCTGATCGACGAAAAGAATGAAGTGGTGAGGTGTGTCCAGTTGGAACAGGGCGCTGAGGAGTTCGCGTGTGAATCGACCGAACCCGCGATTGTTCCACCAGCAGGTAGCGTCAATGCCGATTTCCACTCGTTGCCCTTCTTATTGGATGAAATACCGTCAGGGATACCGGGCGCCCCACGCGCTGGTAAGGCCCCTATTACACCACGGGCTTCTACAGATAAGAAGCCCGCGGGGTGCACGAGCGGTGAGAGTCGGCGGCGCTGCGCGTCTAGCGGTAAATCCGCAGCATCTTGTAGTCATCGCCTGAAACCAGCGGGATATCATCAACGGTGACGGTATCCCCCGTGACCGTCGCCACGCCGGTGAGCGCACCTCCATCCCACGACCACTTCAGTGTCTCACCATCGCGCAGCTCAAACTCGTGTGCGCGCCGCGGCGTGACACTGACAGTGATGGCCTGCGGCTGGTCGGGAATACCCTTGCCGAGATTGACGCGTCGCGTGTACTTCAGCGGAAACACAATCTGTGTATCGTCATCGACGATATTCGCATGGTCCCAGGTGATCCCCATGTTGTAGTGCCCGCGCGGGAATTTTTCCTGCTTGATTCGGTCTGCCGCCAGCAGCGGGAAATTACCGGTAGACCGGGTAATAGCCGGGTGTGCGCGGTCCAGCGTGACGTCCTGTTCGGGGCGTTCAAATATCGACATATTCGGTAATTGCACGCCGTCCTCATAAAACGAATGTCCCGCCTGCACCCAGCCGAAGGCGCCGCCAATCTTTTGCTCTTCCACCAGGTTTACGAACAGCAGATGTGTGCTTGCGCGGTGTAGACCGGCGCTGAACTGGTCATTCGTGCTGAAGGCCTGCCGGTAGTGCATGCCGCGTACGATCGGATCCGACAGCGACTGGACCTCGAAATCGAAACTGTCCCAGAGGGCCCTGTTGGCGACGTTATCTGGCGGAAACGTGTTGTACTGCGCGGGATCCCTGGCGGCGATCTGCCGCGGCATGATGACGCCGGACAGGGCGGAGGCGTATGCGATATACCCGCGCCAGGGCGATGGCAGTATCATGGTTTGCGCTACCGCGCCGGCGCCGCCCATGGAGGGCCCTCCCAGCACAATGCCGCGCTTGCTGACATCGATGCCGTAGCGTTCTGTCAGGAAATTCAGGATGGCGGCAATTCTGCGGCCGGGATAGGGCGAGCCATCCGCGCCTATTGTCCACCACTCGCGCCAGCGCTGGCTGTATGCCTCCGCATCCTGTGTCCGCACCTCGATATCGCCCTGTGATGACGGCCCAAACACCCGCATGGCGCCCTCGCCGCCACCGGAGCCGTGCATGTGGACATAGATTCTCGGATCAGCGGGCAGCGGCTCCCTGCGTGAGTAGGCCCATTTGAAATCGACATCGTGTGGGTCGTAGTAGTCGTTGTCTGCGATATCCAGCGTGCCGGCATAGAATTTCCACCAGCCCCCTGTCTCGGTGGCGTCCAGCGGTGCTGTGATCAGGGAGGGGTCTGGAGTGTCTGTGGTGGCTGTACCGGCTGCCAGCAGCTGACTGAAAAGCAGCGCCAGCGGCAGGAAAAATGGTGCGAAACGGTTTGGCTTGAGCAATGGTACGTCCTGTTCACGCGCCGGCGCGATGCCGCGTTGGGTGCACCAGCATAGCAGTCTGCGCGGGTAAGAAGAAGCGGCCGCCGGGGGCCGCTTATGTGCCGGGTACGGCTATGGTCACACCGGTGCAGTGGCCTGCTGGGGGCTCACCATTACCCCGGGTTTGGCGTCGGTATACTGGCCGTTCTCGAAAGTGGCCTCGCCATTGACCAGCGTGAGCCGCATCGGCGCCGGGCTGCGCGTCCAGCGCCAGGTGTGCCCACCTTTGCCATCGGGTACGTCATAGACCTTCTCCATATCCTGGTAGCGAATTTCCTGCAGGTCGAACACGGTAATATCAGCGCGTTTGCCGACTTTCAACTCGCCGCGATCGAGCAGCCCAAAATGGCCGGCAGGTTTACCGGTCAGGTTGTGAATCGCCTCTTCCAGTGTGATCAGGCCGCGCTCGCGCACGTAATCGGTCAGCAGCAGGATATTCTCACCGCCGCCACACAGCATCTGGCCGTGTGCCCCGGCATCGGTGATGTTGCCCAGGGTGTAAGGGTCTCGCAGCAGCCGCACCACCATCTCCTCATCTTTTGCAAAGGCGGGCATGGTGACGGTCGAGTCCAGCCCGTTTTTCAGCAGCCACTCGGCCATTGCGTCGGAGGTGTGCAGCCCCAGCTCGTCGGCGTACTCGCCCAGTGTGATGCGGGTTGGGCCTGCGCCGTTGTCGGAGTTCAGCAGCAGCATTCCCCGCGAGTTACCGCTGGCCAGCGGCGAGAAATCAAAGACCTCGTTGTCCCAGGAAGCGCGCGCCCTGGAGCGCCAGTCGGGATCGCGCAGCAGTCGACTCTTCTCTTCATTGGACTCGGCCAGAACCACCTCGTGCCAGACGTAGTCATTACTTTGCGCAAAAATCAGTGACTGCTGCACGCTCAGTGTCACCGTGATGGGTACGTGCGAAAAGCCGGTCCAGAAATCGCGCCCCTGCTGTTTGAATTTCTCGTGCATTTCGATCAGCGGCGCCTGAATGCCCATAAGGTCGCGCTGGAACTCGAGTGTCGGTACGCCGCCCCACTGTACGCGTACATCAACGCCTTCAAACAGGTTGCCGAGGCGCTCCATCGAGGCCGGTGCGGTCATTGCGCGAAAAGTATCGACAATGATCTGTAGCTGCCTGCCCTTGTACTGTGCCAGCGTCTGTGCGAGTGCCAGCCACTCGGCGTCGTCGGCCTGCAGCGAGGGCACGGGGCGATCGCTGCCGTCGTGGTCCATCAGGTTGGATGACATGCCGAGTGCGCCAGCCTCCAGCGCGTCGCGCAACAGGGCGACCATCTGCTCTATCTCCTCGGGCGTCGCCGCACGATCCCAGGCCTCCATCCCCAGCACGGCCAGGCGCAGCGCGATATGCCCGACAAAGGCGCCGTAATTGGTGGGGACCTTCACCTGCTGTGTCAGCGCTTTTTTATACTCGGACCAGGTTTTCCAACTCCACGGCAGTTCGGTGCGAAATGGCGCGGCGGGGATGTCCTCAAAAAACGAGAAGATCTTGACCACTTCATCGCGTACCTCCGGCGCGTCCGACAACGGCGCCACGGAGAATCCGCAGTTGCCCATGATGACGGTTGTCGCGCCAAACCCGGCCAGTGGCTTCAACTCCGGTTCCCACCACATGGTGCCGTCAAAATGCGTGTGGGTTTCGATAAACCCGGGGGCGACGATACAACCCGCCGCGTTTTGTACGGTTTCTCCAGGGCGGGGTTCCAGCGCCGGTGCGATCTCTGTGATCACGCCATTTTCCACGCGCAGATCGGCCGGGAAACCCGGTGATCCGGTGCCGTCGACCACTATGCCGCCGCGAATCAGGGAACTGTTCATACGTTAACTCCGCCTGCTCTCAAGATGATAAGTGACTGCCCATTATTGGACATTCTTGATAGGGTAGAGCACTTCTTTGGCAATATATTGGAGTTTTCAGTCAATATTTTGGACATTATTACTATTTGTCGAGGTGTGAAATGGTAGCGTCGGTGGCCGTTGCCAGAGTGCTGTACGCGCTGATACAGGGCGTGAACCCTGACGCCAACGATCGCAACATCGCCGCTGCGTACTTTGCCGAAACCGGTGCGCCGGTCGATTTTCGCTCGTTCCAGCGTTTCACTGATGCGCTGATTGCGAGCCTGCCTCAGCAACGCAAGCTGCAGGCGTTGATTCCCCAGTGGCGAACGGTATTCAGTGATGCCATCCTCGGCAGCGACCAGGCTGAGGAATTCATTCGCCAGTACCTGGCGGCGCTGGATCACAGCCTGTTTGTGAAGTTGCCGCTGTTCGTGGGCAAGTATGTGGGACGCGACCCTCACCCGGTCAATTTTGGGGGTTTCGGCGATACCCGGGTGGACAGTTGGCTGTTGGTGTTCACACTGGCGGGACACGGGGTGTTCAGGGCAGGGCTGCGCGATTGCGAACTGACGCCCGACACGGTCGTCCTGGTGGAGCCGGGCACGCTGACGGACTTTTCCGGCTCGGGAAAATCCGGCTGGAATTTCTACTGGGTTGTATTTCACTGCGCTGACAGTTGGCGCCCCTACCTGCAGTGGCCGCTGGCAGGGCCCGGTGTGCGCCAGCTGGTGCTGGACGACGAGACCGCAGCGGCGCTGGGGCTCACCTTGAGCCAGCTTTACAACAACTATATCGATAGCAGTCGCCTCAAACCCGAGCTCGATCACAATCTGCTGGAGCAACTGTTGTTGCGCTGCGCTAACTGTCTGCCGAGCGATGCCAGTAACAGTCTCGATCCGCGCATAAAGGCCGCCCGCAGTTACATTGATGAGCACTACGCCACGGATATCACACTGGCTGATGTTGCCGCGGCCAGCAACCTCTCTCCCTCCCGGCTGTCTGGCCTGTTCAAACGCGAGACCGGCGCCAGTGTGATGGCCTATCGCAATGAGCTGAGGTTGGTGGAAGCGGCGCAGTTGTTGTTGCACAGTAATCTGCGTATCGCGGATATCGGTGCGCAAGTGGGGTATCCCGAACAGGCTTTTTTCTCGCGGATTTTTCGCCGCCATCTGGGTATGAGTCCGCGGCAGTACCGTACTCATTTTTCGTCCAGGGATCTGCGTACCGGGCGCGATCAATTGGCCAGTGCTCCGTAATTCCATCTATAATGCATACAGGTTCGTTCAAAAATTGAGAGGAAAGGTAGTGAATTCCAACAAATCCATGAACACTTTCGCGCGTTTGGGCGTTTTCGCGCTCGTGTTGTTGTTGCTCCATCCGGCAGCGTTTGCCGAGAAAGAGTACGTTGCAAAGACGGCAAAGAATGTCGATATCAGTGTCGATGACCTCAATTCCATGCTGCTACCGCTGACGCAGGCAGAACTGGAAGTGGAGGCAACCGCCTGGCGTAAAGTGCTGACCCGCAAGGTTGCGCAAATAAGCAGGCTCGAAATCATGAAGAGAAACACCACACCGGATACAGGGCTGCTTGCCCAGGTGGGGGAGCAGCTAAACGAGGGTGTCGGTGCGGTACTGCCTGACGTGGAAGGCGATGCGGCGGCCGTCGGGGCGCAGCAGGATGCTGCGAGCGCAAAAACGAGCGCTGAACTGGACACGCAAATCGCGATGCTGCGCGTCGAACAAGGCGGCATCAACAAGCGTTTTGGTGTTGTGCTGGATGCACTGGAGAGCAAGGGCGGCGACATTACGGAGCAGCGGCTCTATCTGTCGGCCGTATCCGGAATCAAACTGAATGTCGATGACACCACTGCCGGGCTGCTGGCGTTGAAGGAGTGGTTGAAGTCCGCCGATGGTGGGCAGTCACTGTTGATCAACCTGTTGAAATTTGTCGCGGTTATCGTGTTCGTGGTTTTTCTCTCTCGCATATTAGGCCGCCTCACAGACCGCATGATTTCCCGTAAGCCAGTGTCAATGCTGTTGGAAAATTTCATGAAGGTCGCGGTGCGTCGAACCGTTTTCGCCATTGGCTTTATCGCCGCACTCCCCATCATCGGAATCGATGTCGGACCTGTGCTGGCGTTGATCGGCGCCGCCGGCCTGGTCATTGGTCTGGCATTGCAGGGCACGCTCAGCAATTTTGCCAGCGGCGTGTTGATATTGGTCTATCGGCCTTATGATATGAACGACGCGATTTCCGTGAGCGGTGTCAGCGGAACCGTCAGCACCATGAATCTGCTCTACACGACGATTAAAACATTTGATAACCAGTTGATTACGATCCCCAATAACAGTGTCTGGGGCGATACCATTATCAATATCACCGGCAGCGATGAGCGTCGTGTGGACATGGTATTCGGTATCGGTTACGGGGACGATTTCGGCAAGGCACAGGAAATTCTGGCCTCTATCCTGGCGGAGCATCCGAAAGTCCTGAAAACCCCTGAACCCAAAATTCGCCTGAACGAACTGGCCGACTCCTCTGTAAACCTCATTTGTCGCCCCTGGGCTAAAACAGCGGATTACTGGGATGTGTACTGGGATGTCATGGAAACGGTGAAACGCGAGTTCGACAGACAGGGAATCTCGATTCCTTTCCCGCAGCGCGATGTGCATTTCTTCCCGGCGCCGGGAACGTCCGAGTCGGGTGAAAAGACCGCGTAGTTTCGCGGCCACGGCGCTAGCCTGTGAATGGTGACGACGAGGTTCGCGATCAGAAGCGCATGGGCACCACCATGCAGGCGCTGGCCTGGCTGGTGTTGCTCGCTCTGGGGGTTGCCTTTTTCAGCGACTTTCTGGACAAGCAGTACAACCCCAACCAGAACGTCCAGACCGGGTTGGCAGAAGGGGGTGTGCGCGAGGTGGTGCTGCAGCGCAATAAATTCGGGCACTACGTCACCAGCGGCGCGATCAACGGCCAGGCGGTGACGTTTATGCTGGACACAGGCGCGACCGGTGTGGCGATTCCATCGTCTGTGGCCAGCGAACTGGGGTTGCGGCGCGGTGCTGCTTTTCCAACCCAGACAGCAAACGGCATGTCCACCAGTTATGCGGCGACACTCGATACGGTCAGTGTCGGAGCCATTGAGTTGTACGACGTGCCGGCGGGCATTACACCCGGCCTGCAAACGCGGGAGATATTGCTCGGCATGTCCTTCCTCAAGCACATTGAGTTTACCCAGCGCGGCGACACACTCATTTTGCGCCAGTTCCCGTAACTGGCGGTATTTGTGTGAGGGTATTCACTGTCCTCGTCACGCGAATCCCCCGCAACTAGAACAATCCGTCACAACCCTCTATGCTTTGCCGCAAGTCAACCAGTAGTGGAGATGCTATGCAATACAGAAGACTGGGACGTTCCGGGCTAAAACTGTCCGAGCTGTCGTTTGGTTCCTGGGTTACCTTCAACAAGCAGGTCGACGCGCGTCTCGCCGAGAGAATGTTCGGCGTCTGCTTTGATGCCGGGATCAATTTTTTTGACAATGCGGAGGGTTACGAAGCCGGCGAATCCGAAAAGGTCATGGGCAAGGCACTCAAGGCGCTGGCGCGCCCCAGGGATAGTTACTGTGTTTCGTCCAAGGTCTTTTTCGGTGGCACTCCCGATCCGAAACCGACGCAGCTGGGCCTGAGCAGAAAGCACGTCACCGAGGCCTGCCACCAGGCGATGCAGCGCCTTGGCGTTGACTACCTGGATTTGTATTTCTGCCATCGCGCTGATCCGGATACCCCGATAGGGGAAACCGTATGGGCCATGCACAACCTGGTGACGCAGGGGAAAGTACTGTACTGGGGCACCTCGGAGTGGACTGCGGACCAGATTGCCGAGGCCTATGACTTTGCCCTCGCCAACCATCTCACGCCACCCACGATGGAGCAGCCACAATACAATCTGCTGGACCGAGAGCGCTTCGAAGTGGAGTATGCGCCGCTGTATGACAAGTACGGCATCGGCACAACCATCTGGTCGCCGTTGGCGTCAGGCGCGCTCACCGGCAAATACCTCAAGGGGATACCGGATGGCTCACGCGCCTCGCTCAAGGGCTATGAGTGGCTGAGGAAGCATATGGTGGAGTCTGAGCGCGGCCAGGCGCGGATGAACACGGTGGCCAACCTGGTTCCAATCGCGGCGGAACTGGGCATCAGTCTGTCCCGGCTGGCGATCGCCTGGTGCCTGCTTAACCCGCATGTTTCCACCGCGATACTGGGCGCCTCCAGTCTCGAGCAACTCGCAGACAACGTGAAGGCGATTGAGGCGGTTCCGCTGCTGACACCCCAGGTGCTGGCGGCCATAGACGCCGCCTAGTTGCCGTCTGCGCGGTCTGGACCGTGGCTGCGCGGGTGGTTGCAGGCAGCTCAAGTGCTGCTGCTGTATCAGTCGAACAGCGACGCCCAGTTGATGCCGTTGATATGACCGCCGCCATCGACGTACAGGGTATTCCCCGTCATATAGCGGGCATCTTTGCTGGCGAGGAACAGCGCGACACCTGAAATGTCATCATAGGGATCTCCCATATAGCCCATGGGAACCTGCTTGTTCACGCGCGCTGCCATCTCCGGCGCAAATTCCTGCATCGCGAGGAAGGCCGCGGTGATCGCGCCCGGGCAGATAGCATTGACCGTTATGCCGTGCGGCGCCCACTCGCGGGCGGCAGTGCGGGTGAGCGCGCGCAGCGCTTCCTTGGCGACATTGTAGTCTGCCGTCTGTGGGTGGGCGTTGACGCCGTTGAGTGAGCACAGGTTGATCACCCGGCCAAAGCCCCGCGCCTTCATCGACTCGAATGCGGCATTCATGGCCCAGCGTGCGGCAAAAAAACCGCCGTCCAACTGGCGCTGGAACTCCTCGTCGGTTTTTTCTTCCAGCGGCTTCAATGCCGCCGGCGGAACAGCGTTGTTGATGAGCACATCAACGGCACCGAACTGCGCTATGGCATCTGCAACCAGTGCCTGGACCTGGGCTCTGTCAGTGACATCGCAGTGCGCGTAGGTGATCCGCGTGTTCTGCGCAGTCAACTCCGCGACCAGCGCCTGCCCCGCTTCATCGTTGATATCCGCTGCCACCACCTGATAGCCCGCTTCCGCGAAGCGTGTGGCAAACGCCCTGCCGAGGCCGTCAGCCGCCCCGGTTACCACTACCACCTGATCCATTCGATTCTCCCGGCATAAACACTGTTGGCGTAGAGTAGCAGCCAAATTCCGCCGTGTTCCAGCGCCGGTGAATTACACGGGATGGGTACAGCCAGGCGAACTGCAGCCGATGGCAGCAGTCGCGGGTGGCCCTGCCGCTGCCGCAATCAGTATGGCCAGTGGCTGCGCGGCTGCAATGGGTCAGCGGGACGGTAACTGATCGTCGTTGAAGGATACCTCGCGGTACCAGTCAGTCATGTCATCGTACATATCGCCCTTGAGGATATGCAGGGGCGCACGGTGATAAATTTTGATATCGTGGAACGGATCGGTGAGGATTTTAATGGCCCAGACCAATCCCGATTGAAAGCCCATCAGGTGGAACAGGTGCACGGTGCGGAACAGTACGGCTCCCACTCCGGTGGCCAGCCACAGTATGGCCGTGTTGTAGATCAGCCCCTTATCAATCTGCTGGGTGCCCAACAATCCGAAAAAGTCGGGAATAAACCACAGGATAATGGGCACCGCTATCCAGACTGACAGCAGTACAACCTTGCGCCGCAGGTTGTATCCGACCTTCACGCTCTCCTTGTATTCGTGTGTCGCCCCGTTGACGGCATCGTAACTTTTCGGTTCAAAGAAAAAATGCCCGATCTGACGCAGCACCATGGCCAGCAACCAGCCGACCATCACGGCGGCCACCGGGTCGACAAAGATCAGGTAGTAACTTACCACAAAGCAGCTGGCGCTCAGCAGGTGCAGCAGTTGATTGACGCGGTTGTGATGGTAGTAGCGGTGGTCATCCCAGCGCTGGCGATGTAGTTCTTCGAGAAAGGTCATGTCGTCACCTCATACAGTTGTTGTGATTGCTGGTGGTCTTCTGCGGCCAGGGCTGCGCCGGTAGAAGATAAGAGTGCGCTTCCCATCAGGATTCGCTGGCCGCTGCGCAGCCCTTCGCGGAAATGGTAGTCCGCAGTTGCAAACAGGATGATGGTGGAGCCGTGCTGGAAATAGCCGAGTTCATCGCCCTTGCTGAACACAGCATTACAGGGGATCTTTCGTGGGCCCCGATAGTGCATGTCCAGCAGTGTGTCGAGCCAGTGCAGGCGGATACTGGCAACCAGAATCGCCGCCACCGCAACGAGGCACACCGAGCGCTGTGGATCGGTGGTGTTGAGCACTATCACCGCTCTTTCGTTCTTGCAGTACAGTTTCTCTATGCGCTGCAACGCAATCGGGTTGACGTTCCAGGTGTCCCCGGCTATGTAGGTCACCTGTTCGATGTGGCAGTCCAGCGGTGCATGAAAACGGTGATACATGCTGCTTTTAAGACGCAGTGTGATGTACTTGCCGTCACGATACCGCTCATGCAGCGCGCGGTCAGGGATCAGTTCCTCAAGTGCGTAGGGGAAACCCTTGGCCTGGAACACGGTTGTACCGGCAATATCTCCGTACTCTCCCACTATTGCATCGCAGGGGCTCACCACGATGTCGGCACGGGTGTCGACCGTGCGCGCACCAGGGCGCAGCGAGCGCGTGAAGCAGTCCTGTAGACTGTTGTACTGCTGCGGCTGTGCCTCTGTCAGGTCGAGGTCATCGGCAAAGGTCTGCCAGATGCGCAGTAGCAGGCGTGTCAGGCGCGGGCTCTCGATGCTGCTCAGCCAACCCATAAACTGTGTGGCCAGTCGACGGGGGATCCGGTTGGTCAACAGGAAGTTGAGCCGTGCGTTCTGCGACAGCGAGTGGATAAGCTTGCTCATGACTTATGCGACCGAACGGTGCTCGTGGTTCACGCTGGGTGCGGGTAAACCCAGGTCCTGCACATACTGCGTCATTATGCGCTCGGCACTGTAGTGAGCAGCGCGTGCCAGCGCGGCGGAGCGCATCGCACTGCGTGTGTCCGGCCAACCGTAGTGAGCGACGATCTGCGCGGCCATCTCGCGGGGGTCGCCGACCAGATAGCCACTGACCTCGTGTTCGATGATGTCTCTCGGCCCCTTGCAGTCGTAAGCGATGGCTGGCATACCGTGTGCAAAAGCTTCCAGCAGTACATTGCCGAAGGTGTCGAAGCGGGACGGAAAGACGAACAGATCGAGGCCAGCGTAGAGTCCAGCCAGTGTCTCCTTGTCAATCCAGCCCATGAACCGGGCATCCGGCAGCAGCATTTTCAGTTCTTCCTCTGCAGGGCCGCTGCCGGCGATCACCAGCTTCAGTTCCGGCAGCGATTTTCTCGCGCGTGCCATGATGTCAGGCAGATCCATAATGCCTTTCTCAGCGCTGAGTCGGCAGGCGATGAACAGCACCGGTGTGTCATCGTTGGCGTCGTAGAACAGGTCTGACTTCCTGACGGGCTTGATCGGCGTGCTCACCTGTGGCGCGTGGTGTGCGGTGAGGAATACGCGGTCGCTGCCCAGCTCCATTTCAAAGCCGGTCAGCCAGTCCCGGTGCTCGCGGTTCAGCACAAAAATACCGTCAAACTGGCTGTAGAGCAGGCGCAGCAGGCGTCGAACCCGGTCGCGCTCGTGCTGCGTCGCCTGCGTTGTGCACTTGATGTACTCTATCCAGTCAGTGTGCATGAAGAAGAAACACGGTACGTTGAACGTGTACTTCAGGTACAGTGCAACCGCGACCATGGGGCCCTCGGTGGAGCAGATAACCCGGTCATAACCGCCTTCATAGAAGATTCGGGAGATTTCCAGCAGGTCGGGGATGCGCAGTTGCTGGCCGCCGGAGTCCGGCAGCGTGAACGCCGACAGCGGTCGTGTCACCTGCAGGTGCGGCTCCGGCGCTGCGGTTTCGTGGCACACCAGCATATCGATGGCGATATCGTGCGCCTGTATTTGACGCAGCTTCCCGGTCAGGGAATTCGATACGCCATTTTTGTCGAACAGCGTGTCGGTCAGGTGCAGGGCGCGGTACTCGTGATGGTTGCGGCCGAGGTGAGTCGCGAAATTGTTCAGGAATGCCCTGTTCTGGTACAGCACGCGAGTGCTGGCAAGTGCCGCTCCTGCGAGCACTGCCGCGATCATCACCGGGAACGTGAGTTTGTCCACCAGCTGGCTCACGCAGCGATCGGTTACCTGCGTATATTTGCTGGGCGTGCCCAATAGCCAGGCTGTCACCTGGCTCGGCACCTCGAAATTGCGGGTCAGTGCCTCGGTGGAAAAACCGCCGGGTTCGCCCAGTTTCTCTGCCAGTGCCGAGTCCTGCACACGCGCAATGATCACCTTGTTGATCTCGGTGAAAAGTGCCGCGATAGACTGGTTCACCGTTTGCGTGAAATCCTCGGAGGACCCGGCGTGACTGTCGGCGATTTTTTCCAGGTATGAAATGCAGAACCGGTACTTCTTCGAGACCTTCCAGCGCAGCATTTTGTTGGGCTTTTTGCCCTGCAGCGCATCGTGGATAAACTCGAAGAATTTTCGCGACTGCTTGTTCTTCTGCAACTCCAGCAGCACATTGCTGAGCGCAAAGCAGGCCAGCTTGTCAGACGCCTCACCCCGGTGCAGCATAATGCGCAGCAAACCGGGATCCTCGATGTTGGTGGCGATTTGCGCAAAGTAGTCCAACAGCGCGATATTCAGTTTCTGGTTTTCCGCGACATGGCCAAACGGTGCTGTATCGCCTGCGCGAATCGCCTCCAGCGCTAACTGTGAGGCGGGTTCTTCGCGCAGCCGCTGTTGCAGGTTCGGTATCATCAGCCGGGTGCCACACTGTCCGGCGAAGATACCCATGTGGTCATCAGAGCCGCCGATGAGTGATTTGGGCTTTTCTGGATCCACGTTAAAGTCGCTCGGGTCCAGGCGGTGCTTTCTGGCGTAATGGTATATCTTTTCCGGTGTCAGGCTCTGCACCCAGTTCAGTGTGAGCGTGGATTGCCACAGATCGCGCTGGCCGTTGAGCACTTCGAACCGCTGGAACATCACGGCGAGTTTTTCAAACAGTTCGAGATTGATTTTCTCGTTACTGGTATAGAAGTACAGCGGGTGGGGCAGTACTACCGGTATATCGTTTGCCGCGGCGTAGCGAAGGAAATCATAGACATTCTGCCGTTTCGCATACAGTTGTACTTCCTGCTCCGGAGAGAAGCCGTAGGTCAGTACGTGCAGGTAGAGATTGGCCTCGGGGAAATAGCAGGTGAATTCAGCGCCAACCAGCACATCGTACCCCTGGTCCTGCAGTGTCCAGCATGAGCGCGCATTGTTGTGATTGGTGACGGTAATGACATCGCTGCCGTTGCGCCGCAGGCATTTCACCAGTTTACTGGTTTTCAGCCAGGTTTCCGGTAGCCCCAGGATACGCCCCCACAACTCATCCGGGGTATCACTGTTATGATCGTGGCAGTGCATGTCGATGCGCAGCGTATCCTCGGCGGTGAAGCGTGCGGATTCCCTTGCCAGATAGGCGTTGAACTCCTGATTCAGTGAATGCCTGAATTCCCCCCGGTGAATGACCTGCGGTTTGTGGTCCCTGATCATGGCGCTACCTCCCCTGTATTTACTGGATGGTCGAACTGTATGCGTGGTTTCAGTTTGCCCAGTAATGGGAATCGGGCCCGGAGCATTTCAAAGAGTAGTTGCCGCTGGATCGCTTTTGCTGTCAGCGCTGTGCCCTGCCACCACCAGCCATCTGCCGACATCTGTTGCGCTGCATTGACAAAGCGGCGCGTCACCTCCTGAAAGTCCTGGTCGGTAAAATTCAGGCTCATAATCATGCGGCCGCTGCCGACCCAGCTGAGTTCCAGCCCCTGGTCGCGCAGGTAAAACTGGAACATCCAGTTGTAGCGGCCGGGTACCAGATACAGCACAGTGCAGATGGTGTGGAGATTCACCACTTTTACCGGCAGGTTGGCAGCCCTGAGTTGTGCGTTCAGTTCGCCGATGCGTGCGTTCCAGGTCGCCTCTGCCTCAGCGTATAGCTGCTGGTAGCGGGGTTGCTCTATGCGCTGTAGAAATACGTTCATGGCCGCCAGCACATACGGGTGCGAATTGAATGTGCCGCGGGCAAAGGAGATGTTCACCGGCTGTTGCGGCTTGAACCGTTGCATCAGGTCGCGGCGGCCGCACACCACGCCCACGGGTAGCCCGCCACCGAGGGTCTTGCCGTACGTCACCATATCTGCCTGCACATCAAAATAGCCCTGGGCGCCGCGGTACCCGAGTCGGAACCCGGTAAACACCTCATCGAAAATAAGTACAATGCCGCGGCGTGTGCAGACTTCGCGTATGCGCTGCAGCCAACGGCTATACAGTGCACGGTCAAACGCTGCGGCGCGCTTGCTGTTGACCAGGCTGGCATCCCCGGCGGCGTCGGCATTCGGGTGCATTGCCTGCAACGGGTTGACCAGCACACAGGCGATGTCGCTGCGCGAGTCCAGTACCTGCAGGGTGCGTTCGCTGAGGTCAGACAGGGTGTAGACATCATCGACATTGCGCTGGTTGCCGATGCCCGGTTGTACCCCGTCCCACCAGCCGTGATAGGCGCCACACAACCGCACCAGATGTGTTCTCCCCGTGTGGTAGCGAGCGAGGCGGACAGCCTGCATCACGGCCTCGGTGCCCGACATATGAAACGAGACCTCGTCCAGGCCTGCTATCCGCGCAATCCGCTCCACGGTGTCCCGCACCACCGGGTGATAGGCGCCCAGCACCGGCCCGAGCCGGTGGACGATCGCCGTGCCCTCGTCGATGCATTCCTTGTAAAAATCGTAGCCGAACACGTTCACGCCATAGGAGCCCGTGAGATCGTAGCGCCAGTTGCCGTCGAGGTCGCACACGCGCACGTCTGCGCTCTGTTCTACTATAGTGGCCTGTCGCAACGCCTGCGGAAGTAGATCCCGAAAGGGGAAGGGCACGCGATAGGCACTGGTGAAATTCACATCGGAGATTTTCCCGTGCAGCGAGGCCGCGTGATCCAGCGATACTGGTGCAGACGTCGCAGCAGCCTGTGATAATCGCGCCAGGCCCGCACGGCGCAGTTCCGCGATAGCGGCCGGTGCCCCGTCGCAGTTGAAATACCGGCCCTGGTCAAAACTGTAGGCGGCCACCTGGCGCGCGACGCGACGCGACCATTTGGCGTGGCCGCGTAGTGAGGGGTGCTTGGCCCGGGAGAGCCGGAGGCGGATGTGGGCTTTGTAGAGCAGTGTGCCGATGACGCCGGCCGACAACACGTAAAGCAGCGTAGTCTGTAACATAGTTTCCCTGATCCAAGCGCAGGCCATCGGAATGACCAGCACCTGTTGGTTTAAACCAATTTACAAGCAAAGCATTTCAGTAGGGTGACGTTTTTGCGACAGTGTTGTTGCACGTCGCACTCCGGCCCGACAACGCCGGGAAAGGCGACAGATCTCCTGATGTATCCTGCTGCGGTTGGGCGTGGGCCGCCCAGCTACATCCCCATAATGACAGAAGGTTCGATATACGTGTCGATTCCAGTAAGATTCCCCATCCAGGCATGAAGTATCTTTTTTGCCCACGCTCTCACCCCTGTGCCGTTTACCTTGAACGATGATGTATCCATGAATACTCGATTTGCTGTTTTAGTGTTGTTTATCAGCTCAGCTGGCTGGGGCTTGACCTGGATGCCAATAAAGGCGTTGAGCAATCTGGGGCTGGACGGGATGCACCTGGTCTTCATCGCGTTCTTTTCAGGCGCGCTGTTGACCCTGCCGTGGCTTTTCTCTCAGCGCCGGTTTTGGAGCAGGAAAATATCCCTGATGCTGATGATCGCTTGCACCGGCGGTTTTGCCAACGCCTCCTTCCAGAGTGCGATCTACCATGGAGACGTCATCAGGGTGATGATTCTTTTCTACATGCTGCCGGTATGGAGTGTTATCGGTGGCCGGCTGTTTTTGCATGAAAAAGTTGATGCCATACGCATGTTCGCAGTGTTGCTGAGTTTGTCGGGTGCTTTTGTCATTCTCGATGTTGCCCATACCTCATGGGCGGGGGTCACTGCTATCGACTTGCTGGCGATTGGATCCGGTATCGGCCTGGCGGCCACCAACATCCTGTTTCGTTTTACCCAGGATATACCGGTAATGAGCAAGGTGTCGGCGATGTTTATCGGCTGCTCGGTGTTGATCGGTCTGTCCCTGATGGTGTTCACCGCGAGTGGCGGCCTCCCCGACAACAGTGCAGCGTTGTGGGCAGTGGCATACGGTGCCTTGTGGTTGACGTTGATCACCACGGGCACGCAGTGGGGTGTGACGCAACTGGAGGCCGGGCGATCAGCGGTGATTATTGTTGTCGAACTGGTGGTGGCGGTCGCCTCGTCTGCACTGATACTCACCGGCGAGTTAACCGTATTCGAACTGTGCGGTGGACTGATGGTCCTGGGTGCGGCTCTGCTGGAAGGTGCCAGGGACAATTTGAGGCCGCGGGCGCGTTGAATGCCGCTGGAGTGAAGCGCCAGTCTTTTATAGCAATCGTATTTCTTGCGTCGTATCTTCCTGCTCCGAGTTGACGCATCTGGCACTGCATTGAATACTGCGCGGATGACAACGAAATCGCCAACCCAGGCATGCCCTTGAACGAGCCCCTATCACCGCCAGGGCAGTCAGAACTGTCTGCCTCGTCGCGCATCCGAGTTCCAGCGTTTCTGACCCATGTGCGCAGCCTCTTCATGATATCCGGCGTGTGCGGACTGGTCGATGCGGTGTGTTTTTTATCGCTTGGTGAAGTCTTTGCCGAGATGATGACAGGGAATCTGCTGCTGATCGCGTTCTACGCCGGCACCGGGCACCCTCCCGCTGCGTACGCCGCGAATGCCATGGCCGTGGTCGCGTTTGTACTCGGGGCGGTGATGGCGGGCAGGATCGTGCGCGGACGCCTTGGCCATACTCGGTTCGGCTTTTTTATTGAGTGGGGTTTCCTCGCACTTGCGGTTGCGTTCAGTCTGACGTTGCCGCTGGAGACATCAGAGGTCGCGCGATTTGCGCTGATAGGCGCACTGGCGTTTGCAATGGGGATGCAAAATGCGCTGATACGCAGGCACGGTGTACCGGATCTGGCCACTAACGTCATGACACTCACACTGACAGCGCTGGTCGCGGATTCGACGCTGGCCGGCGGCGAAAATGAGCGCTGGCGGCGGCGCTTTGCCTCGATAACCGTGTTTGTCGCAGGTGCTATGCTCGGCGCCTTGCTGACCACAAGCGTCGCGCCCTGGGCGCCGCTGCTGGCCGCGCTGGCGCTATTCACACTGGCACTGCCGGGGCTGACAAGGCCCGCGGCGGCGCAGCCGGATGCACCCCCCGCGTGATCATGCTGCTGCTGGTGCAGCGACAGCGCAAGATGCCTGCGAGCTGTTCCGAACTGGCGAGCAGGGCGGTAGTATGGTCGCCTGTTGTCAGGGCGGCGCATCGTGCCTGCAGTCCTGACTAATATAAGAAGAGGCCGGCAATGACCGATACCACGCTGCGTCGCGGCGCCAAGGAAAAACTGCAACCGATTGACATCGGTTTTCTCGAGAGCTTGCGACTTGTCCGCAAGAGCTACAGGTACCCGCTGCAGCACGCGCAGGAGTTGCAGGCGCGCTACGGTAATGCGGTGATGCAGAAATTCGCAGGCAAGACAGTTGTGCACCTGTTCGGTGCCGATGCACACCGTCTGGCGCTGGTAAACGCTGGCCAGGTCTTTTCCAACAAGAAAGCGTGGGATCTCATAATCGGTCGCATCTTCCCGAACGGTCTGATGCTGCGCGATGGCGAGGATCACCGCTATCATCGGCGATTGATGCAGGCCGGCTTCAAGAGTGGTGCCATGCAGAGTTACCTGTTGGAGATGGAGCCACAGGTGCAGCGCGCGGTGGCGCAGTGGCCGGTGGTGCCCGGGCAGCCATTACTGGCGTTTCCAACCTTTAAGAAAATGACGCTGGATCTGGCGGCGACGATTTTTCTCGGCATGGATCTGGGCGATGAGGCCTCGCGCTTGAATCACGCGTTCGAAATCACTGTGGCAGCATCAATGCCGAAGATCCCGCTGGCGATTCCCGGCACCATACTCTGGCGCGGGATTCGTGCGCGCGACTACATGTGTCGCTACTTTCAGGGTCAGTTGCAGGCAAAACGAGAGGGCGATGGTGGGGATATGTTCTCGCTGCTGTGCAATGCCACCGATGAAGACGGCAAGCAGTACACGGATCAGGAAGTGATCGACCATATGAATTTCCTGATGATGGCAGCACACGACACAACCACCAGTACGCTGACGAGTATGACATACGCGCTGGCGCGTTATCCGCAGTGGCAGCAGAGGCTGTATGAGGAGGTGCAGGGGCTGGGAGTACAGCATCTGCGCTATGAAGATCTGGACCACATGCCGCAGACCGAATGGGTGATGAAGGAGGCATTGCGCATGTACCCGCCGCTGTCGACGTTGCCCAAATACAGTTTGGCGCCGTTCGAGTTTGAAGGAGTGGCGGTACCCGCTGATGCTATCGTGATTACCTACCCTATCCACACCCATTACATGGCAGAGTACTGGTCTGAGCCGACCCGTTTCGATCCTGAACGTTTCAGCGATGCGCGCGCAGAACACAAGCGCGACCCGTACTGTTGGGTCCCCTTCAGCGGCGGCGCACACATGTGTATAGGCCTGCATTTCGCTATTATGCAGATCAAGCTGGTGATGTTTGAAATGCTGCGTCGTTACCGCTGGTCGCTGCCCGAGGGGTATGAGATGCCGGTACAGCAGTCGCCGATCTCCAGGCCGCGCGATGACTTGCCAGTATTTTTTGAGGTCCGCAGCTGATGATTGCGAGCCTTTGCCTGTCTGTGCAGCACAGCCAGTGTGCGGCGATACAATCACTAGAGTGAGAGAAGATCGAATGGACAAACTGCAGTCTGCAGAATACGTATTGACCACGACGCGCTCGGTGCGCAAGCGGCTTGACCTCGCGCGGCCGGTGGAGCGCGATATCGTGGAGCAGTGCCTGAATGTCGCCTTTCAGGCACCCAATGGCTCCAACCTGAATACCTGGAAATGGGTGATGGTGGATGACAGGGAAAAAATCCGTGCGATTGCCGCCTTGTATAACCAGGCGATGGATGATTTCGTGACTACGCTGGGGGACGCGACCGGCGACAACTATATGGGTAGCCATATCCCGGGGGCGCAGGGTATTTCCGATTCGGTGGATTATCTGCGCCGGCACCTGGATCAGGTGCCGGTGGTGGCCTTTCCGTTGATGGCGGGGCGTTTTGAAGGCGCATCGGTGTTTTACCAGGCCAGTGGCTGGGGGTCGATCCTGCAATCGGTGTGGAGTTTTTTTCTGGCGCTGCGAACGAAGGGTATGGGCAGCGCCTGGACGACTGCCCACCTGTTTCGCGAAAAGGAAATCGCTGAACTGCTGGGAATTCCCCCGCACTACACGCAGGTGGGCCTGTTTCCCGTGGCCTATACACTCGGGATTGACTTCAAGCCAGCCTGGCGCAGTCCGCTGGAAGAAGTGGTCAGCTGGAACAGTTTTAAACAATAACAATCAGGGGGAGACAGCAATGCCGGTCTACACGGATATCGAGCAACTCAGAATTGACACCGTAAACCAGTTGTTTGAGGGGCCCGCTGAGTTTGACAGGCTGGCCATTTTCGATCGGGATGCGGTGTGGTGGAATGGCCTGCCGCAGATCGGAAACCCGCCGGGTAGCACCGAGCACAAGGGGATTGAGGCGATAGCAAGCCTGATGGGCGGTGCCAACAACCCCGCCAATGCAGAGCGCGGTGTCGACGCCTATGATCTGTCGAAAACCGCCTTTGAAGATGTTGTGGTATTGGCTGACGGTGACTATGTAGTGCGCCAGCACACACAGCGCAGCACAACGCTGATGGGGCGCGATTACTGCAATGTCTACTGTTTCGTCATTCGATTTAATGATGACAACAGGATCACCTACGTGACGGAACACTGGAATACCTGGTATGCGCACAAATTTTTGCTTGAGAACTGGCAACTCGAGCCTGCACATCCCAACGGGTGAGGTAGGCAAAGAATTCAACTCCAACTAACAGGACCACACAATGAGTACACACAATATGAATGATGACCCTCGAATTGATCCCAGAATCAAGGCGCTGATGGGAGGGTTGTCAATGCCTGCGGCCGCCGACGTTGCCAGCCGGGAAGAAATGCTGGAGAAGGCCAACTCGCCGAAGTCGCGGGAGATGGCGGAGGCGCTCACAGGTTTTTTGGAGCTGTGTGATACCGAGGAGATAGCGCCTTCTGCGGGCCTTGACATCAACACCCTCACATTTGCCTCCGAGCCCGATGGAAACACTGTGCAGATACAGTTCATTCGCCCGCAGTCCGTCGAGCCGCTGCCCTGCGTCTATTATATTCATGGCGGCGGAATGCAGGCGATGTCCTGTTACGATGGCAATTATCGCGCCTGGGGCAAAATCATTGCCGCCTGTGGCGTCGCCGTGGCAATGGTGGATTTTCGCAACGCATTGACACCCTCGACTGCGCCTGAAGTGGCACCCTATCCAGCCGGGCTCAACGACTGCGTCGCCGGCCTCAAGTGGCTGGCGGGGCAGGCGCAGAACCTGAATATCGATGCGTCCCGCATAATTGTCGCAGGTGAAAGCGGCGGCGGTAACCTCACCCTGGCAACCGGCATGCGATTGAAGCGCGAGGGCGCTCTGCACCTGATCAAGGGCCTGTATGCACTGTGCCCCTACATTGCCGGCGCATGGCCACAGCCGCAGTATCCGTCCTCCACCGAGAACAATGGCCTGCTACTCGACCTCCACAATAACAATGGCGCCATGGCCTACGGTATCGAGGAACTGGAACGGCGCAATCCCCTGGCCTGGCCGGGTTTTGCCAGCGATGAGGATGTAGAGGGGCTGGTGCCCACCATCATCAGTGTCAACGAGTGTGACCCGCTGCGCGATGAGGGTATCGCCTTTTACCGGTTGCTGTTGAAAAACGGCGTGGCGGCGCGCTGCCGACAGGTGATGGGGACCATTCACGGCACAGAAATTTTCCCGATGTGCTGCCCGGATATCAGCCGCGATACGGCGCGCGATCTGGCGGCATTTTGCCGCGGCGACTGAAGCCCCAGCATGTAGCGCCCACAATCCAATAATCAGAAAAGGAGAATTCCATTGAACCTATTTCAGCGCTTCAAACTCGCTGCCGTGGCGATAGTTGCCGTGTGCTTGTTTGGCTGCAGCAATAACAACAATAACGACGCCGGCGGTGGTGCCGTCGACTCTGCGCTTTACGCCGGTGCGGCTAGTCGCAGCTTGCTACCGACGGTCAGCGGTGGACGCGAGTACCTGAAGGATGTTCCCGGTTGGCCTGCGGCGTCGGAGCTGGACCCAAATGACCCAGGCGTGTTTATTCCAGTGTGGGACCAGGGCCGGGTTGATGTCGGCAACGGCAATAGTGACGGCTCCTGGGTACATGACGATGTGCGCGCGACCGCTGTCGCCCTGGTGCGCGGGGAGCAGCGTGCCATTTTCCTGACCAGCAACACCTATATGCACCTGAAATCGGATGTCGATGAAATCGTCAAGCGGGTAAAGGCTGCGCTGCCGGATGAGTGGGCGGGGGCAGAGGTGTTGCTGGCTGCATCGCACAATCACCACGGGCCGGAGACGGCGTTCGGTCCCAATGCCGAATGGTATGAGATGGCCGCGCAACAGATCGTCGCGGCCGCAATTGCCGCCACCGAAGTGGTGGAGCCGGTGACCGCATCCGTCGCATCGGGCACCCACAATTACGGGTCGGTCGATCAGCGCGACCCGCGCATCTATGACAGTCGGCTGAATGTGATGGCGTTTGACTCGGTGGAGACAGGTGAATCCGTCGCAATAGTGGTGCAGTGGAATTCGCATCCCGAGGTAACGCTGGGATGGGAGCCGCCGGCAGATGCTGCAGGTCTCGATGAAGCCTGCGCGATCAAGGGGTGGGAAGGCGGTCAGTGTACCGCTGAGGACAGGTATTTTTCCGGTGACTATGTGAGTGTGCTGGAAACACGGTTGAAGGCGACCCACGGCGGTGAGGTGGCCTTCTTCAACGGCGCGCTGGGTGTGTTGACCGGCCCGCTGCACGCCTCGGCCTGGGTCGTCGATGAGGCGCATCCGGTCGGCGATGGCTTGACGGTGCCCGAGGGCGCTTTGCCACTGACCGAGTGTGACCGCAGCAACCCCTACGAGTGCCAGTCCTTCGCGAAAACCGAATCCACCGGTACCGAACTGGCAAACGCCGTCAACGCCCTGATCGACAGCGCTGAGCCGATGCAGTTTGAATCCATTGATATTCGCAGGCAGGAATTTTACAGCCGTGTTACCAATCTCGGGTTCCGTGTGTTGGCGGCACAGGGTGAGCTCGGTTGGAAGCCCATGCAGGTGTTCACGTGCAGCGGTAAGCCGTTTACCGATGAAAGTTGTGAAGACGCGGGCCAGGAAACTGTCTCCGATCCGGTTTTGACCCCACTGCTAGGTTATCAGGTGGCCCGTGGCGATGTTCTCAAGACACAGGTGATTCACGTCGACTTTGGCGATGTCGGCATGCTGTTCCTGCCGGGTGAAGTATCCTCGGAGCTGGTGATCGGCCTGCCGGACGATTTTGATACCGCGCCACCGCAGAAGTACAACGAGAATCCGGATGAACACGCCCTGGGCGCCGATTATGTCATTCCCGGACACTATCTCTCGCTGGTGGACGAATCCATCACGTTTGTCGTCGGACTGGGTATGGATGAGGTTGGGTATTTCGTTCCGGCCTCGGACTACCGCTTGCAGTGTCATCCGCTGTCACTCACCGCATTGCCGGGGGCTAGCTGCGGCGATCTGGCGGCGCGGGGTGTTATCGAATCGCCTACCTGGGTGGGCGGCATCACCTGCCAGAAGGTGTTCGATGACGCAGCGTTTCTGGCCTCGCTGGGTCCCGACGGGCCGGCGGTAAAGGCAGTCTGCTACTACGGGCAAATGGTGGGCGCAGAGATAGAGAAGCCCCCGGGGCACTATGAGGAGACGAACTCGGCCGGTTGGGATCTGGTGGATGATCTGTGGGCAGCTACCGTAATGCTGTTTGAGGATTGATGACTTCTTGATGGGGGTGGCGGATTGACCGATTTGGCGCTCCCATCTACTATTGGTGGATGAATAAGAATATATGCTGGATCCTGGTCTCTTGTGCCCTGGTAGTCACCGCGGGTTGCTCGAACGGTAGTAACTCAAATAGTCCCACGCAGGCCGTGTCGACGGTTACGCCCCCGACGAAGGAGGTGGTCCCGCCGCCACCGCTGGACTGCGATCCGCTGACACCCGACTACTGCGGTTTCCCCTACCCCAACAACTACTGGACGCAGGAAGATGCGGATACCGTGACCGGTCTGCGGTTGGCGCTGCCACAGGTCATCATGCCAACCGCATTGTCCGGCAAGCAGTCCAGCCCCGCCGCATTTAATGAAATGGATGGCTTTTCTCCGGGCATTGCCGCCATGACGCATATGCCCGGTGCGACTGTCACCGGCCTGGCAACGCCCGACTCCATTGCGGATTCGCTGCTGCCGCAATCCCCCACTGTGATTCTCCGCGCCGAGACTGGCGAGCGTCTTCCGCACTGGGTGGATCTCGACGAGTACGTGGTGCAGGCAAAGCGGCGTATCGATGAAGCAGAGCGCCTGCCCAGCTTCAGTATTGAGCGGGATATCGACGAGTTGCGACAGGAACAGGCGCTGATGTTGCGCCCCGCCATTCGGCCGGAGGATGCGACGCGTTACATTGTTGCGATACGCAATGTGGTCGATGACAGCGGTGACGCTATAGCGCCGTCGCCGGGATTCCTCGCACTGCGCGATGACCTGCCCTCGGACGATCCGATCATAGAGTCCCGCCGCGCTCATTTCGAGGAGATTTTCGCGATACTGGAAGAGCAGGGCATCGCGCGGGCCGATCTGCAGTTGGCCTGGGATTACACCACCAGCAGCCGCGAGAATAATACGCGGGCAATGTTGCATATTCGGGACGATGCGTTGGCACGGTATCCGGAGGGCGTTCCCTATTCGATAGAGCTCAAGAATGAGTCCTTGATCGACGGCATGGCCTGCCGGCTGGAGGTCACCTTCGATGTTCCGCTCTACATGACAAAGGGTGAAGCGGGCGGCCTGCTGAACCTGGGAACGGATGGCTTGCCGCAGCTCAATGGTAGCTACCAGTATGCGGCAGCGCTGCTCATTCCGATGCGTGCGCAGACAGAAGCGGCACCGCTGGTCGCATTCGGGCATGGCCAGTTAGGCGCCAAGGAACAGGTGCTGGGCTTGCAACCTATCGCGGCAGCGCAGAATTTTGCAACATTCGGTCTGGATTTCAAGGGCTTCGCTTCCGACGATGTTGCCACCGTCGTTGCCGCGCTCAGCGGCGACCTGTCTACCTTTCGCGCCGTTCCGGAGCGCATGCACCAGGGTTTCCTGAACTTTCTTATGGCGATGAGGACACTCTCGGTAGCAGCCGACGGCGGGCCCTCAACGGTTTTGAACCAGGCGCTCAACACTCACTGTGGCGGAGCGGCGATCGATGGTTCAAAGCGTTACTATTTTGGTGGTAGCCAGGGCGGCATACTGGGTGCGAGCCTGATGGCTATATCGACGGATATACGGCGAGGCCTGCTGGCAGTGCCCGGTCAGTCGTACAACCTGCTGCTCAATCGCAGCGTCAACTTTGATCCGTTTGCGCAGCAGATTTACTCCCTGTACAACTGGAATGCGCTCGATATGCAATTGAATCTGGCGCTGGTACAGGGCCTGTGGGATCGCGCAGAACCGACCGGTTATTCGAAATACATCCGCACCAATCTGCTGCCCGGTACACCCTCTCATGAGGTGCTGATACAGGTGTCGAAGGCCGATCACCAGGTCACCAACCTCGGTGCGCACATCATGGCGCGCACGATTGGCGGTGTGGTGAACCTCGCGCCGGTGATTCGCGATGTGTGGGGTCTTGAGGTGGTAAGTGGACAACACACCGGCTCGGCGATGCTGGAGGTGGATTTCGGTAACCCGGATCCCCCGATCACCAATATTCCACACTGGGGCGACCTTGAGCCGGATCCGCATGGTCGCGCCACGGAGTTGCGCAATATTGGCGACAGCCTCAGCAGGTTTTATGCCACCGGCGTGGCGGAAAATGTCTGCAACGGCCCCTGTAATGCGGATGATATCGAGTAAAAGAGTGTCAAGTGCAATACTGCGACAGGGGTCTATAATCCCACTGATATTTTTTTGGCCATTACTGCAAAATTGATGTTTTATAGTACAGTTTTGTACTTCAGATCTGTTTGCAATTGCGATATTTGCGCTCGAACCCTGTAAGGGGATGTAGGACAATGAAATTCCGCACACTACTGGGCAGTGTCATTGGGCTGGAAATCTCTCTCCTGGGGACGACTGCGCATGCCAGTTATGTTGTCGAAGCGGAAGCGATGGGCACAGAGCGGAGCGCGATAGCGGCTGGTGCTGAATTTGATTTTGTGGCGCGTGATTTTGGCATGGAGCCCAAAGATGCAATCCGGATCACACTGAAAAACCTGGCAAGCGCCAGCAATCTTCGTGGCAATCTGCTGCTGTGGTCGTTTCAGGAGGCACCTGGTCCAGCGGCAGTGGACGAGGCTGAGGGCGCAGCTGCATCGGTCGAGTTGGTGGAGATTGCCGCTCCGTTGAGGCCGGGCAGTGACGAAGATTACTCTCACTATGACGTTACCACTGACATTGCCTGGGAGGGTTCTGCAAGCGCAGAGGCAGGCCCTGCTGGCGGTGAACAGTATCCCCTTGTTACCGGCACGGGCGAGCTCTTGCCTGCGAGCGGACAGGCAACTCCCCCGATTGATTCCAATGAGATTTTCTGGATTCTCAGGCCCACGGAGTTCACGTCGTTCAGTCAGTTGACGGCCGCCCGTTTCGGTTTTGATCATAGCCAATAACGCCTGATATCGCGCCTGGTTGGAATGTGTGAGATCGGCAACAGGGCCACATGGTATAGTCCTTCCGCAAATTTACTGAACGGGTGAACACGATAAAAACGTTAATTGATACACGGACCCGCTCCACGCGGTCACGACGGGTAAGGCGCCGAAAGCGACGCAAAAAGGCGTCGGCAGGATTGCGCCGATTGTTGATGGGTGCGGGCATAGCGCTGGGTCTGTCGGCGCTGACCTTTGGCGTCTATATGTTGACGCCAGAGCCCAGCGCAACGGAACACATTGACCAGGCGCTGGCGTTCAAAGAACAGGGCGATCTGGAGGCAGCCATTGTCGAGTTACAGGCGACGTTACAGCAGGACCCCAACAGTATCGACGCGCGATGGTTGCTGTCGGAGTTCTATCTGCAGCAGCGCAACGGGGCCGACGCGCTGGCGCAATTAAAGCGGGCTCAGGAACTGGGCGTCAGCGGGCGAGAGTTCAACGACCGCTGGATCAGCGCATTACTGATGGACCGGCAGTACGACAAAGCGTTGGCGCGGCTGGCCTTCATGGCGCCCACTGCCAACGATTCATCTGTACTGATACTTCGCGGTCGGGCTCGCCTCGGTCTCGGTCGATTCGACGAGGCGCGCGAGGCATTCCTTGAGGCGCTGCGCGTGACGCCGAACAATGCCGATGCGCGGATCGGGCTGGCGATTGCCGCGTTTGGCCTGAACAATGTGAAAGAGGCGCAGCAGCTTGTAGACGAGGGGCTGGAGCAGGATCCGCAAAACTATCTCGGGTGGATGTTGAAGGGCGAGATCGCGATGTCGCTGTACAACGCGGTCGCCGCGCAGGCGGCGTTCGAGCAGGCGCTGGCCATTGTCGAGGACGACCTGCCGGCGCGACTGTCGGTGGTGCAGTCGCTGTTGGTGCAGGGGAAGTTCGAGCAGGCCAGTGCCGACCTCGGTGTGCTGCTTGAGGAGAATCCCCGAAACCCTGGATTGCTGTTGTTGTCGGCGCAGAATGAATTGACCGGAAACAACAATATCGACGCCGCCGAGGAGGCGTTGACTATCGCCCTCAACCGGTCGCCCGAGGACACCTCCTGCCTGTTGCTGATGGGCTGGGTGATGCTGATGAAAGGGGATCTGGAGAACGCACTGGAAAACCTCAATGCGCACCAGGTATTGCTGCCGGCAGATCCCGCCGGGGCGAAGCTATTGGCTTTCGTTCTCCAGCGCAGGGGTGAGCTACTGCGCGGTATTGAAGTACTGCAGCGTGCTGTCGACAAGTCGCCCGAGGATATCGAGTTGGTCTCGATGTTGGGAAACGCCTATCTGCAGGTTGGTGAGCAGGAAAAGGCCAACCCGTACTTCAGTCAAGCCGTGGCGATGGCCCCGAATTCGGCGCTGATGCGAACCCGGTGGGCCACCAGTCTGCTCGCTACCGGTGACGCACCCGGTGCGCTGGAGCAGTTGGAGGCGGCTGTGGCCGCCGATCCAGGGTACGCGCGCGCCGGGTTTCTCCTCGCTCGTCTCTACTACCAGCTGGGCGACTATGAAAAAATGTTGGCGACGACCACCACGCTGTTGGAGAAATACCCGCAGGATCCAAGGCCCTATGTGTTAATGGCCGCGCTCAGCGAGGTTAGCGGAGACGGCGAGGCCGCAGCGGCTTATTACCAGCGCAGTCTCGACGTCGATCCGGATAATATTCTCGGCAAGTACAATCTCGCCCGCCTGGCGCTGGAAAGCGGCGATGTTGAAACCGCCCGTGAACGCTTCAATTCCGTATTGCTGGCGGCGCCCGGACATTTGCCGTCGGTGGTGGCGCTGGCGCAGATTTTACTCGATACGGGCCACCCGGCTGATGCACTGGCACTGCTGGAACAGGCGCGTGACGAGAACACCGGCTCCTTCAGTCTGCAGTTGGAGCTCGCGGATATGTACGGTCGTATGGGGCGCGACGGCGATGCGCTGATCGCCGCGCAGGAGGCAGCGGAGCTGGCGCCCTATCATCCGGACGCCAGGCTGGTTCTCGGTCGCGCGCAGCTTCGCGCGGGCAAGGTGGACGACGCGCGCAGTACGCTGAGGAATCTTGTGCTGCAAGTGCCTGATTCCGCTGACGCGCATTTTGAGATGGCCAGACTGCAATTGCGGGAGAACGAGCCACTCGGTGCCCGGTCCTCGCTGGACAAGGCCTTGCAACTGGCACCCGACCGTGTCGACATCAACGTGTTCGAGGCGGAACTGTTGCTGGCACAGGGTAACGCCGATGCTGCATTGACTATTGCACGGGAGATTCAGGAGGCTCATCCGGATAGCACGCAGGGTTTTATCCTGGCCGGGGATGTCCTGATGTCGCAGCAGCAACCGCAGGCTGCCATCGCGGAGTATGAAGCGGCCGTTGCCCACAGCGCTGCGCGCGGGCCGATGATAAAACTGCAGGCAGCGCATCGGTCACAGGGCAATATCGCGAAGGCCGACATCCTGTTGCGCAACTGGCTGAGCACACACTCTGATGATGTCCCCATCAGGATTATGCTGGCGACCTCGATGATGCAGGCGGGTGACCTGCAACTGGCAGAGCGCGAGTATATCCAGGCGTTGAAGTATCAGCCGGACAACGCCATCCTGCACAATAACCTGGCGTGGCTCTACAGCCAGACAGCCGATTCCCGGGCCACTGAACACGCCAAGCGCGCGCTGGAGTTGCTGCCTGACAATCCCAACGTACTCGATACGTATGGCTGGATCCTGGCACAGGGGGAGAGCCCGCATCAGGGGTTGTCGCTACTGGAGAAAGCGATTGAACGCGCGCCCGGCGACCCTCTGATTCGCTACCATCTGGCGGGCACACTCGCCCTTATCGGACAACCCTACCAGGCTCGCCGCGAGCTTGAATACATACTCGAATCCAAACAGACGGCGGTGGACACCCAGGTGATTGAACAGGCCATCCGCGATTTACAGGAAGCGACCCCCGATTCGGAAGGTTAGCTACACCGCCCCGGCCCGGCTCGTTCGAGTCAGTCCCGTTTCATCGTATAACGCCCCATAACACCTGATATTCTTCGCAACAGCCATTTCGGCGTGGCCCTTCCCGTCAGGGTCGCCACCCGGTTCACGGTACCGGGCACACTGATGACCTCTCCTTTCAGGCAGGCGTGATAGCCCTGCGCGGCAACATTCTCAACATCGCCGACAACAAAGCCGGGGAGCTTCAGCCCGGCGCTTTTCTCCTGCGCACGGGCGACCATATTGGTCGCGGTAATACCGGGGCATAGCGCGGTGATCGTGACGCCCGTGCCGACCAGTTCTTCGGCCAGCGATTCCGTCAGCGACAACACATAGGCCTTGGTCGCGGCATAGGTGGCGAGACTCGGTACTGGCTGGAAAGCCGCAATAGACGCCACGTTCAATACCCGACCCTGTCCCCGGGCAACCATCGCCGGCAGGAAGTGACTCAGCATGTCAGTCAGCCCGCTCACGTTGAGATCAATCATTCCGCGGTGGACGGTAGCGGGTTGCTCGATGAACGAACCGTGTTCGAGTACGCCCGCGCAGTTGACAAGGATGCCGACCTCAATCTGTTGCCGGCCCAGGCTGGCGGCCAGCTTCCGCGCGGCGCCGCGCCGCGACAGGTCAGCCGGTTCAACCCAGGCTTTAACCCCGGTTTTCGCTTCCAGGCGCTGTGCCAGCTGATGCAGTTTTTCTTCACTGCGAGCAACCAGTACCAGGTTGTAGCCACCGCGGGCGAACTGTTCTGCCAGTGCTTCGCCGATTCCCGAGGAGGCACCTGTTATTACCACTGTATCCATTGCTGTCACCGATGTGGTTGAAAATGAGGGGCATCAACGGGAGAAACAATGCCCTGTCGTGACGCAGTGTAGTACACGCCATGGTGAAGGGCTGCAAAATAGCCACTCCATTTCGGCGCGTTTGGACGTATGATGGCAATTCCGATGAGGGTCAGGCGACCGGCACAGAAAATAATACGGAGACATAACCATGTATGACATCGTGATACGAAACGGAACACTGATCGACGGTAGTGGCGCAGCGGCGCGGGTGAGCGACGTGGCGATCAAGGACGGCCTGATCGTCGCTGTGGGGCCGGATATAGACGGCCCGGGCGACCGGGAGATCGATGCCAGCGGTTTTCTGGTCACGCCCGGCTGGGTGGATATCCACACCCACTACGACGGGCAGGTGTCCTGGGATCCGATGTTGACGCCCTCGAGCTGGAATGGCGTGACCACTGTGGTGATGGGAAATTGTGGTGTCGGTTTCGCGCCGGTCGTGCCGGGCCGGGAAGACTACCTGATCCAGCTGATGGAAGGGGTGGAAGATATCCCCGGCTCTGCGCTGGCCGAAGGGATCCAGTGGGGCTGGGAGACGTTCCCGCAGTATCTGGATGCGATTGAAAAACTGCCGCATGCGATCGACTTTGGCGCACAGGTTCCACACGGGGCTGTGCGCACTTACGTGATGGGCGATCGCGGCGCGCAAAACGAGAAAGCCAGCGCGGAGGAGGTCGAGGCGATGGCGGCCATCGTCAAGGAAGGCATGCTGGCCGGTGCGCTGGGCTTTTCAACCACCCGCACAATTTTACACCGAGCCAAGGACGGAGAGCTGGCGCCCGGTACCACGGCAGATCGGGAGGAGGTCGTCGGTATTGGCCGCGTGCTGGGTGAGGTCGGACACGGTGTGTTCGAAGTGGCCAGTGATCTGGCACCGGAAGAGGATGAACTCGAATGGATGCGCCAGGTCGGCCGCGAAACCGGTCGCCCGGTCACGTTTGCCTGTTTGCAGAACAACGGCGATCCGACCCAGTGGCAGCGCTTGCTCGCCGCGGTGGATGAGGACCGCGCCGCGGGCGGTACGCTGACACCGCAGGTGGCGCAGCGCCCGGCGGGCGTATTGTTCAGTCTGGAGAGCTCCGGGCACCCCTTCATTCTTCACGCCGCCTACCAGAGCGTCGCCCAACTGCCGCTGGTGGAGCGGGTCGCCGCCCTGAAGGACCCGGCCTTGCGCAGGGACATTATCGACAACCCGCCGGATCTGACCGGTTTACCCGAAGTCTTTACCTCGTCGTTAACGGCCTGGGACAATATGTTTCCGCTGGGCGACCCCATCGACTATGAGCCGGGCCCGGAGAAAACGATTCGCGCCCAGGCCAAAGCCAGGGGGTGTAGCGAGGCCGAATTTGCCTACGACACCATGCTGGAGAACGAGGGTAAGGGCATTATCTATATGCCGTTACTGGGGTATTCCAATGGCGATTTCGAAGCGCTGCGGGAAATGATGTTGCACCCGCACGCGGTGTTCGGGCTGTCCGATGGCGGCGCGCACTGCGGCCTGATTTGCGATGCCAGTATGCCCAGCTACCTGTTGACCCACTGGGCACGCGATCGCAGCCGTGGGCCGCGGATACCGATCGAACAGCTTGTCCACAACCAGACCCAGCGCACGGCTAACTTTTACGGGCTGTATGATCGCGGCTTGATCGCGCCAGGCATGAAGGCCGATGTCAATGTGATCGACTACGACCGGCTGACTCTGCACCCGCCGGAGATGGTGTACGACCTGCCCGCGCAGGCGCGGCGCCTGGTGCAGCGCGTCGACGGCTACAAGGCGACGATCTGCAGTGGTGAAGTTATCCGCGAGGACGGTCGCGATACCGGTGCCATGCCTGGAAAACTGGTGCGCGGGCCGCAGGCCCAGGCGCAGCCGCGACAGGTCGCCTGATGCCCCGTTTAAGCAAACTGAGCCGCTCCATCCGTGGCAGTGTCGCGATCATTACCGGCGCTGCCAGTGGTATGGGGCGGGCTACCGCACACCTGTTTGCCGATGAGGGTGCCAGGCTGGCGATTCTCGATATCAACGAGGGGGCGCTGGCGTCGGTGGCCGCGGAGGTCAAAAGCGTCGGCGCAGAGGTGCTGGCGCTGACTGTGGATCTTTCCGATCGCGACGCGGTGACAGCCGCAATTGCCCAGGTGGGCGCGCATTTCGCAGCGATCGACATCCTGGTTAACAATGCCGGTTTCGCGCTGCTCGCCGAAGTGGACTCCCCGGAGTACCCGCACTCCTGGGATACCTCTGTGGCGGTGATGGCGACGGCACAGGCCTGGGCCATCCGCGCCGCACTGCCGTTTCTGCGCCAGTCACCGCACCCCAGAATTGTGAATGTGGCCTCCACCGAGGCGCACGGTGCGACCCGCTATAACAGCGCTTATGTGGTGGCCAAACACGCCTCGCTGGGCCTGACCCGCGCGATGGCGGTCGATCTGGGTAAAGAGGGCATCACCGTCAACTGCGTCTGTCCCGGCCCCGTACACACCGGCATTACCGACGCTATTCCGGAAGAGGCCAAGCAGACCTTTGCCAACCGCCGCACCGCACTCAGGCGCTACGCTGAGCCAGAGGAAGTGGCGCATGCAACACTGAGCCTGGTGCTGCCTGCCGCCAGTTTCATCACCGGGGCCACGCTGCTGGTCGACGGCGGCGTGACTATCCGCAACGCCTGAAGCCGTCTGCTGTCAGCCGGGCGCTAGTTCGACCAGTAAATATACTGGTCGTCGGGTGCATCGGGTACGCTCAGGTCTTTGTCGATATTGACCGGTACGGAAATCTGCCTGGGCCAGGCCGGTGGTGCCTGCTCGAGATTGTGTGCCGCCAGCGCCGCCTTCAGTTCCGCCACCTTGTCAGGGTGTGTCGCTGACAGATCGTTCTGCTCGGTGGGATCCTCTGCCAGGTTGAACAGCCACACGCGTCCGGGCGGGTCGCTGACATTGAGTTTCCAGCCATCCACCAGTGCGGATTGCGAGGCACCGCTGCGCCAGAACAGTGCCTGGTGCGGCGCGCCTTCGCTTTCACCGCGAATGTACGGCAGCAGATCGACGCCATCCATTACGCGATCCGTGGGCATAGGTGCGCCGCCGGCAGCGGCCGCCGTGGCGTACAAGTCGAAATGGTGCACCGGGCTGTTCACCACGGTGCCGGGGGCGATTCGCGCCGGCCATTTGGCGAAGTACGGCACATGGATGCCACCCTCGAACGAGGTGATCTTCCAGCCGCGGAACGGACTGTTAATCTCGGGCAGGCCCAGATAGCCGGCGCCGCCGTTGTCGGAGGTGAACAGTACCAGCGTGTTGTCCTCCAGCCCGTTGCGCTCAAGGGCCGCGAGCACTTCTCCGACGCCCCGGTCGAGGCTGCGGATCATCGCGGCGTACACGCGCTCGCGGTGGTTTTCGATATGCGATAGCGCCTCGTAATCCTCGCGCGCAGCCTGCAGCGGCGTGTGCGGCGCCCAGTGTGCCAGGTAGAGGAAAAACGGACGGTCCTTGTTGGCCTCAATGACTTTTACCGCCTGTTCGGTGTAGTAGTCGGTGAGGTAGCGATCAGGCGCAAACGGACGTCCGCCATTCCACGAGGAGGCAAATCGCATGGCCGCCCACAGGAACCGGTCTATGGGGTCAAAGTCCTGCCTGGAGTTCACCACATCGGGGTCATCGACTGGCAGGTAGAGCCCGCTCGCCATCAGCAGGCTTTCGTCAAAGCCCTGGTCCAGCGGTGCCATACCATTGGTTGTGCCAATATGCCATTTGCCGATATGGGCGGTGTGGTAGCCCTGGTCGGACAGCAGCTCGGCAATAGTGATCTCCGAGGAGGGCATGCCCATATCCGCATAGTCGACGGACTCGGCATCCGGGTAGGTGATGGTCTTGCGCAGGCGGCCTGTGTCTATCGGGGCCAGTTTTGCGAGTTGCATCATGCCCGGCGGGGTCGGGGTAAACTCGAAACCAAAGCGGGTGCCATAGCGGCCGGACATGATAGCGGCCCGGGAGGGCGCGCAGGTGCCGTTGGCCGCATAGCCGTTGGTGAAGGTCACGCCTTCAGCGGCGATGGAGTCGATATTGGGCGTCGGAACCGTGCCGCCGGCCACGCCACCACCGGCATAGGTCAGGTCATTCCAGCCGAGGTCGTCGGCGAGGATGAGGATGATATTGGGTGGGCGATCCGCAGGTGGCCGCCCCTGGCTATCCGGCCCCGTGGCCCAGACGATTTCCTGAAACGGCCCGACATTGAGGCGTTTATCCATCAAATAGCCGACCGCCTTGAGCGCGAGTACCTCGCGATACTGGAAAGCGAGTGCACCGATCACGAACAGGATGACCACGGCACCGATGATCCACTTGCCAATCCGATTCATGACGCGGACTCCTTTAAACTTGCTGTTAGCGATTTCGCCCCAGTTTTTCGTGCGCGTCAACCCATTCGTTCCTGCCGGTGTCCGGGTCGCGTTTCTGCGAGGCGCCCAGCGAGAGTTCTCCGGCGACTACCAGCGCTGCGGCGATTTCAATCAGCTTATACGCTTTGCCCTGCCCGTAGCAGCCCATCAGTTCCAGGCATTCGCGCTGTGTGGCGAGATTTGTGCCGCCGCCAAAAGACGCCATGATGAGTGCGGGAAAGGTGATGGAGTAGTAGAGATCACCGGCCTTTGTGACGTAGTGATATACCGAGCACTGATTGGCCTCGCCGATGTTGGCCATGTCCTGCCCCGTCGCCATAAATAGCGCGGCCAGTCCGTTGGCCGGGTGCGCGGCGTTGTTGGATGCACCCACCAGATAGGCGCTCAGGTTGGCGACACCATAACCGAAGTGCATTTGCTCCGGTGTAATGCGCAGCACGTCCTGCAGCACTTGCCGGGGGATTGTCAGCTCGGCGGTAACACGGCGTCCACGGCCTTTCAGGGAGTTCACATAAGACGTGCGCTTCTCGGTATCCATGCCGCCGGAGAGCATATACGTGCGCATATCGGGATACTGCGCCTTGATCCACTCGCAGGCGACGTAGGTGGCCTTGCCGGTCATGTTCTGCCCTGCGGCGTCGCCGGTGCTGTAATCAAACCGTGTGTAGACAATGCCGTGCACGATGTACTGTTCAATTTCCAGCAGCTTGCCCACTGACGTGGTTGATTCGGCTTGCGCCTTGATGGCGTCAAAGTTTGCGCTGAGCCAGTGGCCGAAATCGCGCGCCTCGCGTGCATTGCGGAAGATGAAGGCGGGCGCGCGCTGCATGGACTCGCCCATCACGGTGGTCATGATGCCGCCGCTTTCGCGTATCACGCGCATGCCGCGGTTATAGCTGGCGACCAGTGTGCCTTCAACGGTTGCCATGGGCACATAGAACTCTCCCTTGGCGTGCTCGCCATTGACCAGCAGCGGGCCCGCCACACCGATGGGGACTTGTGCCACGCCAAACAGGTGCTCACAGTTGCCGGACATGCTGCTCGGGTCGAAGGAGAAAGCTTTCGTGTGCTTGAGGCTGGTGCCGGACTTTTCCTCGAGGAATTGCTGTCGTCGGGCGATGATGTCGCTGCTGTAGTCGTCATCATTATTGCGGGGTATCTTTGTGGTCATGGTCCTTCTTCCTTTAACTGGACGGTGTCAAGATTTGCGTGGTACGATACGCGCCTAATTTGACACTGTCAAGATTCGGTAGACAACGAACCCGATGGCAACCACCCGAAGCACCGACAAAACGACCTACCACCACGGCGACCTGAAGGCGGTACTGCTGGATGAAACGGCGCGGATCCTGCGCGATGAGGGAGAGAGCGCCCTTTCCCTGCGGCGCCTGGCGGCCAATGTGGGTGTGTCGCGCACCGCGCCCTACCACCATTTTAAAGACAAGCAGAGCCTGCTGAGTGCGGTCGCGGAAGAGGGGTTTATCCGCTTCAACCGCACCATGAAGGCCGTGCTCGAGCAGGGGCGCGGGAAGGGCGGAGAGCAGTTGATGCTCGAGTATGTGAAGGCCTATGTGGATTTCGCGGTGAACAACAGCGAGTATTACGACCTGATGTACGGCAGCCAGCTCTGGCGCTCGGCCAGTCTCACGTCGACGCTGTTGTCGTCGGCGCGGAGCACCCTGCGAGCGGATGTTGAACGCCTGCAGGGCCTGCAGGCGCGTGGACTGATCTCGCAGACCCTCGATCCGCTAAGGTTCACACAAGTCGCCTGGGGCCTGCTTCACGGTATTAGCCGATTGCTGATTGACGGTATTTACACGGACCCCGCGTCCGCAACATCCATCTGCGAAACAGCCGCCGAGATGCTGTGGCAGAAATTGAGGGAGTAACGCAGTTATGCAAGAACTGGAAGTGGATCTGTATTTTTCCTTTCGCAGCCCCTGGTCCTATTTCGGCGCGATGCAGATGTACGACCTGCAGCAGGAGTACGCGCTCAGGGTCAATCTGCTGACGGTGAATCCGATCTACATTCGCTACAACGATTTTTTCGACAAGGCTCACGAGAAATGGCGTCCCTATTTCCTCACGGATTTGTTGCGCTATTCGGAGTACCGGGGGCTGCCCATTGGAATACCCCGGCCAGATCCCATCAATGTCGAGCTGCCAGCCGATGACCCCGGGCACCTGGTGCACAAGCTGACACCACTGGGGCTTGCGGCGGCTGCAGCGGGTCGCGGCATCGAGTTTGCGCGGGAGGTATCCATGGTGGTCTGGAACGGACAGGTCGATGGCTGGGACCAGGGCGATCACCTGCGCTTGGCGACGGAGCGCGCCGGGCTCGAACTGGCCGCGCTGCAGCAGTGGTTAAGCGAGAATGCTGAGGCCTGGCCGCAGCAATTGCTCGCCAATGATCGCGCACTGGAAGAGCACCACTGGGGCGTGCCGACGATGGTGTTTCAGGGAGAGCCCTTTTTTGGCCAGGACAAGATCGAGTTGCTGGTGTGGCGCATGCAGCAAAAGGGTCTGGAAAAACGCTAGTCGCGCGGCCGGGCATCGTGCCGCAGCGGACGGATGGGTTCGCAGGGCGGCGAGGCGGTTGTCTGCGCGCTGTGATTTGAGGTAGTGGGAAGCAACATGAACATTGTATTCGACCTGGACGGCACGCTGATTGACAGCGCACCTGACATCCAGTCCGTGGCCTCGGTCATTCTGGTGGGGCTCGGCAAGCCTGAACTGACGCTGCAGGAAACCCGCAATTTCATCGGCGAGGGGGCGGCGGTGTTTGTGCGCCGTATGATGGCGGCGCGCGGTATCGACGAGACCGAGCACAGCCATGCGGCCCTGCTTGAGAAATTCATCGCGCAGTATGAGTTCGCGGTCGACAAGGCAGTGTTCTATCCCGGTGTGCGCAAGGCTCTGGCAGAACTGAAACAGGCGGGGCACTGTTTGGGGCTGTGTACCAATAAGCCCGAGCTGCCAGCGCGTGCGGTGATCCGCCATATGGGGATGGAGAGCCTGTTTGATGCAGTGATGGCCGGTGGCATGATCGACAGCCACAAGCCTGAGCCGGCCATGCTGTTGCAGACCATCCAGTGGCTTGGCGGCGGCCACACACTCTATGTGGGAGACAGCGAGATCGATGCGGAGACCGCGCGCCGGGCTGCTGTGCCGTTTGCCCTCTACGCGAACGGCTACCGCAAGACACCCGTGAGCGAGATGCATCACGACTGGGTATTCGATGACTTCGATACCTTGGCGCATATCGTCGCGAGGGTGGCATGATGAGCATCCAGCACGACAGCCGTGTTCGAAGCGGGTTTGCCGCCCGCGCGCAGGCGCCAACGTGATGGCGGGCGCGGCGGATCCTGTGATGCCAGTGGTGGTCGCGGTGCTGTTCGCGCTGATGGCTTTCAGAGCCATTCGCAGCGGCACTGCGCTGGACTATCTACTGGGCGCCACGCAGTGCATCGGCGTGCTGCTGCTGTTCACCCGCTACCGCGAAGCCGCATGCTACCTGTTGTTGCTCACGGCATTTGCCTATTTGTTGAGCCAGGTACTCACCGGTGCACGAGTCAGCAGTCGTTTGCTGCCGCTCGCCGGCGCCGCCGCCATTGTGCTGGCTTTATTGGGTCAATAGGTCCGCTCAAACAGCCTTTTCCCCTGCTCCCGCCCCCGGCGTGTTATGATCGTGCTTCCTCTGCGCTTACCCCTGTCGCAATTGCAGGCATTCAGTAGCCTTTCCTGCAACATCCGCGTCTATTCACAACCGCTCTTCTCGCCTGTCGAGGCTGCCCATTACACTGCCAGCGGAGACGCCGTGAATCCCCCCTTGCACCACCTGATTGGCCTGCTCACTGTCTTATGCCTGACATGGGCCACACCTGGCTATGCGCCCAATATTTACTGGCATGTGTGGACAATAGATGCCAGTGGCAATGGCGCTGATGGCGTTCACACGGGCGATATCAACCGCGACGGGTTGGTTGATGTTGTGTCCGGCTGGGAGCAGTCGGGTGATCTGATGCTGTACCTCAATCCCGGCCCCGCGGCGGTGCGGGATGCTGCGGCCTGGTCTGCAGTTGATATCAGTGGCGGAGTGACCATCGAGGGGATTGAGGACGCCGCGTTTGCGGATCTCGATCTGGACGGCTTTGATGACGCTGTCATTTCGAGCATCGAGGGACACACACAGAGCCTGGGTATTCACTGGCTTGAAGGCGCCAATATAGAGGCTGCCGCCGATTGGCGTGCGTTTAATCTGGTGCCCGCCCGGTTGGCCGGCTATATGAAGGCCAGGGTCGCCCAGATCGACGGAGTGGCGGGTGCCGATATTGTCGCCGGTAGCAAGTCGATGGACGGTGCTGCGGCCGGGATATACTGGTTCAAGGCACCCGTGGGGACGCATCCCGACAATGTGGGCCAGTGGCAGCGTTTCTATATCGGGCCGGTCGACTACAAGACAGTGACCCTGGTTATCAAGGATATGGATGCGGACTCGCTGCTGGATGTTGTGGTTTCCGGCCGCAACGGCGTCGCCTGGTTCAGGAATCCCGGGCGCGAGGCTCTGGGTGACGTCCCTGCACAGGCACAATGGGAGCGAATTGTGATTGCGAAAGCGGGTAGTGAGTTCACATTCTGCGATCATGTGATCGATGGCATGGAGGATATGATCGTCGCAACCTCCCATGATTCGGGCATGGTGGCAAAATGGTTAAAGCGATTGGATGCCAGTGGCCGCGCCTGGGAACAGTACCCGATCACCTCCAGCAGTTTGCGCCGTGAAGACAGTTACAGCCGCAAATTTGTTCTCAAGGGGGTGAGCTGCGGTTATGTCGACGGCGACGACCTCATCGATATCGTCTTTACGGGGAGCGGCGACGGGCACGGCGTTTTCATGATGAGTCCGCGCACTAATATCGCCCGGGGACTGAGTTGGAACCTGACTAATCTCACGCCCTACGCAGACCATATGAAGTACGACAATCTCAGGTTGGTCGATATGGACGCCGACGGCGACCTCGACGTGCTGACAACCGAGGAGGGAGAGGGGATCTTTACCGCGGGCGACGGCGTGCTGTGGCTGGAAAACCCGCTGCCAGCAAAGCGCAACCCCTTGCCCGTGTTGGCGGCTACCGAGGATGCAGCGCGCTCGCGATAGCGAGCGGCTGAGCACCGGCCCTCCCCGCTCACGCCAACAGCAGCTATACTTGCGCACAACACACACG
>CAXBLZ010000026.1:0-41865 GCA_963976735.1 uncultured Halioglobus sp.
TGCGCGGCTATATGACGGCGATGAAGCGTATCGTTTGAGGTCGATGATAAGGAATAAAAAAAGGGGCCAACGGCCCCTTTTTTAATTGGCAAAACTACAGGCTCAACACCTTCTCCCCTCGAGAGATTCCCGCCACACCCGAGCGCACAACCTCGAGTATCTCGGCACCGGCCATGGCCGCCACAAACGCATCGAGCTTGTCGCTGGTACCCGTCAATTGAATAGTGTAGACAGTGGGCCCCACATCCACGATTTGTCCACGGAAAATATCTGTGGTGCGTTTCACTTCTTCACGCACCACACCGGTTGCTCGCACCTTGATCAGCATCGTATCCCGCTCGATGTGCGCGCCCTCGGTCAAATCGGCCAATTTCACCACATCAACCAGTTTGTTGAGCTGTTTTGTCAGTTGCTCGATACGCAGGTCGTTCTCCACCGTTGTCAGGGTAAGGCGCGACAGCGTCGGATCGTCGGTGGGGGCCACATTCAACGTCTCAATATTGTATCCGCGCTGCGAAAACAATCCGACGACTCGCGACAACGCGCCTGGTTCATTCTCCATCAACATAGAAATAATGCGTCGCATGTCACGTCCTCTCGTTCTTGCTGAGCCACATATCCTTCATCGCGCCATTGGGTGCGATATGCATCGGGTATACGTGTTCCATTGGATCGATAAATATATCCAGGAATACCAGCCTGTCTTTCATTGCAAACGCGGCATCCATCGCGTCATCGAGGTCCGACAGTTTCTTCACCTCGATACCGACATGGCCATAGGCTTCAACCAGTTTCACGAAGTCAGGCAACGAATCCTCGTAGGTACTCATGGCGTAACGGCCCTCATACTGCATATCCTGCCACTGTTTCACCATGCCGAGATAATTGTTACGCAGGTTGATAACCTTGACCGCCGTGTTGTACTGGGTGCAGGTCGACAATTCCTGAATGTTCATCTGGATACTGCCCTCGCCTGTCACACACGCTACCTCCTTATCGGGAAAGGCGAGCTTGACACCCATCGCCGCAGGCAGGCCAAAGCCCATCGTGCCCAGACCACCTGAATTTATCCATCGCCGCGGCTTGTCAAACCGGTAGTACTGCGCGGCAAACATCTGGTGCTGCCCCACGTCCGAGGTGACATAGGCGTCGCCTTTGGTGGCGCGATACAGGCTCTCGATCACCTGTTGCGGCATAATAAGATCACTCTCGCCATAGCGCCGCCCGGTAAACAGTCCGTGCTTTGCCCGCCATTCATTTATCTGCTGCCACCAGCGTTCCAGTGCCGACTTATCGGGTACGCTGCTGTCTTTCTCAGTCAACAGATCAATCTGCGCCAGCAACTCCGTCAACACAGACTGAACCGGACCCACAATAGGAATGTCTGCCGCAACGATTTTGGAAATAGAAGCAGGGTCCACGTCGATATGGATCACTTTTGCACCGGGACAGAATTTATCCACCGTGTTGGTAACACGATCATCGAACCGCGCTCCGACAGCCAGAATACAATCGCTGTGGTGCATCGCCATGTTGGCCTCGTAAAAACCGTGCATGCCCAACATGCCCAGGAACTGGGGATCACTGCCGGGAAAACCACCAAGGCCCATCAGCGTATTGGTCACCGGGTAATTCAATTTGCGCGCCAACTGCGTCAGGAGTTCGCTGCCATCGCCCAGTATTACACCACCACCGCTGTAGATTACAGGGCGCTTTGCCGCAAGTAACAGCTTGGCGGCTTTCTTGATCTGGCCGGTGTGTCCACGCTGCGCTGGCGAGTAGGAGCGCATCTTGACGGTCTTCGGGTAGCTGTACTCAAAGGTCGCATCCGGGCGCGTAAGATCCTTCGGAATGTCAATCACAACCGGACCCGGTCGACCACTGGAGGCAATATGGAAGGCCTTTTTGATAATCAGTGGCAGCTCTTCGGTATGCTTCACCATAAAGCTGTGTTTTACGATAGGCCGTGAAATACCGATCATATCCGTTTCCTGGAAGGCATCCTCACCGATCAGGTGGCTCTGCACCTGGCCAGACAACACCACCATCGGGATCGAATCCATATACGCGGTCGCAATCCCGGTCACCGCATTGGTGGCACCGGGGCCGGATGTCACCAGAACGACGCCTGGCTTGCCCGTTGCACGGGCGTAGCCGTCTGCCGCATGCGTGGCTGCCTGTTCGTGGCGCACCAGTACATGAGGCACTTTGCAGTCCTTGAACAGGGCATCGTATATATGCAAAACCGCGCCACCGGGATAACCGAAGATATACTCGACCCCTTCGTCTTCCAGTGCGCGGGCGATCATTTCACCGCCGGATAACAACTCCACAAGTTTTCTCCACAACAAAACGCCCGATGCGTAACCCTCACCGGAGCATTCCAAAGTAATGTGTGGTTGTCGCTGGAACAGCACCTGGACCGGTACTGAAGAAGCCACACCACCCCCAATCAAGCTCAATACACTGCCCGGATCCGCCCCGATGGGGAATACGATCACGAACTTGCCTGTGTATCGGTCGCCCTGCGGGGTAGCGCAGTGTCTGGCCCTCAATCTGGCCGATACGGCACAGATTGAATACGGGACTTACCTACAGCTGCACCAAATAATGGAATCGATACAGTGAGCCAGAGGCCGAGGGTACTCGACGTTAGCTGTTGCCATAAGCAAGACGCGCGTATTGTTGCGTCTGTGGGCCGCGAATGTCAACCTCCAGGGGCCCGTCCCGACCGACAATGAGGCATTAGTCACATTGCCAGCAGCGGGGATGTGGGGTATTTTTGCGGCAGTTTGATTCGATTGCGGGAGACACCATCTTGAAGCGCGCATTGACCAATATTGCACTGGTGCTGGCCATTCTTGCCCCGGTATTTGCCGGGCCCGCCACCGCGGCTGGACAGGTTGTCTATCGCTGGGTCGATGATCGCGGCAACCCCGTCAACAGTGATCGCCCACCGCCCAAGGGCGTCGATTACGAGGTGATCTCGACGAGCTCCAGCATGGTGCGCCCGGTTGATGCCGCTGAAGGTGCGGTGCCATTACAGGTGAAGCCCAGCCCCAGCAACGAATTCGAACCGGTGGATACCAGCACCACCAAGGCCGAGAAAAACCCGGAGTACTGTCAGCGCGCCAGGGAGAACCTGGAGGCGCTTGACCAGAACGTCAGGATACAGATGCGCAATGACCAGGGTGAGGTATATTTCCTCAACGAGGAGCAGAGAGCTGCCCAGCGACAGAAAGCCCTGGACACGATAGAGATCAACTGCGAATAACCGGCACGCTGCCGCGACCAAAAAAAAGCGCGCCCGGTACTGCTGAATACCTTGCGCGCCCTCATCTGTCGCCGAACTCGTCGACGATTCACCCTGCCGCGGATCAGGCGGTGTTGCTGCTGACGCTAAACGCCGTTTCTCCACCCTGCACATCGGCCAGGATCACTTCGCCGGGATGAAACTCCCCGGCCAGCAACCGCTGCGCCAGCGGGTTTTCCAGCTCACGCTGGATAGCGCGCTTCAGCGGCCTGGCACCGTACACTGGATCGAAGCCCACTGTCACCAACCGATCCAGAAAGGCATCGCTGACCTTCAACTCCAGCTCGCGTTCAGCCAGGCGATCCTGCAAATCGCGCAGCTGGATCGCAGCGATACCGCGAATCTGCTCCTCGCGCAGCGGATGGAACACCACCGATTCATCGACCCGGTTGATGAACTCCGGCCGAAAGTGTGTACCAACCACCTCCATCACGGCCGACTTCATTGCCTCGTAGTCGTCGTTCCCGGCCATTTCCTGAATCAGGTGCGAGCCGAGATTGGACGTCATCACTATCACCGTGTTGCGGAAATCGACCGTTCGACCCTGGCCGTCCGTGAGGCGACCGTCTTCCAACACCTGTAACAGGATGTTGAATACATCGGGGTGCGCCTTTTCAACCTCATCCAACAGCAACAGGGAGTAGGGTCGGCGCCTGACGGCTTCCGTCAGATAACCGCCCTCTTCATACCCCACATACCCCGGAGGCGCTCCGATGAGTCGCGCCACCGAGTGCTTTTCCATAAACTCTGACATATCTATGCGCACCATGGCATCGTCGCTGTCGAACATAAAGTCCGCCAACGCTTTGCACAGCTCGGTTTTACCCACACCGGTGGGCCCCAGGAACAGAAAGGAGCCATTGGGACGCTTGGGATCCGACAAACCGGCCCGCGAGCGGCGCACGGCATTTGACACCGCTGTAATAGCTTCATCCTGGCCGACCACTCTTTCGCGCAGCGCATCTTCCATTCGCAAAAGCTTGTCCCGGTCACCCTCCATCATCTTGGAGACAGGGATACCCGTCCAACGCGACACGACCTCGGCGATCTCCTCATCCGTGACCTTGTTGCGCAGCAATACCGTATCTGCAGACTCTGATTCCTGCGCCACTTCCAACTGCTTTTCCAGTTCGGGGATACGCCCGTACTGCAGTTCCGACATGCGTGTGAGATCACCCGCCCGGCGCGCCGCCTCGAGATCCAGTTTCACCTGCTCCAGGTCGCTCTTGATATGTGCGGCCCCCTGCACGGACGCTTTCTCCGCTTTCCAGATTTCCTCCAGATCGGAGAACTCCCGCTCGACTTTGTCGATTTCCTCGTTCAGTCTTTCCACCTGTTTCTTGGCAGCGGGGTCACTGTCCTTTTTCACGGCTTCCCGCTCAATCTTGAGCTGTATCAACCGTCGCTCCAGTTTGTCCATTACTTCGGGCTTGGAGTCGATTTCCATACGAATACGACTGGCGGCCTCATCGACCAGATCGATGGCCTTGTCAGGCAGTTGCCGGTCGGTAATGTAACGCTGGGACAGCCGCGCGGCGGCAATGATGGCACTGTCGGTGATATCCACCCCATGGTGCACTTCGTAGCGCTCTTTCAAGCCGCGCAGAATCGCTATCGTGTCTTCCTCGTTGGGTTCATCCACGAGAACTTTCTGGAAACGTCGCTCCAGGGCGGCATCTTTTTCCACATACTGACGGTATTCATTCAAGGTCGTGGCACCCACGCAATGCAGTTCACCACGCGCCAGGGCAGGTTTGAGCATATTGCCCGCATCCATTGATCCCTCTGCCTTGCCAGCACCCACCATGGTATGGAGCTCATCAATAAACAGGATGACACGCCCCTCCTGCTTGGAGAGTTCGTTCAGCACGGCCTTGAGTCGCTCTTCAAAATCGCCTCGGAACTTGGCACCGGCCAGCAGCGCACCCAGATCCAGCGACAACACGCGCTTGTCACGCATACTTTCAGGGACTTCTCCGTTCACTACACGCTGGGCAAGACCTTCGATAATAGCGGTCTTTCCCACGCCGGGCTCACCGATCAGCACCGGATTGTTCTTGGTGCGACGCTGCAGTACCTGAATGGTACGACGGATTTCGTCGTCACGACCGATGACAGGATCCAGCTTGCCCTGCTCCGCTCGCTCCGTCAGATCTATCGTGTATTTGTCCAACGCCTGACGCGATTCCTCAGCCTCCGGATTGTCCACTGCTTCCCCCCCACGCATCGCGTCGATCGCTGCTTTTAAATCCAACGGGCGTACGCCGTTGGCCTTCATCAACTCGCCAGCAGACGTCTTGCTTTCCAGCATCGCCAACAGCACCAGCTCGCTGGAAATATAGGTGTCACCGCCCTGCTGCGCCAGTTTGTCGGTGACGTTGAGAATTCGCCCCAGATCATTCGACATATGCACATCACCGCCGGTTCCGGATACGGTCGGCAGCGCTTCGACAGCGGCCCTGGCGCCTGCCGTCAGTCCGGCGACATCTGCCCCGGCCTTCTGCAACAGGGGTTTGCAGGCTCCACCGCGCTGCTCAAGCAGCGCGCTAAGCAAATGCACAGGCTCGATAAAATTGTGGTCCTTGCCGAGCGCCAGAGACTGGGCGTCTGCCAGTGCGGTCTGCAATTGATTGGTCAGTTTATCCATTCTCATTCGATACTCTCCTCGATGATCACCTCCGGTGGAGGCATATCGTACTGTTGGGCATAAAATGGGGGCGAATCACCCTATTTCAAGTGTGGTAATAGTGGCAATAGCAAAAATCTAGCGCAACAGGATCAGGCTGGCCATACGGCCCGTCTGGCCATCTCTGCGGTAGGAGAAGAAACGCCCGGGGTCGCTGTAGGTGCACAGGTCGCCGCCGAACACACCGCTCAACCCCATGTCATCGAGACGCAGACGGGCCAGCGTATACAGATCCGCAAGGTAGTGGCCGGGGCGATCTGAGGGTGCAAAACAGGCCGCAACCTTTTTCGCTTGCGATGGCGCTGCCGAGGACAAATAGGCGGCCCTCACCTCTTTGCCGACCTCAAAGGCCGCAGGGCCGATTGCGGGACCCAGCCACGCCAGCAATCGCCCGGGCGGAGTCGCCATTGCCGCCACAGTCGCCTCCAGCACGCCCGCCAGCAAACCGCGCCAACCCGCATGCGCGGCAGCGACCACATCACCATCGACTGAACACAGCAATACCGGTAAACAATCTGCGGTCATAACGGTACAGACCGCACCCGGGGTGCGACTCCACTGGGCATCTGCCGGCGGCGGGCTTGCACACGGCGCCGCCTCAACCACGGCCGTACCGTGCACCTGCGATAACCAGGAGATGGAGGAGCCGCCCGGCAGCGCATTGACCAACAACGCCCTGTTCGCCGCTACCGCATCCTCCTCATCACCCACGTGGCAACCCATATTGAAACTTTCATACGGCGCCGCGCTGTGTCCGCCAATGCGTGTGGTTGACAGCGCATACACAGTGTCCGGCGCAGGCCAGTCCGGCTCAATAAAGCGCAGTGTCATGGGCGAACGGCGGATCTTCCGCCTCCAAAATAGCGATCAGGCGCTGGATATCGTCTGGCAGCGGGCATTCAAACTGCACCGCTTCCTCTGTCTTCGGATGAATAAATCCCAGAGATCGGGCATGCAGTGCCTGTCGGGGAAAGTTTCGCAACGCCTCTATCAACTCGTCCGACGCGCCCTTGGGTATGCGGGGCCGGCCACCGTACAAGGGATCTCCAATCAACGGGTAATGTCGATGGGCCATGTGCACCCGAATCTGGTGCGTTCGCCCGGTTTCCAGGTTGACCGTAATACGGGTGTGGTGACCAAAGCGCTGCGCCAGGCGGTAGTGGGTTATCGCTGGTTTCCCACCGACGGCGGTCACTGCCATTTTCTTGCGCTGGCGCGGATGGCGCCCCATGGCAGCGTCCACAGTCCCCCCTCCCGTCATTGCGCCAATGACCAGTGCACAGTATTCCCGCTTCACCGTTCTCTCCTGCAACTGATCAACCAGGTCGTGATGTGCGGGCAGGGTTCTGGCAACGACCAACAGACCAGAGGTATCCATGTCCAGGCGATGCACAATCCCCGCGCGGGGCAGCAACGCCAGTTCAGGCGCATGGGCCAGCAGGGCATTGACCAAAGTCCCCTCAGCGTGTCCTGCAGCCGGGTGCACAACAAGTCCCGCGGGCTTATTGACGACCAGGATAGTGTCGTCCTCGTAGACCATATCCAGCGCGATCTCCTGGCCACGCCACGACACTTCCGCTTCCAATTGGGCGTCGACCTGCACGCTGGCGCCCTCTGACACTTTGTCTCGCGGACGACAGCGCTGACCATTCACGGACACCGCGCCCGCCTTGATCCACTCCTGCAAACGGGACCGGGAATATTGCGGGAAAAGTTGCGCTGCAACCTGGTCCAATCTGCAGCCGTGCATCTCCTGCGGCACACTGGCCTGCAGCTCCACCTTTTCAATCATGACAATTCCTGTTTATGCGCCAGCCCGCCTGTGGTTAAATACCGCAGCAATAGCACCCGCGCTAGGTGGGATTTTAGCACGCTGACGCGAGCCATTAGGTGAAAGCATGAAATACATCTTTTTTATTATCTTCAGCATGACCCTCTACGGCTGCTCCAGCAACGAGGAGCTGCCCGATATCGCTGCCGATGCCGGTGAGCAGCAAATCTACGAGGACGCCCAGCGCTATTTGCGCGCCGACAGCTACAGTCTGGCCATCAAGAGCCTGGAATTGCTGGAATCCCGCTACCCGTTTGGCAAGTATGCCGAACAGGCTCAGCTGGAACTGATCTATGCACATTACAACGCCTATGAGCACGAGGCGGCGGTAGAGGCAGCAGACCGATTCATTCGCTTGCACCCGCAGCACCCCAGCGTCGACTACGCCTACTACATGAAGGGCCTCGCCGCCTACTCAGCAAATGATGATATCTTCGCCCGCTTCATGCCTACCGATCCCACCCAACGCGATACGTCGCAGGCCAAGGAGGCGTTCAGCGAATTTGCACAGCTGGTCTCCAGATTCCCCAACAGCCCTTACGCAGCGGACGCTGAGGCTCGCATGATTTCTCTGCGCAACCTGCTGGCACGGCACGAAATAATGGTCGCCAATTACTATCTGCGTCGGGGAGCCTACCTCGCTGCAGTCAATCGCGGCAGATTTGTCGTGGAGAATTTCCAGCGCACGCCGGCGGTCGCCGATGGGCTGGCCATTATGGCACAAGGGTATATTTTCCTGGGCATGAATGACCTGGCCCAGGAATCCATCACCGTGTTGGCCACCAACTACCCCAACTATCCTGCGATTAACAAAAATGGTGAATTTGTGAGCAATTTCACCCTGGCGGGAGAACAGCGCTCCTGGGTTAACAAGATTTCCTTCGGACTGTTTGATCCGCCCTCACCGCCCCAGTTTGATCACCGCCCCGAGGTGTGACTGCAGCCCATAGGGGGCTGGACTAGTCTCCCAGGCGCCATCCCGACGTGATTGGATAGCGCCTATCACGGCCGAAGCCGCGCCGCGTTATACGCACTCCCACGGGTGCCTGTCGGCGCTTGTACTCGTTCAGATCCACCAGTCGCAGAACCTTGTTCACCTGTTCGCGGTCCATACCCATGGCGATAATGGCTTCGGCGCTGTAATCCTGCTCAACATACAGCGCGAGGATACGGTCCAGCACTTCGTAGGGGGGAAGACTGTCCTCGTCTTTCTGGTCGGGCGCCAGTTCGGCGGAGGGAGGACGGTCGATCACCCGCTGTGGAATACACGGGCCGAGAGAATTGCGATAGCGACACAGTTCAAATACCAGTGTTTTTGGCACATCCTTGAGCACATCGAGACCCCCTGCCATGTCACCGTAGAGGGTGGAGTAGCCCACGGCCATCTCGCTCTTATTACCTGTGGTCAACACCAGATAGCCTTTTTTGTTGGAGATAGACATCAACAGTACGCCGCGACAGCGGGCCTGCAGATTCTCCTCTGTGGTATCCGGGCTGGTCCCGGCAAACTCCTCCCTAAGGCTGGTCATGAAAGCCTCGTATATGGGCTCAATCGATATCACCTTGTGTGTGACACCCTGCAGCCGGGCTTGCTCTGCGGCATCTTCAATACTCATCTGCGAGGTATAGCGAAAAGGCATCATCACCGCCTCCACCCGCTCGGGCCCCAGCGCCTCCACTGCCACCGCCAGGGTCAACGCGGAATCGACACCACCGGATAAACCGAGCACCACGCCGCGGAAGCGATTCTTATTGACGTAATCGCGAACCCCCAGCACCAGCGCCTGCCAGGTGGCGGACAACTCCTGTGGTGGCGGCGACGGTGCTGGCCCGGTGATACTGGCCGGCTGCGCTGCCATGTCCACCTGTAGCCAGTACGCACCCTCCTCAAAACCGGGCGCCGCTGCGGCCACCGTACCATCAGCCGCTACGGCGAAGGAGCCTCCGTCGAACACCAGCTCATCCTGGCCCCCCACCTGGTTGACATACACAATGGGAATACCAGCCTCGCGGGCGCGGGCCGCAACAGTCTCCCAGCGCTCCAGCCGCTTATCGAGATGATACGGTGAAGAATTAATATTGAGCAACAGCTGCGCACCGGCTTGCGTCGCTTGTAAGGTCGGCGTGCTCTCCCAGATATCCTCACAGATACTCAAGCCCACCGCGACACCATTTATGTTGACAACACACGGCTCGCCACCGGCTGTGAAGTAGCGTTTTTCGTCAAACACCTGGTAGTTGGGGAGGAGTTGCTTGAAGTACTGGGCCACGATCTGTCCGCGATGCAATACGCCTGCGGCATTGTAAAGGGTTCCATCGACGCGCAGTGGATACCCGATGACCAGATAGGCAGACCCTTTCATCGCGGCACAAAGCGTTGCCAAAGACTGCTCGACTCGCAGGCCAATACTGGGACGTAACAGCAAGTCTTCCGGCGGATATCCACTGAGGGTCAGTTCAGGACAAACGACAATCGGTGAATCGTGCTCGCTTTCGGCCAGCGCGATTGCCTCGATAACTTTCTGTGTGTTGCCTTCGAAATCACCGACAAGGGTATTCATCTGGGCCATCAGGATATTCAGGGTGCTCATGGAACCTTCGGACGCTCTCGTTTCGCAGACCGCCATTGTCCGGAAAAGCATCGTCTATAGCCAGTCCTTGAACGTATCAATACCTGTTACAATGGCACCCAATTCCAAACATCATAAAAGCCATAAGGCCAGCGCACGGTGAATCGCACAGCCATTCTTACAAAACCCGAGGCTCACTCCCCGAGCCATCAGAACCTTGCACTCTTTCGGGTCTATGTGGGATACCGCTCGTTGCTGTCGGTGGTGCTGTTGATCATGCTGGTAAGCCCGAACACCCGGCAACTGGTGGGAACCCTGAATCCTGCACTGTACACAACAGTGGCCCTGGCGTACCTGGCTACCAGCATTCCGCTGGTGGGATCACTCTCAACGCGTCTGAATCAAAGCCAGAAATTGATGGTTCTGGTGTTTCTGGTGGATATTGTCGCCATCACGCTGTTGTCCGACAGCAGTGGGGGAATGATAAGCGGTCTACCCGTATTGCTGGTGATAACAGTAGCTGCCAGCGCAGTACTGATATCCAACAGAACACTTGCCACACTGATTGCCGCCATTGGCGTTATGGCTATCTTGCTGGATACCGTCTGGCTGATACTACACGATGTACTCGACAGCAGTTCGTTGTTTCCTGCAGGGATTCTCGGGCTGCTGATTTTCGGTGTAACACTGATAGTGCAGCCCATTGCTCACCGCCTCGGTCGCGCCGAGGAACTGGCTCGCAATCGCGCGAGTGACTTGTATAGCCTGCAACGACTGAATGAACAGATCGTCCAGCATATGCAGACAGGCATTCTGCTGGTCAATAATGAAGGTGTAGTGCGGATCATGAACAAGGCGGCAATCGGACTGCTTGCACCAGAGCGCCCGGTTACTGTAGAGCAGGGTCGCCAGTTGGCGGACTACTGCCCGGAACTCGCCTACCAGTTTGAGCACTGGAAAAATTCCGGCGTGCACAGGGCCAAGCCGTTTACTGTCGCTCAGGGCACGCTTCCGGTGATTGCCAACTTCCGTGAGTTGCAGCCCAACGCCAACCAGGAGGCGCTGGTTTTCGTCGAAGACTACACGCCAGTTACACAGTATGCGCAATCACTCAAGCTCAACTCACTCGGACGTTTGACAGCCAGCATCGCACACGAAATCCGCAACCCATTGGGTGCAATCAGCCACGCCGCGCAACTGCTGCAGGAATCACAGGATCTGTCGCCGCCTGACCGCCGCATGGCGGATATCATCCAGAGCCACTGTGAACGCGTAAACCAGATCGTGGAGAGCGTCATGCAGATCTCCCGCCGTGAGCCCCCGAAACCACAGTACCTGATGTTGGCACCGTGGTTGACAGAGTTCGTCGGCGAGTACCTGAACGCCCTCAATCGACCGGCGGAGGTAGCGATTGACTGTCACTACAAAGAGCTGCTGGTGGAGTTCGACCCCGAAAATCTGCAGCGGGTATTCGCCAATCTGCTCGACAATGCCTTGCGCCACAGCAAACTCGCCACAGGGCGGGAAACGGCACGAATCGAGGTCGATCTGGACTCCTCACTACATCAGTGCCATGTCGACATTATAGATGCAGGCAGTGGAGTACCGTCTGCGGATCAGGCAAAATTATTCGAGCCGTTTTTTACCACGATGGCCGAGGGTAGTGGCATGGGCTTGTACCTGTGCAAGGAGCTCTGTGAGATTAACAACGCAGATTTGTACTATCGCCCGACACGAAAGGGTGAAAGCTGTTTTCGAATTTCCATGAACCAACGAGCGCTCTAGTGCCCGCATCAGGGATATGCCTGATAAAGTCAGTCCAGAAGCGGTCCTGAGTGAGGCTAGACAATGACCCAAAGTGTATTGATCGTAGATGACGAGCCGGATATCCGCGAGCTACTGGATATCACGCTTAGCCGTATGGGCCTCGATACGCACAGCGCCGCTACCCTGGGAGAAGCCAGGGAGATGGTTGAGAAGATCAAGCCGGACCTGTGCCTGACTGACATGCGCCTGCCAGATGGCAACGGTATTACGCTGGTAGAATATATCCAGCAGCAGTGCCCCCATATCCCTGTTGCGATGATCACCGCACACGGGAGTGTGGAGACTGCGATTTCGGCGCTGAAGGCCGGGGCGTTCGACTTCATCAGCAAGCCAATTGAACTGGAGAATCTGCGCAGACTGGTGAGCTCCGCATTACAACTGGAGGGAGACCCCCGTCGGGCACAGGACGCAGTCGACCAGGAGCTGATAGGGTCCGCTCCCTCGATACAAAGCCTTCGACAACAAATATCCAAGCTGGCGCGCAGTCAGGCTCCGGTGCACATACACGGAGAATCCGGCAGCGGCAAGGAAGTTGTCGCCCGACTGATTCACAACAACGGTGCGCGCGCGAACGGGCCATTCGTGGCGGTCAACTGTGGCGCAATCCCGCCGGAACTGATGGAAAGCGAGTTGTTCGGACACCTGAAAGGCAGCTTTACCGGTGCCAGCCAGGACAAGGTCGGACTGTTTCAGGCCGCCTCCGGCGGCACGCTTTTCCTCGATGAAGTAGCAGACCTGCCGCTGAACATGCAGGTAAAACTGCTGCGTGCGATTCAGGAAAAAACCGTGCGACCGGTGGGCGCCAGTGAAGAGCAACAAACCGATATCCGGCTTCTGAGTGCTACCCACAAAAACCTGGAAACGGAAGTGGAGGCCGGGCGGTTCCGGCAGGATCTGTACTATCGCATTAACGTTATTGGCGTTCGGGTACCGAGCTTACGCGAGAGGCTTGAAGATCTTCCGGCCTTGACCACCGCAATCCTTGACCGTATTGGCGCGACAGGCAGCAAGGCGGCTTATCTGGATAAGTCCGCACTCAGGGCGCTGGCAGACTACAACTTCCCGGGGAATGTTCGCGAACTCGAGAACATGCTGGAGCGCGCTCTGGCGCTTTCAGACGGTGAGAAAATCATCGCCGATGACTTGCAGTTTTCCAGCGCCAGGACGCACCCCGAGCCGGCCGCTAGACCTAAAACTGAACCGGTCGAGCGCGCCAGCTCAGTGCGCCGGGCACACGAGGCATTCGGTGACCTCGAGGGTTATCTGGAAGATCTTGAGCGCGAAATTGTCAGCGCCGCACTTGAAGAATGTCGCTGGAACAAAACGGCGGCAGCAAAACTGCTTGGCATCAGTTTCAGAAGCCTTCGTTATCGGCAAAAAAAGCTGGGGCTGGACGACTGAGCCGACTCACCAACAGCGTCGACCCCGATCCTCTCCAGAGCTCCGTTTACGGCCAGACGAGTCCAGGCTCAAGATGCCGCAGTCCCGATCAGCGGCCTGGGCGAACTGGGGAGTGGCGGAGAGTGTATAGGCATTGGCCCGTGTCGTGAGATTGATCAGGTACACCCGGTTTTCAGCGAGGCCATCCACCACATTACCGCGGGCATCGATCGCATAGGGATGTGATGGATATGCCAGTTCTGTGAGCATTTCAGCATACCGCTTGTGATTCAGGAAGTACTGTTCCTGCCGCATCATGGTCTCTAATAGCGCCGCCCCACCGAGCGTTCGGCGCGTATCTATAAGCTGTCGTTGATATGCGGGCAGCATCAGTGAGAGCAGAACAACCATCAAACTGGCGACTACAAGAAGCTCTATCAGCGAAAAGCCTTTTTCATGTGAACCCATCGCGCTGCGCTTCCCACCAACCTAAAGTGGATCAATGCCGGGTTCGCGCCAATACGTCCGATACAATCGCTGTGCGTGACTGGGCAGTAGCTGTGTAGTATCGCGCACGTGATCACCATCCAGGTCATACAGATCGATTCCTCCGCCCGGCAGGAAAATAGCGTCAGCAACCGGCCTCGCAGGCGCGGGAATACCATCACCCAGTTCATAGTGCCTCTGGCTATTCGCTGCGGCAGTGGCGTTGCGAAGCCGCAATACGTACAACCTGCCCTGCCCCTGCCTCCTGCCGCAGGATGTCACTTCACCGGGCGTAAATGTAGACGCAAACACCGTGCCGCCATCTGTCAGTGGTGTAGACAAACCTTTTTCACCGGGCTGACCGAAACGGACCTGCCAGCCGTTGAACGCACCCCGAGTTGCACAATCGACGCTACCTTCCTCACTCACAACTTGTTCTGTTCCGTCAATGCAGTCCGTTTGATCGACCAGATCCGATACCTGGTATCTGCCCGCTGGATTACTCACTGTATTCTCGGCAACCGCGACAGCGCTGCCTGTCATTATCTCCCGATCCTTCAAGTAAAACAGGGCGTTTTCTACCAGCGTCTCATTGGGGTCTGCACGATTACCACTCTGGATAAGCAGCCCATCGAAGTCTCCGCTTTCATCGAAAGATTGCACAATATCCGGTGCATGAAAAAACCGCCTGTCCTCGCGCGCAGCCCCCCCGGGTTCATTGGCATCGAACCCCAGATCAGCCAGCTTGGTGATGAACCAGTTGTCCCTGCGGTGATCGCTGCGTCCTTCCGAATTTGGGGGCAGATCGACACGCCATACCGCGCCACCGGTGTCGCCAACATAAACCCGGTGAATGACACCCTGCGGTGTGACCAGCGCCGACACAGTTGAGGGAATACTGTCCACCAGGCCCGCATGCATATAACGGCTGTTGCTACTGGTCCCAGTCTGCCCATTGACCGCCTTCCAGATCAATTCTCCCGTGCGCGCATTTACGATGTATAGAGCGTTGCCGACAGCATCGTCACCAGCATCGAGATCTTTGCCAAGCCTGGCAGTGAAGTCGTGATTCCAGCCGCCATCGTAGCCTCCCGCAAAAATGAGTACATCCACTACTCTGCCACTGTAGTTTACCTTGCCCACCACTGGCGTGGAGAAGCTCAATCCCAGTTCGTCAAAGGCGCCACCGACCGTCCTGCTGATACGCCACGCCAAGCGGGGGACCGCATCCGGATCGCTGATATCGAGCGCAAAATAGCTCGAGCCACCACGGCGCATGCCGAAGAACACATAGGCTTCATCACCCTGGGCGTGATCGAGTGTGCCGTCATCATTGTGATCGACGCGCAGCACGACTGGCGCCCCATCCACGCCATAATACTTCGGCAGGCCCTCGCGATTGTTCTCATGCCGCCAGCGAATCGCGGGCAGCGATTCTGCGGGGAAAAACCCGAACACCTCTCGACCGGACTCCCGCCCCGCCGTATCGGTGCTCTGGACGATATGAAAAGCGCCATCGCCACTGCCAAACATTACCCGGACATTGGGGTTGTCCCTGCTGTAGCCGGGCGTGGCACCGTAGTTGAGTGCGAACGGTCGCGAGTGCATGACCTCGCCGAGTAGCCAGCCACGCGCCGCAGCACCCGGCGCATCAATCTCCTGCCCTCTCGCCCACCGGATGAGGTTGAGGAGTTGTTCATCCGCGAGTGTTTGTTCGGGATCAAGTAACGGTCTAATCGCAGTGGCCGTCTGCGCATCGGCGTCGAATGGTAACAATTCCCCTCCCGTCATGGGGGCATAAAAAAGCTGTCTGGGGCCGTACCCGTTTACCGGCGCCTCGGTATTGGTGTCGCCAATGAAATAGTGCACCCGCTGACCGGGCACGGTGTTGTATTCAACAAAGCCATCAATTTTTTGTCCCGCACCGCCGCGGGCTACAACAGGGCCATCCGCATCATTGGGAACGACATCTGCCACGTCGCGCGGCAGGGTCGCGACGTCTGTCCAGAAGGTCAACGCGTCCAGGCGCAAGCGGCCCCTGTTGCCACCTGTGCCTTCATAGGCGGGTGCACCTCGCGCGTCGAGCACCTGGCCAATCGCAAGATCCTCTCCCTCACGCTGCCGATCTCCTGCGAGCTCCAGTTTCAGTTTCTTCAGGTTGCCGGGCCAGTTGCTGCCGGCCTGCGGCAAAAACTGCGGCAAAAACAACGCATCCAACACCTGGCCGCGAGCGAACACATCGTTGGAAAAGGCCGCATCCATTGCATAACCGGCAACGGCAACCTGCTGCAGTAGCCTCGCTGTCAGGCGTGCTTGCAACTGCAACGGGTCATCGACGTAAATAAGAGGCTCGCTATCCCCGGCAATGGCATAGTCCTGCGCATTCCCCCGTTGTTCACGAGTTGTGACTACCCAGGTAGTCTGCAGCGGCACCACGGTGTCTGTCTGCGGCAGGAGATCCGTGTCCGCCTGGTGCAGATAGGCCAGAAACTGCGAGAAAAACGTGTTCTGGCCCAGGTCAGGCAATTGTTTCACTATTTCGGTGTCCAGGTTCTCATCGTGAGCGGGCGAACCCAGCGTAAACAGCATGGAGTAAAGCTGTGGGCATTCCGACCGACTCTTGAACGGGGTAACGTACTTCCCATTTTCGAGAATACTCTGGTCATAATCGGGATGTGGTTGCGAGCTGCCGAAGTTCCCTACGGTATTGCGCCCGAGCGCCACCTCCCCACCGACCAGATACCGCAACCACTCGAAGTACGTTTCGCGGGGTTGCAGTGTATGACTTGCCTGCAACGCCGGAGTTGGCAGGGCCTTCAAGGTAGCGATGACATCGGCCCTGTGCGTCTGCAGCTTGCGGTATCCCTGCAGTATCGTGCCTCCACCCAGAGCGACTGTCGGATCGCTCGCGGGGTTGTCCTGGTGATTGGATATCAGTAGCGATAGCGACAGGTTATCAAGCAGCGGATTCTCCAGAACCGCGGACAATACGGCCCTGAAAACACCGGGCGCCGTCACGGACTCGCCTTCCTGGTACATGTCCTCCAGATGGCGAAACGCCGCGGCGCTCATGAAGGGCGGCCGACAATCCAGCGGGAACGTACACAGCGCAGAGTCGCGGCTGCTGTCCCCCAGATCCATTACCACTTGCACAAACACACCCTCGGTACCGTACAAGTACGCTTCAATATCATCTGCCGTAACCGGGCAGACCTGCAAACCGAATAAAAGCAGCACCAGATTGAACATATTTCTCATAGCCGCTCTCCTGACATTTAACGAAACGCGGGGATCCGTATAGCAATACCCTGCACCACATGCGCGCCACCCCGCCCGACCTCATGTCCTTTGAGTTCCACATCGATTTCAAACAGGGCTGCATCAAAGCTGGCGCTGCTGGACACGACATCCTCACGTTCGCGCAACGGAAATCCATGCAACAGCAATGGATCCTGTCTGATCACACGTAAATCAACCGACAACCCTTCAAGTGCCAGCACCGAGTCTGGCATCTGCAGCTGGCTCCTGTGACACGCGGGCGATTCTGTTCCTATTGGACAGTTGGTATTACCAACACTGCCTGCAAGCACAAAATTGCCGGGCTGCAGAGCAAGCTCCTCCGCGATACCCTGTGCAGCATGCAGCGCTTCCTCCAGAAACTGATCATTCCCGGCCATGTGCAGTTGCATAATGGAAGACCGCATAACCATGGCGGCGATCATCGCCAGCATCAGAAGAAAAACCATAGCCAACAAAATGACTGCGCCACGATTCGACACGCGTGAAGTGTTGCTGGCGAACTGCCCCCATTGCGCCATCATTCAACTCCGTGGTGCTTTGTGATTGCGAAGCACCACCGTTGTACTCAGCACACGGCGCAGGTAGGCATCGTGTGTCGGGGGCAACACTTTTTGGCCGAGGTGGTAAGTCCGGCTATCCCGATATCCGGGCAGTGCGCCAATGCTGCGCAGCAATACATATATTTTCGCGCTCACCGCGCCTCGCAACTGCATTTGTGTGGGGGTTGATGTGTACGTGTTGGGCACACCGTCATCGTCGGTATCGATACCAAACTCAAGCTGCAGGTTTTCCACCCCCTCCACCAGGCAGCGGGAAGTCATGGCATTGCCGGCGAGTGTTTCCATACACAGGCTGGGGAGCCCATCGCCGACTTTACTGGACCAGGCGCGGATAAATATGATGCGAGAAATTGCCTCCCAATAACTCAGTGAGGGCACTGCCCTGGATGCATGGCGCAATTCCACCGGAGGCAATTGCTCCCACTCGGGATCACCCCCTGAAACGAGCCGAAGGTACCAGCCCTCTATGTCAGAAGACGTCAGTGTCTGGGCGGGCTCCCCCCGCAGCAAACTGGCATCGGCTGCAGTGCGTTTTATCGCTAACAGATCACTGTTCAATACCATCGCCGTGGTATCTACACAGGTGAATGCTATCCGGTGCAGTGATACCGGTGGTGACTGGCCGTCATAATCGTTGATTATATCCAGTGGATTGCGGACACTGAGAGCCCAGTCCGCGTCGCTGCAATCGCCGCCTATAGTAGCCGCTTGGAGCTCCATTGAGGGAGAAAGGAGGCCGCCATAGAAGCCCGCCATCGCTAACTCTCGCGACAGCAACCGCATCGCATAGCGTCCGTTTTCCTGCATGCGAGCCATCTGCTCTTCATAGTACACATTGCGCTTGGCCACCAGATACGCGCTCACCATACCGCCACTGAGAAGCAATCCAAGCAGCAGGGAAATCAACAACTCCACCAGCGTCACGCCACTGAAGAAGTGATGACCCTTTAGCACTTTCCCGAGGCCCACCCTCACTGCCCCCCGATGAAGCTGGACAGGGTGACCTGGTGACGTTGCGACGCATCCTCGGCGTCGAAGCAATCGGCAGTTGGCCCTACATCGAACGCCATCGCACTGCGCCAGGTGATTGTCACATCTACCCCTCCCGCGCCGCTGGCGATACAGGCCCGGGGCGCTTGCAGTCCACCCACATATCCCACCGAGTCGCGTTCCGTGCTACCAATCAGCTGTGATTCCCACTGCCAGATATCGAAAGCCGCCAACTCATCTGCGGTGCACTGTGAGGCATCGCAGTCCACATCCGGGCGCGGCAATGGACTCTCTTTATCGCCCACGGCAACAACTCGATACGCCAGAATCTGACCCGGATTTGCGCGCATGCGCTCGAGGATATCGCGCGCCAGAGCAATGGCCATTGAACGCTGACCGGCCTCGATGATGGTTTTTTTAGCGACAAGTTGTGCAGACAAAAGGCCCGTGATGCCCATCGAAAATATCATCAACGCGACAAGAAATTCCAGCATACCGACGCCCCGCTGCGCTTCATGATAGAGCATCCTTGCCCCCCTCTCTCCGACACACTTGCATCCAGCCCGCCTTCAAACAGCCGGGCACTGCCCCCAACCTTCAACTAACCGTGCGCGGCCAACGATATTCATGACAATACTCAGTGACGGCACACCCAACTGCTGTGGAGGACAGAACATAAGTGTGCGCGTGCTGTGTGAAGTGCCATCCGGCAGGTAATTGATCAGTTCAAACGCATCGCGAGAGCCGCTGCGATTGGTCAGCTGGTAGCCGTCAGGCAAGCCCTCGAACACGCGAAGTACTGCATCTGTGCCACTGTCGACAACCTTGTCCCTGTCTGCATTGGCAAAGACTATCCAACCCCCGGCGTAGATCCCCGAACACTCGGGGATACCGGTCCTCGCCATTGCAGATGGACAGATACTGACAGGATGATTTCTCATCACAGCTTCACTGCGAGCGAGATTGATCGCAGCCAGAAACCGGCTGGACTCCGTGTGCAGGCGAGTGCCGGCCAGTTGGCGCTGCATCATCGGTGCACCGATCGACAAAAGCGTGGCGATCAACACCAACACAATCATCATCTCTATAAGGGTAAACCCCCTGCCGAGGCCTTGTAGCGACGTCCTGTCCACAGCATTCCTCCTTGCTGGCAACAAGCTTAGGCAAGTCGGGACACGGCGCCAAGCGATTGGCTGGATATGCCGGAATGGAAGGGTATTTATGCTCTGGAACGAGCTGGGGTGATGGCCTGCGGCTATAAATTCTTCACGGCAATACGCAATTCACGCGGCAGTGAAAAGGTGACGTTCTCTGGCCGGCCGGCGACTTCAATCGGCGCGCTGGCTCCCAGCGCGCAGAGACCATCCAGCACCTCCTGTACCAGCACTTCTGGCGCTGAGGCTCCCGCTGTCACACCGATGCGTGTTTTCCCCTGCAGCCAGTCAGGGTTGATGTCTTCGGCTCCGTCGAGCAAATAGGCTTCGGCACCCATTCGCTCAGCCAGTTCCCGCAGTCGGTTGGAATTGGAACTGTTGGGTGAACCCACCACCAGCATCAGGTCACAATCTGCGGCGAGTTTCTTCACTGCATCCTGGCGATTTTGAGTGGCGTAACAGATATCATCCTTGCGCGGCCCCTCAATATTCGGATAGCGCGCGCGCAGGGTATCGATAACCTTGGCCGTATCATCCATCGACAGGGTGGTCTGCGTCACATAGGACAAATTGTCAGGATCCTTTACCACCAGTGTGGAGGCCTGGTCGTCGTCCTCCACCAGATAGATATCGCCACCGGCACGGCGGTCATACTGCCCCATCGTGCCCTCTACCTCGGGGTGGCCGCGATGGCCGATCAGCACACACTCACGGCCCTGCATGCTATACCCGGCGACTTCAACATGCACTTTTGTCACCAGCGGGCAGGTTGCATCAAACACCTTCAGCGAGCGCTCTGAGGCCTCTCTGCGCACGGCCTGGGACACCCCGTGGGCACTGAAAATCACAATGCATTGGTCCGGAACCTCATGCAGGTCATCGACGAAGATGGCACCACGCGCGCGCAGGTCTTCCACCACAAACTTGTTGTGAACCACTTCGTGACGCACATAGATCGGGGCACCAAATACCTCCAGCGCCCGATTGACAATATCAATCGCACGATCGACACCGGCGCAAAAACCGCGTGGATTAGCCAATCGAATTTCCATTCCCGAACCCTTCTCGTGCTGCGCAAACCAGGGATTTCCCCGACGCGTAAGTAGTTTATCCCGTGATACTAGTGCAGCTCTGCCGGCTCCACCCTGTGAATCAACACATCAAACAGGATTGTACGCCCCGACAGCGGATGATTGAAATCTACCGTAACCTCATCATCATCGAATGCGATGATCATTCCAGGCACTTCGCCGCCACTGGCATCGGCAAAGGAAAACACAAGACCAATCTCAAGATCCATGTCGTCCTCAAACTGATCGCGCGGCAGATACTGCACATTGTTGTCATTCGGCTGGCCAAAGGCGTCTTCCGGCGGCACAACAAACATCTGACGCTCACCGGGCGACATCCCAAATAACAGCCGTTCGAACCCGGGAAGCAGGCTGCCGTCGCCGATCACAAAATTAACCGAGTCCGCGCCGAAGTTTGAATCCACTTCCGAACCATCCTCCAGGCCGACCGAGAAATTCAGGAAAACACGAGTGCCCTCACTGACAGGTACCATAGTCATCACTCGGCTTTCCTCTCTCCCACGGCGGGTTTATCGCGATGTAAAAAACTGTCCAATAGCATGCACGCTGCGCCTATGGATATGGCTGAATCAGCAATATTGAACGTAGGGAAGTAGCTGTTCTCATAGTGGACTGAAATAAAATCCACAACATACCCAAGCGCCACGCGATCCCACAGATTACCGAGGGCGCCACCGAGGATCAACCCAAGGCTCAATGCCAGCAAACGCTGGCCACGTGGCATCACCACCAACCAGATCGCCAGGGCTATGCTGATCGCAGAGGCCAGGACAGCGAAAAAGTAGCGCTGCCAGCCGCCAGCGTCGCTGAGGAAGCTAAACGCTGCGCCAGTATTGTGATGCAGCGTGATATTGAGCCACCAGAACACGGGTACCGGCTGCGCATACTCCAGATTACTTGTCGCGGCTGCCTTGGTGTACTGGTCGAACACAATCACCAGCAACGCAAGTACAAACCATGGAATAGCGTGAAGTCCGTTACGCAAAGCAGCGGTGCTCCCCTTGGCCATCGATATTCTCTATACAGCGATCACACAATGTCGGATGGGCTGCACTGGCTCCCACGGAGGGACTGCGATGCCAGCACCGTTCACACTTCTCGGCAGCTGACAATTCAATCAGCAACTTCAACTCCGGCAGTTCACTGCTGACGGCGTCAGCACCGGCGGCCTCAAGCGGCTCTACGGAGACCGCAGACGTGATCAACACAAAACGTAACTCATCACCCAACGCCAACAGCGTCTCACTCAACTCCGCGGTGCAGTACAACGTCACGGCGGCGTCCAGTGCTCCGCGCAAAACACCGGCGGAGCGCTGCGCTTCCATCGCCTTGTTGACGGCTCCGCGCACGGCCATCATGCGCCGCCAGAAGAGACGCCCCATAGTGTCGTCAGCGGCTAGATGTTGCAAACCATCATACCACTGCTCCAGCATCACTGAAGGGCTGCGATCACCCGGCAAATTTTCCCAGATCTCTTCCGCCGTATAACTCAGGATAGGTGCTATCCAACGCACCATTGCCTCACCAATGTGATACATAGCGGTCTGCGCCGAGCGCCTGGCGACGCTGTCCGCCTGCGTGGTGTACTGTCGATCCTTGATGACATCCAGATAAAAGCCACCCAGATCAATCGCACAAAAATTATGTAATTTCTGGTAGATCTGGTGAAAATGGAAGCCGCGATAAGCCTCGATAATCTCCGTCTGTAACTGTGCCGCACGATCGACGGCCCAGCGATCCAATGACAACATGTCGGAAAAATCCAGGGCATCGACGGCGGGATCAAAACCATTCAGGTTCGACAGCAGGAATCGCGCGGTATTTCGAATTCTGCGATAGGAGTCTGCCGTGCGATTGAAAATTTCATCACTGACTGTCAGTTCCCCACGGTAGTCAGTCGCAGCCACCCACAGCCGCAGAATATCCGCGCCGAGTTCGTCCATCACTTTCTTGGCAGGGATGATATTACCCAGTGACTTCGACATTTTGCGGCCGTCACCATCAACCGTGAAGCCGTGGGTCAATACGGTTTTGTAGGGTGCAACACCCTCGATCGCGATGCTGGTCAACAGGGAAGACTGGAACCAGCCGCGATGCTGATCCGAACCCTCGAGATACAAATCGGCCGGAAACTGTAACTCCGCACGCTGCTGTAGTACGCAGGCGTGAGTCACACCGGAGTCAAACCAGACATCGAGGGTGTCATTCACCTTCTCATAGTCCGCGGCCTCATCGCCCAGCAGTTCGGCGGTATCAAGCTCAAACCAGGCATCGACACCGCTCTGCTCCATACGCTGTGCGACCTGCTCCATCAGTTGCGTCGTTGCGGGATGCAGTGCGCCCGTTTGCCTGTGGACAAACAGCGCGATGGGCACGCCCCAGGTACGCTGGCGCGAGATGCACCAGTCTGGCCGCTGCGCCAGCATGCCGTCTATTCGAGCGCGCCCCCACTCGGGCAGCCACTGCACGCCGTCGACCGCTGCCAGTGCCTTATCCAGCAGTCCCTCCTGCTGCATACTCACGAACCACTGTGGGGTGGCTCGAAAAATGATTGGCGTTTTATGGCGCCAGCAATGAGGGTAGGAGTGATCGTAATCTTCGCTGTGCAGCAATACACCGCGCTCCTGCAGCAACGCGATCACATTCGCATTGGCTTTCAATACGTGTTGGCCGGCAAAAAACTCTGTATCAGGCAGATAGACACCGTTGGCACCGACCGGGTTATAGACGTCCAGTCCGTATTTCTGGCCAACCACGAAGTCATCCTGGCCGTGTGCCGGTGCCGTGTGCACCGCGCCGCTACCTGCCTCGGTCGTCACATGCTCACCAAGAATCACCGGCACCTGTCGCTCCAGGAAACAGTGTTGCAGCATCAGGTTTTCCAGCGCGGCCCCTTTGCAATGGCCCAGGATATGAACCGCGTCCAGGCCGTAGCGGGCAGAGCAACTCTCTGCTAACTGTTGGGCTACTACCAGCGCCCGGCCATGCCCTTCGATCAATACGTAATCCAGTTCCGGGTGCAAACTCACGGCCATATTGGCCGGCAGCGTCCACGGGGTGGTGGTCCAGATGGGAATAGCGATCTCACCGTGGTAGTTCGAGCCACAGGCCGCATTGAATGCTGCAGGGTTGACAGCGACGAAGGCGACATCGATCGCGGGAGAACGTTTGTCCTGGTATTCGACCTCAGCCTCGGCCAGAGCGGAGCCGCAATCCATACACCAGTGCACCGGCTTGAAGCCCTTGTGCAGGTGACCGTTCTCTACGATTCGCGAAAGCGCCCGAACAATATCGGCCTCGAATTTGAAATCCATCGTCAGGTACGGTCTGGCCCAGTCGCCAATGACCCCCATGCGCATAAAGTCAGTCCGCTGGCCGTCAATCTGGCGCCGGGCGTACTCGCGGCATTTCTGCCGGAATTCAGTCGCAGTGACCTTGCCACCGGGCTTTCCTACCTTTTTCTCCACATTCAATTCGATAGGCAGACCGTGACAGTCCCAGCCTGGCACATACGGCGCATCGAAGCCATCCAGGGTTCGCGATTTGACGATAATGTCCTTCAGGATTTTGTTGACGGCATGGCCCACGTGCAGATCCCCATTCGCATAGGGGGGGCCGTCGTGCAAAATAAATTTTGGCCGACCGGCACAGGCTTCGCGGATTTTTTCGTACAAACCCATTTCCTGCCATCGCTTCAGGCGTTGGGGTTCCCGCTGCGCCAGGCTGGCTTTCATCGGGAAAGCCGTCACCGGCAGGTTCAGTGTGTTTTTGTAATCGCTCATAGTGTTTTAGACCGAGTTCTGGTCCCGGTTGAACCAGGCCCGAGTATGCTCTATATCCCTCGCAATGTTCTCTTGCAGCTCTTTCACAGAACCAAATTTAATTTCATCCCGCAACTTATGCCGGAAAGTCACTTCAATATGCCGGCCATACAACTCGATCTGCCGATCGAGTAAATGCACCTCCAGATTGGCCTTGATACTATCATCCACCGTGGGTCGCACTCCCACATTGGCCACGCCGCGCGCTTTGTCCAGTCCACCGCCACTGACCTCCACCGCGTAGACGCCGGACAGCGGCGCTCGCAATCGCCGCAACTCCAGATTCGCAGTGGGCGTGCCAATGGTGCTACCCAACTGACGACCATAAATCACCCGACCGGAAATACTGTAGCGGCGACCCAACAGCGCCTCTGCGGTGTCAAAATCGGCACTCTCCAGCGCTTGGCGGATGCGGGTACTACTGACCCGCTCACCGTCGATGGCGAACGTGGGGGTCGATCCCGCCTCGAAGCCGAACCGCGCCCCGCGCTCCCGTATAAGCTCTATATCACCCTGCCGGTCGGCGCCAAAACGAAAATCGTCGCCCAGCATCACATAGCGCACTCCCAGCCCTGCGACAAAGACATCGTCGACGAAGCGTTGCGCCGACATACCGCGAAACTGCTCGTTGAACCGAATGCGCAGTAAACGATCGACCCCAAGCGCTTCCAGCGCGCGGCACTTCTCCCAGAAGCTCATTATCCGCGCCGGCGCCTTGAGTGGCGCAAAGAACTCCCTCGGCAGTGGCTCAAAAACGATGATGAGTGAGGGCAGGTTAAACTCTGCCGATTTTTCAAGCAGCCGACGGATGACCGCCTGGTGACCGAGATGCACACCATCGAACGCACCGATTGTAGCGACACAACCGTGATGTCTGGGCCGCAGATTGTGCAGGCCTCGAATCAATTCCATGGGGTATGTATGCCCAGTCAGACCAAACGACGCAGTATAGCGAACTTGAGCTATATAGCCTACGGTCTGGAGCTCTTCATGGCTGTGAAATTCCGCACCCAATACGCCACTACTGTGCTGGCGGAGCGCGAAGATGTGACATTCGAGTGCCCAGCAGCCAATGGGCGACAAAGTACACAGCAACGCCGATCGCACACAGCAGCAGCAACTCCCCGGTGCGGCGCCACCAGTGCCACTGCAACCAGACCTGCTGCTCGGGCAGGAGCCACAGAATAGCGACCACCAGGCATGCACAGGCAAACAGCAAACGCCGCAAAAACAAAGCCCATCCCGGCTGCACCTGGAAAAAGTCCCTTTTAACCAGGCCGCGTAACAACAGCGCGGCGTTGAGCATTGCCGCCAGGCTGGTAGCCAGCGCCAGTCCGACGTGCCCAATATTCCAGAAATACATCAGCGGCAACGCCAGCAGCAAATTGAGGAACATATTGGCGACCATAGCAACAATCCCGATCTTAACCGGTGTGGCCGTATCCTTGCGCGCATAGAACCCGGGAGCCAGAACCTTCACCAGCATAAACGCTATCAGCCCAATACTGTACGCCTGCAAACTCAGGGCTGACATATAGACGTCTGTCGACGTCAATTTACCGTACTGAAAAAGTGTAATCAAAATAGGCTGGGCCAACAGCAACAGTGCGAGGGCGGACGGCACACCGATCAACAGTACGCAACGCATGGCCCAATCCAGGGTGCCGCTAAAGTGGCCTTGACGGGCCGCGGCCCGATGAGCGGAGAGGTTCGGCAGAATAACGGTGGCAATTGCGATACCAAAAATACCCAATGGCAGTTCTGCGAGCCGATCGGAATAGTACAGCCAGGACACACTACCGGTGGGCAGGAATGAAGCCAGGACAGTATCCAACAACAGGTTAATCTGGCTGACTGACACGCCAAACAGGGCCGGTACCATCAGTGTCAGGATGCGTCGCACGCCCTCATCTTTGGTATCCCACCGGGGCCGCGGTACCAGTTCCAGCCGATACAGCGATGGAAACTGAAACAATAGCTGGATCACACCGGCGAAAAGCACACCCCAGGCCAGGGCAAAAACCGGCACTTCAAACCAAGGCGCCGCCACTAGCGCCGCAAATATCAGGGAAAGATTCAGAAACACCGGCGTAAAGGCAGGCACCGCAAATCGACCATAACTGTTCAATATCGCGCCGCAAAAACCGGTCATGGAAATCAGCATCAAGTACGGGAAAGTGATCCGAATCATCTCGGATGTCAGGCGGAACTTCTCGGGTTGGCTGACGAAGCCGGGGGCAAAAATCATCGTTATGACGGGCGCGGCAAACATCGAGATTGCCGTGATGAACAGTAGCGAGCCTCCCAGTACTCCGGCCACTCGGTCAACGAGGCGCTTAACAGCCACGACATTACCTTCAGCCTTGTAGTCAGCCAATACCGGAATAAAGGCCTGCGAAAAAGCACCCTCCGCGAACAGTCGACGCAAAAAGTTGGGGATCTTAAAGGCGACAAAAAATGCATCGGCATTGGCGCTGGCGCCCACAAAAGTAGCAATCGCCACATCCCGCAGCAGCCCCAGCACCCTCGATGTCATCGTCATGCTACCAACCAGCGCGCTGGATCGCAGCAGGCCGGGCGCCTGTTTGACGGGAGGGTTCACGTTGCTGTCAGTCATATGCAATCAGGCGCTGGCGCCGCTTCAGCACCAGCGTTCGCGCAGCGCAGTGCCATGAATATGCAGCCACTGCAGGGCGATCAGGGTGTGTCCATTGGGAATGCGGTCCTGCGCAAGCAGTTGCAACGCATCACTACGGGGGATGGAATGCACCAGAATATCCTCTCCTTCTTCCTGCAAACCACGGAGTTCTCCGATTGCCGCTGAATTCACCCGACCGCAGAACAGGCGAACCTGTTCCGTACAGGCACCGGCGCTCGGGAATACCGTTGCAATGGGCAGTAACTCTGAGAGATCGCAGCCGGCCTCCTCCATCGCCTCTCGATGGGCCACTGCCTCGTCACGCTCCCCTTCTTCCACGACACCGGCTATGAGTTCCAGCATCCAGGGACTGTTATCGCCGCGGATCGCACCGGGACGAAACTGTTCAATCATTACCAGGCTGTCGGTAGCAGGGTCATAGGGCAGCACTCCCACGGCATCCCCGCGCTCAAAGATTTCCCGCACCACCGGCTCACTCCAGCCTCCGGCAAACCGCCGATGCTGCAGGGTCAATCTGCGCATGGAATAATGGCCGGACCAGACGGTCTGGGCATCCAGCACGCGCACATCCTGCGCCCCGAACTGTAACGCCAGCGACTTCAAAACCGCCCACCGGTGTACCAGTTCACATCTCGTGAGTACTTATCCACCTCGTCCACCACATCGAGAATCATTGCGAACAGCGCCATACGCACCAACAAGCCGTTATCGGTTTGGCGGAAAATAGCCAGATTGGGATTATCGTTGAGATCGTCATCCAACTCCCGTGCATTGACACGAGAATCCCGTGGTAGCGGATGCATAATCACGGTATTGGGCTCACAGTGATGCGTATAGATGCTCTGATTCAGGCGGAAGCGGCCGCGGTACAAATCTGCCTCTTCCTGCGAACTGAACCGCTCCTCCTGAATACGGGTGGAGTAGACAATATCCACGTGGGATATGCTCTCCTCCAGTTTGTCGGACTCCAGGACACTGTGCCCGGTACTGCGAAGGCTCTCGACGATCTCCGGCGGCATCCGCAGCGCATCGGGGGAAACCAGCACCACCTGAACACCCTTGAAGCGGCACAACAGCTTGCACAGCGAATGCACCGTGCGGCCGTAGCGAAGGTCTCCCACCATCGCGATGCGCAACTGATCGATACTGCGCCCGCTGGCGGCGACTTCGCTGCGAATGGTATAAAGATCCAGCAGAGCCTGGCTGGGATGCTCATTGCTACCGTCGCCCCCGTTGATCACTGGAACACGACTGGCTGCAGCGAACTCACTGACCGAACCAACATCGGGATGCCGCATGGCGATGACATCCGAATAGCCGCTCAACACCCTTGCCGTATCGTAAAGCGATTCCCCTTTGGCGATGGCAGAGTTCTCAAAACCAGTGGTTTCGCGAACTTCGCCACCGAGTAAGTTAAAGGCGCTGCCGAAGCTTACTCGTGTTCTCGTGCTGGGTTCGAAAAACATCGCGCCCAGAATGGCGCCATTGAGCACGTCGGTGACGCGCCGACGATGGGCATAGGGCACCATACGATCGGCAACAGCGAATATTTGTTCAACATCTTCCCGCTCAAACTGGGATACCGAAAGAATATGACTGCCGGCAAACTGCACGCTGGTTCTCCTGAACTGACACAAGGCATGACACGGACTACGCGGCGATCATTATAAGGGCGGCACAGGGCCCTGCCCATGTGCGTAATACCAAAGAAATTTTCCGCGCTCAGGCCAGTAAAGTATCGGCATAATCCAGTAACTGCTCCATCAGCGCCTGCTGCGCCGGCGCCAGCTCACCACTGGCAGTGAGCGACTCAATATCGTCCTGGAACTCTTCCATGCAGTATCCGGCACCAAATTCCGGCTCGGTGAGGCGCTGGAAACGGTATTCCTCCCACAATGCGCGCTCGTCAGGCGTGAGGCTGTCGGGATAATTGCGCGCCCGGTAGCGAAACAGCATTTCGGGCAGGCGCTTGTCCTCGAAGACAAATGTCGCAGCCGCGAGTTCCTCCGGGGTTTTCGCTTTCACCTGCTCCATGGTTCGCTTGTCGGGCTCAGAAAAAAAGCCGCCGCTGTACAGCATCAGGTCCGGATCACTGACTGCCGCAAATTTACGCCCAGCGTAGACGGCCTGGACTTTTTCAGTAAAGCCGGCGGCCTCCAGATCGCGATATTTGCGCAGCGCATCGAGATGCCTGCGGCATGTCTCCCCGCTGATGCCCAGTCGCTGAGCCGTGGCCGGATCGGCCATCTTCGGCGTTAGCAATACCGGGCAGCGATTGATATGAATTGATTTGAAGCCCAGTCTTTCAGTTCCGGGCGACAGATCCTCAGTACGCGTATAGAGGAGGGACTGGAGTTCATCGACCGGCAAATCAAAGAGCGGTTGCGGATCTGCACTGAGGTCAAAACAGATGATTTCGTTGCGATTTTTCGGGTGCACCGCCAGTGGCACTACCAGAGCAATATTGTGGCGACTGGCGCCAAACATACCGGATACATGCAATACGGGCTTCATGGCGGCGATATCGAGGTGCGCCAGAACCGCGCGTTTGTCGCGGGATTTCAGCACGTAATCGTACAGACGGGGCTGCCGCTCCCTGACAAGACGCGCCAGCGCAATCGTGGCATGGACATCAGACAATGCGTCATGGGCGGCGGCATGGCTGATCCCGTTGGCGCGGGTCAGGTCCTCCAGGCGAAAACTGGGCAGCCCGTCCTCACGCAGCGGCCACTCAATACCCTCTGGTCGCAGTGCATTAGCGGTGCGTACCATATCAATGATGTCCCAGCGCGAATTTCCGTTTTGCCACTCTCGCGCGTAGGGGTCGAAGAAGTTGCGATAGAGCGTGTGTCGGGTGACCTCATCATCAAACCGCAGCGAGTTATACCCTACACCACAGGTTCCAGGCGCGGAGAGCTCATGGTGGATGCGTGCAATGAACTCACACTCCGGCAGACCTTCTGCCAGCGCCTGCTGCGGGGTGATACCGGTAACAAGACAGGCCCGTGGATGAGGCAAAAAGTCATTGGCGGGACGACAAAAAATAACCAGCGGCTCGCCAATAACATTCAACTCGTCATCAGTGCGCACCCCTGCGAATTGCACCGGCCGGTCTCGCGCCGGGTTCGCACCAAAGGTTTCATAATCGTGCCAATAGAACGTATCAGGCAACGTCTATGGCCTGCGCTGCAATTTTGGCCTGCCAGATTTTGGGGCCGAGTTCATGCACAGAAGATCCGTTCGCATCCACGGCGACACTGACGGGCATATCTTTCACTTCAAACTCGTAAATGGCTTCCATCCCCAGTTCAGGGAAAGCGACAACATGAGCAGACGTGATCGCCTTGGAAACCAGGTAGGCGGCACCACCTACTGCCATAAGGTATACCGCCTGGTGCTTTTTGATGGCCTCGATGCCAACGGGACCACGCTCGGCCTTGCCAATCATCCCCAGCAGGCCGGTGTGCTCCAGGATAAAGTCGGTAAACTTATCCATGCGCGTGGCGGTCGTCGGGCCAGCCGGACCCATCACCTCGTCCCCGACCGGGTCGACCGGCCCCACGTAGTAAATAAACCGACCTTTGAGGTCCACCTCCGGAGGCAGCCCCTCTCCACTCTCGATCAACTCCTTCATTTTCTTGTGCGCGGCATCCCGCCCGGTCAACATCTTGCCCGATAGCAGCAGCGTATCACCGGGCTGCCACTGGCCAGCCTCCTCCCGGGTAACCGTGTCCAGATTGACGCGTCGCACGTTCTCACCCACCTCCCAGGTAATATCAGGCCAGTCATTGATATCGGGAGGCGTTTGCAGCGCAGGGCCGGTTCCATCCAGCACAAAGTGCGCATGCCGTGTCGCAGCACAATTCGGAATCATCGCCACAGGCAGCGACGCCGCATGCGTGGGATAGTCACGGATCTTCACATCCATGACGGTAGTCAAACCACCCAGGCCCTGCGCGCCGATACCGAGTTTGTTGACCTCCTCCATAATCTCCAGCCGCAACTCTTCCACCCGGTTTGACGGGCCTCGCTCGCGTAGCTCATGGATATCGATAGGGTCCATAAGCGCTTCCTTGGCCATGACCGCAGCCTTCTCTGCGGTGCCGCCGATGCCAATGCCTAGCATTCCCGGCGGGCACCAACCGGCACCCATCGTGGGGATGGTTTTCACCACCCAGTCAACAATGCTGTCCGACGGATTCAACATCGCCAACTTGGATTTGTTCTCCGATCCACCCCCCTTGGCGGCCACCTGGACATCGACAGTATTTCCCTTCACGACCTCCATGTGAATCACTGCGGGCGTATTGTCCCTGGTGTTGCGACGTGCGCCCGCAGGGTCTTCCAGAATTGATGCACGCAGCACGTTGTCCGGGTGCGTATAGGCCCTGCGCACACCCTCATTGACCATGTCGGACACCGACAACTCTGCATCCCACTGCACCTCCATACCTATTTTGAGGAACACAGTGACGATACCGGTATCCTGGCAGATTGGACGGTGGCCCTGCGCGCACATCCGGGAGTTGATCAAAATTTGCGCCATGGCGTCACGAGCGGCGGGATTTTGTTCACGTTCATAGGCTTCGTTTACTGCTTTCACAAAGTCCAGCGGGTGATAATAGGAAATGAACTGCAGGGCATCTGCAATGCTATCAATGAAGTCGTCCTGTCGAATAACTGTCATGGTAGGTCCTTGTGGTGCGAGGGTAAAAAAACGGGGGCAACATCATACACCCCACCAATCCAATTCGGCAGGCATCGAAATCGACCTGCCACACTGCGCGTTAACTCCTATTGCGGGGCAGATTGTGCTCGTATAGCTGTCTGTATCTGACTCAAGCTGGTATTGACCTGTTGGCGAAAAACATTGATCGAAGCCACCCATTCCTCGTTACCCGAGACTCGATTTTCCAACTTGGCCACTGCGAGATTGATCTGGTTGAGGTTGTCGGCCACACGCTCCACCTCGGCCTGATTGGCCTTGGCACTGGAAATCAAACGTGCAAGATCGCCGGAAATACTTTTCAGTTCGGCCATATCCGCAGTCAGTTTGTCGAGGTCACTGGAGGTTTCCTTCAGCTGCGCCTGCGATGAGGCAAACGAACTTTGCACGCTTTTCAGGCTTTTCTCCTGACTGGCACTGGCGGCCTCCAACTGCTCCAGGCGCGCCTTGGATTCCTTCCAGACATTGTCCCACAGCTTGCGAACCTCTTTTTCAAGCTCTGCTATTTTTACTGCCTGCACCTCGGCGCTCTGGTTCATGCCTTCATCGGTGTCGGACAATCTGGCCTCCAGATCGTCGATACGCGTGGCATATTCTTTCATTTGATCACTGGCTTGCATCAATTGTGTCTGCAACAACCAGGCCCAGCCACCTACCCCGACAGCGACTATCAGGGAAAGAGCAATGAAAAACCGCGCCAACCCACCTGAACCCGCCTCTCGGACCGCGGGTTTCTGCGGACCGTTCTGGCGACTCCCCTCAACCTTGCCAGTCCGCGCCCTGCCGGAGCCGCGCTCGGGCTGGCCTTCCCGGGTCGGGACGATGGGGGGAAAGTGCTCAAGATCATCATGTGGCATGAGAGAAATACACTGTGCAAATAGAAAACACGATTATACAGTTCGCCTGCCGGAGCGAAACAAAAAAGCCGGGGAAACCCCGGCCTTCAAGTCTAAAAGACCACCCTAAAGAAAGGCAAGTAATGCCCAAATCACGCCAGTCAGGGCAAGACTACAATGAATAACACCTTTGACACTAGCCATGGGACCCAGCTTGCCAAACAGTGCATTCGCCTCGAGGAGTACGATAATCGCCAGGCAGGCATATAGACCCACATCACTCACGCCTTCGATGTAAAGATGCTTCGAACCCAGCATACCGAACAGCATAGGAGCAGATAACAGGGTGTTGGTTCGAGACGCCAATCCGGCTTTCGCTGCGCTGGAAGGACCATCACCCTCCTTCAAACCCAGCACAATTTGCTGCTTCGGCCAAATAATCAACCAGACGTTGAGAAACATGAACGTACCCGCCAACGCACCTATTGTAATCAGGGGCATGCCCATGAAATTGGTGGTGGCACCGACCACGTGTAACAAAACAAGACCAGTAAGGAAGGTAAACATTGCACCCCAGCGGAACCACCACAGCGCCCGGGGAGCCAGTTTCTTCATTGCGTCAGACTTGGCACCCGCTTCAGCTTCCTTGAAGTACTCGGTTTGAACAAAATTGAAATAGTAGAGCATGCCTATCCACACAATACCAAACAGGACGTGCGCCCACCTGAAAATGAAATCGAGAATCATGGTTTTCTCCCCTTGTTGTTGTAAGTAAACCCGCCGTATTGTACATAATATCAAGGAGTGGAGTCCTGCTAAACAGCATTCCTGCCCCGTTTTTTTTGCCATAAAAAAACCCCACCTTTCGGCGGGGTTTCTGTTGGTACCGGGTCAGTGCGATTTACATCATACCGCCCATGCCACCCATACCACCCATACCGCCCATGCCACCCATATCAGGCATTCCGCCGCCTGAACCACCGCCAGACTCCTCGACGGCATCGGTGATCATCACTTCAGTGGTAATCATAAGACCAGCCACGGAGCCCGCCGCTTGCAGCGCAGTACGCGTGACCTTGGCGGGATCCAGGATGCCCATCGCAATCATATCGCCGTACTCGCCGGTGGCCGCATTGTAGCCATAGTTTCCAGTGCCTTCATTTTTCACCTTGTCCAGCACCACAGAACCTTCATCACCCGCATTCTCTACGATCTGGCGCAGCGGGCTTTCCATTGCGCGCAGAGCCGCATTGATACCGTGAGTTTGGTCTTCGTTGTCACCCTTCAGACCAGTGATCTCCATCAGCGCACGGACGAGGGCAACACCACCGCCAGCGACGACACCTTCCTCAACTGCAGCGCGAGTTGCGTGCAGAGCGTCTTCAACGCGGGCTTTTTTCTCTTTCATTTCGATTTCAGTAGCAGCGCCCACTTTGATGACGGCTACACCGCCAGCCAACTTGGCAACGCGCTCCTGAAGCTTTTCTCGATCGTAGTCAGATGAAGTGTTCTCAATCTGCACACGAATTTCACTGACCCGCGCCTTGATTGCATCAGCATCGCCAGCACCATCAATAACAGTGCTGTTGTCCTTGTCCATGGTGACACGCTTGGCACTACCGAGGTGCTCCAGCGTCGCCGACTCCAGATCAAGACCCACCTCTTCAGAGATCACAGTACCGCCGCTGAGGATTGCGATATCCTGCAACATTGCTTTGCGGCGATCACCGAATCCAGGCGCTTTACAGGCAGTTACTTTCACGATACCGCGCAGATTGTTCACAACCAGAGTTGCCAGTGCTTCACCTTCAACGTCTTCAGCAATAATGACAAGCGGCCTGGAAGACTTGGCGACCTGCTCCAGCAGCGGCAGCAATTCGCGGATATTGGAAATCTTCTTTTCCACCAACAGGATATACGGATCGTCGATGTTGACGCTCATGCTCTCCTGATCGTTGATGAAATAGGGAGACAGGTAACCGCGGTCGAACTGCATGCCCTCAACGACGTCGAGTTCATTTTCCAGGCCGGAGCCTTCCTCAACCGTGATAACTCCTTCTTTACCGACTTTCGCCATGGCTTCAGCAATAATCTCACCGACTGCGGTATCGCTGTTTGCAGAGATAGAGCCAACCTGTGCGATGGCTTTGCTGTCTTCACAGGGGATGGCCGCCGCAGAAATTTTCTCTACTGCCGCAGCAATGGCCTTGTCTATACCGCGCTTGAGATCCATTGGATTCATACCGGCGGCAACCGATTTGAGGCCTTCGTTGACAATCGATTGTGCCAGAACCGTAGCGGTGGTCGTTCCATCACCTGCCACATCGGATGCCTGGGAAGCGACTTCCTTGAGCATCTGGGCACCCATGTTTTCGATTTTGTCCTTGAGTTGGATTTCCTTCGCAACGGATACACCGTCCTTGGTGACGGTGGGGGCACCGAAGGATTTGTCCAAAATTACATTGCGACCCTTGGGGCCGAGAGTTGCCTTGACTGCATCAGCCAGTGTGTTCACACCTTTCAGCATACGCTGGCGAGCGCTATTACCGAAAATTACGTCTTTTGCCATGATGAAAATTCCTTACGTATGAATCAATTTTAAAGAAAGAGAGAAGAAACAGTCTCGAGGACTTATTCGACTACCGCGAAGATTTCACTCTCACCCATGATGATCAGTTCTTCACCGTCGATCTCGATGGTGTTGCTGCCGGCGTACTGGCCAAAAACAACCGTATCGCCAACTTTCACAGTCAGGGGACGCAAATCACCACTGTCCAACACTTTGCCGTCTCCAATTGCGACGATTTCACCCTGATTGGGCTTCTCTTTGGCGGAACCTGGCAGCAGGATGCCTCCTGCAGTGGTTTGCTCTTCTTCCTTGCGACGAACGACCACACGGTCGTACAACGGACGGATTTTCATTTGTGTAGCTCTCCAAGTAACAATGTTATGTGGACCCCGTACCGGGGGGGTTAGCCTGCTTAATTGGGGCGCAAAACCGGATTTCAAGGCCTGGTTAGCACTCTTTTCAAGAGAGTGCTAATTCTAGTCGGGAAAAGGGCATCGTCAAGTTGGCAGGAGGCTTGAGTTTCCGGCCATAGACAGAACAATATATCTTTTATTTACAATAACTTAGGGTTTTTTATCGTCATCAACGCGACGAAAATCACCCTCAATTGTCTCGTGCCCCTGATTGTGCCGGTCCGACATGTGAACCATAGTTTCGGGGCCAAATACTGCCCGCGCTAGACGACGTCGCAGCGGCCCCACCATCACAATCAGGGCGATCAGGTCGGTGATCATACCGGGGAATATTAATAACAGGCCTGCAAACCCCATCGCCATATCGTCCAGGAACAACTCGGGCCCGATTACCCGCCCGTCCTGCGCCTGGCGCAGTCGCTCGAAAATATCCCTGCCCTGTCGCCGCAATACGGCCAAGCCAATGAAAAGCGTAACGAACACATACGCAATTGCCGTCAGCGCACTGGTTTCGATACCCAGTTCAATCAGGGTAAACAGCTCCAGCCAGGGCAAGAGCAAAATTGCATATTTAATCAATGACAGTTCTCCGCTTTACTTATTTGGGATGGGGTCAATTTCCCCTTTTTCAAGCCGAAAGCCCTTTGCTGGTGGACTCACTCGACGAAAAACACAGTGTCTGACAAACTGGTCTTAAAGCTAGCCAGGAAATCCAGTTGTGACAGAGGGCGAACAAGGCTTCAACCAGCGAATCTGGCAAGTCGTGGCGGCAATCCCGCCAGGAAAGGTAGCAACCTATGGCGCAGTGGCAGATCAAGCAGGTATGCCCGGCGCTGCTCGACGAGTCGGTAACGCTTTGAGAGGATTGCCAGCCAATACACGCATTCCCTGGCACAGGGTCGTGAACGCACAGGGACGCATCTCGCTTCCCGGAGGCTCAGAGTCACATGTCGTCCAGCGCGAGCGCCTGGAGCAAGAGGGAGTCCTGTTCAATCTGAACGGCAGGATTGACCTGCAGCGGTATGGCTGGTGACGCATTATCACCCGGCATAAAAATGGCTCGAACGACTACCATCTGAGCCGGTGAATCTTGGAAGCCTGGGTCGGTAAATGCCCCATAAAGTGAAACGTTTTCTCCGTCATAATTTTGTCGTGCCCGCGGATTTCCGCGTACTCCTGCCGGAACTTCGCCACTCTGGCATTGCGCTCTTCAGCACTAACGTTTGTCGTTGTTCCACCGTGCAACTGGTGGAAACTGCCTTCACCGATAAGTTGTACTGGCGTCACACCACTGGCATCTGCCGCTCGTTTGAAAATATCAGAATTGATAAGGCCGCCACCGGGAGACGTAAACTGCTCATCGGCTCCTCCGATCTCCTGAAACACTGATCGCAGCATAAACAGGCAGTTTGACTCAAACATGCGGTTCAACCAGTTAATGTTTTCGGCTCCCGCACGCAGTGGAGTACCAATTTCATACAATCGATATCCATCGTCAGGCCAGTTGATGTCCTGCAGCAATTGATCTTCGACAGTCTTACTGTAACCCTGGACAATCGAATCGTTCTGGGTATCCGGACCGAGCCAGAAGTATCGCGTAGCGACGACCGGGCTTTCAAAGGCGGCAAAAGAAGCCAACGCCATTCGAAAGACTCCTGGCGTCAAGAGGTGCGCCCCGTCAATCATCAGGCAGGTAATCTCACCAGTGGCCTGCGCCAGTGCAACATTGATAGCGCTCGCCGGAGAGTGTGACGCATCCTTGATCCGGACGAGACGAACAGGCACATCTACATGGGACCATGACTGCGGGTCCAAAGGTGTCGGCGAACCATTGTCCACGAGGATAACTTCATAATCCAATTCCGCGGCCCCATACTGATAGCTGCGCGAGAGGCCTTGTAATGTTCGTGGAATTTCCCGCGCCATATCGTAGGCTATGAGGATGATGGATAGTTTCATTGGGAACTCATACCTGGAAGCGCCATTGTGTCTGTGCAAGCGTTGCAATAAAGAGGCTGCTCATAATAGTGGATGTCCTCATTTATTGCCAAGTAAACCACTTTGAACGAATTGACCCCACTGGAGACAGAGATACGCAACTGCGTGGCGCACTGAACTTTAATCAATAATCTTCCCCATCAGGCGAGCCCTTCGTCGCTCCACCGCAGTAATATTCGAGGCAACCGTGGGCATATGACCCATATAAACAAATGAGGCATCTGCCATCAGTTCGCCATCACCTCGTATGTCTTCATACTGCTTGCGATATTTCTGCAGGAGTTCGTCCCTTGTCCCTTCATCACCAGATGTGCCAATCCCACCATGCAATTGGTGGAAGCTGCCTTCGCCTATTATTTGAATCGGCGTAACACCAGGCGACTCGACCGCTCGCTTAAAAGTATCGAGGTTCACGAGGCCTCCCCCCGGGTAAGAAAAACGTTCCTCTACCCCGCCCAGCGAGTTCAGAAGTGACGTCTTCATAAACAGGCAGTTCGATTCAAACATTCTGTTAAACCATGTAAGTTTCCTGGCCCCGGAGCGCAATGGTGTGCTGATTTCGAATAAGCGGTAACCATCTTCTGGCCATTGTATCCGTTCCAGCAGTTTATCCTCGGCAAGGCTGTCGTAGCCTTTGGCCACCGAGACCGTCTGCTCTTCCATCCCGAGATAGAAATACCGAATTGCAACAACCGGATCGTCAAACGCCCGGTGCGCTGACAGCGCCATCCGAAAAACACCGGGGCTCAAAATATGAGCACCATCGATCATCAAACAGACCAATTGACCAGTCACCTGCTCAAGCGCCATGTTGATAGCCTTTGCGGGTGAGGGAGAGGCATTGGGCAGCTGAATCAGCCGCACCGGAACATCCACATGAGCCCAGGTTGACGCATCCAGTGGAACTCGAGATCCGTTATCAATCAACAGTACCTCGTATTCCAGATCCAATGCACCGCACTGATAGCTGCGCGCCAAGCTTTGCAGAGTGCGAGGAATCTCCCTTGCCATATCATAGGCAATGAGAATGACAGATATTTTCATCAGACTATCCTGTAGCAGCCTTTCCAAAGCATAATATCCCGGCGCGCGAAAGGTGAGTTTCTCCCCGGCCAAAAGATCGTTGCAAAGAAGCAACCTTTTTATAGCCAGGACAGAGGTCGACAAATTGCGACCCGGCTATTGTGTGAAAAAGGGGCATTAAATGGTCGCCAAGCTTCCCATATAGTAGAGCATCACGGTAGAGTTATGTCACTGAATTATAAGCGGAAAAGTCGACTTCCTTCTAGCTAGGAGCGAGCATATCCATTAGGGTTGGGCGGAATGTTCATACAAAAATGCAAATCTTGGGGAATCTGCGGGTTTCTCGCAGTGCTTCTGCTCTCGCAGTTTGGGGGTGCCTATGGGGCTGATCTTGACCCCCCGGGGATTAACCTCAACCGGTCAGTCTTTTCTGAAAAACTAACTCAACAAAGCGTAAGACAATCTTTCCAGGACTCGCAGGGTGCACTCTGGTTTGTAACGCATGAAGGTCTTAATCGTTACAACGGCTATGAACTACAGAATTACAGGTCAACTGCAAACGATCCTTCGTCATTACCCACAGACAGCATCACCCGAATAACCGAGGACCATGACGGCAATCTTTGGCTGTCTACTCGCGGAGGGGGCTTGGTACTGTACAACTCGATGTCGGATAGCTTCGAATCTATAAATTCTGACCCGAACAACCCGAACACTCCATACTCAAATGAGATCAGCACTATTTTTACTGCTGACGACGGTATGCTGTGGCTTGGCTACTCAAATGCGTTCAGCAAATTCGACCCGGTGGAACGCAGTTTTCATCACTATGTTTCTGGTTCGGCCCATATACCATTCACAGGGAGAGTGAGTAGCTTCACTCAAACCCCTGATGGGAGTATTTGGGCAGCTACTCAAGAAACTGGACTGATTGAAATCGAGCCTTCTACAGGGCAAGTGAACGTTCACCGCCACATTCCCGGCGATCCAACTACTATATCTTCAAACTGGCTTTGGAGCATCACAACAGACCAAACTGGCAAAATTTGGATTGCCTCTGCGGACACTGGCGTCATTCGTTTCGATCCAACAACTCACGAATCTACCAACTACTTTCATTCAAATACAGATACCAGCTCACTATCATCAAACCAGACATCTGACATCTATGAGGATTCAAACGGTCAAATATGGATAGCAACATCCGAGGGCTTGAACTTATTTGTACCGAAAAATGGAAGTTTCATTCGATATACGAGTTTCAACTCAGGCTTGCCGGAGGATCTGGTTATTAGCGTCTATCAGAGCCGAGAAGGAAAATACTGGGTGGGCACTTTGTCCGGCTTGGCATCAGGGATGAAAACCAACTTCCGCAAGTTTGACCATACTCAAGGAAATTTGTCTAACGACTCGGTAAATGCTTTTACGGAAACGCAAGATGGAAGCTTGTGGGTCGGTACCGATGACGGTCTAAACAGGCTTCGCCCGGGCGCAACCGAATTTGAATGGATAAATGAATCATCCCAGCCCCCCATATCGAATCCTAAGGTAATGAGTCTATTAAGCGACGGCGACTGGCTTTGGGTTGGGACATTTGAGGGTGGTGTCAATAGAATAGCGCTGGAGACCGGTGAGATAACACACTACCAACGCAATCCAATGCAAAGATCAAGTATAGCAGCGAACGGAATTACCTCATTGCTTCGTCTATCTTCTGGTGAATTGCTTATTGGCACCTATGGAGGAGGTCTGAGCATCTACCAGGAAACGAGCGACGACTTTCTAAATCTGAGTTACGTACCCAACGACCCCTCGACGATCAGTAATAATATGGTTTTGTCCCTCTATGAAGACTCATTGGGGTTTGTTTGGGTTGGAACAGAAAAGGGCTTGAATCGCTTTTTTCCAGATTCCCTGAAGTTTGAGCGTTACTTTGTCGAACGAGATAAACAAAATAGTTTTTCAAGCGACATGTCAATGAGCTTTTATGAAGATGGCAATGGGACACTGTGGATTGGTACAGCTGGAGGGGGACTCAACCTTTGGCCTGTCGAAGATAGAGCAAACTCCATCGTTAACATCAAACATTTCTCCAATAATATATCTCTGCCGAGCTCAAATATTTACGGAATTCAAGGTGATGACAGTGGCTGGGTATGGGTGTCACACAATCTAGGCTTAACAAGAATCAATCCAAAAACACTCGATTCCAGACAATATGGAGTTCGTGATGGACTACAGGCAAAGGAGTTCACACTGGGGGCGTCATTCAAATCGCAAGATGGGACAATATACTTCGGAGGCATAAATGGGTTCAATGCTATAAAAACAAATTTTCTTACGACTGATACAGTGCCTCCAAAGGTTGCAATATCACAAATAAAAGTAATGAACGAAAGGCGCAAATTTGATTCGCCTTACTATGACTTGCAAGCAATAGAGCTGGGTTATCAGGACAGGATGCTTTCGGTCGAATTTTTCGCTGCAGATTACTCCAACCCTGAACTAGTGAACTATGCTTATAAGCTTGAAGGAATAAACCCGGACTGGGTAGTCTCTCCAGACGCAAGAATTGCATCTTTCACCACCCTGCCACCCGGTACTTATAATCTCAAGATGGCGGCAGCTACCC
>CAXBLZ010000027.1:0-41569 GCA_963976735.1 uncultured Halioglobus sp.
CGTCGGGCTCATAACCCGAAGGTCGTCGGTTCAAATCCGGCCCCCGCTACCAATTGGCACTGTCGGCTCCAAAGTAGACAGTGTGAAGACGAAAAGCCCCTTTTTAGGGGCTTTTTCGTATATGGAGTAAACAAACCGCCCGTGGCGAGTAAAGATCAGCAAATTGCGGACATGGTGCAATCTACAGTGGCGGCCCTGGGTTACGAACTGTGGGGCGTTGAATACGTCGCGCAGGGGAAGCACAGCGTTGTGCGGGTCTATATCGATAGCCCTGCGGGCATCTCCGTTGATGATTGCGCAACGGTCAGCACACAGGTGAGCAGCATTTTTGATGTCGAGGATCCAGTCGCCGGGGAATACACCCTGGAGGTCTCCTCGCCGGGCATGGACAGGCTGTTGTTCACACTGGAGCAGTATGCGGGCTACGTTGGCGAAGTGGTGGAATTGCGCCTGCGCAGCGCGTTTGAGGGGCGGCGCAGGTTCAAGGGTGTTTTGAAAGGTATTGAAGGCGATGACGTCGTGGTGCAGGTCGATGATCACGAGTTCCTGTTGCCCTATGGCGCGATAGAAAAGGCGCGCGTACAACTGCGTGTCTGAACGCGAAAAGAAAACTGGCGAGGCTTGAGATGACGAAAGAAATTCTGATGGTAGCTGAGGCTGTCTCCAACGAGAAAGGCGTGTCTGAGGACATTATCTTTGAGGCCATTGAGTTGGCATTGGCGACAGCGACCAAAAAGCGCTACGACGAAGAAGCCGATATTCATGTCACCATTGACCGCAAAACGGGTGACTATGTCTCTGTGCGTCGTTGGCTGGTGGTGCCCGATGACGAGATGGCCCTGTTGGGCACGCAGTTCACCACTGAGGAAGCGCTCGAGCAGGACCCGAATTTGAAGCCCGGTGATATCTACGAAGAGCAGGTAGAGAATGTTGAATTCGGGCGTATCGCCGCGCAAACCGCCAAGCAGGTTATTGTGCAGCGTGTGCGCGACGCAGAGCGCGCACAGGTGGTGGAGCAGTACCTGAGCCGGGTCGGCGAGCTTGTTGCCGGAACGGTGAAAAAGGTGACACGCGACAACGTTATCGTCGATCTCGGTAACAACGCCGAGGGCTTGTTGCCCCGCGATCAACTGGTCGGCCGTGAGACATTCCGTGTCAATGACCGGGTGAGGGCAATTCTGAAGGAAATCAGCAGCGAAGCGCGTGGTCCCCAGCTTATATTGAGTCGCTCCTGCACGGAGATGCTGATCGAGCTGTTTAAAATTGAAGTTCCCGAGATCGCCGAAGAGGTTATCCAGATCCGTGCCGCCGCGCGCGACCCGGGATCGCGCGCCAAAATTGCGGTTAAAACCAACGACCAGCGCATTGATCCTGTCGGTGCCTGTGTCGGCATGCGCGGTTCGCGTGTCCAGGCCGTGTCCAACGAGCTGGACAACGAGCGTGTGGACATCGTGCTGTGGGACGACAACCCCGCGCAACTCGTGATCAACGCGATGGCGCCGGCGGAAGTGGAGTCCATTGTCGTGGACGAGGATAGCGGCACCATGGACGTTGCGGTTTCACAGGATAACCTGGCCCAGGCTATCGGGCGCTCCGGGCAGAATGTGCGTCTGGCCTCGCAGCTGACCCAGTGGACAATCAATGTCATGAGCATGGAGGACGCTGCTGAGAAACACGAGGCGGAAGCCGGGCAGGTGATCAAGGTATTCGTCGACAGTCTCGATATCGATGAGGACGTGGCTGAAATCCTGGTTGAAGAAGGGTTTACCACGTTGGAAGAAGTGGCCTATGTGCCGCTGGAAGAAATGACCGCTATCGAGGGGTTCGACGAAGACATTGCAGAGGAATTACGGGCGCGGGCCAAGGACGCTTTGCTCACTATGGCGATTGCGTCAGAGGAGCAGTTGGGGGCTCGTGAGCCGGCGGAAGACCTGTTGACGATGGAAGGTATGGATCGTCATCTGGCATATCTTCTGGCCAGCCGCGAAATCGTTACCATGGAAGACCTCGCGGAGCAGGGCGTGGACGACCTTATGGATATCCCGGACATGACAGAAGAGCGTGCCGGTGAATTGATTATGACCGCAAGAGCACCCTGGTTTGCCGAAGCAGAAGAGTAATCTGGCACGGCAGAGTCAATCATATTACGACAGGGTAGCAAGGAGATTATTGAATGGGTCAGGTGACAGTAGAGCAGCTCGCAGAAGTGGTAGGTGCGTCCTCGGAACGTCTGCTGACGCAGATGAAAGAAGCGGGATTGCCTCACACGCAAGCAGAGGAAGCTGTGTCCGATGAGGACAAGCAGACCCTGCTTCAATATCTGAAGCGAAGTCACGGTGAATCCACGGACGCTCCCAAGCGTATTACGCTGAAGCGCAAAACGCTCACCACCTTGCGTACCACCGCGTCGCAGGGCAGGAAAACCGTTAATGTGGAGGTGCGCAAGAAACGCACCTATGTGAAGCGCGACGCAGAGCAGTCGGATGGCGCAGAAGCGCCCTTAGAGGAGGTGTCGGAGCAGCCAGAGCCGACGCCGGCGCCGGTACCAGAGCCGCCCGTGCAGGAGCCCGAACCACAAGCAGAAGAAGTTACAGCCGAGGCCGCAGAGGCGGTAGAGGCCAAAGCCGCGGCAGCGGCGGAGCGTGAGCAACTTGCAGCGGCGGTATCGGAACTGGAAGGTGATCCGGATGAAGACCCGGCCAACATCGATCCGGAGATCCTGCGGCAGCGAGCTGCAGCACGGCGCAAGCTCATGGAAGCCGATGAGGCCGCAGCGCGACAGGCGGCCGCCGAGGCACGCAAGGCCGCTGAGGAGCTGGAAAAAGCCGAGGCACTGGCCAAAAGCCAGGAAAAATCGAAAGAGGCGACCAAGCGTCCGAAACGCTTGCATGAAGTGCCTGCCTCGCCCCGCGTTGCCGATGACGATACCCGCAAGCCGCGCAGCCGATTGGCTCGCAACGCCCCCTCTGGCCGTGGTAAGCAGCGCAGTCATAACCTGTCGCTCGCCGACCTCGATTCCGAGGCCGGTATTGGCCGCCGCCGCGGTGGACGCAAGAAGCTGAAGTCATCTCACGCGGAACACTCCAAACACGGGTTTGAAATGCCAACAGAACAAAAAGTTCGTGAGATCGGACTGCTCGATATGATCTCTGTCGCCGACCTGGCGCAGCAGATGTCGGTCAAATCCGGGGCGGTCATCAAAGAGCTGATGAAGCTCGGTGTGATGGCCACAATCAACCAGATGATCGACCGCGATACGGCGACGCTGGTGGTGGAAGAGTTTGGGCATGAGGTCAAGCAACTGAGTGCTGATGCGCTTGAGGAAAAACTCGAGGAAACCCTGTCGCAGCACGAGGGAACCCAGGAGCCCAGGGCGCCAGTGGTGACTGTAATGGGCCATGTGGACCACGGTAAGACCTCGCTGCTGGACTACATCCGCAAGAGCAAGGTGGCATCGGGTGAAGCGGGCGGTATTACGCAGCATATCGGTGCCTATCATGTTGAAACGGATCGCGGCATGATCTCGTTTCTCGATACACCCGGGCACGCGGCCTTTACCGCGATGCGGGCGCGAGGAGCGAAGAGTACGGACATCGTGATTCTGGTGGTCGCAGCTGACGATGGTGTGATGCCGCAAACAGAAGAGGCGGTGAAGCACGCCAAAGCGGCCAATGTGCCCATCATTGTCGCGGTCAACAAAATGGACAAGCCGGGTGCAGACCCTGAGCGGGTCAAGAGTGAACTCGCCGCGAAAGACGTCATTCCCGAAGACTGGGGTGGCGACACGCAGTTCATCCATGTGTCGGCCCTTACGGGTGACGGTGTCGACGATCTTCTCGATGCTGTGTTGCTGCAGGCGGAAGTGCTCGAGTTGACTGCCGCCAGGGACGTCCCTGCACAGGGTATTGTCATTGAGTCGCGCCTGGACAAGGGGCGTGGTCCGGTCGCCTCACTGCTGGTTCAAAGCGGTACATTGCGCAAAGGCGATATCGTGCTGGCGGGCCTGCAGTTTGGCCGCGTGCGCGCCATGCTGGATGAGAACGGCAAGCCAATAGACGAAGCGGGCCCCAGCATACCGGTCGAGATTCTCGGCCTCGATGCCACGCCAGCTGCCGGCGATATCTTTGCCGTGGTTGAAAACGAGAAGCGCGCTCGCGAGGTTGCCGATTTCCGTCAGGAGAAGACACGCGACATGAAGCTCCAGCGCCAGCAGGCCTCCAAGCTGGACAATATGTTCGAAAGCATGACGGCAGGGGAGAGGAAGTCGCTGAATGTTGTCGTCAAGGCCGACGTTCGTGGCTCGCTCGAGGCCATCCAGTCCGCGTTGCTCGATATTGGTAACGACGAGGTGCAGGTGAATATTGTCACCGGTGGTGTTGGTGGTATCACTGAAACGGATATCAACCTGGCGGTGACCTCCGGCGCCGTCGTCTTCGGTTTCAATGTGCGGGCGGACAACGCCGCGCGAAGAATCGTGGAATCGGAAGGTGTTGATCTGCGCTACTACAACGTGATCTATGACCTGATAGACGATGTGAAAGCGGCCCTCACGGGAATGCTGGCGCCTGAGTTGCGCGAGGAAATTATCGGTATCGCTGAGGTTCGAGATGTGTTCCGGTCACCAAAATTTGGCCAGATTGCCGGCTGTATGGTGATCGAGGGGACTGTCTATCGCTCCAAACCCATTCGGGTTCTGCGCGACAGTGTCGTCATTTACCAGGGAGAGCTGGAGTCCCTGCGCCGCTTCAAGGATGACGCCAACGAAGTGCGCAACGGTGTCGAGTGCGGAATCGGTGTGAAGAACTACACTGATGTAAAAGCGGGTGACCTGATCGAGGTGTATGAAGTGAAGGAGATCGCCCGCTCCTTGTAAGCGGCGTTCTGGAGAGTAATCCCGATGGCAAAAGAGTATGCCAGAACCCAGCGCGTTGCAGACTATCTGCAGCGTGAGCTGGCCGCCCTGATCCAGCATGAAGTGCGGGATCCCCGGGTCGGTATGGTCAGTATCACCGGGGTGGACGTCAGCCGCGACCTGGGTCATGCGAAGGTTTACTGTACGGTGATGGGCAGTAACTCCAGTGAAGAGGCCTCTGAATCACTCGAAGTCCTGAACAAGGCAGCGGGTTTCCTGCGCAGCCAGCTGTCTCGAGACAGCAATATGCGCACGGTGCCGCAGCTGCGATTTTATTTTGATGCCAGCATCGGACGCGGACGCGATCTGGAGGACCTGATCAAGCGCGCTGCGAACGCCGATCGCGAGTTAGGACTGCGCACTGATGACGGGTCTGAGGTCTAACAGTGGCAAGACGTCGCAAGGGACGTGCGATAGACGGCATCCTGCTACTGGACAAACCCATGGGCGTGAGTTCCAACCGCGCGTTGCAGACGGTAAAGCACCTGTATGGCGCCGCGAAGGCCGGCCACACGGGCAGTCTGGATCCGCTGGCTACCGGCGTGCTGCCGCTGTGTCTCGGTGAAGCGACCAAGTTTTCCCAGTACTTGTTAGATGCAGACAAGGCCTACGAGAGTACTTTTGTACTGGGCAGCGTCACCGACACAGGTGATGCAGAGGGCAAGGTGCTGGAGGTCCGCGATGCGAGCGGTGTTACCGAAGGCGATGTGCGCACGGCGTTGCAGCAGTTTGAGGGTGAGATCGAGCAGGTCCCGTCCATGTTCTCTGCCATCAAGCAGGGTGGACAGCCGCTTTACAAGCTCGCGCGCCAGGGCCTGGAGGTGGAACGAAAGCCGCGGCAGGTGGTGATAAAGGAGCTGCAACTGCGCGCTTTTCGGGGCGGTGACAAGCCCGAAGTGGATATTTACCTGGCCTGCAGCAAGGGTACGTATGTCAGGTCGCTGGCTGAGGACCTGGGCCGGGTTCTGGGTTGTGGCGCTTTTGTCAGCGCGCTGCGCAGGACCAGGGCGGGCCCATTCAGCATAGAAAACAGCGTCACGCTGGGCGCACTGCAGGCACTCAAGGCCAACGGTGACCTGCCCGCGATCGATGAGCTGTTGCTGCCCGCCGATGCGGCGCTGGGAGAGTTGCCGCTGGTGTGCCTCAGCGAATCCGGCGGTTTCTACATCCGTCAGGGGCAGCCGGTGATGGTGCCAAATGCACCTCGTGATGGTATTGTGCGCGTCGCGCTGCACAGCGGCGAGTTTTTAGGGGTTGGAGAGATGTTGGACGACGGGCGCGTGGCGCCGCGTCGCCTGATTGTCACCGAAGGGTGACGCGAACCTGTCTGTAAATCTGCATGGACAGGCTCTTTTATTAACGAAGGGCGGTGCGCCGCCTGAGGCAGATTGAGAAAGAGGAATAGAAAATGGCTTTATCAGTAGAAAAGAAAGCAGAAATCGTTAAAGAGTACCAGGTAGGCGAAGGTGACACGGGTTCCCCGGAAGTACAGGTCGCACTGCTGACAGCGAATATTGAGCAGTTGCAGGGGCATTTCCAGTCACACTCGCATGACCACCACTCCCGCCGCGGTCTGATCCGCATGGTTAACCAGCGCCGCAAGCTGCTGGATTACCTGAAGCGCAAAAATACACAGCGCTACAGCGATCTGATCAAGCGACTCGGTCTGCGTAGATAAGCTGTATCCCTGCCGGGACGTTCATGGGAGCGTCCCGGTGTCATATTGAGAATTGGAGAAATATTGTGAATCCAGTAACAAAAACATTTCAGTACGGCGGCCAGACCGTCAGCCTGGAAACCGGGCGCATAGCCCGGCAGGCAACTGGTGCGGTCCTGGTGACCGTCGAAAATACTTCAGTACTGTGTACTGTGGTCGCAGAGAAAACTGAACGCCCGGGACGGGATTTTTTCCCGCTGGCAGTCCATTACACTGAGAAAACCTACGCCGTTGGTAAAATACCCGGTGGCTTCTTCAAGCGCGAAGCTCGCCCCAGTGAAAAAGAAACGCTGACTTCCCGTCTGATTGACCGCCCGATTCGTCCCCTGTTCCCCAAGGGTTTCATGAACGAAGTACAAGTCATCTGTACTGTGATGTCGGCGGATAAACATATCGATCCGGATATCGCTGCCATGATAGGCACTTCTGCAGCTCTGGCCATTTCCGGCTGTCCCTTCAATGGCCCCATCGGTGGTGCCCGTGTCGGCTTCAACGAAGCGCAGGGCTATTTCCTCAACCCCACTTATGAGCAGTTGGCTGATAGCAAGCTCGATATGGTCGTTGCGGGAACCAAGGACGCGGTGTTGATGGTGGAGTCCGAGGCCAAGGAATTGAGCGAAGACCAAATGCTGGGTGCTGTGTTGTACGCACACCAGGAAATGCAGGTCGTTATCCAGGCAATCAACGAACTGGTGGCTGAAGCTGGTAAGCCGCGCTGGGAGTGGAACGCGGCTGCGGTCAATGAAGAACTGCTGGCAGCGGTTGAAGGCCAGGTTAAGGCCGATCTTGGCGAAGCCTATCGCATCACCGAAAAAGCTGCACGTTACGAGCGCGTTGGTGAAATTCGCGATGCCGCCGTTGCCGCATTGGCGATTGAAGGTGGCCCCTCTGAAGATGAAGTGAAAGAGATCTTCAAGAAGATTGAGAAAAGCCTGGTGCGCAAGCGCATCATTTCTGGCGAGGCGCGTATTGACGGCCGCGATAATCGCACGGTGCGTCCCATTGCCTGCGAAGTGGACATACTGGCCAAGGTTCATGGTAGCGCCCTGTTCACACGCGGTGAAACGCAGGCGATTGGTGCTGTGACACTCGGTTCTACGCGCGATGCACAAATCATCGATGCACTGCACGGTGAGCGACGTGATCCGTTCATGCTGCACTATAACTTCCCTCCCTATTCTGTCGGTGAAGCGGGTCGTGTTGGCTTCACCAATCGTCGTGAAGTTGGTCACGGTCGTTTGGCTCGCCGCGGCCTCGCAGCTGTGCTGCCCACCAGCGAGGAGTTTCCTTACACGATTCGCGTGGTATCCGAGATCACTGAATCCAACGGTTCAAGTTCCATGGCATCCGTTTGTGCAGGTTCACTGGCCATGATGGCGGCTGGTGTGCCGCTCAAGGCACCGGTTGCCGGCATCGCTATGGGCCTGGTGAAGGAAGGCAATCAGTTTGCCGTGCTGACCGATATTCTCGGTGATGAGGATCACCTCGGTGATATGGACTTCAAGGTAGCGGGTACTGCCGAGGGTGTGACTGCACTGCAGATGGACATCAAGATCGAGGGTATCAACGAACAGATCATGGAAGTTGCGCTGGAGCAGGCGCAAGTTGCTCGACTGCACATACTGGGACAGATGAACGAGGTGTTGCCCGCAGCGCGCGCTGTCACCTCTGCCAGCGCCCCCAGCATGATGACGCTGAAGGTCGACTCTGACAAGATCCGCGATATTATCGGTAAAGGCGGCGTGACCATTCGCTCCATTACCGAGCAGTCCGGTGCGACAGTTGATATCGACGATGACGGCACGGTACGTATTTTCGGCCAGGACCAGGCGTCACGCGATGCAGCAGTCGCCATGGTTCAGGAAATTACCGCAGAGGCCGAAGTCGGCGCGGTTTACGAAGGTACTGTTGCGCGTATCGTGGACTTTGGTGCTTTCATCAATATTCTGCCCGGCAAGGATGGTCTGGTGCATATCTCGCAAATCGCCAATGAGCGAGTAGAGAATGTCTCTGACCACCTGAAGGAAGGCGACGTCGTGCGTGTGAAAGTGCTGGACGTGGATCAGCGTGGCCGTATCAAGCTCTCTATCAAGGAGTTGCTGGAAGATGAGGCGGCTGACACCGACGAAAGCCCCGCTCAGGAAGCTGTAGAGTAACGCCCGGCTCCCTGTAGCAGGTAATCAGAAGGGAGGCGCCGCACGCAGGGTGCATCCCTTCGCCATCTGCCCGACCGGGCCAGTTACGTCGGCCGGTTGTCAATCAGGTTCTGAACCACCGAGGGGTCTGCCAGCGTGCTGGTATCCCCGAGGTTTTCCAGCTCATTCTCGGCAATCTTGCGCAGTATACGGCGCATGATTTTGCCGGAGCGTGTTTTGGGTAAACCCGGCGCCCACTGAATAATGTCAGGTTTGGCGATCGCTCCGATTTCTGCAGAACACAATGCCAGCAACTCGGCACGCAGTTGCTCCGAGGGCTGCACGCCCTGCATCGGTGTGACATAGGCGTAAATGCCCTGGCCCTTGATATCGTGCGGATACCCGACCACAGCTGCCTCGGCGATGTGCTCGTGCAGCACCAGTGCACTTTCGACCTCGGCGGTCCCCATGCGGTGGCCGGAGACATTGAGCACGTCGTCGACGCGCCCGGTGATCCTATAGTAGCCATCGCCGTCGCGGCTGGCACCATCACCGGTAAAATAATAGCCTGGGTACGGCTTGAAGTAGGTGTCTACCATGCGCTGGTGGTCACCGTACACCGAGCGAATCTGGCTGGGCCAGGACGACTTGATCACCAAATAACCGGCGCCGGGCCCCTCAATTTCAGCGCCGCTTTCATCCAGCAGCGCCAGTTCCACGCCGAAGAAGGGCTGTGCGGCTGATCCCGGTTTCAGGTCTGTCGCCCCGGGCAGTGGTGTGATCATGTGCGCACCGGTCTCGGTTTGCCACCAGGTATCGACAATGGGGCAACGCGCGTCACCGACCACGTTGTAGTACCACTCCCAGGCCTCCGGGTTGATGGGTTCGCCGACGGTGCCCAACAGGCGCAGGCTGGCGCGGGAACTGCGTGTTACCGGTTCGTCGCCCACCGCGTGCAGCGCGCGGATGGCGGTGGGTGCGGTGTAGAAGGTATTCACCTTGTGCTTGTCGACGATTTCCCAGCAGCGCCCGGCATCGGGATAAGTGGGTACGCCTTCAAACATCACGGTTACAGCACCATTGGCGAGCGGCCCGTAGAGGATATAGCTGTGACCGGTAACCCAGCCGACGTCCGCGGTGCACCAGAATACCTCGCCCTCGCGGTAATCAAACACGTATTTGAAGGTCATTGCAGACTGTAGCAGGTAGCCGGCTGTTGTATGCAGCACGCCCTTGGGCATGCCGGTAGAGCCGGACGTGTAGAGAATGAACAGCGGGTCCTCGGCATCCATCGACTCCGGCACACAGTCGCTGTCAGCGCGATCCACTGTTTCGTGATACCAGATGTCCCGGCCCTCGTGCCAGTCGATGTCGCCGCCGGTGCGCTCTACCACTAGGCAGGTGTGAACATTGGGGCAGGATGCCAGCGCCTTGTCGGCATTTACTTTCAGTGGGATTATTTTACCGCCGCGCACACCCTCGTCGGCAGTGATGATGACCTGGCAATCTGAATCCAGAATCCTGTCCTTGAGTGCCTCGGGAGAGAACCCGCCAAACACAACCGAATGCACGGCGCCGATTCTTGTGCACGCGAGCATCGCGTAGGCCGCCTCGGGAATCATCGGCATGTAGATACAGACGCGGTCCCCCCTGCCGACACCGCGCGCCTTCAGCGTATTGGCGAGCCGGCAGACCTGGTCTTTCAGTTCGCTGTAGGTAATGTGTTTGCTGTCGGCGGGATCATCACCCTCCCACAGCAGGGCGGTCTGCGTGGCCCGCTGTGGGAGGTGCCGGTCGATGCAGTTATAGCTGACATTGAGTTTGCCACCGGCGAACCACTCGGCTTCACCCTTGGCGAAGTCGGAACGGACAACAGTGTTCCAGGTTTGATCCCAGGATAAAAAAACGCCAGCCATCTCCGCCCAAAAAGCGTCCGGATCGTCCAGCGAGCGTTGGTACATCGCCGCATATTGATCGGCATTGATATGCGCGTCTTTGAAGTTAGCGGGTACAGGTCGGACAGGAAAATCAGACATGGTGCCTTTCCCTTTGTATTTAGAGTGAGAACAGAATGATACTGGCCCGACGGTGTAGTGCAAGTCGGTGCTGGTGCGGCAGGCAGGCGCGCCCGGCGATTAGTGACCGCCGGCCAGCATGCCCCAGTCAGATACCGGGTTGAGAGACAGTTTGACGTTGTCGATGAGGCGGGTGGTGCCCAGACGTGCGGCTGCGAGAATGGCGATCTCCTCGGTATTCTCGGTCACCGCCTGCAGTGTGGCGGCATCGCGAATGGCAAAGTAGTCCGTTTCAAATCCCGCTTGCAACAGCTTCATACGGGCGTGCGACTCCAGTTGCAGGAAATTGTCGAAGCCACAGGCGATGGCTTCCCGACAGCTGTTGAGGGTCTGGTTGAGTACTGGTGCAATGTGGCGTTGATCCAAAGAGAGATAACCGTTGCGGGAGCTCTTGGCGAGGCCGTCCTCGTCGCGGGTGGTGCTGACGCCGACGATGCTGATCGGCAGGCACATGTCCTTGACCATTTTGCGAATGATTGACAGTTGCTGGAAGTCTTTCTCACCAAACACTGCAACATCGGGTTGTACGATATTGAACAGTTTGCTGACGACGGTTGTCACACCATCGAAATGTCCCGGCCGACTGCTGCCGCAAAGTGTGTCGCCCAGATCCGGCACATGGACGATGGTCTGAGCGTGCATGCCCTGTGGGTAGATATCGTCGACGTCGGGACAGTAGAGTACCTGAACCCCTTCGCTGAACAGCTTTTCTTTATCCGCTGCCAGGGTGCGCGGGTACGCATCGAGGTCTTCATTGGGGCCAAATTGCAGCGGGTTGACGAAAATACTCACCACCACCACATCACACAATTGCCGCGCTTTGCGAACCAGGTCAAGGTGCCCCTCGTGGAGGTTCCCCATGGTGGGGACAAAGGCTATGGTCTGGCCATTGTGGTGGAAGCCACGGAGAGCGGATTGTAACTGAGCGCTGCTGCTGTAAGTTCGCATATCTACCTGATCCCTGTTGCCCGGAATGGTGACGCTAAACCAGTAAAAAACACTAGTTTTACCCTGTCGCAAGTGAGTGCCACTTGCGACGGGCTGTGAAGTATGCCCCAACACCCCTTACCCGGCAACGGCTTTTTAGGGAAAATTCACATGTTTTGTTACCAAAAGAAGCGCCTGTGCTGCCCCTATGTGTTCAGTCTACACATTAGTGTAAGTGAGCGTTCGCTAACTGGCCTTGGCCTATGATACTGAGCCATGCCCTGAGATCTAGCTGTAGCAGTGCTCTTCGCGGGGGTATTCACCGGCTTTGACAGCGTCGACGAACGCCTTGACCCCATCCTGAACGGACGCCTGGCCGGCCATAAAATTTTGCACAAACCGCGCTGTGTGTGGTGTCAGTCCGAGCAAGTCGTGCATAACCAGTACCTGCCCATCAGTACCCGGCCCGGCGCCAATACCGATCACCGGGATATCCAGCTTGCGACTGATATCGGCAGCCAGATGTGAGGGTATACATTCCAGTACCAGCAATCGGGCGCCGGCGTCCTGTATCTCCACGGCGTCGGCGAGGATGGACTTGGCCTCTTTTGGGGTGCGCCCCTGGACTTTGAAGCCGCCGAAGGTGTTGACCGATTGCGGGGTGAGCCCCAGGTGAGCGCAAACCGGGATGCCGCGTTCCACCAGTTTGCTGATGGTGTCGCTGAGCCAGGTACCGCCCTCCATCTTTACCATGGCGGCCCCGGCCTGCATTAATTGTGTGGCGCTGTCCATCGCCTGCTCGGCGGTGGTGTAGCTCATGAACGGCAGATCCGCGATGACCAGTGACTGTGGCGAGCCGCGGGTCACACAGCGGGTGTGGTAGGCCATGTCACTGATCGTCACTGGAATGGTACTGTCGTGGCCCTGCAGCACCATTCCCAGGGAGTCGCCAACCAGTATGGTTTCCGCACCTGCGTCGCTGATAATGCGCGAGAAGGTGGCGTCATACGCGGTAATGCAGACAAATTTTTCACCGTTGGCTTTCATTTTGTCCAGCGTACTGATCGTAACTTTGCCCATGGCTATGTGTCCTGTCCAGTGTGTTGCTTCACTTGAGATCCTGCAGGGAGGAGGAGCTATCAGAAAAATGTAGGATTGAAGTAGTGGCGGCCGCTGCGAATATCGAGCAGGTAATCCACCAGGACCCTGTAATCCTCCGCACTGTTGACCAGGTCGATTTCGCTGGCGTTTACGATGAGCAACGGAGCATCATCGTAATATAGAAAGAACTCACTGTACACTTCGTTCAGGCGCTCCAGATAGGCCCTGTCGATACCTCGTTCTATCTCCAGGCCGCGCTGTTCGATGCGCGTGAGCAGTACATCGGTCGAGGCCTGCAGGTAGACGACGAGATCGGGTTTGGGGGCGTCTATTGTCATCTGCCGATAGACTTTCTCATACAAATCATATTCGTCCTGATTGAGGTTCACCCGCGCGAACAGCGGATCCTTTTCTATCAGGAAGTCGGTCACGCGCGCCGGTTGAAAAATATCTTTCTGTCGCATGTCCTGGATTTTCTGCGTTCTTTGAAACAGGAAAAACAGCTGTGTGGCCAGCGCCGCCTGCTCGCGGTGGCGGTAAAACTTTTCCAGGAAGGGATTCTGTTCCGACTCTTCCAGCAGTGTTGCATGATTGAAACTGGCCGCGATTTTTTTCGCCAGTGTCGTCTTGCCGACGCCGATGGAGCCCTCGACCGCGATCAATGCTGGCGGCGTGCGGCCCTTCAGGTCGATGGGGATGGTGTCTGTCATCAGGATGCAGTCCTGTTGTGTAATTCACTGCGCACAGGGCCGCCCAGCTGGGTGCGTGTTTTCACCAGGCCCCGCTCAGGGCAGTGTTGCAATAGTGTCCCGAGCGCGGTGCCATCGGGTAGTACGTATTGATTGCCGCAGAGTTCATGCAGCGGGTACAGCACGAAGTGGCGGTGCCTCATCTGCGGATGCGGCACTGTTAACCGTGGCGACGAGATCACCTCATCGCCGTACAGCAGCAGGTCGAGATCCAGTGTTCGAGGGCCCCATTTGATACCGCGGACGCGACCCTGTGCCTGCTCTATGTGTTGCAGCGCGTCCAGCAGTTGCAGTGCGGACAGCTCGGTACGCAACAGAGCGACGGCATTGAGGTAATCGGGCTGCGAGCCCGGACCCACCGCAGCGCTGCGGTAGACGCTGGAGACGGTGTCGAGTTGCGATTGCGCCAATCTGGCCAGCGCCGACACTGCCCTGCCAAGCTGGTCTGCGGGGTCATCCAGATTGCTACCGAGTGCTATATAAGCCGCTGTCATGGCGCAGGGTTAGGGCGGCGTGTCCTGGTTCTTCTCGGTCGCTTGCGGTTGTCGTGCGACGTCGACACTTTTTCCAAACGCTGGTCAGCAGTGAGTTCCTGGATGTCGGTCCACCACTGGCCCAGTCCTCCCGTGTCCTCGCCGGCTTGCTCGCGCAGCAACAGGAAATCGTAGGCGGCGCGAAAGCGGCGGTGCTCGATCAACTCGGCTGCCTTGCGTCCGGTGCGCCGTTGCAGTCGGAGTTGGAACTCCCATATCTCCCGCATCGGCTGGCTGAAACGACGAGGAATCGAGATGTGGCTGACAGCGTCCTGGATGGCAGACTGTGCCGCGCTGTGCATCGCCACCATGGGAGGCTCCCCCTTGTCGACCAGGCGTGTTTGCTGTGCATTGACGACGGGCCATAGCAGGGCCGCGAGGATAAATGCCGGCGTTACCGGTTTATCCTGTGCAATACGCAGATCCGTGTTTCCCATCGCCGCCTGCACCAGCGCCAGTGCTCTGTCGTCATCCCGCACATAGCGGTCGGTGCCGGGGAACAGGTAGCGCAGCAAATCGAACTCAAGCAGGTGATCGAATGTGCTGGCGGCGTAGCCGGCCAGGAACAGTTTCAGAAATTCATCGAACAGTCGTGCGGCGGGTATTTCGCCGAGCAGGTGAGCGCAGCGCGGTATCGCGGCAGCGGTTTGCTGCTCGATGCTGAAATCAAGTTTTGCCGCAAAGCGCATCACGCGCAACATACGAACAGGATCTTCGGTATAGCGTTGTTCGGGATCACCGATGATACAAACGGTGCGGTTCTTCAGGTCCTGCAGCCCGTGCACATGATCGTAGACTTCAAATTTGCCGGAGTCATAGTACAGCGCGTTGACGGTGAGATCGCGTCTTACCGCATCCTCCTCCAGCGTGCCGTAGACATTGTCGCGAAGCAACAGTCCACTGGCGGACTGTCTCGAGTGATTGCCGCCGGTTTCAGACTGGTCGCCGCCGCTGTCGCCACTATCGTGATGGCCGCGAAACGTGGTGACTTCGATAATCTCGCGTCCGAACCGCACGTGCACGATGCGAAAGCGGCGCCCGATAATGCGCGAGTTGCGGAACAGGTCGGTCACCGCCTCCGGTGTTGCATCTGTGGCGATGTCAAAATCCTTGGGATGCCCACCCAGCAGGAGATCGCGTACCGCGCCGCCCACGAGAAAAGCCTGGTAGCCGCCGCTGCGTAAACGCGACATCACTTTTAGTGCGCCGTCGCTGATGTTTTTGCGGGATATGCAGTGTTCATCCCTGGAAATGATATTCAAGCGAATTAGGGCCTGTTGCAGTGTACTGACAGGCGCGCAGTCTAGCATACAAGCACGTGTCGTGCCTTCAGGGAGGGAATGAATGACGGGGAAAGCATCGCTTTCCCCATCCAGGTCTCACATCAGGAGTTATTGTTATTTCTGTGCGTTGTTATTTTTATAGCGTGAATACAAACACACATGTATTTGAATGCCTAATATCCAGAGAGTGTTAACACGAACGCTCTCGAGTCACCGCTGACCGCACCGGACAAGTGCCCCGGGCCGGGCGCAATAAGCAACAAGTGGAAATTGAGGGGAAGTATTCTTCCCCCATCCAGGTCCATATCTAACTGTGTTATTTTTATTGTCGTAGCTATTATTTTTATTATTGTGACACCTATAAAGTAAGCATTTCCCGTGCCAACTAAAAATAAACTAATTAAAACAAAGGTTTACATATTTGCATTGTTTCGATTCGTGCTGTAAATCGCATGCAATGTTACCGATCTACTCCCGGTTGGGGTGCGTTTCGCGGTTTGGGTAACGCCTATTTTCCATCAACTGCGGTCATTTTTCCCCGTGTCGTGAGGTTGCTCTTGTTTCTGGGAATACCAAATCGCTGGCGTCGCTCCCACAGGCATTTGCGACTGACACCGAGTTTTTGTGCCAGTTCGGTTTCGCTCATGGAATCCTGGTGCTCGAGGACAAAGCGCTGGAAGTAATCTTCCAGTGACAGGTCTTCGAGCGGATCGTTGTTGGTATGTGCGGCGGAGGAGTGGGACGTTCCCGGCCCCTGTTGGCCGCGTATGCGATTGATATTGACCAGTTCCAGGTCGATTCCAAGTGCGTCATTGTCGATCTCTTCGCCGTCGGACAGAATCACTGCCCTTTCAATCGCGTGCTCGAGTTCCCGGACATTGCCCGGCCACTGGTAGGTTGTGATGGCCTGGATGGCCCGTGGTGACAACCGCATCATCGGTTTTCCGAGGCGTTCAGTCTGGGTTTGCAGCATGCGTTCAGCGAGGTGCAATATGTCCTTACCGCGTTCTCTCAGCGGGGGCAGCGAAAGGCGCAGAACATTGATTCGGTAGAACAGATCCTGCCGGAACAATCCCTCGGCGGACAGGCTCTGGAGATTGCGGTGGGTGGCGCAGATCAGCCGCACATTGACTTTGCGCGACTGAACCGAACCGATGCGACGGATTTCCCCCTCCTGGATAAAGCGCAGCAGTCGCGCCTGTGCCTCCATCGGGAGTTCCCCGATCTCGTCGAGAAACAGCGTGCCGCCATCGGCGGCTTCGATCAAGCCCATGCGACTGGCATGGGCGCCGGTGAATGCGCCTTTTTCGTAGCCAAACAACTCTGATTCGATCAGGGTGTCAGGAATGGCGGCGCAGTTCACCGAAATCAGTATTTTGTCTGCACGCATGCTGTTCTGGTGAACGTTGCGAGCGACCAATTCCTTGCCCGTCCCGGTCTCCCCGAGCACCAGTACAGTGGAGTCGGTGGGCGCCATTCGCTCGATATGCTCAAACAGGGTCCGGATTGCCGGGCAGTTGCCGACGATACCCGCTGAGGAGTTGGCGGGTATTGCCGGGGCAGTGCGCTCTTCAGTGCGACCGGTGGGGTGGTCGGCAATGATACGCTGTACCGCACTGACCATATCGCCGTGATCAAAGGGCTTCGCGATATAGTCCACCGCGCCCATGCGCATCGAGTCCACCGCGGAGCGCAAGCTGGCATAGCTGGTCATAATCAGGACCGGCACGTCGCCAGCCTTCCTGATCAGGTCCGTGCCGGGGGCGCCAGGCAGCCTCAGATCGCTGATGACGAGGTCAAAATCGCTTAAAGTGTGTTCCTTTTCTGCTTCCTGAACCGACCCGGCCTCGCTGATCTCGTAACCATTGCGCTCCAGCAGGCGGCGCAGTGCCGCCCGGATGACCGATTCATCTTCCACAACGAGGATTTTGTGCATACATCGTTACCTGTGAGTAATTCCTACCCAACATACTACGTCAAAATGGAAACTTCCAGCGCAGCGACGGCGCAGGGGCCTAGAGTTGGAATGCGTCGTAGGTGGTGCGGGGCAAGTACAAGGTTATCCGCGTTCCGGGATTATTGCCCTGGGAGATCGGGCTTGCGATCTGCACTTTGCCATTCATGTCTTCCATGATACTGAACACCAGCGCCAGCCCCAACCCGGTGCCGGCGCCGGGCTCCTTGGTAGTATAAAACGGTTCAAAGACCTGGCTTTGCAACTCCGGCGGAATGCCGCAACCATTGTCCTCGACATCGACGCGTACCTGGTCGCCAAGGGTGTGGGAAGTGATTTGTATCTGCGCGTCCTCTTCATTGCAGGCATCCCTGGCGTTACCCAGCAGATTGATAAATACCTGCAACAGGCGCTGGCTGTCGGCCAGAACCACCACCTCGCGGTCGCTGTAGTTCAGGAACGCCACCGGCATTGCCTCCAGGTCCAGTTCCAGCAGGTGAATGGCTTCATCCACGCAGTCGGCCAGATTGGTGGGCGCCAGCTTGGTTTCAACAGACTGGGAGCCGGTGTGTGAAAAATTCATCAGGGATTCCACAATGCGCGTTACGCGCCCGGTCTGCTTGAGGATATCCTGCGCCATGTAACGGATTTCCTCGGGGTCGGATTCGTACTCGAGGTTTTGTGCCAGGCAGGCGATACCGGTAACCGGGTTGCCAATCTCGTGTGCGATGCCTGCGGCCAGGCGACCGATAGAGGCCAGGCGCTCGTTGTGTAGTAGTTCTTCCTCCAGCAACTCGAAGTCGGTGATGTCCTCCACCATGATAACAGTGCTGCTGTTGGAGCCCTCGTCGATTGGTGTTTTATGCAGGCCAATCCAGCGCGAGGGCCCTCTGTCGACAACGACCTCTGTTTTCAGTGCTGTATCGCTGTCGCCGTGCAAAAAATTATCCAGAATCTGGCCCCAGGGCTGTGGGATGGACCCGAGCAGTGAACCCAGGACATCGGTGGGGGCGATACCGGTGATCTGCTGCATACTTTGGTTCCACATTAACAGCTCGCCGTCGGTACCAATCGAGCACGCGCCAATGGGCAGCTTGTCGAGTGTCTCCCGGTGGTGCCGGCGCAGGTTGTCCAGGTCGGCGGCGAGGCCGGTGAACTGCGGTTGTGCCTGATCCAGGTTGCGTTCGATCAGGTGAATGTCCTCGGTGTCGGCGTGCACCCCGGGCAGGAAGGGGATGCGGTGCTCTATCATGCGGTGGGCGACGGCCGGCCCGAGCAGGCCGGACAGGTTGGCCTCGATTCGCGCGCGCAGCCGACGCAGCGCATAAGGGCGGGTTTCATCAGGCGAAAACTGCAGTTCCTCCAGGGCCCGGTTGACCTCGGATTCCGCTGTGCGCTGGCCCAGCGACGGGGCCAGGCGCTGGCTGAAATCGGCCGCGCTGTACACGGACAGGACCTGGCGTGTCGGGCGCGCCTGGTCATCCATCGAACAGATTTCCGCGGCGACCCGCTCCTCCTTGCTGGTTCTTGTCAGCAGGGATACCACCACGAACAGGGCTGTATTCAGTAGCAGCGATACCAGCGCGACGGCTGTCCACAATTTCTCGCTGTCGCCCAGCAGCTGTCGATACAGCGCGGTCAGCCACTGTGGTTGATCGCCGCCGGCCAGCGGCAACAGCATCGAGAAACTCCAGACACCCAGGCCCGCCGCCAGTCCCCACAGCAGGCCGGTACGATTCGCCTTGTGCCAGTAGGGTGTGGCGACCACACCGGGCAGGAACTGCAGGGTGCCGGTGAATGCGACCAGTGCCAATTCCGAGAGGCTTTGCCGGCCGTCCAGCGTTACAAAAAAGATGTACCCGGAAATAATAAGAATGGCAATCAGCGAACGGCGCAGCCACTTGAGCTGTGTATAGATGGTTTGCTCGCGGTCTATCTGCAGTGGCCTCAGGGGCAGTATCAGATGGTTGAGACACATATTGGCGAGTGCCAGCGTGGTGACAATGATGGTGGCGCTGGCCGCTGACAGGCCCGCCACAAATGCGGCCGCGCTGAACGGAATGGAGTTCAGTGCCATGCCAATCGCCAGGCCGCTGTACTCCATCGGCAGGTCGTGGCCCAGCTTGATGCCGGCCCAGGCGACCGGCAGGATGGGCAGGCTCAGCAGCAGCAGGTACAGCGGCAGGCCCCAGGTGGCGGTGCGCAAGTCGCGACTGTCATTGTTCTCGGCAAACGCCATATGAAACATGTGTGGCATACACACTGCGCCGGCGAAAAAAATCACCAGCATAATGCGCGCATCGTTTCCCTGAATGGCCTGGGTCAGTGTGCGATTGATCTGCGGGTTTTGCAGCAGCCACTGCTGGAGGCCGTCAAAGCCGTCGAATATCGAATAGACCGCCGCCAGTAACAACACCATCAGTGCCGACAGCTTTACCAGCGACTCAAATGCGATCGCAGTCACCAAACCGGTGTTGCGGTACTGTGAAGACACGTGGCGCGTGCCAAACAGAATCGAGAAAACCGTGATAATCACGCAGAAGAACAGTGCCAGCCGGTTGTGTCGTGGGCCCCCGGCTGACAGCGCCGCGCCATCGCCAGCGAGGATGTGGATGCTGTCGGCCACCACCTGGATCTGCAGTGCCAGCAGCGGCAGCAGGGTGATGCACATGGCCACAGTGACTGCGGCGCCGACCAACGGGCTGCGAAAACGGAAGGTCAGTACATCTGCCAGTGATGCGAGCTGATAGACCCGGCACAGGCGCAGCAGCGGAAACAGCAACAGGGCCGCGACAATAAACATCAACACCACGCCGAGGTAGTACAGCAGGAAGTTGTAGCCGTACTGGTAGGCCAGGGCAATGACACCATTGCTCGCCATGGCGCCGGCAAAAACGCCCAGTGACAGCACATAGACAGCCGGGTGACGGGTTATTCGCTCCGGGATGATGCCCCTATCCGCAAGGTGGGCGACTGCAAACAGGCCAGTGAGATACGCGATGATGAACAGTAATATTTGTGCGAGGCTAAAGCTCATCCGGGTACCTGGAGCGCTGGTTCCAGTACGCGCCGATGACCACCAGCAGCCACAGTTGATAGGGGCGATACCAGGCCGTCTCCGAACTGAACATCCAGCTCTCGATAGCCGGGAAGAAAATCAGTGTGACGCCGGCAAACAGCAATAGCAGGCGGTTGATATACATGGCCCTGGTGTCCCCTGTCTGTTCCCGAATGGGTTGCGCTGTTGGATAGTACTGAAGCGCCCGCCGCGGGTAAAGTTCAAGTGTCCAGGCCCAGCGCGGCGGCCGGGATGGCGGCAACGGCCGGCACGCGCTGCAGTGCCCAGTGTTCAATCGCGTGGGCCAGTACCTGCTCGACGCTGGCCAGCTCGGCCGGTGGCTCGCTCTGGTGGAGAAAACGCAGGGCGCAGCGCAGGTTTTGGATGGCGTCTTCATTGACCAGTGCCGGCGCCAGGTTCTGTTTGCTGAACTTTTGTCCCTGCCGGGTGGTAATGACGGGCAGGTGGCAATACTGCGGTGTGGTGTATGCCAGTTGCTGTTGCAGGAATACCTGCCGCGGTGTCGAGTCCAGCAGATCGCAGCCGCGCACTACGTGCGTAATCCCCTGCTCGGCATCATCGACCACCACGGCCAATTGGTAGGCGTACAGGCCGTCCTTGCGCTTCACTACGAAGTCGGGGCCGGTTGCGCCCAGCGCTGTCCTCTGTGCTCCCTGCAGACTGTCGTTGAACTGGATCTCGCAGTCGGCCGGGACTGAGGTGCGGATCGCATACGGCGCTGCGATCGGGTGGCTCCCGTTGCGACAGTGTCGCTGGCAGGTGCCGTCCGCTCCCAGTGCGGTGCGGCTGCAGTCACAGTGGAACAGGTGGCCGCCCTGCGCCAACCGGTCGAGTGCAGCTTCATAGGCCGCGGTGCGTTCACTCTGGTACATGACGTCACCGTCCCAGTGCAGACCGTGGCACTGCAGGCTGTGCAGAATGCTGGTCGCGGCGCCAGGTTGTTCCCTGGGTGGGTCCAGATCCTCGATACGCAGCAGCCACCGGCCACCACAGTGACGGGCGTCCAGGAAGCTTGCGAGAGCGGCGATGAGTGAGCCCAGATGGAGAGGGCCGGTTGGAGAGGGCGCGAAACGCCCCCGGTAGTGCGTGCCGGAGTCAGGCACCGTGAACAGCCGTCGCGGGCTTAGCCCATTTCCTGCCGTTCCTTGATTTCCGCCAGTGTTTTGCAGTCGATGCACTGGGTCGCAGTCGGCCGCGCTTCCAGCCGCTGGATGCCGATCTCCACACCGCAGGCCTCGCAGTAGCCGTAATCGTTGGAGTCGATGAGCTCCATGGTGGAGTCGATTTTTTTAATCAACTTGCGCTCGCGATCGCGGGTGCGCAGTTCCAGGCTGAATTCTTCTTCCTGGGTGGCGCGGTCCGCGGGATCGGGGAAATTGGCCGCCTCATCTTTCATGTGGCTCACGGTGCGATCCACTTCCTGCATCAGGTCCGACTTCCAGTTGAGCAATATGCCCCTAAAATGCGCACGCTGTTGCTCGTTCATGTACTTTTCACCCCGTTTTGGCTTGTAGGGCTCGAAGTTCTTGAACTCAAGGCTGCCGGTCTTTTTGGCGGCTTTGGCTGTTTTGGGCGCTTTTGTCGCTTTCGTAGCTTTCGTGTCTTTGGCTGCTCGAGGCATGGTTATGTTCCCGCGGCATTAAGTAACTCGACAATACTCATTATTGCTCGGAAAGGGCTGTCTGGGGGTCCCGATTCCAAGGGCGGAGAAACTACCAGATAACCGCTAGCCGTGCCACTATTTCCTTGCGATTTTGCCTGTCGGCATATACCTGGATATCGGGCAGCAGGCCGCTGTTACCGCCAAGCTCGCGGTTGGCCTCCCCGGTCGCGGCCAGTTGCCAGAGTTGCTAGAATGCGGCGCTCGCCGCTGCAGGGGTCGTACATGCCGGATTCGGACACTTCTATTATTTACCCGCCGCGGGCTTTTGCGCGGCGCATCGCTGATATTGAACCGTTCAGGGTGGTTGAGGTGCTGGCGCGGGCGACTGCGCTGACGGCCAGCGGTGCCGATATTGTGCATATGGCAGCCGGCGAGCCGGATTTCGCCACCGCAGCCCCCATTATTGAGGCCGGGCGTGCGGCGCTGGCGAGTGGTGCGACACACTACACGCAGGCGGCGGGTATTCCGCAGTTGCGCGAGGCGCTGTCGCAGTATTACGCCGACACCTACGGGCTGGATATCGCACCCTCGCGCATAATGGTCACACCCGGTGCCTCGGGCGCATTGCTGCTGGTCGCCGCGCTACTGATGAACCCCGGCGACGGCATGTTGATGACCGACCCGGGCTATCCCTGCAATCGCCATTTTATGCGGCTGGTGGAGGGACGCGGGCAGCTGGTGCGGGTGGATGCGAGCAGCAACTACCAGTTGAATGCGCAGCTGGTGGCAGACAACTGGCAATCCAATACCATCGGTGCCATGGTCGCGTCACCCGCCAACCCCACCGGTACAGCGCTGTCGCGGGAGGAACTGGCGGCGCTGGCCGCTGCAGTGCGAGCCCGCAATGGCCACCTGTTGGTGGATGAGATCTATCACGGATTGGTCTACGGCGGGTCTGCGCCCTCGGTGCTGGAGGTCGATCCGGATGCGTTCGTTATCAACAGTTTTTCCAAATACTTTGGGATGACAGGGTGGCGACTCGGCTGGCTGGTGGCGCCGGAGGCGGCGGTTGCCGAGATGGAGAAGCTGGCGCAGAACCTGTTTATCTCCATGTCGACGCCCGCCCAGTACGCGGCGCTGGCGGGGTTTGAGCCCGCCACACGAGAGATACTGGAGCAGCGGCGCGAGATCTTCTGCCAGCGCCGCGACTTCCTGCTGCCGGCGGTGAAGGAGCTCGGTTTCTCGGTGCCCTGCAGTCCACAGGGAGCATTTTACATCTACGCCGATGCCAGCCGATTCACGAATGATAGCCAGCGCTTTTGCCTTGATCTGCTGGAGGAGCACGGGGTCGCGTTGACACCGGGCCTGGATTTTGGGCACTACCGGGCCAGTGAGCACCTGCGTTTTTCCTATACCACCGGTATGGACAGGCTGGAACTCGCGGTAGAGCGTCTCGCCCGGGTACTGCGCTGACCCCGCGCCACTGCAGCGCAGCGGTGTGGGGATTCAATCGAGGTAGATATCGCCGCCGCTGAGCGTGAACGGGATGGGATTCAGCGCCTCACCCAGACAGGGCCCGGCGACACACTCGCCGGTCTCGGCCACGAATTCCGCGGCGTGGCGCTGGCACTGGATCAGGAGCCCGCCGCTGGTGGCGAGCGACCCTCCCTGTGGATCCAGCGTCTCCCGCGTGTGCGGGCACAGGTTTTCGTACACGTACAACTCACCGCCAAGCCGCACAACCAGCAGTGCCTGGCCGCCGCTGTGGATACCGTGGGCACTGTTGTCGGGAAAGTCGTCGAGGTTGCCGATCAGGCTCATACAGTACTGCTTGTTCCAGGTTCGCGTTAGGATACACGGGTATTGTGCCGAATCCGGCGCAGGGATCATAACGCTATTTTGGAGTTGCCATTGATGCCCAGCACGCTCACCCCCAGGCAATTGACGGGACTGGACGACTCTCACCTCGTGACACTGGCCGACGGCCATCGATTGCAGGCTGAGGTCGCGCAGGCGTTTGTCGCACTGCAGGCGGCGGCACGCGAAGCGGGTTTTGAGCTGGCGATCGCCAGCAGCTTCCGCTCGTTCTCGCGCCAGTTGTCGATCTGGAATGGCAAGGCCAGTGGCGCGCGCCCGGTGCACGACGATGCCGGCCGCGCGCTGTTGATGGCGCCGTTGTCTGGGCGCGAAAAACTGCACGCTATACTGCGTTTCTCCGCGCTGCCCGGCACCTCCCGGCATCACTGGGGAACCGACCTGGATGTCTACGATGCGGCGGCGATGCCGCCTGGCTACCCATTGCAGTTATCGCCGCAGGAAGTGGCCCCCGGTGGCCTGTTTGACCCCCTGCACCGCTGGCTGGATGAACGTATGGTGGCGGCAGAGTCGCTCGGCTTTTACCGGCCCTACAGCCGCGATCGCGGCGGCGTGGCACCGGAGCGCTGGCACCTCAGTTACGCGCCGTTATCGGTGGGCTGTGCACAGCGTTGCGACAGCACAATGCTGGTTGACTGTTGGGACTGTGGTGACGAGACGCAGGCGTTACTGTTGCGCGAGGAGATAGAGGCGGACCTGGATAACCTGTTGGCTCGCTATGTGCAGGTGCCCGAGGGTTGGTGTCCGCCGCCCTGAGCAGTGCAGGGCGGCGATACAACGTACCGATTTACTCTTTTGATTTCGCTTTCTGGTGCAGGTGGCCGTAGTGGTTCTGGTAGTCCAGCTCTGCGGCGGCGATCACTTTCAGTGCTTCCTCGCGACCGTAGACGTAGTCCACCTTGATGTTGTTTTCCTTGCCCGGCACCATTTTGTAGGTGGAGAAGTAATGTTGCAGGCGCTCGGTTTTGATCGCGGGCAGATCGGCGATGTCGTGCACGCCACCCCAGATATTGTCGCCTTCCAGTACCGCGACAATCTTGTCGTCGGCCTCCCCGCCGTCGATCATCTGGATGCCACCCACGACGCGTGCCCTGAGCACGATGTCGGCGCGGGTGATGTGTCGCTCGGAGTATACGCAAATGTCCAGTGGGTCGCCGTCGGCAACATCCGCGCCGTCGCAGCGCTTGGCCACTTCTTCCGCGCAGTAGGTGCGAGGAATAAAGCCATAGAGTGCGGGGGGGCTGGAGGTGGTGCGCTGTGGGCGGTCTACCATCAGGAAGCCGGACGCCTTGTCCAACTCGTACTTGACCACGTCAGTGGGCGTCATTTCGACGTAGACCTGGACACATTCTTCAGGCTGGCCATCCGCGCGTGTGTGCAGGCCGTGCCAGGGGTGGCGGCGCCATCGGTTGAAATCGCTATTGTTGTACATGGATTCTCCTCAGATCAATCAGGGTTAATAGGTCGTTTTCCGTATTCAGGAGGCGCGCATTGTACCGATAACAGCGGGCGAAATCTTGCTACAATCGGGCAAAATTTCGCCTATCGGCGCGCGCCCGACTAGAGTTTGAAGCGGGTCTTCAGCTTGCGCGGCACCGGCAGGTTTTTCAGCCGCACATACTGGGGCATACCGTTTTTGTAGGGCGGGTAGGCCTCGCCGGCAATCAGTGGCGCCAGATACTCGCGGGCGGCCTCGGTGATACCAAAACCATCGCGCGTGATGTAACTGCGCGGCATTTTCTTCTCCACGTTGGCGACGTCTTCCAGCGCCGCCTCGCCAATCGACCAGCTGTAGCGCTTGCCCTTGCCGCGCACGATGCAGGGCATTACTGCATTGTCGCCGCGCAGTGCAAATTTCACCGCTGCCTCACCCAGCGCATAGGCCTGGTCGACATCGGTCTGGGACGCGATGTGGCGCGCTGAGCGCTGCAGGTAATCGGCCACGGCCCAGTGGTACTTGTAACCGAGTTCCGATTTGATCATCTGCGCCAGTTGCGGCGCGAGTCCGCCAAGCTGGCTGTGGCCGAAGGCGTCCTTGAGTCCGGATTCCGACAGAAAACGACCATCTTTATACTGGGCGCCTTCCGAGGCGACGATTACACAGTAGCCGTGACGCTTGACCGTGCGTTTCACCCGGGCCATGAATTTGTCGCGGTTGAAGGCGATTTCCGGGAACAGGATGATGTGCGGTGCGTCCCCTTCCTCGCTGGCTGCCAGCCCGCTGGCTGCTGCGATCCAGCCCGCGTGGCGGCCCATCACCTCGAGGATGAACACCTTGGTAGAGGTCTCGCACATCGAGGCCACATCCATCGCAGCCTCGCGAGTGGAGATGGCGATGTACTTGGCAACCGAACCAAAGCCGGGGCAGTTGTCCGTCAGGGGCAGGTCGTTGTCGATGGTCTTGGGTACGTGGATGGCCTGCAGCGGGTAGCCCATGGTCTGGCTTAACTGGGACACCTTGAGGCAGGTGTCGGCGGAATCACCGCCGCCGTTATAGAAGAAGTAGCCGATGTTGTGCGCTTTGAAAACGTCGATCAGGCGTTCGTACTCGGCCCGGTTATCCTCCAGGCTCTTCAACTTGTGGCGGCAGGAACCAAATGCACCTGCGGGTGTGGTCAGCAGGCCGCGAATGGCAGCCGCGCTCTCCTTGCTGGTGTCGATCAGGTCCTCGCAGAGTGCCCCGATGATACCGTTGCGCCCGGCATAGACTTTGCCAATCTGGGGACGGTGCTTCCTGGCGGTTTCGATGAGGCCGCAGGCGGTGGCGTTGATGACGGCGGTCACTCCGCCGGACTGGGCGTAGAAGGCATTCTTCGCTGGCATGTGATGTTCCATTCCTGATGGCGGGCGCTGTCCGTGGCCCGGTCGATTACATTCGAGGGTGATTTCGTAGTGCGATCATACGGCAATTGCCGCAGCTTGTGGACTGCCGTGCCCGTTTTGTCCGCCTGACTGTGGTGCAGGTCACACACATGCTACTATGCGCGCTGTTTCAAGGAGCGGTTTTTTTGAAAGGTCATATTCATATTCTGGGTATCTGCGGTACCTTCATGGGCGGTATTGCGCTGCTCGCCAGAGAGTTGGGCTATCGCGTGACGGGCTCGGACGCCAGCGTCTATCCGCCGATGAGCACGCAGCTGCGCGCGGCCGGAATCGACCTGATGGAGGGCTACCTGCCGGAACATTTGCAGCCGCAGCCGGACTGCGTGGTGGTGGGCAACGCGATGACGCGCGGTAACCCCCTGGTGGAGCATCTGTTGAACAGCGGGCTGCCCTACACATCGGGACCGCAGTGGCTGGCAGAGCATGTGTTGCAACACAAATGGGTGCTGGCTGTTTCCGGCACACACGGGAAAACCACCACCAGCAGTATGCTGGCCTGGATACTCGAGCACACAGGCATGGCTCCGGGCTTCCTGATAGGCGGGGTGCCCGGTAACTTCGGGGTGTCGGCGCGCGGCGGCGACTCGGATTTTTTTGTGGTGGAGGCGGACGAGTACGACACGGCTTTTTTTGACAAGCGCTCCAAGTTTGTCCACTACCGCCCGCGCACGCTGGCCATCAATAACCTGGAGTTCGACCACGCCGATATCTTTGCCGACCTGGCGGCGATACAGCGGCAGTTCCACCATCTGGTGCGCTGTGTGCCCGGCGAGGGGCTTATCGTGTATCGCCACGGTGTGCCCGCCATCGACGAGACTCTGAGGATGGGATGCTGGACCGCGAACACCTCGTTTGGTCTCGGTGACGAGAGCGGTGCCGACTGGCGCGCACGCCTGTTGGCAGAGGACGGTTCGGCCTTCCGGGTAACGTCGCCCGATGGCAACACGGTCGATGTGAACTGGTCCCACTGCGGCCGGCACAATGTCGAAAATGCCCTGACGGCGATGGCCGCCGCGCATCATGTCGGCGTCGCCCCGGCGATATCCGCCGCCGCGCTGGCCGTCTTTGCCGGCGTCAAGCGTCGCCTGGAACTGCTGGGCAATCCCGGCGGGGTGGCGGTGTATGACGATTTCGCCCATCACCCTACGGCGATCGCTACGACACTGCAGGGTCTGCGTGCGCGCGCTGGCGGCGGGCGAGTGATCGCGTTGATCGAACCGCGCTCCAATACCATGCGTATGGGTGAACACCGCGGGCAGTTGACGGCGGCCACGGCAGCGGCGGACAGGATTTTCTGGTTCCAGCCCGCTGGCCTGGACTGGTCGCTGGAGTCCCTGGTGGCCGACAGCACGGTGGCGGCAACGACGGCAAACGATATCGACGCGCTGGTGCTGCAGGTGGCCGGCGAGGTACAAGCTGGCGATCAGGTGGTCATTATGAGCAACGGCGGATTTGGTGGCATCCACCAGAAACTGCTGGCGCAATTGCAGGAAGCATCTTCCGTATGAGGTCTTCGCTGTTGTCTTTTTACGATGCGCTGGTGTTGCGACGCCCCTGGCTTTCCCTGTTACTGGTGGCGCTGCTGACAACGGCGATGGCCTCACAGCTGGGCAAAATCAAAATCGATGCCTCCGCGGATTCGCTGATGCTGCAGGGCGACCCGGCGCTGGAGTTTTACCGGGAGGTGACCAGGGAGTACGCCACCGAAGACTTCCTGCTGATTACCTGGCAACCGAAAGCGCCGCTGCTGTCGCCGCAGTCCCTGCAGCCGCTGCAGGAGATGACGGATGCGTTGCGGGCGCTGGATGGTGTCTCTTCCGTCACCAGCATTCTCGATGTGCCGTTGTTGGAGAGTCCGCCGGTGACGCTGTCGGACATGACCGCCAGCGATCCGCTGGCGACGTTAGCGCAGCCCGGTGGCGATCTCGATCTCGATATGGTGATGCGCGAATTCACCACCAGCCCGATCTACGCGGACCTGCTGGTCAGTCGTGACGGTGAGGTCAGCGCAGTGCAGATCAACCTGACGCGCGATGAGCGCTATCAGGAGCTGCTGCAGGCGCGCGAGACGCTGCGTGCCAAGCGCAGCAAAGAGGCGTTGTCAGAGACTGAGGCAGCTGAGCTGGCGACAGTGGAGGCGGCCTTCAAGGAGCACTCGGCGATCGTGCTGGAGCGGGATGCGCAGCTGGTGGAGCATGTGCGCGAAATCGCGGCGCAATACCGCGACGTGGCGCATCTGTTCGTCGGCGGTGTGCCGATGATTGCCGCCGATATGGTCAGTTTCGTGGCCAGCGACCTGGTGATTTTTGGCAGTGCAATCCTGGGGCTGATGGCGCTGGTGCTGGCTATTATTTTTCGGCGCTTAAGCTGGGTGGTAATCCCGCTGACGACCTGCGGTATTACCGTCACACTGATGCTGGGCTTGCTCGGTGCACTCGACTGGCGGATGACAGTGATATCGTCCAATTTCGTCGCGGTGTTGTTGATCATCACCTTTTCTATTGTGATTCACCTGGTGGTTCGCTACCGCGAGTTGCACGCGCGGCACCCGGAGGGCGACTTGCACCAGCGTGTGCTGCAAAGCATGAGCTTGATGGCCGTACCCTGTTTCTATACCAGCATCACTACCATTGTCGCCTTTATGTCACTGGTGGTGTCCGGCATTCAGCCGGTGATCGATTTTGGGTGGATGATGACAATCGGCGTGTGTGTGGGACTGCTCACCGCGTTTATTGTCGTTCCCTGCCTGATGCTGGTCTGGCCCGCGGGCAAGCCGCATCGACACACCGGCGCGGGGCCGGCCCTCACCGCCGCCTTCGCGCGTATTACCGACCACTACGGGCGCAGCATTCTGGTGGTAGCGGCAGTGCTGGTTGTTCTGACCGGGGTCGGTATAAGCCGGCTGCAGGTGGAGAATCGCTTCATCGACTACTTCAGCAAGACGACGGAAATCTACCAGGGGATGGAACTGCTGGATATCAAGCTCGGTGGCACCATCCCGCTGGATATCATTATCACGCCGCCGGATGAGGATGCGCCGCTGCCCGGCCTGGAGAACGTGCCGACCGCCGCCGCAGCGCCTGTGAATGAGGACGACGAGTTTGCCGACGAGTTTGCCGACGATGGCTGGGACGATGAGTTCAGCGATGATGTCGGTTTTGTCGGCACCGAGGACAGCTTCAAGCCGAGCTACTGGTTCAGCCTGGCGGGTATGCGGGAGCTCGACAAGATTCACGCCTATGTCGATGAACGGCCGGAGACGGGCAAGGTGCTGTCCCTGTCTACCGTGTTTGCCGTGGTCAAGAACCTGATGGGAGAGGATATCGGTGGCGTGGAGCTGGCAATCGTGCAGAAGAGCTTCCCCGATGATATGAAAAAGCTGATGGTCTCACCTTACTATTCCGAGAATACCGGTCAGGCCCGATTGACAGTGCGGGTGAAGGAAACCAGCAAGGATCTGCGCCGCGATGAGTTTTTGCGCAGTGTGCGCGACGATCTGGAGAACTCGCTGGGCCTGGCCCCGGATCGGGTGCAGTTTACCGGCATGCTGGTGCTTTACAACAATGTGCTGCAGAGCCTGTTCCGCTCGCAGATATTGACCCTCGGTGCAGTGTTCGTGGCGATCCTGCTGATGTTTCTGCTGTTGTTCCGCTCCATCACACTGGCGTTAATCACGCTGGCACCGAATGCGCTGGCTGCCGGCATTGTGTTGGGAACCATGGGGCTGGCCGGTATCCCGCTGGATATCATGACCATCACTATCGCGGCGATCGTGGTCGGTATTGGTGTCGATGACTGTATTCACTATGTGCACCGTTTTATCGTGGAATTTGCCGAGGACAGGGACTACCGCGCCGCGATGTACCGCTGCCACAACAGCATCGGCAGGGCGATGTACTACACCACACTGACGGTGGTGATCGGCTTTGCCACGCTGACCCTGTCGAACTTCAACCCCAGCATCTATTTTGGCCTGCTGACGGTACTGGCGATGGTCGCCGCGGTACTCGGTGCGTTGCTACTGCTGCCGCGATTGATTATCGTGTTCAAACCACTCGGTCCCGAGGGCGCGAAGGATGCAGTGTCGAACTGATTGTGGTGCCTGTTGCATCGCAATATCCATACACCGGCCGTTTTTCGGTATGCCCGGCGGCAAGCCGGCCGGTGTGCGCTGCGTGCACCTGAGCCAGACGATGCGCTGCGGCGTGTTTGGTGATCCTCGTCGCCCGCTGGTCTGTGATGCCTTTATGCCAGAGCGGGAGTACTGCGGCGATACTCGCGAGCAGGCGCTTGCACGCCTGTCACAACTGGAACAGGACAGTGCACCGGACACTATCGCCTCGCGGAGCACCGTGTGACTGAGCTGCCGCTGTTCCCGCTGTCGGGTGTACTGTTGCCGTACGGGCGCATGCCGCTGCAGATTTTCGAGCCTCGCTACCTCGACCTGGTGCGCGATTGCATGAAGTCCGACAGCCCCTTCGGCGTGGTATGGATACGCCGTGGCGCAGAGGTGGCGCAGCGCGGTCGCGCCTCTGCGGAACTCGGTGACTATGGCACCAGCGCCCGTATTGTCGACTGGGACCAGTTGTCCAATGGCCTGCTCGGTATCACGATTGAGGGCGCAGGGCGCTTTGACCTCTTCGAGACCAGTACCCGCAGCAACGGCCTCGTGGTGGGGCAGGTGGAACTCGAGCCCGCCGTTGTGCCGGCACCCATGTCGGATGTGTGGGTGTCGCTGCTCGATGTGTTGCGCAGCCTCGAGACACACCCGCATGTGGAGCGCATGAAGCTGCGGGTGGACTACAACGACGCCTGGCAAGTGGCCTACACACTGGTGCAGTTGCTGCCACTGGATGAGGCGCTGAAGTACGAGCTGCTGGGTATCGACAGTATCGATGTCCTGATGGCAGAGCTTCAGGCCCTGCTAAACCAGATCAGCGGCGAGGGTTGATGTTCAGCTGAAGTCTGGCATCCAGCCGCCCGACTCCTTCCAGCGATTGACGATGTCGCAAAACAACTCGGCAGTGCGCTCGGCGTCATACGCGGCCGAGTGCGCCTCGTTGTTGTCGAAGGCGATGCCCGCTTCGGCGCAGGCCTTGGCGAGCACGGTCTGGCCGTACGCCAGTCCCGACAGGGTGGCGGTGTCAAAAAATGAGAACGGGTGGAAGGGATTGCGCTTGATGCCGCAGCGCTCGGCAGCGGCGTTGATAAAACCGGCGTCAAAGTGTGCGTTGTGCCCCACCAGGATGGCGCGGGTGCACTTCTGGTCGCGTATCTCCTTGCGGATTACACTGAACAGTTCTTCCAGCGCGACGTCCTCGGCCACGGCCTGCCGGAACGGGTGGTACGGGTCAATGCCGGTAAAATCCAGTGCCGATTGCTCGATGTTGGCGCCCTCAAATGGCTGCACGTGGAAATCGTAAGTGCGGTGCACCGCCAGCAAACCGTCTTCATCCATACGCACGGTGGTGGCGGCCACTTCCAGTATCGCATCCGTGCTGGCGATAAAACCGCCGGTTTCCACATCGACCACCACCGGCAGGAAACCGCGAAAGCGATCGCTGATGTGATGCTCCGTCAGGACTTTCAAGCGTTTATCCCGGCGTCGACAACCTGCCAGGCAACGGCCTGTGAGGCGCGCAGTGGCGTGAGCGTGCGATCTCCCAGCGGCAGTTGCGCCGGGACTTCCCAGCTCTGCCGGCGCAGTGTGATGGTGTCGGCGTTGCGCGGCAGGCGGTAGAAGTCGGGCCCGAAATGCGAGGCAAACGCCTCCAGTTTGTCCAGTGCCTGCAACTGCTCGAACACCTCGGCATAGAGTTCAATGGCTGCGTGCGCGGAATACACGCCGGCGCAACCGCAGCTGGTTTCCTTGCTGGCGGTGCTGTGCGGCGCGGAGTCGGTGCCGAGGAAAAACTTGGGGTTGGCGGAAATTGCCGCGGCCTGCAGCGCCTGTTGATGGGTATTGCGCTTGAGTATCGGCAGGCAGTAGTAGTGGGGACGGATGCCACCGACCAGCATGTCATTGCGGTTAAACAGCAGGTGGTGCACGGTAATTGTTGCTGCCACGGTGTCGGCCGCGTCACTGACAAACTGCACCGCATCGTCGGTAGTGATGTGTTCCAGCACCACACGCAGAGCCGGGAAACGCCGGGTGATGGGAATGAGGTGGCGATCGATAAAGACTTTCTCGCGATCAAAGATGTCAATGTCGTGATCTGTGACTTCGCCGTGGACGAGCAGCGGCAGATCCGCTTCCTCCATCGCGGCCAGGGTGGGATACAGCGCTTCAAGCGCGCTGACCCCGGCATCGGAGTTTGTGGTCGCGCCCGCCGGGTACAACTTTACCGCGTGTACACCGCCGGTGCCGGCAGCCCGGTGTATCTCGGCCGGGTCGGTCTGGTCGGTGAGGTAGAGAGTCATCAATGGCTCAAACTGCCGCGGCAGCGCGTGCATGGCAGTGACGATACGCTCGCGATAGGCCAGCGCCTGGGCAACCGTGGCGGCGGGCGGCGTCAGGTTGGGCATGACAATCGCGCGGCCAAAGTAACGCGCGAGGTCGGCGCAGGTGTGTGGCAGGGCGTCTCCATCGCGCAGGTGCACATGCCAGTCATCAGGGCGGGTAATGGTCAGTTCGATCACTAGAATCCTTGTGGCGTGAAATACAGGGGTGAATGCTACAGTAAAGCCCCCAGCGCGGGAATACGGACTGGGAATTGAATGCCCCCGGCGTTAGAATGTGCGCCCATTTTGAGCACAAGTCTGCGGAGCGTGTGATGTCGGATATAAACAAAGTTGTACTGGCCTATTCCGGTGGTCTGGACACCTCGGTGATTGTGCGCTGGCTGCAGGACAACTACGGCTGTGAGGTGGTGACGTTCACCGCTGATATCGGCCAGGGCGAGGAAGTTGAGCCGGCGCGCGCCAAGGCCCAGGCCATGGGAGTGAAGGAGATCTTTATCGATGACCTGCGCGAGGAGTTCGTGCGCGATTTTGTGTTCCCGATGTTTCGCGCCAACACCATTTACGAGGGTGAATACCTGCTGGGCACCTCTATTGCGCGCCCACTGATTGCCAAGCGTTTGATCGAAATCGCCAATGAAACCGGTGCCGATGCTATTTCCCATGGCGCCACCGGCAAGGGCAATGACCAGGTGCGTTTCGAGCTTGGCGCCTACGCCCTGAAACCCGGTATCAAAGTCATCGCACCGTGGCGGGAGTGGGATCTGAACTCCAGGGAATCCCTGATGGAATACTGCAAGAGCCGCGATATTCCTGTGGACTTTTCCAGCGCGAAGAAGAAATCACCGTATTCGATGGATGCCAACCTGCTGCACATCTCCTACGAGGGTGACCAGCTGGAGAACCCGTGGACAGAACCCGAGGAAGACATGTGGCGCTGGAGCGTCAGCCCTGAGGCTGCGCCTGATAAAGCGACCTATATTGAGCTGGATTTCCAGTGTGGTGACCCCGTGGCCGTCGATGGTGAGGCGATGAGCCCGGCGACGTTGCTGGAACTCCTGAACAAGGTGGGTGGCGCCAATGGCGTCGGGCGCGCCGATATTGTTGAGAACCGCTATGTCGGTATGAAAGCGCGCGGCTGCTATGAGACACCCGGTGGCACCATTTTGTTAAAAGCACACCGCGCCATCGAATCGCTGACGCTGGATCGCGAAGTCACCCACCTCAAGGATGAACTGATGCCGCGTTACGCCAAGCTGATTTACAACGGCTACTGGTGGTCACCGGAGCGCCGTATGCTGCAGGCCGCTATCAATGACTCGCAGGGCGTGGTGAACGGCAAGGTGCGCCTGAAACTCTACAAGGGCAATGTCACTGTGGTGGGACGGCAGTCGGACGACAGTCTGTTCGATGAGCATATGGCGACCTTCGAGGCCGACGCCGGGGCTTACAACCAGGCCGATGCCGAAGGGTTTATCAAACTCAATGCACTGCGCATGCGGATTGCTGCCAAGAAGGGGCGGTCGCCGCTTTAGTTTGTCGCAGTGCTGCGTGTTCCCGTGCCCGAGCGTGAACCGCAACCCGAATTGTGGCGCGATGTGCAATTTCGCGTGGGGGTGATCGCGGTAGGCTGACGCAGTGCTGTGTGTTCCCGTGCCCGAGCGTGAACCCCACCCCGAAATGTGGCCCGATATCCAATTTAGGGGTGGGGTTCACGCTCGGGCACTGTGTTTGCGGCCGCTGCGTGATCCGGGGTGATTCGGCCTTCGGTATTTACCGGCCCTTTGGTTTTCGCCTAGGGTTCCGGTTTGTACCAGATCGGTGCGGTGTAGGCGCGATCCTGGGTGCTGGTGGGTGCGCCCTCGGGAATGGAGACGCCAAAGCGGAACGCATCGTAGTTTGACCAGCGTGGTTTCGGGATCTCCAGTACGCGCGCATAGTAGAACGCGCTCTGTTTGGGGTCGAAGTCCGGGTCTGTCCACACGGTGCCAAGTTCTGAGGCGCCGATTGTATTGGTCCATGACGCGGTCGCCACGTCGACGGTATTGCCGACTGCTGGCACTTTGCCATCCGGGCCGGGTTTGCGGTCGCCCGACCAGGCCACATCGTAAACCTTCTCGTGGGTCTTTTCGCCATCGTACCAGCCCTTCACGATCTGGATACGATCCAGGTTGGCGCCGATGGCGTCGCGCAGTGCAAACACCATAAACGTGGGGGCCTTACCCGCAGCGGCCGGGGGTAAATCGCCACCCATCGGCACACCCTTTTTGTAGCCGACAAATGCCGGTTCGCGATTGTCGAGATCGCTCTCCTCAAACTCCCAGCCGCCAAACAGGCGCACCATCATGCGCGAACCCGTGGTGGCGTAGACCTCCTTGCGTTCCATCGCGTCAAACAGTGCTTCGCGGGTGTTGTCGGTTGCCCACACGGCCGCCAGCCCGGAGGCCACCATCTGCCAGCCCATGATGGCGCCCTCTTCGGTGGCCATGAATGGGTGCATCATCCGCTCGGGTGAGGGCTCGGCCCCAGTGTGCTTGCCGAAGAAATTGTCTTCCTCGGCGGTCGACAGGGAGGTGTGACTGTCGGTGGAGCCGATCATGCCGTATTTGTAGGGGTTGACGCCGAATTTGGCCTGCAGTTCCAGCCCGCGTTTCAGGCCTTCCCGGGCGTACTCGCCCGCCAGCATCGCATCGGTCTTGGCCTCGGAGACATCGAGGTTGCCGATATCCCAGGTTTCATAATCGGCGAACTCATCATCGGGTGACAGGAAGGGATGGGTTTCTCCATCGCCCTTGATCTGGGTGGCCTCGTACAGTGGCTCCCATTTATCCCGCTGCTGTACATAGCTCGCATCCAGCGGTTCGCCGTCGCTCTGGCTGGCCATCGGGAACATCAGGCCATTGGACAGGTTGCCGTTGTGGGCGATGGCCAAAACCTCACCGCCGGTTTTTTGTTCGTAGTTCGCCATCCACTCCCACAGCTTGCGCGGTGTGGTGCTGCCCAGCGGCGGGGCGGTGGTGAACGGCACCATCTGCCCGCCCTTGTCGCCGCCGTCGCGGTAGACGACCACGCGGTGCAGGTTGTTGCCTTTCACCAGTGAGGTCCACTCATAGCCGATGAAGGCGGTGAAATAACCGGGTTCGTTGTACTTTTCAGCGGCCTCCACGGTTTTATCCCAGGCGCTTTTGTAGGGGGCCGAGTCCGGGGAGTACACCAGTGCCGGGGGAAATTTATCCTGGGAGAACAGGCTGATGATTTCCAGTGCGACGCCAACACCTTCACCGGCCTTGATGCGGTTGTACCAGTCCTTGCCCTTGGGGTCTGACAGAATAAACGGCGCACCTGCCAGCAGATCGGGGAAGAACCCCATATTGTCCGAGTGATCGGCCACCACCAGGAAGTCCAGTGGCCGCGACAGTCGCACTGGCCCGCCGCGCGTCGCCGTCACCTGTTCGCCGCGGGCAAATTTGTAGGCGGCATCCAGCCCGAGTCGGTCTCCAAAGGCGCCGGCATCCATGGAGATATCGGTGTGCAGGTGAGTGTCGCCGAAATAGACGTTGCTGGGAAAGCTGCGATCAGCATAGGGGGAGTAGACCTTGCCGGTGTAGTCGCTGGACAAGATCTGGTCGTCGGGCGGTGCGGGCACCTGTGCAACAGTGGAAAGTGTTGTGGCACCCAGTGCCAGTGCGGTCAGCCAGTTTGTCAGTGTGTTGTGTTGCATGATCCAGCCTTTTTTATGTCAGTGGGAAAGCGGTGACGTCAGATTCATTCATTTCAAGCATAATGGTTAATCTCAAAATTGCCATAATCCAACTTCCCGTCCCTCTGTGCCGGTGTATCCAAATCCCGGCCACTAGTGAAAGTCCCGCGACTGCACACGCAGTTGATCCAGTTCTTCGGTATAGTCATACAGTGCGCCGGCAATCACGTGTATGACATTGTCCTTGCTCTCCACGATACCTTTAACCAGCAGTAGCTTCGCACTCATCAGCGCCTGGCGGAAATGTTGCTGGGTGCGTTTCCACACCACGATATTGCTGTTGCCGGTTTCATCTTCCAGCGTCAGGAATAATACACCCGAGGCACTGCCGGGACGCTGGCGACAGGTGACGAGACCGGCGATACGTACAAAACGCCGGTTGCCCATCGCCGCCAGATCGCGGTGGCGCTTGCAGCGATTGAACGGGGGGCGATCACGCAGCAGGCTCATCGGGTGGGCGCGCAGGGTGAGGCCGGTGGCGCGGTAATCGGAGAGCACTTCCTCCGCCACCTGCGGCGCGGGTAATTGCACGCCATCGTCGAAGTAACGGGGGCTCTGGCTCTGTTCTTCACGCAGCAACGGTTTTGGTTGCTCCAGCGCCATGATCTGCCACTGTGACTGGTGGCGATGGCCACTGAGTGACTGCAGTGCGTCGGCATCCGCAAGGGCCTCCATATCGCGCTTGTCCAGCTGTGCCCATTGGCGCAGGTTGCTGACCTGGCGAAATGGCTGGCGCTGGCGCGCTTCCACGACACGCTGTGCACCCTCGCGGCTGAGGCCCTTCACCAGGCGCAACCCCAACCTCAGGGTTGGCTGGCGGTTTTGTGCCGCGCGGTGATCCAGTAACTGGTGATCCCAGTCACTGTGATTGATATCGACAGGCAGCACCACCACACCGTGACGGCGGGCATCCTGAATCAGCTGGGACGGCGAATAAAACCCCATCGGCTGGCTGTTGAGCAAGCCGGCAAAAAACGCCGCCGGATGGTGCCGCTTTAGCCAGGCGGAGATATACGCCAGCAGCGCGAAGCTGGCGGAGTGGGATTCCGGAAAGCCGTAACCGCCAAAACCCTTGATCTGCTCGAACAGGCGCCGTGCAAACACTTCGTCATAACCGCGCTCGATCATGCCGCGAGTCAGTTTCTGCTCGAAGGTGAGCAGCTTGCTGTTCTTGCCCCAGTTGGTAATGGCGCGGCGCAACTGATCCGCCTCGCCGCCGGAAAACCCCGCCGCGACCATTGCTAGCCTGATCACCTGCTCCTGGAAAATAGGCACGCCCAGCGTGCGCTGCAGTACCGCCTTGATATCCTCGCTGGGGTAGGTGACGGCCTCCAGACCCTGCTTGCGCCGCAGGTACGGGTGCACCATATCGCCCTGTATGGGGCCGGGGCGCACAATGGCGATTTGAATGACGAGGTCATAAAAGCAATCGGGCTTGAGCCGTGGCAGCATCGACATCTGCGCGCGCGACTCGATCTGGAACACGCCGACGGTGTCGGCCTGTTGCAGCATACGGTAGGTGGCCGCATCCTCTTTCGGTATATCGCTGATAGCACTGATTGCGGGACAGTAGCGGTGCACCATCTGCAGGCTCTTGCGGATCGCCGACAGCATCCCCAGTGCAAGTATGTCCACTTTGAGCAGGCCCATGGCTTCGATATCTTCCTTATCCCACTGGATGACAGTGCGATCGTCCATGCTGGCGTTCTCCACCGGCACAAGCGTGGAGATAGGGCTGCGGGTGATGACAAAACCGCCCACGTGCTGCGACAGGTGGCGGGGAAAACCCAAGATCTGTTGCACCAGTGAGTAGAATAATTCCGCCTGCCGGCTGTGACCGGCCACGCCGTGGGTCGCCGCACCGTACTCCTCAAAGCGCTTGGCCAGATCCGCCGTGCGATCCCACCAGGCCATGGACTTGGCCAGGTCATCGACGAACACCGCATCCAGCCCCAGCGCTTTACCCACATCGCGCACCGCGCTGCGCGAGCGGTAGGTGATTACCGTGGCGGCCAGTGCGGCGCGCTTGCGAGAGTATTTGTCATAAATGTACTGGATGACTTCCTCGCGCCGCTCGTGTTCGAAGTCCACATCGATATCCGGCGGCTCATCGCGCTCGCGGGAAATGAAGCGCTCGAACAGCAGTGAGATTTGCTCGGGCGATACCTCGGTAATGAACAGGCAGTAGCACACCACCGAGTTGGCTGCCGAGCCACGGCCCTGGCACAGGATGTCGCGCTCGCGGGCAAAACGCACGATGTCGTACACGGTGAGGAAGTAGTATTCGTAATGAAGCTCCTCGATCAGCGCCAGCTCGGTGGCAATGCGTTGTTGTATCTCAGCGGGAACGCCCTGCGGCCAGCGCACGAGGACACCCTGCGCGACCAGCTCACGCAAATACTGGTTGGCATTGTAACCCTGCGGCACGACTTCCTCGGGGTACTCGTAACGCAGTTCATCCAGGCTGAAATTGCACAGCCGCGCGATGCGCAGGGTTTCATCCAGCAGGGCAGGGGGGTAGAGCCGCTGCAGTTTGTCCAGGGCACGCAAGTGCTGCTGGCTATTGCCCAGCCGCCGCCTGCCCAACTGGGCGATGCTGGTATTGTGATGCAGCGCAGTGAACACGTCATGCAACGGCTTGCGAGTGGCCACGTGCATACGCACATCGCCGCAGGCCACCATGGGAATGGCAAGCTCATGAGCCAGCGCCTGCAACGCGAGGTAGCGCTGCACCTCATTGTTGCCCAACAGGTGACTCACGCCCAGCCAAAGGCGCTCCTTGCACAGCCGCTTGAGTTGCAAGCCATAGGCGTAACTGTGCTCGTCATTGCCCTGCGGCAGCCAGATCAGCAGGCAGCGCTTCAGGTGAAAGATCACATCGCGCAGTGCAACACGATACTCGCCCTTGGGGCTGCGCCGCCGCGCCATGCTGATAAGGCCCGACAGTTCGCTGTACGCCGCCCGCGAAGGCACCAGCGCCACCAGGCGCAGCCCTTCCTCCAGCACCAGTTCACTGCCGATGATTAACTGCAAGCCCAGCGCTTTTGCCGCCACGTGGGCTTTCACAATACCCGCAAAAGAACACTCATCTGTAATCGCAAGCGCTGAATAACCCAGCGCAGCCGCGCGCTCCACCAGTTCGTGGGGGTGGGAGGCAGCGCGCAGGAAGCTGTAGCAGCTGAGGCAGTGGAGTTCGGCGTAGGGCATATTCAACTATCAACCGGACTGATAACGCCCATTGCACCGCGACCCAGCACGTGGGTATAAATTTCTGTGGTCTTTATATCGCTATGGCCGAGCAATTGCTGAATAGTCCGAATATCGTAGCCCTGTTGCAGTAGTCGAGTGGCGAAGCTGTGGCGAAAAGTGTGGCAGCTAACCGGTTTGGTGATCGCAGCGGACAAGCGTGCCCGTCGTATCTGCTTACGCAACGCGGTGTGGTGCAGGTGGTGACGGCGTAAAACTCCCGTGCGCGGGCAGGCACCGATACTTGTAGAGGGAAACAAAAATTGCCACCCCGGTTCAGTGGCAGCCTTGGGATATTTTTTTGCCAGGGCATAGGGCATATAGACTTCGCCAAAACCATCTTCGATATCACGCTGATGTAACACAGAAACTTTGGCTATCTGTTCAAGAAGTGGTTCATGCAGGCTTCGAGGTAATAATGTAGTACGGTCTTTATCCCCTTTTCCTGAGCGCACAGTAAGCGTATTGATTTCGAAATCCAGGTCTTTCAGCCGTAAACTCAATAATTCGTTCTGACGCAAACCGGAACCGTAAAGCAAGGACACCATCAACCAATGGTGACCCGAGAGCTTTGCGAGGATGCGCTGTACCTCACAGTGACTTAAAACAACTGGCAGGCGACGACGATGCCTGGCCTTTTCAAATTCCAGTGGCTCAAGTTCAACCTGAAGATGCTTACGATAGAGATAGATGAGTGCGTTCAGAGCGATGCGTTGCGTGCCCGGCGAGCAACAGCGCTGACTCCCCAGATGACTTAGAAACTGATTGATATGCATAGCGCCCATTTGCTGCGGGTGACACTTGTTATGAAATAGAATGAAGCGCTTGACCCAATGGAGATACGTTTTTTCGGTTTGATACGAATAACCTTGGTCGCGAAGACTCTGCCGCAGCTGATGGGCAAAGCGGCCTGACCTGATGGGTATAGCGTGACGAATGTCATCCATGATGCGAACCTGATCTAATATACTGTACGTATATACAGTATATTAGATCAGGCATTTTTCAAGCCGGTTTTTCAGAGGACCTCAGTAAAGAAACAAGGGAATGTAAAACATAAACTATTGATTTAAATATAGAAAAATAGAAATTTCCAATGAACAACTTGATTGAAATTGATGTTTTTTTTGTCCCAGCAGACTATTGTTCTCGGAAGAGGTACGCTAAGTTTGTCCAAATGATTGTTTGATGGGAATTTTCCAGGCTATGTTCGGGCGCATATATCTGAAAAACAGGGCCGAGGGTTTCTTTAGACCGGTCTATATACTTAACTGTTAT
>CAXBLZ010000028.1:0-40189 GCA_963976735.1 uncultured Halioglobus sp.
ATAATGGCCTGCAGTGAACCGTCCTTTTGCGCGGCCTCAAGGGCGCGGTTGAACTCCGCGATCATGCTCTCCCCCTCTGGCCAGGCGCGGCTGGCGGCAACGTGTCGCTCTACCGGGGGCAGTGCGATGTCCACGACTCTAAACTGTGTGATCTTGTCACTGAAGTATTCGTGCAGTTGCATCGCCGCCGTGCGCTGGTCGGCGATGACAAAATCGACCTTGCCGTCGAGCAGGTTGAGGAGGTTCGACACCAGCTGCTCCTCCTGCACCAGTGTCAAATCGGGAATCGCCGCCAAGTCGACGCCATAGGCATAGTCCGTTCGTACCCCCAGACGACTGCCCGCCAACTGCTCGAGGCTGACATACTGGCCGCGGTTGGAACGCAATGTGAGAATCAGCAGCTGACTGCGCAAATAGGGCTTGCTGAACAGCAGGTCCTCTTCCCTCTCCTTCGAGTACCACACCGACGCCAGCGCGTCATAGACATCCACCTCGGTACCTTCCAGCGCCCTGGACCAGCTCTCGATGGTGATTTTCGGGGTGAACCCGGTTTGCGCAAAGACGGTTTTGACCAGCTCCAGCGCCAACCCCTGCTCGGGCAATTTCTCGTCGGCATAGGGCGGCGACGTGTTCGCCATCAGGGTAAATTCCTGCCCGGCCTGCGCAGCACCACAGAACATCGCCGCGACCAGCGACACCAGAATCCATCTCAACATTTGCACACCCCTGTTCGACAACCAAGTTTAACTACGCATTACCGGCATTGTGCGCCGGCCACTGTCCTACCACATCAAATCATCCGGTATCTGATACTCCGCATAGGGATCATCCTCATCCACTGCTGTCGGCGCGTACTGATTCAACACCACGATCACCTGCGCATCGCGTTGCGCTATTTTCTCTGCTGCCGAGGCAGGCAGTAACGCATACTCATCCCCCAGTTTGGCGATAGCCAGGCGGCCGTTGATGAGTTCCTGCTGAATTTTTTGCGTGACGTAGAGCTTCTTTATCTTTGTGCCATCCTTGAACTGATAGGCCACATCGCCCTGCTCGCGATGTATGCGGTTCATCGTGATCAGCTGCACAATCTGCGCCTTTATGGCTTTCTTCTCGGCCTCGGCCTGCTGCGCCTTGTTCAGCTGGCGATCGCGCTCGGCCTTCTCCAACTGCGCACGCCTGGCCTGTTCCTTCGCCTCATCGATGTGCACCTGGCCTTTCTGCCGGCCTTTGGCTTCCTTGCGATGCTCCTGCTTCAGCTGCTTCGCCTTCTTCTTGTCGACAAGACCCGATTGGAGAAGTTGATCCTGCAAAGACGCCATGCCATCCGCCTGTTAGAGCTTATTTTGGGGACGCCAATTATGGTTGCTCGCGGCGCTGCTGGCAAATTCGCGGTTGTGCGCGGTGCGGCGCTTGCCGCTGGCGACTTCAGTGATATGCTTCCCACTTCCATCGCAACGCCACCGAGGTCCCCTTGAACAAGAAAAAACTGTTCTGGTCATTTGTCGCTGTCGCCATGGTGGCGATCGCCGCCATCCAGTTTGTGCCGGCACCGGCACTGGTCGTTCCTGCACAGCTGCCGGCGGATCAACGCGCCGCCCACCGCCTGCTCAACTTTGAGGGCATCCACAATTTCCGTGACCTCGGCGGCTATCCCACCGCGGATGGCAGGCAGGTAAAATGGGGCGTGCTGTACCGCGCCGGCACCTTCGCTGAGAGCTCCAGAGCCGACCTGCAACAGCTCGGACAACTCAACCTGCAAACGCTGATCGATTTTCGCTCCGCCGCCGAGAAGGAGGCAGAGCCCAATCAACTGCCCGACCCCACCGGATTTACAGTGGTGGAAATACCCACGCTGGACGACGGCAACGAGGCCATGGTCGAGGAGATCACCGGGCGCATCGAATCCGGTGATTTCGAAGGTTTTGATCCCAACGCGCTGATGCTGGACGCCAATCGCCAGTTCGCAAGTACCTTCACGCCGCAGTTTCGCCAGTTTATCCACACCGTGCTCGACGCCAACGGCGCTCCGGTTGTATGGCATTGCAGCGCCGGCAAAGACCGCACCGGCTTTGCCTCCGCTATCCTGCTGCGTATTCTCGGTGTACCGCAGGATGTGGTGCTGCAGGACTACATGGCCAGCAAGGAGAACGCGCTGGAGGCGCGCCAATCACAGCTCATGTTGCTGCGCCTGTTCAAGGGCGATGACGCTGCCGACAAACTGTCTGTCATGCTGGGCGTGGAGCAGGCGTGGCTGGCGGCGGCCTTTGCGCAGATCGATGCCACCTGGGGCAGCTTCGAAAACTATGTCCACGAGGGCCTGCAACTGTCCGATGCTGACATCGCGAAACTGAAGGCGACGCTGCTGAGCCCGCAGGCCTGAGGAGTTTAGCCGGCTGGTCCAATTTGTTGAGCCGCACAGGCCGCCAGAATCCCTATAATTGACCCCCGCTGGCAGCGCACAACCGCCAGCACTCACTCTCCCCGTTCGGCCCAACACCAAGGCAGCCCAACATGAATTTCGAGTTTTCCGAAGAACAGCTTTTTATCCGCGATCAGGCCCGCAACTTCCTCGCACAGGAATGCACCACCGCCGTCGTGCGCAAGGTACTGGATTCACCTGAAGCGTTTGATCGTGACCTGTGGCAGAAAATCGTCGACCTGGGCTGGACCGCGATGACCATCCCCGAGAGCCACGGTGGTCTCGGCCTCGGTTATCTGGAGCTGTGCGTCATCGCCGAGGAACTGGGCCGGGTGCTGGCACCGGTGCCGTTTTCCTCCAGCGTGTATCTGGCCACCGAAGCGATCAAGAGCTGGGGTACGCAGGAGCAAAAACACCACTACCTGCCGAAACTGGCGGCGGGAGAGTTGATCGGTACGGTGGCGCACTACGAGGGCATCGGTGCGCCGGCCGTGGCCTCACAGTGGCGCGATGGCACACTGAGCGCCCATAAACTGCCGGTCCCGGACGGCGATATCGCGGACTTCGCGATCGTGTCGGCCCGGGATGACAACGGCAAACTGGGCCTCTACCTGGTGCAACTGGACGCCCCGGGCGTGGAGCGCGAGACACTGAACAGCATGGACCCGACGCGTTCACAGGCCCGCGTGATTCTTAACACTGTCGCGGTGCAGCCGCTTGGCGACAGCGCCGCCGGCGATGCCGAGCTGGCCGAACTGCTGGATCGTGCGGCAGTGCTGCTGGCCTTTGAGCAGATCGGCGGCTGCCAGGCCGCCATGGATATGGGCATTGCCTATACCCGACAGCGCTATGCTTTCGGCCGGCCAATCGCCTCATTCCAGGCCATCAAGCACAAATTTGCCGATATGTTTGTCGCGCTGGAACTGGCGCGCGCCAACGCATACTACGGCGCCTGCGCGCTGGCCAGCGATGCGCCGGATCTGCCACTCGCCGCCGCCACCGCGCGCGTCAGCGCCAGTGACGCGTTCTATCAGATCAGCAAGGAGAACATCCAGGCCCATGGCGGCATGGGGTTCACCTGGGAGTTTGACTGCCACCTGTACTACCGGCGCGCACAACTGCTGTCGGGCGTGATCGGCACACAGCCCCAGTGGAAAGAAAACATCGTACAACACCTGCTGCAAACAGCCTGAGGAGAACACCGTGGATTTTCAAGACACTGCAGAACTGGCTGTCTTTCGCAGCGAAGTGAAGAGCTGGCTGGCGGCCAATGCCACCCGGCGCACAGACAAACACCATATGGGCATGGAGGGTGAAGCCGCGTTTCGCGAGGCGAAAGCGTGGTACAGGAAAAAGGCCGATGCGGGCCTGGCCTGCCTGGCCTGGCCCAGGGAATACGGCGGCGCGGGGCTCACGCCGGTACACGAGGTGGTCTGGCAGCAAGAAGTAGAAAACTACCTGACCCGTGACGCACAGTTCGTCATCGGCATCGGCAACTGCGGCCCTGCCATCATGCATTTTGCCAACGAGGATGCCAAGCGCGAACTGCTGCCGCGCATGGCCAGTGCAGAGGATGTCTGGTGCCAGTTGTTCAGCGAGCCCAGTGCCGGTTCGGATGTCGCCGGGCTGCGCACTCGCGCCGAGCGCGACGGCGACAACTGGATACTCAACGGCCAGAAAATCTGGACCTCCGGCGCGCAGTATTCCGACTACGGCGTGGTATTGACTCGCACCGATCCCACGGTTTCCAAATACCGCGGCCTGACGCTGTTCATGATCGACATGCGCCAGAGCGGTGTGGAGGTGCGCCCCATCAAACAGATGGACGGCGGCCAGCATTTCAACGAGGTGTTTTTCAACGATGCGATCGTGCCCGACAACTATCGCCTCGGCGACGTCGGCGGCGGCTGGACCGGTGCCCTCACCGTACTGATGAGCGAGCGGCTGGCGATCAGCGGCATTCAACCCACCGGCTTCCCGCAGTTTCTGGACCTGGTGAAGTCACTGCAACTCAACGGCCGGCCGATTGCAGAAGACCCCCTGGTGCGCGAGCGACTGGCCACCTGGTACAGCCAGTACGCGGGCCTGCAGGCGTCCTACAAGCGCATGATTACCGCCGTCGCCAAAGGCGGTATTGCCGGCGCCGAGGCGTCGCTGGGCAAGCTGGTGGGTGCGGTAATGAACCAGGAGATCGCCAACTTCTGCTGCCAGTTGTTCGGCCCGGCCGGTATCGTCCAGGACACCACCCTGAGCCCGGAGCAGGCGCACTTCCAGGACTCCGTGTTGTTTTCGCCCGGTGTGCGACTGGCCGGCGGCACCGACGAGGTGATGCGCAATATCCTGGCAGAGCAGGTACTGGGGCTGCCGCAGGAACCGCGCGCGGACAAGGGCATCGCGTTCCAGGATATTCCCACCGGGCCTGCGAGCTAGCCGAATACACCCATCACAAAAATGACCAGCACCGCGGGCGGCACCACGAAGCGAATCAGGAAATACCAGATGGTGTACTCCGTGCCGCTGGCACCGAGTTCGTCCTGGCTGGACGCCCTGCTCATAAACCAACCGGCAAACAATGCGATGAACAGACCGCCCACCGGCAACAGAATCTGGTTGGAAAAGTAATCCATCGCGTCGTTGAAGTTTTTGCCGAACACCGTCCAGTGATCCATCGCGTTGTAAGACAGGATGGACAGCACACTGAACACCGCAATTGACGCCACCAGCAGCAGCGCACTCTGGTGTCGGGGCATCTCAAAGCGGTCTTCCAGCCAGGAGTTCACCGCCTCTACCAGCCCGACCATGGATGTTATGCCCGCAACGGCAAGCATCAGGAAAAACAACACCGCAAAACCGTGGCCGCCGGGCATCTCTGCAAAGCCCACCGGCAGCGTCTTGAAGATCAGGCCGGCGCCCGCATCCGGGTTCATACCGTTTTGGAACACCACGGGGAACACCACCAGCCCCGCCAGCAGTGCCACCGCGGTATCCAGCGTCACGATGATCAGTACTGAGCGCGTGATGGAGACTGTTTTAGGCAGGTAAGAGCCGTACACCATCATGCCCGCCATCGCCGCACTGAGGGAAAAGAAGGCCTGGCCAATCGCCGCGAGCACGGTGTCAAAACCGATCTTGCCGAAATCGGGCGTGAACAGCCACGTCAGTGCGCGCGAGAAGCCATTGCCCTGTGCACCCGATGGTGACGCCAGGTAGTTGTAAACGGCAAGGCCAGCCAGCAACACGAACAGCAGCGGCATCAGTACCTTGACTGCGCGCTCGATGCCATCTTTTACCCCCGCGTAAATGATGAGACCGGTGATGGCCAGACCCACCAGCGTCCAGAACAACATACCGACGTTGCTGTCCAGCACCGCCGCGAACTCGGCGTTTGCAGTGACCGAGTCGAAGCCGACAAACCCGGTGCTGATCGCCTTGAACAGATACCAGAGCACCCAGCCCACCACCACCGCGTAGATGATCTCGATGGTATAGGCCGCGAGCAGCCCCATACCACCCACCAGGCGCCAGTGTTTGGAACGGCCATTCTCCGCCGCCACCCGGGTCATGGCGGTGGTTGGACTGCCCTGGCCGCGACGGCCGATGAGGATTTCAGCGATCAGTATGGGCGCGCCAATGCCAAATACGCAGGCCAGGTAGACCAGCACAAAAGCGGCGCCGCCATTTTCTCCTGTGATATACGGAAAGCGCCAGATATTGCCGAGCCCGACCGCAAAGCCGACCGAGGCCATCAGAAACCCGAACCGCGAAGACCAGTGCGCGCCGCCCACCGCTGCCATGTGTCACTCCCAATGCTGTTGTTATAGACGCAGTCTACACAAATTGCGGTAACGGGTCAGACTGCAAAGCGTAAACCGCGTGACGATGCCGGCCATCGTCCTGCACAATTCTCTCTGGACAGCACCGCATGCATTCTCTACTGTGCCTGCAGTAGAGTCCTCACATCAAGTCGAACCAGAATAAAGGATGGAATACCCATGCAACGCCTGATCACTGCCGTTTTAGTCACTGTCGCCCTCTTTGCCGCCAACGCCCACAGTGCTGCCACGGGTAAGATGTCGGTCACGGATTACGAGGCGAGCAAAGAAAACAAGAAGATGTGGTCAGTCACCCAGGTCTACCTGAATGGCGTTGGCGTAGGCGCTACCCTGACAGCGTCGACACTGGCACAACAAAGCAGGCCGACACTGTTTTGCCAGCCCGAGGAAATCGAACTCAACAAGAATAGCTACCTGAAGCTGGTCGATGCGTTTATCAGGAAGAATGAGATTCCAGGCGATACGGCGATTGAGAGCGTACTGATAATGGCGCTTGTTGTCGCCTTTCCCTGCAAATAGGAGCGCAGCCCCAGCCCCACCAGAGGCAATCGTTCAGGCTTGAACCGGGCGTGTCGCCTGCGCCAGCCACTGTTGCTCGGCGCCCTGCAGCAACGGCCCGATTGTCTCTGCCACACGCTGGTGATAGCGATTGAGCCAGTCGATTTCAGCGGCATCCAGCAGCGAGACATCCAGCAGGCGCAGGTCAAACGGCACCAGTGTCAGGGTTTCAAACTCCAGCATCGGCGTCTCGCCGACACTGGCCTCGCACTCGCGAACCACCTGCAGGTTCTCGCAGCGCATGCCGAACGCACCGTCACGGTAGTAACCCGGTTCATTGCTGACAATCATGCCGGGGCGCAGCGCCACGCCGTTGTGCGCCTTGGATATTCGCTGCGGACCCTCGTGCACGCTGAGAAATACCCCTACCCCATGACCAGTGCCGTGATCGTAATCATAGCCCTCGCGCCACAGGAACTGACGCGCCAGCGCATCCAGCTGGGTGCCGGTGGTACCGTGCGGAAAACGCACCTGCGCCAGCGCAATATGCCCCTTTAAAACCAGTGTGAACAGGCGGCGAACCTCCGCACCGGGATCGCCAATCGGCACCGTGCGCGTAATGTCGGTTGTGCCGTCTGTGTACTGGCCACCGCTGTCGAGCAGATAGACGGTACCCAGGGTGAGTCGGGCAGGCACATTGTTGACGTGGTTGTAGTGACACATGGCGGCATTTGCGCCAGCGGCAGAGATGGTACTGAAAGAGACAGCGTGGAAATGCTCACCCTGCTGGCGCAGCAGGAGCAGGTAATCCGACAGTTCAGCTTCATCGTGCAGGCGCCCCGCGGCCACCTCGGCATCCAGCCAGGCCAGGAAACGCACCTCGGCAACCGCATCCCGACGGTGCGCATTGCGCGAGCCAGCCAACTCCACCGCGTTTTTGCAGGCTTTCTCAAGCTGCACCGGGTCCTCGCCATCCACCAGCTCGGCATCCAGGCGCAACAACTCCAACTGCAGCCAGGCGCTGGCATTCCTTGCGTCCGCCAGCACCCGGCGCTGTGCACAGGCACCCAGTGCGGCGCTGGCATCGGTCTCGGACAGCACCCGCACACCCGCGCCCACATGTGCATCAAAGCCCTCCGGCAGCCGGCCCGGGTCGACAAACAGGGTCAGTTCACCTGTGTCCTCCAGCAGCGCAAAACTTTGTACCACTGGCAATTGCGGCATATCAGTGCCGCGAATATTAAGCAGCCAACTGACCGAATCCGGTGCAAAGATCAGCGCGGCATCGCAGCCGCGCGCCCGCACCGAAGCGGCAATGCGCTGGCGCTTGGCGCTGCTGGACTCACCGGTGAACGTCTCGCCCAGCAACAGTGCCGGCGAACACACCGCTTGCGGCTTGTCCTGCCAGCAGCGGTCGATCAGGTTGTCTGTGTCAGCAATCAGTTCAATACCGGCCGCGTCCAGCGTAGCCTTGGTCTGGCGGTACCAGTGCAGGCTGTGCAGCCGCGGATCGCAGGCCACCCTGGCGCCGCCGGGCAGGACATCGGCCAACCACCGGGCCTGGGGCTCGTCAATCAGGTGGTGATAGGTAAACAGCGCCGCTGGCACCTCATTTCTCACCTGCACGGTGTAGCGCCCGTCGACGAACATCGCGGCCTGCTCGGACAGTATCAGCGCCACACCCGCCGAACCGGTAAACCCCGTGATCCAGCGCAGCCGCTCCTTGTGCTCGGGAATATACTCGCCCAGGTATTCATCTGCACGGGGCACCACCAGCGCATCGTAGCCGGCGGCGGCCATCAGTTCGCGCACGGCAGACAGCCGCGTTTCAATGGCAGGCATCACGTCCCGCTCGCTCTGGCCAATGCCCGCCACAGGGGGTGCGAAGTCAAGTACTATTCCACGTACAGATCGAATTCGGATTTCGAAATCCCGCAGTCCGGGCATTCCCAATCCTCGGGAATATCCTGCCACAGCGTGCCCGGAGGGAAGCCGTCTTCTGGCAGGCCCTCGGCCTCATCGTAGATAAAGCCGCAAATTACACACTCGTATTTTTTGTACTCTGGTTTGCTCATTTTCCTGTCTCTTTGGTAAAAGTGTTGCTGTTAAACCGTATACGTCACGCCGTTACCTGAAAGCGTCGCGGCGGTCAGTGCTTTACAATCATGGCCTATAAATCACCGGCCAGCACCAGGTTAAAACCCGATGCCTCGGGTGTGGCAATCAGCGACAACATCTGCTGAACCTGCTCGTCGAGGGCGGTATCACTGCGCAGTTGCACATCCATCTCGTAGCGCCTTTGCTCCAGCATCAGGGTGCCGGTCGCCTCCAGTGGCCCCGACAGGGAGAGGATCTCGCCCTGCACTGCGCCCCCCTCGGGCTGCTCGAAATCCAGCGCATAGGTACCCAGCGGCACCAGGCCACGCGGCGACTTCCAGGCGGCATTTTGCCACACCAGGCGCCCTTTGCCGCTGTAGGGCATGCCGCCGCGTATCTCCAGCAATTCGGCCTGCAAACTGAAGTAGCCGTCCACCGCGACCGGGGCAAACCGCGCCAGCAGCCCCGCCGCCAGTTGCGCATCCAGGTTGAGCAACTCGAGGTCCTGCTGCCCGCGCAGTATCACCTCTCCCGCAAACCGCTGGTCGCCCCACATGGTGCGCACGCTGAGGTGGGGCGACAGCGTCAGCAGCGACAGCGGGTGCAGTGACCACTGCACTGCGCCGAGCTGGAAATAACCCTGCGGCAAACGCAACATGACGCCGGTGGCGCTGCCGTCCCAAACGGTGCCGGACAGGCCGCGCAGCACCACCTGGTCACCCGGCACCACCAGGCCAATCAGGCGCGCCGGGGCGGTGATCAGCAGGCTGACAAAGAGCAGCAGGGTCAGGGCCACAGCTCCGACGAGTCGGGACATCTTCACGCTATCCCGCCTCTGCTATACGCACTGTGACGTTGACGAGGCCGGACGTGCTGGACTGGGTCAGCGATACCTCGCGCACCAGCATGTGCTCGGTGTACTCCATCTGGTACAGCCACTTCAGAACGTCGTCGAATGCCGCGTTTTCCAGCCGCACCTGGATCTCGCCGCGGCTGTTGGGCTGCAACCGAATCACCGGCAGTTGCAGGCGACCGGTGGACTCGTTGATCACCGAGGTCAGATTGCGGCCGGTACCGGTTTTGACGCCATTGGCACGCAATTGCAACAGCTCTGACACCATCGCATCGACGCGCACCTGGGATTCGGCGATAGCCGAATTCTGCAGCGCCATCTGATCGCGTTTTTCGTCCAGCGGCGCCCATACCAGCATGTACAGCAGGTACAGCACCAGCACGACTCCCAGCGCCAGCACGCTCATCTGCTCGCGCTGGTCGAGTTGGGCAAACCACTCCTTCATGATCGCTCCGTCACGCGCAGGCGGGCGCTGACTCGCTCACCCTGTGTGGTACTGCTTTCCATAATCGCTTCCAGGCCGGCCTCACTCATACGGCTGCGCAACTGCTCCACACCCTCAAAATCAGCAGCCACTATATTGAGGCGCATCTCATTGCCCTTGTCGTTGTAGTTGATGCTGGCAATCGAGGTCCCGGGCATACCGGCTATCGCCCCGCCCACGCGCTCGATCAGGCCGATAAAGCCACTGGGCTGACCGCTGCCACCGGCGAGTTCCAGCTGCCGGCGCAGTTGCTTCTCGGCATCGACCACCGCGCCGCGGGGAATCGCCTGGCGATAGCTCTCTTCCACAGCAGTGCGCAGCGCCAGGTTCTGCGAGGACAGGCTGCGATACTCGGCGTAGACCGCGGCCAGTTGAATAATGCAGGCGGCGGCGAATACGGCGGCTACCGCTCGCCACTGCCGCCACCACTGCTCCAGCGGCAGGCGCGGCGCAAACTCGCCCTGCAACAGATTCACCCTGACCGCGGGCACTTCGCTGAGCAGCAGTGCTGCGCAAAGATTACCGCGGCGCCATTGTACCTTGTCGCGAAGTTCCTCCGGCAACAGGGCGGTATCCGCCGCCTGATCCATGCCGTAGACAATCACCGCCGATGGCGCATCGCTGTCACCCAACACACCCTGCAATATCGGATCGACCAGCTCCCGCTCAATGGTGAAGCCCTCGCACTGCCCGGTGCGGACAATGGCGCTATCCCCCTCCATCACCAGGCACCATTCGCCAGCCTGCCAGGGCAGCAACAGCGGCTCCGGTATCCACAGTGGAATACCGGGAAGCTCGTCGAACAGGGATTGCCACTCCAGCATTTTCGCCTTCGCCACCACAGCGGCGGCATAGCGATCATCTTCCAGCGGGGTGTAGGCGAAGTGCAGGTTGTCGACATCGGCCGCCACCTGCTCCTCCAGCATGAACGGCAGTGACTGGCTGAGGTGCTTCTTCTCCTCTGGCGCCACCGTCAGCGTCAACAGGCGGGCATCGGCACCCGGCGCCGCAAAACAGACTTTGATACGTCGCTGCGACAGGGTGGCGCGCAGGCTGTCGCGCACAGCGTCGTCATCCAGCCACTGCGGCTGATCACCGGCACCGGGCGGATACCAGGCCAGACGGCCCTCGACCAGGCGGACTACAGCGGATTCGCGCAAAACGGTGTGTTCCTCACTGCGTAATTCTCAAGGTATATATCCCTGTCATGGCGGCACCCGGCTACAGACTGCCACTGGCTCTGATCAGGGTGTCAATCTGGCGATTGTGGCGATGGAGCACACTGTACAAGCGCATGTTCCTGTCGGCAACCTCCGCGGTGGCATCCAGTAGAAAGTAGGATGAACTCTGCCCCAACAGCGACCGGATACCGGACATTTTCTCCCGCCTGCCTTCAAACACCGGGTTGTCGATAAAATCGTTGATATCCCGGAAGCCCATCTCTTTTCGATACTCGGCCAGCGACAGGCCCTCCTCCACACTGAGTGGGTTGAGATCCTTGTCCGCGTTGATTGTGCGCAGCACCATCGGCGGCGCGGTGTGGATATTCAGCTTCGCCGGCGCCTGTGGCCACACGGTCACCCACGGCCTCAGCGCCTGGTAGATTTCTGGCGTCATATAGGCCACCGCGCGCAGCTCACTGGCACTGGCCATGGGCCGATTTGCCACGCGGTAGGCCGGGGTTTGCCCGTAGTAATAATCATCCTCCGCGCCATCGGCAGAGGGGATGGTATCGCCATCCAGCCAGTCACTGACGGATTCGGTGATAGCGATCGCCTCCTGCTGGCTGACGAGCGGCTCCTCCAGCGCCTGCAACAGGCGAATAAACTGCTCCTGCTCAGGGGTAAATCGGTTCCCGGTTCCGGTTGTGTCGCCGCCAGGCACCCGCTTCGCCAATGCATTCAGGTTGAAGCGCCCCTGCAGATCCTCCAGCGAACCGCGCATCCAGCCGATATCGTCCAGCGGATAATCGGGCGCCTGCCTGGCCCAGAGGTCTTCGAGGTCGTCGCGCTGCACACCTTCCGCTTTATCGTCATCGTAGTCCATCACCAGCACGGTAGCGGCGAGATCCTCCGCGCCGCGCAGGTATGCGTATGCCTGTTCATCGAACAGCAAATTGACACTGCGCTGGAAGAAACGATCGAACTCGCCCTTCATCGCGACTACCAGCGCGGTGGCCAACGCAAACACCAGCATGGCGACAATCAGTGCCGCGCCGCGCTGCGACCGGCGAGCACCGGCGCCGGCCGGTGACCTACAGTGGTGGCAGTGCATAGATACGCCTCACTTCTCCCCAGTCCTCCAGTTGCAGCATCATTTCGATCGCCACCGGCGGTGCCAGATCCTGGCCCGGCTCACTGCTATCGGCCACCCAGTTCTCGCTCCAGTTGGCGGTGTCTATCGTGGTGCCACCGGTCTGTACCTGCAGCGCCTCCAGCACCGGCAAAAACGTCAGTTGCAGATCATCGACCTCATCCAGTAACAATACCGTTTGCGGCTCGGTGTCCGCCGCGCGATCCAGCACCGCGTAAGAGTCCCGCCACAGCCCGCCGTCCTCGAGGCGATAGTTGATGCGCTGCAGGTTGCTGCGCGGATGGTCATTGGGATTATGCCAGCCGGTGCGGGTGAAGCTGAGCGTAAACCGCGCCAGCAGTCCACCGGTCAATGCCGGCTCCACCTGGCCGAATTCATCGCGCACAGGCCGGTTGGCGAACTGCCGCAAATCCCGCGAGATAATCATCAGCGCGCGATTCACCTCGTAGATACGGTCGGTATTCTCACGCAGGCGCTCCACACCGGACATCACCGTGGACAGGCTGGTGTAGGCAATCATCGACACGAAGGCGGTAATCGCCATCGCGATCAGCACCTCGATCAGGGTAAAACCTGCCGGCCATTTTTTGCCCATCGGGATCAACGCCTCATCCTTCGATACCCAGGGACCTGCCGATGTCCTCGATAGTCTCGGGCGGTGTGCCGCTGTCGCTGCCACTGCCAGCGTCGCTGCCTCCGCCATCGGGACCACCGCCATCGTCGCCACCGCCGTCGCTTTCCTCGGGGGGCAGGCCATCCGGATCGATCGCCAGATCGCCAAACATGGACGCCGTCAACTTGAACAGGGGTTGCTCGCGCCGCTCCTCGCTGAGCGCGACGCTGATGTCCACTCGGAACACCTTGCCGGCTTCGGTTGCAGTCGTCTCAGCCCACCAGTACCAGTCGCGGTCGACAAACGTCTGCTCGCCGCTGTCCTTGCCCGCTTTGATATTGCGCGTGGAGGCGACCACCAGGCGCATCTCGGTCAGTTTGTTCAACGCCACTATCTCCGCCAGCGTCTTGTCGCGCAGGTAGGCGGCGTCATCCACCTGCTGGTACAGCGCCATCAGCAGCGCGGGCAGCGTAATGGCGACAATGGCCAGCGCCACCATCACCTCCACCAGTGTAAAGCCGCGCGCCCGCACTAGCGGTCGTACTCCGCATCCTCTGCCTCGCCGCGGCGCAGCAGGTCGAAACGGCCCAACAGATCCCACTCTATCCGCCACAGTAAATCGCCGGAATCGAGGTTGCGAAAATTGATTGCACCCACCGTCGTTTCACCACTGGCATAAAAGACCACTTGCGGCCGCACAGGGGCCTCGTCCTCCTCGTAGTCGTTCTCGTCCAGCGACAGTTCGACAACCGGGGCATCCTCCAGTTCGAGCTCCATCGACACGCCCGGTGGCAGCGCCTGCGGCGCAAACATCTCGCCGCCGTTATTGGGCTCCTGCCAGCCATCGATATGGCGCTGCAGCCAGCTGTAGCTGAACACGGTTTCACCTGCCTGCTGCTCCTCCTGCAGCAACAGCCCGTAATCCACACCCGTCATCTGCGCTTCATCCAGTGCATAACTGGCGACATCGACCAGGCTGCGCACCTGTGACTGCAACTGGATGTCCTGGCCGCCGGAGCTGACCGACAGGTTCACCAGCGTGGTGACCAGCACGACAACCATCAGCGCAACCAGCAGTTCAAGCAGGCTAAAACCGCGCTGGCGCACATGCGCCGCAGCGCCGACCGGAGACCCGGACAGCGCTGCGGGGGGATTAGCCATGCGAAATCAGTCCTCTTTTTTCCAGTTGCCGATATCGGCGGCCTGGCCCTCTCCGCCGGACAGGCCATCGGCGCCGAGCGAATAAATATCCACCTCGCCGTGCTCACCGGGACTCAGGTACAGGTAGGGCCGGCCCCAGGGGTCGATAGGCAGCTCCGACAGATAGCCGCCCTCCTTGAAATTGCGCGGCTCCGGGCTGAGTGTACTGGCTTCCACCAGCGCCTCAAGGCCCTGCTCGGTGGTCGGGTAGACGTAGTTGTCCAGCCGGTAGATTTTCAGCGCTGTCTCAATCGCTTTGAAATCCGCCTGCGCTTTCTGCACGCGCGCCTCGTCGGCGCGATTGAGTACCGTGGGCGCGACCACGCTGATCAGCAACCCCATGATTACCAGTACGACGAGGATTTCCACCAGCGAGAATCCCGCATTGTTTCGTTGTTTCATTGTTCAATTCACCATTGTATTGAGATCGAATATGGGTAACAGAATAGCGAGGACAATGGTCAGCACCATGCCTCCCATGAACACTACCATCAGTGGTTCAAACAGGCTCATCAGCGTGCCCATCGTCATCTCCAGCTCGCGCTCCTGATTGGTCGCCGAGCGCTCCAACATACTTTCCAGCTCACCGCTGGTCTCACCGCTGGCCACCATATGCACCATCATCGGCGGAAAACGACCGCTTTCACGCAGCGCCCGATTCAGGCTGCTGCCCTCCTGCACGCGCTCGGCCACGGCGATACTGTCCTCACGCAGGACAAGATTGGTCAGAACCTGCCCGGCGATGCGCAGTGACTCCAGCAGTGGCACTCCACTGGCCATCAGGATACTGAGCGTAGAGGCAAAACGGGCGGTATCCATCGCAATCACCACCCGCGATATCCCCGGCATACGCAACAGCATGCGGTGCCAGCGCCTTTTTCGCACCGGATTGCGCAACAGCCGCTGCAGTGCGAAATACACCACCAATACCCCCACCAGCAGGTAGATACCGTACTGCTGGAAAAAATCACTGGTTGCAATTAGACCGCGCGTCAACAGCGGCAGTTCCCGGTGGCTGTGGGAGAATATACCGACCAGCTCCGGCACCACAAAGACCAGCAGCAGCAGTACCACTGCGATCGCCACCCCGACCAGAATAAATGGGTAAATCATCGCCATTTTCAGTTTCTGGCCGGTGTACTGGCGCTGCTCCGTGTAGTCCGCCAGTTGCTGCAGCACCGGCCCCAGGAAACCGGCATGCTCGCCGGCGTGGACCATGGCGCGGTACATTTCATTGAACACGCGCGGAAACTCGCCCATCGCGTAGGCCAGTGTATGGCCCTCGGCCACGCGCGATCGCACCTGCAACAACATCGCCTTGATACGGTTGTTGCGGCTCTGCTCGGCCGCCGCCTGCAGCGCTTCATCCAGTGGCAGATTGGCCTCCACCAGCGTTGCCAGCTGGCGAGTGACCAGCGCCAGATCATTGACACTGACTCGTGACAGCATGATAGACGGGCGAAAACCCGGGGCAGAGGATTCGCTCTTGTTGGCCTGCGCCACCTCGACGGGCCGCAGATCCTGGCCCCGCAACTGTGTGCGCACCTGCCGCTCGGAATCACCCTCGAGGACGCCCTTGACGATCTTTCCCTGCGGATTCAGTGCTCGATAGCGGTATGCAGTCACAATTCAACCCTGTGCATCAGCTGCGAGATCAGACGATGGAAGTCACGCGCATGACTTCCTCGATGCTGGTCTCGCCCGCCAAAATGCGCCGCCGGCCGTCAGTCTCAATACCGGGGTATTTGCGCCGCGCCACTTTCAGGATGTCCTGTTCGTTAGCGCTCTCGTAGACCATCTGTCGCACATCGTCGTCGATCTCGACCATTTCGTAGATGCCGGTGCGCCCGTGATAGCCGGTGTATTTACAGGCTTCGCAGCCCTTGGCGTGGTGCACACGGGCGCTGCTGTCATCGGCATCCAGCCGCAACAGCTCGCGCTCGGCGGCGTTGGGCTCGGCCTCCACTTTGCACTCTTTACACAGCAGGCGCACCAGTCGCTGCGCCATCACCGCGACCAGGCTGGAGGACAGCAGGAAAGGCTCGATGCCCATATCCTTCAACCGCGTGATCGCGCCAATCGCTGTATTGGTGTGCAGGGTGGATAGCACCAGGTGACCGGTCAGCGACGCCTGCACGGCGATTTCGGCCGTCTCCAGATCGCGAATCTCGCCCACCATCACCACATCCGGGTCCTGGCGCAAAATGGCGCGCAGGCCGCGGGCGAATGTCATATCAACCTTGGCGTTTACCTGGGTCTGCCCTATCCCCGGCAACATGTATTCAACCGGATCCTCAATCGTCAGGATATTGCGCGAGGTTTCATTGATCTCCCCCAGCCCCGCGTACAGGGTGGTGGTTTTACCCGACCCGGTGGGACCCGTCACCAGGATAATGCCGTGAGGGCTGTGCAGGTGTTTCTTGAAGGCGCCCAGCACCTGGCTGTTCATCGCCAGTTGGGTCAGCTGCAACTGTCCCGCCGCCGTGTCCAGCAGTCGCAGTACTACCCGCTCGCCGTGCGCGGAGGGGATGGTGGACATCCGGATATCCACCGCGTGGCCGGCGATCCGCACCGAGATCCTGCCGTCCTGCGGCACCCGCTTCTCGGCGATGTCCAGCCGCGCCATAACCTTCAGTCGCGACACCAGCAGCGGCGCCAGCATGCGTTTGGGCGACAGTACCTCGGCCAGTACGCCGTCGACGCGATAGCGCACGCTGAGCCTGTCCTCGAACGTCTCGATATGGATATCCGACGCCTGCTCGCGCACCGCCTGTGAGAGGATGGCGTTGATCAGGCGGATGATGGGCGCATCATCCTCGGTATCCATCAGGTCACCGGCATCGGGGATGGCATCGGCGAGGCGACTGAGATCGACATCGGCGCCGATATCCTCAGCCATTTGCACGGCCTCGTTGTTATTGCGCTGGTAAGCCAGTGTCAGCCGCCGTTTGAAATCCGCTTCCGGCACGCCCTGCAGCGCGAATGGCGCGCCGAGCATGCGACGCAATTCCGTCAGCACCTGAACTTTGGGTTGCCCGATATGTACCACGATGGTGGCGCCGTCCTCCGCGGAATCGAGCAACACACCGTGCTGCTGGGCAAAGGTGAACGGCAAACCGGGCCTGGCGGGTGTGCCCGCTACCGGCACCTCCACTGGCATCAACTCTGCGGACTCATTCACCGGCCGTCTACCGGGGGTGCCGGCGCACCCGGGCCGTAGGAGGTAGACTGTATCTCCTTGAGCGAATCCAACTCTTTCAGTTGCTCTTTCCACTCGTCCATCATCGGCAGGTTGGCATCGTCGAGATACGTCAGCCCCCGTTCTTTGCGCTTTATCTGTTGATCGCGGATATAGCGGTACTTCTCGGCCGAGGCGCCAGCGAGTGCCTCGTTGTCCCGGATGATGGTGGTGCGGATGAAAATCATCAGGTTCTGTTTCGTCACCTTCTCGGCATCGCTGCGAAACAGCCGGCCCAGATAGGGGATGTCGCCGAGCAGCGGCACCTTCTGCTGTGCATCCTGCACATCGTCCTTGATCAGGCCACCGAGCACCACGATCTGGCCGTCGATCGCCAGCACCTTGGTCTCGATCTTGCGCTCGTTGGTGATGATGTCCGAGGCTGAATTGGTCACGGACAAACCGCTGAGGCTGGAGACCTCCTGCGAGATATCCAGCACCACCGCATCGCCCTCGTTAATATGCGGTGTCACCGTCAGGGTAATACCCACATTCTCCCGCTCGATGGTCTGGAAGGGGTTGGTCGCGCTGTTCGCGGTCGAGGTAAAAGAACCCGTTACAAACGGCACGTTCTGGCCCACTGTGATATAGGCCTCCTGGTTGTCCAGCGTCAGCAAGCTCGGCGTGGACAGGATATTGGCGTTGGAAGTCTCCTTCAGTGCGTTCAGAATCACTGTCATCGAGAGCCCGTCACTGACCTGCCCCCAGCCCAGCGACAGTCCGGGCGTCCCCGCCAGTGCGCCCGCCAGCGTTCCGATATTGATATCGTTGCTGCCATCTTCCGGCAGCACCGCAGCGGCGATATTGCGCGCGCGGACATCTTCGGCGTTGATGTTGCTGCCGTAAAAGCCGCTGTTATCAGCAAACAGCCACTGCAGCCCGAGATCCTGGCCATCGATGACTTCCATTTCGACAATAATCGCCTCCACCAGCACCTGCGCGCGGCGAATATCCAGGCGCTGGATCACGGCCTCCAGTGCGGCCATCTCGTCGGCATCGGCGGTGATGATCAACGCGTTGGTGCCTTCATCCGCCTCGATCGTCGAGGTGTTGCCGCCGCCCGCCTTGATCCCGTCGGCGGGCTCCAGCTCGCTGATATTTTTCATCACGCGCGTCAGCACCTCGGCAATGTCCATCGCATTGGCGTATTCGAGGTAGATCACCTTCACATTACCACTCTGCTCCAGCGGCGTGTCGAGATGATCAATCAGTTTGCCCATGCGAGCGCGCTCCAGCTCATCACCACTGATCAGCACACTGTTGGTGCGCGCGTCGGCTACCAGCAGTGTCTCCTGCTCGCCACCGGCTGCATTGGCCTCGGACTTGTTGAGCTGGTCCAGCATTTTCACCACGTCTTCCGCCACCGCATAGCGCAGTTTGATGACATCCGTCTGCTGCACGGCCGACTTGTCCATGCGATCGATGATGTCCCTGATTTTGTCGATATTGGAGGAGATATCGGAAATGATAATCGCGTTGCTCGGCGCATAGGCGGCCATATGCGCCTGTTGCGGCACCAGTGGCCGCAGCACCGGGATCAGCTTGGCAGCGGAAATATTCTCCAGCCGCAACACCTGGGTAACATACGCTTCCGAGGTAATGCCGGCGGTTCCATCACTGACACCGACAGGCGCCGAGCGGGCGTCCTTGTTCTGTATAACCCGCACCACGCCACCGGAAGTCACCGCGGCGTAACCGTGGACATCCAGGATCGAAAGAAACAGCTCGTAGAGCTCACCAGCGGAGACCGGCTTGGAGGAAATGACCTTCACTTTGCCCTTGACGGCGGGGTCGACCACAATGGTCTTGCCGGTGGCCTCGGCGACAAATTTGATCAATTCCTGGATATCGGTGTCGTTCAGGTTGACGGTGTAATCCTGCGCCGAGAGCGAGGCACTGCCGAGCAGCAACGCCAGCAGCAATGCCAGTGCACGCAAGGGGTAAAACCGGTTTGTCGCATTCACTAACATTGTTATCCTTTTACAAAAGTTCACTGGGAGGCACCACCGTCCAGATCGACGCTGAGTGTGATTGGCTGGCCACCGCGCTCCAGCTCAAAAACAACTTCTCCCGCAGTGCGCAGGCTGTTGTATAAAACCATGGTATTGGTCGGGTCATCGAGACCCACACCATTGATCGCTGTCACCACGTCACCTGCCTGGAATCCCATCTGGGAAAATTGTGCCGCGTCCGTTCCCGGGTTCACGCGGTAGCCACGCATGGCGTTCCCTTCCCGCACGGCACTGATGCGGACCACCTCAGCCAGCGATTGCGGGTTCTGGTAGAGACGCTCGCGGTAGCTCTGGGCCAGACTGGCCGTGGTTGGGTCATCACGCCGTTCAACCTGCGGTGCTGGCGCGCGGCTCACCGACGGCATGGCCGGGGCGGCGCCGCCGAGCTTGGAATCCTCATAGAGCACCAACAGCTCGTAAGTGCCGCCGTTGTCCAACACTACCTGTCCCGGCATGACCTTGGCCAGTGTCACCTCACCCGACAGAGGCAATTTGTCCTCCACGGCGTACACATCCTGCTGATTGTTGCTTTCGATGATGGCATATCCAAGCCCGTCCTCGGTCGAGGACACAATACCGCGCAACGTCAGCTGTAAACGGGTTTCCTCTGCGCCTTCCTCTATACCGTCACGGGAACTGGCCTGCGCTGTTTCTTCCGGTAGCGGGATGTCGAGCACGACCTCGCCGGCCTCACCAAACAGGTGCCAGGCCACCAGGGTATCGATATCGACGGGCTCTGCATCCCGCATCGAGCCGCCACTGGATACCGGGTTAATCACCTCCGGATTGGCAGTGTCGGCGGGCTCGGCAACAGGCACCAACGCCCAGATCAGCCGCGTCAGTGCCAGCACCACCCAGATTGCCAACAGACACAGCAGAACCCGGCGCAGGCGCCGCATCTGGTGCGGCCGCGCCAGAATATTCAGCACAACCGCGGTCGCGGCACTGATGCGCGCAGACATTGCACTGGAATGACTAAGCCATTGGGCCGACACCACCTACTCCCCCGAATACCCGGCGAGCGATTCCTCACCGGTACTTTTAATGCGCCCGATTATAGAGTGCGCAGTTGAAAGTTGAAACCGCTGTATCCGGGCGTGACACAGGCCCCGGGACAGTGGATTGCTTCTACTCATTCGACCGCGCCAGCTCGCTGGCGTCGCGGGCAAACATCTCCTCGAGTTCGAGTGCCGCCTCCTTGGCTAGTTCGCGCAGCTTTTCCTCGTCATCCTGTACCCGGTAGTAGGCGTTGAGGCGAGCCTCATCGTGCTCGACAAAGCGCGTGGCCATATCGCTGGCCTGCCTCGCATCCACGCCAAGACTCGCCAGCACCGAGCGCCCCATATCGACTGCCGACAGGAATGTTTCTCGCCGAATCACCTCTATCCCCAGGTTCATCAAGCGATACGCGTGGTTGCGATTGCGCGCCCGGGCGAAGACTTTCAACGCGGGAAAATGCGACCGTATCACAGAGGCCGCGGCGACGGAGGATTCCACATCGTCGATCGCCAGCACCAGGATCTTGGCGCTGTGCGCACCGGCGGCCTCCAGCAAATCCATGCGCGAACCGTCGCCATAGTAGATCTCATTGCCGTAGAGACGCACGAAATCCACCTGCTGGGGGCTGGCGTCGAGTGCCGTAAACGGGATTTTCATCGCGCTCAGAATACGGGCAACCACCTGCCCAAAGCGGCCGAAACCGACGATGATAACCGGCGTCTCCTGCTCTTCGATACTGTCGAAGTCGGGTTTTTCGGCTGCGCGCATGCCCCACCGATCATACACAATAAAGAGCAGCGGGGTGACCACCATCGAGAGCGATACCGCCACACTGTAAAGCTCTGACTGTGCGCCCGACAGCGCGCCTGCCGCCAACGCCACGCCAAACAGGACAAACGCAAACTCGCCACCCTGCGACAGCGCGATGCCCAGTTTGAGCGCATCCGCGGGCGCGAGGCCGCTCCAGCAGCCGAGGCCAAACAGCACGGCCAGCTTGATCGCCACGATGCCGACGACCAGTAGCAGAATATCGCCGGTATCAGAGACCACCAGCCCCACATTCAGCGACATCCCCACGGCGATAAAGAAAAGCCCCAGCAACAGCCCCTTGAAAGGCTCTATATCGGCCTCGAGCTGGTGCCGGTACTCGGAGTCCGCCAGCAACACACCGGCGATGAACGCGCCCAGTGCCATCGACAGGCCGGCGGCCTCCAGCAGATACGCCATGCCGAACGCCACCAGCAGGGCCGTCGCTGTCAGTATCTCACGCACGTGACTCAGCGCCGCGATGCGCAGTACCTGGCGCAGCGCAAAGCGCCCGACAGACACCACCGCCAGTAACACGGCCACCGAGACCGATAGCTGGAGCCAGGAGATGCCCTCGCCTGTGACCTGGGAGCCCAGCAGCGGCAGCAAGGCCAACAGCGGCACCACCGCGATATCCTGGAACAGCAGGGTACCGAAGGCCGAACGGCCCCAGCGAGTCGTCATTTCCCCGCGCTCGGCGATCAACTGCAACGCAAACGCGGTGGAAGACAGCGCCAGCACCAGCCCCACCACTGCAGCGGTGGCAAACGACTCACCAATCAGCAGCGCGAAACCCATCAGCAGCGCGGCACTGATCAGCACCTGCGCGCTGCCGAAGCCGAAGATAGCCTTGCGCAGTGCCCACAGTCGTGTCGGGCGCAACTCGAGCCCGATCACAAACAACAGCAGGACCACACCGAACTCAGCGACATGCAGCACCTCATCGACCTGCCCTATCACGCCGAACCCCCAGGGACCGACCATGACGCCAGCAGCCAGATACCCCAGCACAGCGCCGAGCCCCAAGCGTGCCGCGAGCGGCACCAGTATCACGGCCGCCAGCAGCAACAGCATCAATTGTTCAAAACCGGGCATGGCGACAGACCTCTTCAGGGCGGGAGACCGAGTTGCGGCGCGAACGGCACACCGCAGGCGTTACGGCCGGCGAGAGAGGAGATGGTGCCGACACGGCGAGTCGAACGCCGGACCTACGCATTACGAATGCGTTGCTCTACCAACTGAGCTATGTCGGCCACGTAACGGGCGATAGTGTATCCGAGGACTGCTTGAATTCAAATGCCGAAGCGGGCTCCGACTGCAGCGCAAGATATAGCAGGGCACATGCAGACGTTGCGCGTTGCCGATGGGATAGGGGCCGGGCAGTGACAGAGGCCGAGTCCAGCAAGCGCTCCCCCACCGGGGTTTATTCACCAGCTCTCCAGATGCTAGAGGTAGTAGTTCAACAGCGACAGTACCAGCGACAGACCGATCAGGGGATACAGCCAGCGCTGGATTCGGCGCATTTGCTCCGGATCCGCGGGCTTGGCAAACCGCTCCCCCAGTACCACCATCAGCGCGACACCGACAAACAGCAGTAACAACAGCAGTAGCAAGTTACCCATCAGCTCACCTGTTCCCCACCGGCATTGCGATGCTGTACCCGCGCGTGCCGGCAGTGCGACGCATCATACCGCCTGCTTCCCGGGGTCATCCAACGCCACCGGCGCTGCAGCGCCCGCGAAAATGACGCGCGCCAGCCCCTCGGTCAAATCAAAGATCTGGGTGGACGTCACCTCGTAGCTGGAGGCCGTGATGCGCCACTGGCCGTCGCTGCGGCAGTAGACGTCGTTGTAGAACCCGGCCAACTGCGTGACAAGCTGCCGACGTGTGTCGATCATGTAATAGTATAACCCCCAGACACCGGTCGCGTTGTCCGCGTCCAGCACTTCGATACGGGGATTCTGGCCGTGATGCATTTCGACGATATGTGGCTGGCAGGCGAGTTCGGTGAAGACCGCCAACATCTGTTCGCGATCATCGAAGTTCCCGATGCGGCCATAGCGCAGCTCGATTTTTCCGGCGGCGAAACACTCGCGCACAAGATCGGGCTGTTTGTTGTCACAGGCGTGGAAGTACCGCGCTTTCAGTTGCCTGATATCCTCAATGGCCTCAAGTCGCGCGAGTCGCTGCTCCAGTGACATCGGCTATTGCTCCGGTGCTGAGATGACACGGTAGGCGTCGGCAATCTGCTCAGACCGCTCCACGGTGCAATCGAGATCTTTCAGCAGACCGTCCTTCAAGCTGTAAACCCAGCCGTGCACCGCCAGTGGTTGGCCTCGCTGCCAGGCATTCTGCACGATGGTGGTGTGACAGACGTGGGAGACCTGGGTTTTCACATTGAGTTCACACAACAGCTCCAGCCGCTGCTCCTTATCCTCTATCGCTTCGATCTTCTTGCGATGGCGGTGTTGCACATCCTTGATATTGCGCAACCAGTTATCGATCAGGCCGTTGTCGGCGTTTTCATAGGCCGCTGCGATACCGCCACAGCCGTAATGGCCAACCACCATAATATGCTTGACCTGAAGCACATCGACGGCGTACTGCAACACGGTGAGACAATTGAAATCGGTGTGCACCACCATGTTCGCCACATTGCGATGCACAAACACTTCACCGGGCATCAAGCCGACAATCTGGTTGGCCGGCACCCGGCTGTCAGAGCAACCGATCCACAGGTACTCGGGACTCTGCTGCGCAGCCAGTTTTTCGAAGAACTGCGGGTCGCTCGTTTTGACACTGCGAGCCCATTCCCGATTTTTTTCGAACATTTCATCCAGCTTGGTCATTCAGAACCCTTAAAGAACAAGTGTAGTGAGGCGCGAATGAGCCACACAGTTACCACCATGCGCCTTGGCGTCCGCCAGCGCCTTATTGCCAACCGTTTCGATCTGCCGCGCCAACTGCTGCATATCCACCGCTGGAAATTGCTGTGGTTCCCAGGTCACCTGGCCGATACTGAGGGAGACCTGCAACACGGCGCCCCGCCCGTCATCAATGGAGAACTGCTCGATATCACGGCGCATGCGCTCGGCAATCTCCCGACTTACCATCTCCCCGCCTCCGGGGATCAGCACAGCAAACTTCGAGCGCCCCAGACGCGCCATCAAATCGGTCGCACGCAAACTTGAGGACACTCTCTCGGCGACCTTCCTGATCACAAACTGACCGCGCCTGACACCGTAGTGTTGGTAGAGGTCATCAAAATCGTCAATGTCTATCACCAGCGCAGTGAGGGGTTTGACTGAACGCCGGGCGCGGGCAATTTCCCGCGCAATGTCGCGACCGAAGCCGCGCGTGTTGCAAATCTCTGTCAGCGGGTCCAGCAGCGTGAGCTTCGACACCTGCTGGCGACTGACGGCGGCTTTGAAACAGGCAGAGAGAATTGCCGACAGATGGGCCAACAGGTGTTCCTCCTGCTCGCCCAGCACCAGCGAATCATCCTGTAGCCCCAGGTGCAAACTCCCTATCAGCCGACCGGAATCCATCAACGGCATCAATAACGCATACTCAACGCCATGCTCGGACTTCAGTATCTCGAACATGCGTGAATCCGTAGCATCTATAAATTCGATATCGGGCTCGACATCGTACAACTCCTGAATCGGGAATACATCACTGAGCAGTTGCAGGCTTTTGCCGTAGCGTTCCGCCCCCACCAGAATATTTGACAGCACGTCGTCCGGATCATACAACCACAGTTCCGAGGTCCTAAACGAAAAATGCCGCGGCATGCTGACCAACAGTATCTCAAACAGCGGCTGCAGGCCCTGGGACTCCAGCACCATGAGTTCCAGCTGATGGGTTTGCTGATACAGGTAACGGTTGATCGTCAGCGTTTCGCTGAGCCTGCTCTTGGCAAGTTCGGCGCGAGGTATTACCGGAGGAGCACCCTCAATCTCCTCGCTCTGCCCGCCGGCCCCATCAATCTTATCTGTCATGGAGACACTCACCTGACGCCCTGCGAATTCTTATCCAGAGCCAGTTGTTATTGGATAAAGAGTGTAAGCGGCCTATACTTGCGATGCAATCCTGAGGGGCAATCTCCATGCTTCAATCACTGCCAAGCAAAATCCGGCTGAAGCTGGATCAAACACTCGCCCAATGGCCGCAGTGGAACTGCGACCCGGTGGTGACGAGGGCGCCGACCATCATCAAGGTCCTCACCTCGGGGATCAGCAATCACAGCATTCTGGTCGAGTCCGAACAGCATTTCGTGGTCCGCATTGACGGCATCAAGCCATCGAAGTTCGGGTTGTGTCGCAAAACTGAATGGCGCACGCTGCAAGCGGCTTACAATGCCGGATTGACACCCCGTCCGTGCTATTTCAACCCTGACCTCGGCTGCCTGGTCACTGACTATCTCGCGCCCGACGTTGCGCAAGGCGTGGTGGTCGGTGACGTCGCGCGATTGCTGCACAAGATTCACCGCCTGCCGCCGACACACCATCGCCTGAATCTTGCCGACCGTATTGCGCGCTATGAACGACAACTCAAGCGCGGGGGGCGATCACCGAACAAAGCGTTTCAACACTACGGCGCCAGGGTATCCAGCATACTGGATGACATCAGCGAACGGCCCGGAGAATCCGTGCTGTGTCACAACGACCTGCTGCGCGCCAACCGCATCTACAGCAGCGGCAAACTGTGGGCCATCGACTGGGAGTACTGCGCCATGGCAAGCCCCTGGTATGATATCGCTGTAATCGTCAACGGCGATACCCTGTCCACACAAGAGACAGAGGGTCTACTCAAGGCCTATCTGGGTCGGGCTCCCAACGACTGGGAACGCAGCATGCTGTATCGCTACAGCTGCGTGTACCGCTACCTTGAACTGCTGTGGTACAAGGCACTGGAAAAACCTATCCTGGATTCACTGGCTGTGGAAGAGAAATCGGCTGCACTGGAATCCATGTTGGAGCAGTCGGCGCCCTAGCGTGCTCGCTGCGGCGGTGGCTGCAGCGCTAGTCGCGAAAGTTGGTAAACTGCAGCGGCGCTTTAAAATCTTCCTTCTTTAACAGCGCCATAACCTGTTGCAGGTCATCCCTTTTCTTTCCTGTGACGCGCACCTGATCGCCCTGGACCTGCGCCTGCACCTTCAATTTGGCGTCCTTTATTTTCTTGACGATAGCCCTGCACTGCTCGCTGTCCAGGCCATGGCGCAATATCACTGTCTGGCGCACCACCTTGCCAGTGGTCAGCATCTCGCCGCAGTCCATTGCGCCGGGATCAATATTGCAGTTGATCAAGGCGCTGCGCAGCATATCTTCCATCTGCGTAACTTGAAACTCCGCCTCGGCTGCGAGTACCACATTGCGACCATCTCGCTCGAAGGATGCGTCAACACCTTTGAAATCAAAGCGGTTGCCAACAATTCTTGAGGCCTGGTCAACCGCATTGGTCAGCTGGTGCAGATCCACTTCGGATACAACATCAAACGAGGGCATAACATACGACTCCTGTAGGCTGGTGGGGCTTTTTAACGCAACGCGCCCTCACACGCAAAGCATCGTATCGAAAAAGTGAGGCGCCCGACAACCATGTTCGCTATCATCCAACGGACTGCGGGAGCAAACCATGTACGACCTCATCGGCACCTTCATATTCTTTTTTGCGGTCATCGACCCGATTGGAACAATACCCGTATTCATGGCGGTTACCAGTCGCTATGAGGAACGCATCAAGCGCAGGATAGCGATTCGCGCAGTACTCATATCGGCCGCACTGCTGACGTTCTTTGTGGCGGCCGGTGAGATCATTCTCACTGCACTGGACATTCCTCTGGCAGCTTTTGAGATTGCCGGTGGTATCGTACTGTTCATTTTTGCACTATCGATGATATTCGGGGAGAGCAAGCCGGAAGCAGAGCTGAAACTGGCAGACAATGAGAAGGATACTGCGATTTTCCCGCTCGCAGTCCCCTCCATAGCGAGTCCCGGTGCCATGCTCGCGGCTGTACTGCTCACCGAGAACAACCGCTTCAACCTGTGGGAACAGGTACAAACCACACTGGTCATGTACCTCGTTCTGCTGGTGGCCCTGCTGCTTATGCTCGCCGCCACCTGGATTCATCGGTTTATCGGCACCAGTGGCGCCAGTATCATCAGCCGGGTGATGGGAATGATCCTCGCGTCTGTGGCGGTCACAGCCGTACTGGCCGGCATAACCGAGTATTTTTCCCTGTAGTGCGGCACCCCGGGGAAGCCCTTGCCGCGCTGGCATAAACCCCTGAACCGAGCGGGATTACACCGGCGCCGGCCGCCACAGGATGACTTTATGTGTAGTAGAGTAGCCAGTAACAATAATTAACCAGGGTTGCCGATCATGACAGAAACGAAACTGACCTTCTGTTCCTTGTGTGAATCATTCTGTGGGCTGGAGGTGGATGTGGAAGACAATCGCATCACCGACATACGGCCAGACCCTGACCACGTGGTCTCCAACGGCTATGTCTGTGTCAAAGGCACGAAGTTTGACTCCATCCAACACAGCCCCGACCGTGTGACCGAACCGCTCAAGCGCGTCGGCGATCACTGGCAAGCAATCTCCTGGGAGCAGGCACTCAACGAGATTACACAGAAAATCAAAGCCATCATCAGGGACAACGGCCCCCAAGCGTTTGGCAACTTTGTCGGCGCACCCGGCGGCAGCAACCTGATGTCACCCATTTTTCGCGGCGAGTTCTACAAGGGCATAGGCTCCAACCGCATGTATGGCACAGGCACCTGCGACACTATGAACAAATTTCGGGTCAACGGCGATATGTACGGCTCGCCGATGCGGCTGGCGTACCCGGATGTGGACCACACCCACTTCATGATGATTCTCGGTGCCAACCCGAATATCTCCGGCAATACCCTGTATCACCTGCCGCGCTCACGCGATCGCTTTGCCGGCATTCTCGCGCGCGGCGGCCGTGTGGTGTGGATCAATCCGCGCCGCGTCGAGTCTGCGCGAACCGGAGAGCACCTGTTTATCCGCCCCGACACCGATGTGTTTTTCCTCGCCGCGTTTTGTAACGAAATCTTTCGCCGCGATGCGATCGACCACGAACTGGTGGCCCGAACGATGAAGAACCTGGCGTCGCTGCAATCGGCTGTTGCGCCCTGGACCCCGGAACGACAGGCGCAGGTGACCGGCATCCCGGCAGCCACTCTGGTTGAGCTTGTAGATGCGTATCTGGCGGCCGACGGTGCAGCGCTCAATATGGCGACCGGCGTCAACCAGGGTCGCAGTGGCACTCTGTGCTACTGGCTACTGGAGTCAATCTCGGCCATCACCGGTAACTTTGATCGCCAGGGTGGCAATCTGATCGGGGAGGGCATCATCGATTTTGCACTGCAAGCCAAGGACGACCCGGTGCTGAAACTTGGCTTTCATCGCAGCGATGACCTGCCCACGGTGTCGGGGCAGCAACCGGCAGCGATGCTGGCCGACGATATCCTCGGCGGCGAGGTCAGGGGCCTGTTTGTGGAGGCGTCCAATCCGCTGCTGGCCGTACCCAATCCGGGCAACCGCCTGGAACAGGCGCTGTCGAAACTGGAGTTGCTGGTTTGTATCGACTGGTTCCGCAATGAAACCGGCAATCTGGCGCACTATATCCTGCCCGCGGCCACGTGGATGGAACGGCCCGGCATGCCCTACGCACTGCAATCCTTTGCCGGCTGCACCCCGACACCCTACCTGTATGCCGCCGACAAGGTATTGCAGCCGCCACCGGGTGTTCGCGAGGAGTGGTGGATGTACACGCGCCTGGCAAGCAAATTCGGTGTCACCCTGATGGGCAATCGCCTGCTCAGCGGCATTCTCAAACTGGCCGCGCGGCTCACCCATACCCCGCTCGGTTTTATCAGCGTACCGAAGATGCTGATCAGCGGCATGCTGAAACAATCCGGGCAACCCGACTATAAAGCCATGCTGAAGAACCATCCGCACGGACTGCGCCTGCCGGACAATCCTGGGCGCAATTTCCTCGGCACCGAGCGGGTGCTCACCGAAGATGGCCTGGTGGACCTCGGGCCGCCGGATTTCGTTTCTGCCTTCAATGAGCGTGTGGAACCACTGTTTGATGACGAGGTTGCCAACCTCGGCAGAATGAAACTGATTGGCAAGCGAGAGATAAAGCGCATGAACTCGTCCTCCGCCAACTCACCGCGGCTGGTCAAGGACAAGACCAATTACGCCTACCTATCGCCGGTCGATGCCAGCAGGCTGGGCGTTGCAGAACTGGATTACGTGGAAGTCAGCAGCAGCTATGACAGCATCACGATTCCAGTGCGTATCACTGACGAGATGATGCCGGGTGTGGTTGCGATCCCGCAATGCTGGGGTCACCAGAAGGCGGATGGCCTGCCACACGCACAGCAGCACCCCGGCGTGAACTCCAATTTTCTGGCAGGTGATGGCTACGGCAATGTGGAGAAACTGTCGGGCATGGCGCACCTGTCCGGTATCACAGTCGACATAGCGCGTTCAGATCGTATCGCCAGCGCCTGAGGGATACTGCTGACACCTTCGAAACCACCGCAAATGATGGCATAGTGCGCCACATTGACGCAGGGCGACACGGGAGTCACACAGCGATGCGCCGCTACCTCTATTCACCACCACTGCGCACTTGTTCATCATGAGTGAGCCCCGCTGGCATGTGCTTGGTGCGGGCGCGATGGGCTGCCTCTATGCGCAGGCGTTGCAGCGCAGCGGCTGCGCCACAACACTTGTTATGCGCCGCGGCACAAAGGCGCGCTCGGTATCGGTGATCGTGGAGGAGGACGGCCGCCGCAGCGAGGAACGGCTACCCGTCATCACGCCCGAGAGCCGGGAGCCTGTCACGCATCTGCTGGTCACCACCAAGGCCTACGATGTGCGCGAAGCGGTAGCAGGCGTGGCACACCTGCTGGACAAACAGGCTGTGGTGCTGTTGCTCGTCAACGGCCTGGGACTGGCCGAGCAACTGCTCGAGGACTGGCCAGCCCTGGACGTGTATTGCGGCACCACGACCGAGGGCGCCTACAACCTGGCAGCACACCATATCTGCCATGCCGGGCGCGGTGAAACACGCATCGGGCGAGGGGGACAGGCCGCCGCGCCGGGATGGTTTACACACTGGGCGCGCGCGCTCGATTCCTGTATCTGGGATACACAAATTGCCGATGCGCTGTGGTCGAAACTGGCCGTCAACTGCGTAATCAACCCCCTGACAGCACTTCACGGCTGCCGCAACGGTGAACTGGCTAGCCGCGGCGACCTCGCTCACGAGGTGAACGTGCTGTGCGATGAAGTGGCGCGTGTCAGTCGCGCCGCCGGCTTTGGCAGTGTCGCCGACTCACTGGCATCCACTGTGGCGGCAGTTATCGCCGGCACGGCCGGCAACCGTTCGTCCATGTTGCAGGATGTAGACAATGGACGGCGCACGGAAATTGACTATATTACCGGCTACCTGCTAAAAGTGGCCAATCATCATCACATCGACGCCCCCCACAACAAATCCCTGCTGCAAAGGATACATAATCGTGCTCACTGACTCTCTGCCACTGGCAACACTACTACCACCTGCGCTGCTATCCCTTGTCGCCACAGTGGCACTGGTGCTGAGTGACTACCGGGATTTCCGCGCCGGCCGCTACCTGTTCAAGCCGCTGGCGGCGATCGCGTTTATCTGGCTGGCGTTGTCGCTGGATGCAACCGACACCCGCTACGGCCAGTGGTTGCTGGCGGCGCTGGCGCTATGCCTGGTGGGTGATGTATTCCTGATGTGGGATAACGAGCGCAGTTTTCTCGCTGGACTCGCTGCCTTCCTGTGCGGACACCTGCTGTTCGCTGTCGCGTTTTTTCAATTGCCCGTCAACCTGATGGGCCTGGCAATTTCGGCGCTGCCGGTGCTGGTGCTGTTAGGCACGGTCTGGCGCTGGCTGATGCCGCACGTTAACCGCGACATGAAAATTCCGGTGACACTCTATATCCTGGTGATCTCGGCGATGCTGCTGTGCGCCGGCATGACCGCTGGCCAGTCGGCCGCCGCCCTGATCATTGTCGGCGCCTGGGGTTTTGCCTGTTCCGACCTGGCAGTGGCGCGACGCCAGTTCATCCTGCCGGCCTCCCGACTGAACGGCGTGTGGGGAACACCGCTGTACTTCCTCTCGCAAATGGTGCTGGCCAGTTCACTGGCACTGACCTGAGTCAGCGGTACAGTGCCAGGGTGGTGTCACGCACGACCTCACGCCACTCCTGTGCCGGCATATCCGCAAACAGCACACCCCGCTCACTGAAGCGCTCGCCAGCCTGCTCGCGGCCAACCGTAAACACGCACACTCTCTCAAAGCAGCGCAGTGCCATATCCACGGTGATCGCGGCAGCCTCATTCCAGTTTTTGGGCTCACCTCCTGCATATAACACCGTGACCGGATACGCGCCAATTTTACCTATGACCCGAATATGCCCCAGTTGCTCCACCAGCGCGTCTCTCACCTGTTCCACCATCCAGTCCCGGGAAATCTCCCGGGGCAATTTAACGGTACCGGTAAAACTGGTTTGCAATTGGGTGAACTGTACCGGTGTTACGGTATTGCGCAGCGCAATCGCCAGCGGCACTGCAGCCATCGTAATCACGGTCAGCGCCAACGCCGTGCGCGCCGGCCACCTGAGCAACTTGAGTCGGTGTAAAAACCTCGCCCATTGAGTACCGGGGGGGATCAGTGCAGATCTCCCCTGCTGGCCGAGATCCCGGGGTATTTGCGGCGGTATGTCATCGGGCGACTCGTGACGAAAACACGGGCGGGCTTCATGCAACAGGTTATTGCGTGCCGATATCGGCAGGGTGCGCATAACAGTGCGCATGACCTGTCGAACCCGACGCGTATTGCGCGGCCTGTCCCTGGGCTTTTTTTCCAGCAGTGCCGAGATAATCGCCACCAGCGGATCCGGCAGGTCCACATCCCCGGTAACCCTGTCTGACAACGGCTTGGGAGGGCGCTCCAGCAGTCGTGCCGGGTCCAGTGTCCCGCCGCTATAAAACGGCTGCTCGCCGCACACCATCTGGTACAGCAGCGCGCCCAGCGCAAACAGATCGGCTCGCTCATCCAGCGGTTGACCGAGAAACTGCTCCGGCGACAGGGCCGACAAACTGCCTGCTGCCCAGCGGCCAGACTGGCTGTCGGCGGTGGTTCTGGATATTCCGAAATCCGTGAGCTTGGCGCGCCCGGTTTCTGTGATCAGTACGTTGCCGGGTTTCACATCCCCGTGCACGATATGATTCTGGCGCGCAATTGCCAGCGCGCCGGCGACATCGGCACCCACCCTCAGCACACTGGCAATAGACGGGCGTACGGCAACGAGAAGATCCGCCAGGCTGCAGCCGGGGACATACTCCATCACCATCGCCAGATGCGTACCTGACTCAATCACATCGTGAATCTGAACCACCTTCGGGCTCTGGATGCTGGCTACCAATTGCGCCTCGCGCCTTAGCGTTTTGCGCCCTGCACGTGTGGCAGGCAGGCGGTAGATCTTGATCGCAACACGGCGGTGCAGCCGCTTGTCATAACCGAGGTAGACGCTGCCCTGCCCGCCCTGATTAATCAGCCTGAGGATGCGGTACGGCCCTACAAAGTTATCCAAGGAATTGTCTCAGCGCCGGGTGCCAGGCAGTTTTCGCAATTGCTTGCGCAAACTGTTATGCGATACACGCAATTCGCGGGCAATACAGGCACTGTCGCCAGCGTGCTTCGCCATCAGGCGCTCCAACTGCTGTGGTGGGATTTCGCTGGCCAGGCAATACCTGGGCGACGCTTCGATGCGGCGATATACAGCAGCCCTGGAAACCGCCAGCTGTTGCGCCACTTTCGGCACCTCGAAATCATTGTTCTCCATCGCCTGGTGAAAGGTCTCCTCATCGACATCCTGTATGCTGCGGCGCTTCACGCGGCCGGAAAAAGTAGACGGCGACCCGGGCGCCAACATGGCGGACCGCAGGGTATCGTTCATCACCGGCGTGCGTTCGCTGGCCAGCACCACCTGCTGGGCATAATTGGCCAGCTCCCGCACATTGCCAGGCCATTGATACGACAGGAATGCGAGAAACAGCACCGCCCAGGCGGCGATATCCGGCGCAGCGCTGTTGGTATCGGGCAACAGCTCGGGGCGCCCCGCTTCCACCGCGCTGCTGCGCAAAAAATGCAGCAGCAGTTCGCCGATATCCTCGGGGTGCTCACGCAGCGGCGGCAACAAAATTTCACAGGCACCGAGACGGTGACGCAGGGCCGCTTTGAAATCCCCACTCTGACTGTCAAGCGGGGCATCCGTGGCGGAGATGATGCGCACATCAACACGCCGAATCGGGCCACCCACTGCCTGAATCTCCCGCTCCTGCAACGCGCGCAACAGCTGCGGCTGCACCTCCACCGCAGCATCGCCGATCTCGTCCAGAAACAGGGTGCCACCCTGGGCCTGCTCAAAGTAGCCAGGAACGGCCTGATTAGCCCCGGTAAAAGCACCCCTGGCGCTGCCAAATAACGCTGCGGCCGCCAGTTCGCTGGGGATGGCTGCCATATTCACACTCACCATCGGCTTGTGGGCGCGCCGACTGGCGCAGTGGATGGCGGAGGCGACCAACTCCTTGCCGGTGCCGGTCTCACCACGAATCAGCACATCCAGGTCACTGTCACCGGCACGCGCGACCTGCTCCCGGATTGCGGCCATGCAGTCACTACTGCCGCGCAGCGGGCTGGTGCTGTCACACGCAGAGGCGGATGACTCACACCGCTGCGCCACGCGCAGAAGCAGGACAATACTGTGACCCAACAAGAGCGGGAGTCCGGCTCGCAGCTGCTGCCACTCAACCTCCTCGGTCTCATACAGTTCAGCTGGACCCAGCCGACAGCGGCTGGACGCCTTGAAGCGGTGAATCACCAATCGCTTGCCCTTGAGCGTAAATTGCAGCGCCCTGCGGCTGAGATAAGGGTCATCGAGTGGGGCCGCGCGCCGCCCATCGCCGGCGTGAAAGTCGGGACTGCGACGGCCCAGTATCCACGGTGCGTTTCCGGACTGTTGCGGCACCACCGCGCGCTGCCCGATGCGGGAGCTGTCGGGGTGAAACACGATCGTCAGAACCAGTTCCTGGCCGCCGTAATTAGTGGCCATGGAGGCGATTATCGAGGGCAATGTCACATCGGAGTCGGTTGGCGTCAGCATGAAAATCCCTATCCAGCGCGCTTGTGCAATATTATTGGTATTCCCCTAAAGCTTAGCAGCTCATCGGAAAATCGCGACTCGAGATGGCGGGCGTTTCATACCGGGGATTCTTTTTCCAACTGCGCCCGATACCGCTGCCAGTCAAACGCCGGTCCCGGGTCTGTCTTTCTTCCCGGGGCAATCTCACTGTGACCGGCAATGTTCCGCGCCGACAATCCGGGGTAATGCGCTATCAGCAGGACGCTGATCTGTGACAGCGCCTGATACTGCGCGTCGGTGTAGGGATCCTCATCGCTACCTTCAAGTTCGATACCGATACTGAAGTCGTTGCAGTTGCCGCGGCCCTCAAAACTGGAATCGCCCGCATGCCAGGCGCGGTCATTAAAATTGACAAACTGCAACACTGCCCCGCTGCGCTGTATCAGCAGGTGCGCAGACACCTGCATGCCGCGAATCTCATCGAAATAGGGATGCTCATCCCAATCGAGGCTGTTGGTAAAAAAGCGCTCTATGCAGTCTCCGCCGTAGCAGCGCGGCGGCAGTGAGATATTGTGTATGACCAGCAGATCGGGCGCACAACCGGATGGACGCGGGCCGTAGTTGGGCGACGGCACCCGGCGCGCCTCTCGCAGCCAACCCTGCTCGATGGAGTAGTTCATACCGGTGGATATTCCATGCGACCAACGCCGCCTGCGTTACAAAGGAGCCCAGTCTACCGACACAGCAGGAGTACGTCACCGGTGCTCGCGATGACCCGCCCGCACCAAACCACGATGTTGCGATGGCGCCGGGATTAACAGCGACTGCGGCATACTGCTACAATCGCGCCTCCACCACTCTCACACGCGCCGTCCCTATGCTTTCACCCAACCCGGAAATCATCGCCCCTGATCCCGCTGTCGTCGAGCGCAATGTCCGCGCCGCCCTGGCCGAGGATATCGGCAGCGGCGATATCACTGCTGCCCTGATCGCAGCCGATTCGCTGGCGGCAGGACGCGTCATCACCCGCGAGGATGGCGTGCTGTGCGGCCAGCCCTGGGTCGATGCCGTGTTTGCCCAACTCGATAACGCGGTGAACGTCGAATGGCACTGCAGGGACGGGCAGGCTATCAGCGCGGGCGACACGCTGTTCTCGTTTCAGGGGCCTGCGCGCAGCCTGCTCACAGGTGAACGCTGCGCCCTGAACTTCCTGCAGTTACTATCGGGCACTGCCACCACTTGCCAACGCTATGCCCGCCTGGTATCCGGCACCAAGGTGCGTCTGCTCGATACGCGCAAGACTATTCCCGGCCTGCGCCAGGCGCAGAAATACGCTGTACTTGCCGGTGGCTGCCACAATCACCGCATCGGCCTGTACGACGCGTTCCTGATCAAGGAAAACCATATTGCAGCCTGCGGCGGCATCAGGGCGGCTGTTGACACCGCGCGCCAACAGGCTCCGGGCAAGCCGGTTGAGGTGGAAGTGGAAACGTTTGCGGAACTGGAAGAGGCGCTCGCTGCCGCCTGCGACAGGATCATGCTGGACAACTTTTCGCTGCAGCAGACTGCCAGCGCTGTTGCGCTGGCAGGCGGCCGGGTCGAACTCGAAGCGTCCGGCAACGTCACTGAGGAGACCCTGCTGGCGATAGCGCAAACCGGTGTCGACTTTATCTCTATCGGCGCACTGACCAAGGACTGCCGGGCGCTGGACCTGTCGATGCGCCTTGACTAGGCTACGACAGGCGCCACCGGTTCAGTGATTACAGCAGCGGGCGCTTGCTGACAATCACGCCGTTATTGTCGGCATAGACATAATCGCCCGGGGCGACCACGACACCGCCCATATGCAGCTCGATATCGCGCTGCCCCGCACCCAGTTTCTCGGTCTTGAACGGACAACAGCCCAGCGCCTGCACACCCAGTGGCGTGCGAGCAATCTCGTCGACATCGCGGATGACACCGTTGATGACCAGGCCAGCCCAGCCATTGGCTGCGGCTTTTTCCGCCAGCATATCGCCGAGCAGCGCGCGTCGCCGCGAACCGCCACCGTCCACCACGATAACCCGTCCCAGCCCCGCCTCCTCGACACAGGCCTTGACCAGCGAGTTGTCCTCGTGACATTTGATGGTGACGACCTGCCCACCAAACTGCCGGATTTCCCCGTAGTTGATCCACGGCAGTTCGAGGGCGCCCACCTCGGGTGCGGCATCGGATAGGTCGGGTGTCGATATTGTGGTCATGGCAACTCCTTACTCTCAACTAGTGCCGTGCATTATACGGCAGTGACCGCACAAACAAGACTCTGCGATGCCAGCCGGCAGTCACCCTGCACACGACCGGTGACCGGCAAGCGGCCACCGCCAGTATTGGCAAGCGCAGCATTGTGAGTATAATTCGCACAGCGGATGCTGTAGAAAATTATCATTCACAAAGTGAATGCGGAGTGGCTCGTGAAAGTGAATCGTGTTGATCTTAACCTGCTGGTCTACCTGGACGCACTGCTGCGCGAGCGCAATGTCACGCAGGCCGCCAACCAGTTGAACCTGTCGCAGCCGGCCATGAGCAATGGCCTGCGGCGCTTGCGTGAGCTGTTTAACGATCCGTTGCTGGTGCGGACCAGCGAGGGTATGACGCCCACTGAACGCGCGCTGGAGCTGGAACCGATGGTGCGGGAAGTACTCGCAAAGATCGATCAGGCAGTACAGCCCCGGGGCGATTTCGAACCCGCAGAAGCACACCGCGTGTTCCGCATCATGGCCAGCGACTACGCCGAGTCGACGCTGCTGCCAAGCGTGCTCGGAAAACTTCGCACACAGGCGCCCGGCCTGACGCTGGATATTATGACGCCATCGGACGTCAGTTTTCTGGATGTGGAGCGCGGCAAGGTTGACATGGTTATCAATCGCTTCGACTCGATGCCGCAGTCCTTTCACCAGATTCACCTGTGGAACGACAGTTTCACCTGCGTGCTCAGCCCCAACAATCCCGTGCTCAAGGATTTCACGCTGGAGAACTACCTGCAGGCAAACCATGTCTGGGTGAGCAAGACCGGCATGGGTGTGGGCGTGGGTGTCGACCCCGACGATGTGCAGCGCCTCGGGTGGGTGGACCTGGCGCTCAACAAGCTGGGCAAGAAACGCCAGATCCGGGTATTTACACGACACTACCAGGCGGCGATGACACTGGCTGAACAGAACGACCTGATCGTGACGCTGCCGACCCGGGCGGCGCAGCTGAAATTGAAAAACCCGCGCGTCGTGCTGCGTGACCCGCCGCTGGAGATTCCGCCGCTGGAGCTCAAAATGGCGTGGAGCCCACTGCTGCAACACAACCCCGGGAATAAATGGCTGCGCAAATTGATCGCGGACACCGCCAGGGAACTCGACGGACTGGAAGCCACACCGTAACGGCATTCACCGTTCTAATGCCGGTGATACAAGTGATTGATTCGCTAATTCAGGGCCTGCCGCCTAAAATCACGCCAGTGACACGGGCTTGGCCGTGCTGGTACTCAACAAAGAGGTTTCACTATGACTGATCGCATCCAACAGGGCGGCTTGCAGATTGCACCGGTACTTCACCAACTGCTGGAAGAGGACATTGCTCCGGGCACCGGCATCGCCGCTGATACCTTCTGGCAAGGCCTGGAGTCGCTGGTCAGCAAACTGGGGCCGCGCAACCGCGAACTGTTGCAACGGCGCGATCAGTTACAGGCACAAATCGACGCGTGGCACCAGGCCAACCCCGGCCCCGGCTATGACCGCGCGGCCTACAAGGCCTTCCTCGAAGAGATCGGCTACCTGCTGCCCGAGGGCCCGGACTTCCAGATCACCACCACCGACGTCGACGAGGAAGTGGCCGTCCTCGCCGGCCCGCAGCTGGTGGTGCCGGTGATGAATGCGCGCTATGCACTGAACGCCGCCAATGCGCGCTGGGGCAGCCTGTACGACGCCCTGTACGGTACAGATGTCATTCCAGAAGAAGGTGGCGCTGAACGAGCCGGCGGCTACAACCCGGTGCGCGGCGACAAGGTGATCGCCTACGCCAAGCGCTTCCTCGACAGCTACTGCCCGCTGGTCGCCGGCAGCCACGCCAACGCTACTGCCTATACTGTTGCCGACGGTGCGCTGCAGGTGACACTCGCCGGCGGCGAGACGACAGCACTGCAAGCGCCCGAGCAATTGCGTGGTTACAGCGGCGATGCGGCGGCACCTGCCAGTGTGCTGCTGCGGCACAACGGCCTGCATATCGAGATCCAGATCGATCCGGCCAGCCCCATCGGCGCCACCGATGCCGCCGGTGTAAAAGATGTAGTACTGGAAGCCGCGCTCACCACCATCCAGGACTGTGAGGACTCCGTGGCTGCTGTCGACGCCGAGGACAAGACTGTTGCCTATGCCAACTGGCTGGGCCTGATGCGCGGCGACCTCAGCGACAACTTTGACAAGGGTGGAAAAACGGTTACCCGCCGGCTTAACGCCGACCGGGAATTTACCGCAGCCGATGGCAGTGCGCTGGTGTTACCCGGACGCAGCCTGATGTTCGTGCGCAACGTCGGCCACCTGATGACCACGCCAGCGATACTCGATGCCAACGGCGACGAGATTCCCGAGGGCATTATGGATGGCCTGTTCACTGCCATGATCGCACTGCACGACCTGAACAAATCCAGCGGCGACAGTCGCAACTCAAGACAGGGCAGCGTCTATATCGTGAAGCCGAAAATGCACGGGCCGGACGAAGTTGCCTTCACCTGTGAACTGTTTGACCGCATAGAGGATATCCTCGGACTGGCGCGCAATACCCTGAAGGTCGGCATCATGGATGAGGAGCGTCGCACTACCGTCAATCTCAAGGAGTGCATTCGCGCGGCCCAGGAGCGCCTGGTCTTCATCAATACCGGCTTTCTGGATCGCACCGGCGACGAGATTCACACCAGCATGAAAGCCGGCGCCATGACTCCCAAAGGCGCCATGAAACAGGAGCCCTGGATCAATGCCTACGAGGACTGGAATGTCGACGTCGGCCTGCGCTGCGGCCTGCTGGGCAAGGCGCAGATTGGCAAGGGCATGTGGGCCATGCCGGACCTGATGGCCGACATGATGAAAAACAAAATTGGCCATCCGCAGGCGGGCGCCAGCACCGCCTGGGTGCCCTCACCCACCGCGGCAACGCTGCACGCCATTCACTACCACGAGGTGAATGTCGCCCAGCGCCAGCAGGCACTGGCAGGCCAGAACCGCGCCTCGCTGGACGACATACTGTCCATCCCGCTAAAAGGCGCCGCCGGTCTCAGTGATGCCGACATCCAGCGCGAGCTGGATAATAACGCCCAGGGCATTCTCGGTTACGTGGTGCGCTGGATCGACCAGGGCGTGGGCTGCTCCAAAGTACCGGACATACACCACGTCGGCCTGATGGAAGACCGCGCCACCCTGCGCATCTCCAGCCAGCATATCGCCAACTGGCTGCACCACGGTGTGTGTAGCAAAGAACAGGTGCGCGAAACCCTGGAGCGCATGGCCGCGGTGGTGGACACGCAAAATGCCAGCGACCCCGCCTATCGCAAGATGGCGCCGGACTTTGACGCCAGTAT
>CAXBLZ010000029.1:0-38368 GCA_963976735.1 uncultured Halioglobus sp.
GAAAGGCATGTGTACCTGAAAACTAATCCATGCGTTCCCGGCAAAAATCACTTAGGCTTCAAGTCCTGTTGAGCCAGCCAGAGTCACGATTTCATTGGCTTACAACGGCAGTGGGCCCGTTATCCACGGGCAAAAACAATGACAAACGATGGAGATGGTAGTGCGCGCGATTAAATTGACCAAGCCCGGCGGGCTAGACAACCTTAAGTTGGCCGATATAGAGGTGGCAGAACCACAGTGCGGAGAAATCCGTATTCGCAATCACGCCAGTTCGCTCAATTTTCACGACTATGTGGTGGCGATTGGCCTGTTGCCGGTGGATGACGGCCGCATTCCTATGTCGGATGGCGCCGGCGTCGTAGAGGCGGTCGGTGCGGGAGTGACCGAATTCAAACCCGGAGACAAAGTCATCTCCTGCTTCTTCCCGAACTGGGCCGACGGCCGCGCTGACAGCCTCGCGAAAGTCGGCGGGGTACCGGGCGATAACGTTGATGGCTTTGCGGCGGAAACGGTCACCATGTCCGCCTCGGCGTTTACCCTGATGCCGGCGGATTACACGTTTGAGCAGGCGGCCACCCTGCCCTGTGCCGCCGCCACTGCATGGCGCGCACTGATGGTAGAGGCAAAGGTGAAGCCCGGCGACACCGTGCTGGTACAGGGCAGTGGCGGGGTATCGGTATTTGCCCTGCAGTTCGCCAAGGCCGCCGGCTGCCATGTCATCGCTACCTCTTCATCGGATGAAAAGCTTGAGCGGCTCAAGGCGCTTGGGGCCGATCAACTCATCAACTATCGCCAGTGTGAAACCTGGGGTGACAAGGTGCTGGAAATCACCTCCGGCGCCGGTGCGAATGTGATTGTCGAAGTGGGTGGCTCCGGCACACTGCCACAGTCTGTGCGAGCGGTGGCAATGGGCGGGCACATTTCAATGATCGGCGTCCTCACCGGAATCCAGGGGGAAGTGCCAACCGCAGAACTGTTCCAGAAAAATGCCGTGATCAGCGGCATTACTGTGGGCTCGCGCGCGCACCAGCAGGATATGGTAAAAGCTATAAATATCAATGGCATAAAGCCCGTGATAGACCGTAGTTTTGGGCTCGAGCAACTCGCTGAAGCATTCCGGGTGCAGGAGTCGCAACAGCACTTCGGTAAAATCTGCCTGAACTTCTAGCGACCGCAAGGCGTCTCCGCGGTTCCAGCGCGGCGACGCCCCAGCGCAGCGACCTGCCACACGGCGGCCGTGACGCCGGGCCCGGTTCGATGGGAAAATGCAGAGATTCGGCGACGTCCTGCAAATTGCCCCATCCAACGGAAAATCTCTACCCGCCTATCGACAGCAATCCCTTTTAAATACAGTACCTTAGGGTCAAGTAAAAGCCCCACTGCCCCGCCATCCCCTTGACTTTCAGCCTCCGGATGGTATTGTCTGCGCCCCGCTCAAAATGTGCATTAATACCGCTTTAGTTGGTAGCCGACCGAGAAGCCGAGGCTTCCGGTGAAGCACCACCTTGAGCGCTCGTTTTTGCCGGGCGTTGTAAATTGGTTGTTTGAAACCGCCACCAAATGAGTTGAAAGCATGATGAACAAGAGAATCGACGGCAAAATCGGGTTTCCCGCCAAGCATGGTCTGTATGATCCCGCCCTCGAGAAGGATTCCTGTGGCGTGGGCTTCGTGGCCCATGTAAAGGGTATTCCCAGCCATGAAATCCTGACGGATGCCTACCACATCAACTCGCGGATGGATCATCGCGGCGGTTGTGGCTTCGAGGAAAACACCGGCGACGGTGCCGGAATCATGACGGCCATTCCACACAAATTCATGCAGAAGGTAGCGGCTGAACAGGGTTTTACCCTGCCGGAAGTGGGTGCCTACGCCGTCGGCAACGTGTTCCTGCCGCACGATGCCGACAAGCGCGCCGACCTGAAGACGCTCTTTACGGCCGCCGTAGAGGCGGAGGGGCTCACACTGCTGGGTTTCCGGGAAGTACCTATCCGCCCCGATGAGGCCGATATCGGTCCCGCGGCACGCGATGCCATGCCCTTTATCGAGCAAATTATTGTCGGTGGTGAAAAGTCCGACGACCACAGCTTTGATCTCGCGCTGTATCTGGCACGGAAAAAATTCCTCGCCTCTGCAAAGGCAAAGTGTCCCGATGAACTGATCTACACCTGTAGCCTGAACTCCAGGATTATTGTCTATAAAGGCATGCTGACACCTGCACAGTTGTTCCCGTTCTACCCGGATCTTGAGGACGAGGACTACGAGAGCCACCTGGCCATGGTGCACTCCCGATTCTCCACCAATACCTTTCCCTCCTGGGACAGGGCGCAGCCCAAGCGATTCATGAGCCACAACGGTGAAATCAACACCTTGCGCGGCAACAAAAACTGGATGACGGCCCGCCAGGGTGTCGCCAGCAGTGAGCGCATGGGCGACAAGATCAAGGACCTGTTCCCGATCTGCGAGCCGAACTACTCTGACTCCGGCTCTTTCGATAATGTGCTGGAGTTTCTGTTGATGTCGGGCCGCACGCTGCAGGAATCCATCATGATGATGGTGCCGGAAGCCTGGCAGTCTGATGTCAACATGCCGAAGGAAAAGCGCGATTTCTACGAATACCACTCCTCGTTGATGGAGCCCTGGGATGGCCCGGCCTCTATTGTGTTCACCGACGGCCACTACATCGGCGCGGTGCTCGATCGCAACGGCCTGCGGCCTTCACGCTACTACCTCACACACGATGACAAAGTGATCATGGCCTCCGAGGTCGGTGTGCTGCCGGTGGCGCCTGAGAATGTGAAAGAAAAAGGCCGCCTGCAACCAGGCAAAATGTTCCTGGTGGATTTCTTCGCCGGACGCCTGGTGCCTGACGAAGAATTGAAAATGGAATTCGCCAGAAAGCGGCCCTATGGCCAGTGGCTGGATGAGCAGAAACTGGAACTGTCTGATCTGCCACCCGACCACGCCGAGTTGGACTACGAGCCGGATACGCTGTTGCATCGCATGCAGGCGTTTGGCTATACCATCGAGACCATGCAATTCATGTTGCTGCCGATGGTGACGGAAGCCCGCGACCCGCTCGGATCAATGGGGAATGACAGCGCCCTGGCCTGTCTCTCCGACAAATCGCGTATGATCTACGACTACTTCAAGCAGTTGTTTGCGCAGATCACCAATCCGCCGATCGACTCTATCCGCGAAGAAGTGGTGATGTCGCTGACCTGCTTTATCGGGCCTGAAGCAAACCTGCTGGAAACGACACCACAACACGTCCACCGGCTGGAGTTGCATCACCCGGTCATCTCCAATGATGAACTGGCCAACATCAAAAACCTCAACCGCGATGGCTGGAAAACCAAAACCATCGACATCACATTTGAGAAAGCCAGCGGCGCAGACGGTATGCTGGCTGCGCTGGATCGCGTCTGCACCGAGGCATCTGAGGCGATCAAGGACGGTTACTCGTTTGTTATCCTGTCCGACAGGAATATCAGCGCATCGCGCATGGCACTCAGTTCACTGATTACCTGTGGTGCGGTACATCACCACCTGGTGGCGCGGCATGAGCGCACCCGTATCGGTATCATCATAGAGACCGGTGAAGCGCGCGAAGTGCATCATCACTGCCTGCTCGTGGGTTACGGCGCTGACGCTATCAACCCCTATGTGGCCTTTGAGTCTATCTGGCAGGCATTGCAGGACGGCTTGCTGGATAGGAACACGTTCCCCAACACCTCCTCGATAGTGGCCGCGTACAAAAAAGGTGTCGCCAAGGGCATGCTCAAAGTGATGGCGAAAATGGGCATCTCAACGCTGCAATCCTACAAAGGTGCGCAGATCTTCGAAGCGGTAGGCCTGGCCGATGAAATCATCGATCGCTGCTTCGTGGGCACCACCAGCCGCGTGCAGGGTGTCAACTTCGCCACGCTGTTTGAAGAGATGAAACAGCGCCACGAGATTGGTTATCCCGTGCGTGACCAGCACCAGGTTGCCGTACTGCCAAACCCCGGTGACTTCCACTGGCGTCGCGGTGGTGACGGCCACATGTGGGATCCGGAAACCATCGCCAATCTGCAGGTAGCGACACGCACCAACAGCGAGGACGCCTACTGGCTGTTCGCCAACCATGCGAATTCCGAATCCACCCGCCGCGCTACATTCCGCGGGCTGATGGACTTCAAAGACGTTGCCGAACCCTGTGATATCGCTGAAGTCGAAGCGGCCTCGGAGATTGTGAAACGCTTTTGCACTGGCGCGATGAGCTACGGCTCCATCTCGGCAGAGAGCCATGAAACACTGGCTATCGCGATGAACCGCATCGGTGGCAAATCCAACACCGGCGAAGGCGGCGAAGATGTGCTGCGCTTTGAACCGATGGCGAACGGCGATTCCAAGCGCTCTGCCATCAAGCAGGTGGCGTCGGGCCGTTTCGGCGTCACCATCTGGTATCTGGCCAACGCTGATGAATTGCAAATCAAAATCGTGCAGGGCGCGAAGCCCGGTGAGGGCGGCGAATTGCCCGGCGGCAAAGTCGACCAGATTATTGCCTCCATCCGTCACTCCACACCAGGTGTCGGCCTGATCAGCCCGCCGCCGCACCACGATATCTATTCCATTGAGGATATTGCACAGCTGATTCACGATCTGAAAAATGCCAACCCCGCCGCTCGCGTCAGTGTCAAACTCGGCTCTGAGATCGGTGTGGGTACGATCGCTGCGGGCGTGACCAAGGCGAAAGCTGATCACCTGGTGATCGCCGGACACGACGGCGGCACCGGTGCATCGCCGCTGACTTCTATCAAGCACGCCGGCCTGCCGTGGGAACTGGGCATCGCTGAAACACACCAGACGCTGGTGAAGAACAACCTGCGCTCGCGTGTCGTGTTGCAGACAGACGGACAGATCAAAACCGGGCGCGATGTGGCCATGGCCATACTGCTGGGCGCGGAAGAGATCGGCTTTGCCACTGCACCGCTGGTGACACTGGGTTGCATCATGATGCGCAAATGCCACCTCAATACCTGTCCGGTCGGCATCGCGACTCAGGATCCCGAGTTGCGCAAGAAGTTCGCTGGCAAGCCGGAACATGTGGTGAACTACTTCTTCATGGTGGCCGAGGAACTGCGCCAGATCATGGCGCAGCTGGGACTTCGCACCATCAATGAAATGGTCGGCCGTGTCGACCTGTTGAAAACACGCGATGCCATCGAGCACTGGAAGGCACGCGGCCTGGATTTCAGCAGCATCCTGACACCGGCGGAAATCGTGTACGAGGGCACGGAGGTTTACCAGACAATCAAGCAGGATCACGCGCTGGAAAAAGCGCTCGATAATGTCCTCATCGAACAGGCGCAACCGGCATTGCTGCGCGGCGAGAAGGTGCATATCGAAAGCGATATTATCAACATCAATCGCGTGGTCGGCACAATGCTGTCGCACGAAGTCGCAAAAGCGACCAAGGGCAAGCTGCTTCCGGACGACACCATCCATATCAAACTGACGGGCTCGGCCGGTCAGAGCCTTGGCGCCTGGTTGGCCAAGGGCATCACCCTCGAAGTGGAAGGTGATTGTAACGATTATGTGGGCAAAGGCATGTCTGGCGGCAGGATCGTGGTATACCCACCCAAATCCAGCAGCTTCAAGCCAGAGGACAACGTGTTGATTGGCAACGTTGTCATGTATGGCGCTACCTCGGGCGAATCCTATTTCAATGGTATCGCCGCGGAGCGCTTTTGCGTGCGCAACAGTGGTGCCAGTGCCGTGGTGGAGGGCGTGGGTGATCACGGCTGCGAGTATATGACGGGTGGCCGTGTTGTGATCCTGGGCAAAACAGGCCGCAATTTCGGGGCCGGTATGAGTGGTGGCATCGCGTACGTCTGGGACAAGGACGGTGACTTCGAACGCATGTGTAACACCGAGACCTTCGAACTCGAACCTGTGGAGATAGACGCTGATATCGCCGAGTTACGTCGCCTGATCGAAAATCACCAGAAGTACACGGGTTCCAATGTCGCAGAGCATGTTCTAAACAACTGGGAAGCTGAACTCGCCAAATTTGTAAAAGTCATGCCGACGGATTACAAACGCGTTCTTGAAGAAATGTCAGCCGCAGAAGCCATAACCGCAGCAGTCGGTTCGTAGGAAGATTATTGATTATGGGAAAACCTACCGGATTCAAAGAGTACGATCGAAAGAGTGAGCCCTATCGCGACGCTGCGGTGCGCCTGGTCGACTTCGACGAGATTTACACGCCGCACGATGAGGCCCACCTGAAAACGCAGGGCGCCCGCTGTATGGATTGCGGTGTGCCTTTCTGTCAGTCGAACAATGGCTGCCCCGTGTACAACCTCATTCCCGAGTGGAATGACCTGGTGTACAACGGGCGTTGGCGCGATGCGCTGGACCGCTTGCACGCCACCAATAATTTCCCGGAGTTTACTGGCCGGGTCTGCCCCGCTCCCTGCGAAGGTGCCTGCGTACTGGGCATCACCAGCCCGGCAGTAACGATCAAGAATATCGAAGCGGCAATCATTGATCGCGGTTTCGACGAGGGCTGGGTCACCCCCAAGGCGACGGCTGCCAGCACCGGAAAAAAGGTCGCGGTTATCGGTTCTGGTCCCTGCGGCCTCGCTGCGGCAGAGCAGCTGAACACTGCCGGACACAAGGTCACCGTGTATGAACGCGCCGACAGGCTCGGCGGACTGCTGATGTACGGCATCCCCAATATGAAGCTCGACAAGGGTGTCGTTGAGCGCCGTATTCAGTTAATGCGCGATGCCGGCGTTGAATTCATCGTCAATGCCGATGTCGGCAAGGACATCGATCCGGCGACACTGATCGCCGGGAACGACGCCGTGTTGCTGGCAACCGGAGCCACGCTGGCGCGCGATCTGCCGATTCCCGGGCGTGATGCCAAAGGCATCCATATGGCGATGGAATTCCTCACGGCGAACACCAAAAGCCTGCTGGATTCCGGCCTCGAAGATGGCGCTTATATCTCGGCGAAAGACAAGAACGTTATCGTCATCGGCGGCGGTGATACCGGCGCTGACTGCATCGGCACCTCCCTGCGTCACGGCTGTAAATCGCTGGTGAATTTCGAGTTGTTGCCCAAGCCGCCTGCCGAGCGTGCCGCCAATAACCCGTGGCCGCTCTGGCCTCGCATCTACCGTGTCGACTACGCGCACGCGGAGGCTGCAGAGGTGTATGGCGACGACCCGCGCGTCTATTCGATCATGAGCAAAGAGTTCCTGAAAGATGCGGACGGCAACCTGACCGGAGTCGTTACGGTTAACGTCGATGAAAACATCAAGGAAATTCCAGGTAGCGAGAAAACCTGGGAAGCGGACCTGATCATGCTATCGCTGGGCTTCCTGCAACCCGAACACTATATCAACGAGTCGCTGGGTATGGATATCGATGAGCGCGGCAATTTCCGCGCGACCAAGCAGGATTACCGCACCAGCGTGCCCAAGGTATACGCCGCTGCCGACTGTCGTCGCGGCCAGGACCTGGTCGTGCGGGCGATTAACGAGGGCCGTGAAGCCGCCCGCGAGATCGACCGCGATTTGATGGGCTCGACAGAACTGCCCTAGAGACGGTGGGAGAGCCTACCACAGGCTCTCCTGGTCGTGTTTACTGCTCATGCAAGACACACAGATACCTGAAGTAACGCTGGAGTTGGACGCAGTATTGGCGGCAGCGCGCGCTAAAGCCTTGCGATACGATTTCGTCGACGAGACATTCTTACAGCCATTGCAAGCGCTGTTGCGCTCTCTGGACGAAGAAGCGTCGCTCTCCCCCATCGGTCGTTTTGGGCAATTCACCCGTATCGTCGAACTGCTGGCAAACCGCCTGCTGGTCGAGCACTGGATACAGCGGTATCCGCGCATACTCGATGAGCAGATTGCATCGCCGGTCGTGATTGTCGGCCTGATGCGTACCGGCACCACCCTGCTCCACCGGCTTATGGCCAGCGATTCACGCTTTTTTGCGCCCCTGTGGTACGAGACACGCTATCCGGCGCCCGCTCCTGACTATGACTTTAAGGGCGAGGATGCGCGTATTCCCCTCGCCCGGGAGGAGGTCCGCCAGATGTTGGCCGCCAGTCCGGACCTGGCATCTATCCATCCCCTTGAGGCATGTGCGGCAGACGAGGAAGTGATGTTGCTGGAGCACAGTTTTTACAGCACTGTACCGGAATCCTTCGCGCATCTTCCCGGCTACTCGCAGTGGTTGGAAGCACATGACAACACCCCGGGCTACCAGTATTTACGCCGCCTACTGCAGTTCCTGCAGTGGCAGAAAAAGCGCAGCGGTCTGCGGCCAGGGCGCTGGCTTCTCAAAACACCGCATCATTTGCACCACCTGGAGATACTGCTGAAAGTGTTTCCCGGCGCGACCGTCATACAGACGCACCGCGACCCGCTGCAGACCGTTCCCTCCCTTTGCAGCATGAATTACGCCTTGAGTGCGATGGGTAGCGATACAGTCGATCCTCGCACACTCGGTCGCCACTGGTGCGACAAGTTTGCCGGCAGCCTGAGGCGCGCCATCGACGTCAGAGCAGAGAATGCCGGGCAGTTCATCGACGTCCAGTACACTGATACTGCCAACGACCCCCTGGGTACCGTCCAGCGCATCTATGAGCAGCTCGGTCTAAAGCTGGATGACAGCGCCCGCACGGCAATGACGCAGTGGCTACAGGACAACCGGCGCGAGGACCGCGACCCGCATCACTACACGCTCGAGCAGTTCGGGTTCAGCCGCGAAGGCCTGCAGCGGGACTTTGCCCAGTACATCAACACCTTCCTGTCGTAGCCCAGTACAAACACCGCTGCCCTCGCTCGCAAAATCCGGTATCGGCCCGCATACCAGGACCAATGCTCCGTGGTCTATGCTTTCAATTTCAGGACACCTCATTTAGTATTTTTAGCACTTCAAATACCCCGTTTACTTTTTCTAATAAAAACAGCCAGTGATTTAGCTGGCAAAAGGAGACGCGCAGTGAGCCATCCTCACAATCCGATCGATACAATCCAGCAGCGGGAGCATGAGCTGCTGGCACTGTCGTATTATCACCAGCCGGAAATACAAGCTGCCAGGGAAGATATTCGTGCTTACTGGCTGGATCTGGCCAAACCCGGTGAGGTCATGCTCAGCTGCTTTGAATCCAGTTTCGACGAGGTTATGTTCGGCGCTGTCGTCTGGGCGCTGAACCAGGATCCTCTATATCCGAAGGTCGTAACGATCACGCGCTTGCCGCACTCGCTCGGCGCACACCGCATCCCCGGCAGCCGTTGGGGTATAGACAACCCCGACAGTGTCTACCGCGTCATCCCGATCAGCGGCGAGGAACGCTACCGTATACGCGGTCGTGTTGCCGAGCGCAGACTGGTAGAAAACTACTTCACGTTGTGGAGTCCGGTGATGCAGACAGTGGGCCTGCTATCCGGCCACGATCTGCAAATTGATGACGCCGGGTATTTTGAGATCACCGTAGACAGCTCTCCCGCCGACGGCCGCAGCAACCACATTCAAAGTGGCACCGAAGCACACGAGTTCTATATCCGCGATGTCATTTTTGACTGGGCACAGGACCGGGCGAATGAACTCAGTATTGAAAGGCTCGGCGACACTCCACCACGCCCACCGTTTACCGAACGGGAACAGTTGGATCGAATCAAAGCCTATATGCACAAGTGGGCGACCAACACCACGCGCTGGAACCGGCAGGCACTGGACAGGCCGGTAAACGAATTCGATTTCGTTATCGACCGCGAGAGTGACGGCGCACTCAGGGGGCAAATCTACATCATGGGACATTTCGCACTGCCCGGTGCAGACAGCGCTATCGTGCTTGATGTGGACATGGGAGGAGCGAACTACTTTATCGCACCGATCACCAATATCTGGGGCACCTCGAATGAGATCGTCACTCGCAATGGCAGTCTGAACAAGCAGCAAGCCGTCGCCAATGACGATGGCACCCACACCTTTGTGGTGGCGCTGCGCGACCCCGGCGTACACAACTGGCTGGATCCCACCGACATGCCCGAGGGGATCCTCACCTTGCGCTGGGCCGAGTTCGACGGCGGCGAACCGGGAGCCTCCTTTGGTGTCCGGTCGCGGCTAACCACCCTCAAGCAACTCGAGCAGTCGCTGCCACCGGGTTGCCAGACTGTATCGCCGCAGCAGCGCGAACAGCAATTGGCGGAACGCGCCAGCAGTTACGCGTGGCGCATTGCCCAGGAGAGTGATGTATGAAGCCGATAACAGAGACGGTATGGCTGATCACCGGTTGTTCTACCGGCTTCGGGCGGGAGATCGCGCTGTGCGCACTGCAGCAGGGCGCCAGGGTTGCAGTGACAGCGAGACGCACCGAGACGGTAGCAGACATCTGCGAACAGTATCCACAGCGCGCACTGGCGATCTCACTGGACATCACCGATGCGGGTCAGCGCCAAGCCGCTTTCCAGGCCACCCTCGATCACTTCGGCCAACTCGACATACTGGTTAACAATGCCGGCTATGGCTATGTCGCCGCCATTGAGGAGGGCGATGAGGACGCATTCCGCGCAATGTTTGAAACCAACTTTTTTGCGACCCTGGCCATGACACGGCTGGTACTACCCTACTTCCGTGAGCGCCGCAGTGGACGCATTATCAACAATTCCTCGCAGGCCGGCCTGATGGCAAACCCGGGCACGGGATTTTACAGTGCCTCCAAGCATGCACTGGAAGGTGTGATGGAAGCGCTGGGCAAAGAGGTGTCAACACTGGGCATTCAGGTGGTGACCATACAACCCGGTGCATTTCGTACAGACTGGTCCGGCCGCTCCATGCAACGCGGCGGTCAGCGCATCGACGACTACGCGGAGTCCGTCGGCAGCCGCCTGGATATGATCGCGGCCATCGACGGCAAGCAGCCCGGCGATCCGGTGCGCGCGGCGCAAGTCTTCGTTGATATGGCGATAATGGAGGAGCCGCCTGCGCAGTTGGTGCTGGGTACAGGATTACTGCAATCGTATCGGGAACGACTCACAGATATTCAAGCGCGTTTGCACGCCTGGGAATCCGTATCGGTTTCCGCCGAGTATCCACCACAATGACCATGCGCGAGCCGGCTGACAACTGCGCGGCAATGTGCCGCTCAGCTGCCCAGTCGATTCATCGTTGCGACAGGCCACTTTGTCCAAGATAAGCGTCGCCTGCGCGCGCAAACCACTGACAGACATTTGGGCACACCTGTAGGTCACAGGTAGCCCATGCCTGCTTCCGCCGAGTACGCGCAACAAACACCGCGAAGGCTTGACCTTACAGGATGACCATCACATTCAGGCTGCTCGACGACGGGTCATACCAAGACTCAGGAGTCCTAGCGCCATCAGCCCAAACGTGGCCGGCACTGGAATATCCACACTACCGCCACCATCGCCACTGCCGCTGTAACCCTGGGTACCGTAGTCGCTGGGCCCGTTGATATCATCTGCGAGGCAATCGTTGGAGAGGGTATTGGTATCCATGGTTACCGCCGCATTCAGCGCGAATGCCCTGCCACAAAGGATCGTGGCTGAGGTATTCAATGTGACACTCTGTTGCGCAATGATGTTTCCTTCAAACGCCGTACTGGTACCCAGAGTGGCTGAACTTCCCACCTGCCAGAACAGGCCGTAATCCGCATTAAGAACGCCATTGACCACATTGACACTCGACGCGCTCGCCGTCGTCAGTGTTGTGCCGACCTGGAATACCCAGAGCGCATTGGCGTTATTCTGGGCGTCCAGATACAAATCACCCGTTAACTGTGCCGAAGAGGAAAATGAATAGACACCCGGGGTAAGCGCGTTTGAGCTGTTGTATGTACCAAGGTCAACACCACTCAAATCACTGGTGGCCGAGAGACCTGCGAGCACATTGTATGCCGTGAGGGCATCGAGCTGAGCCTGCTGCGCAACCCCGTCTGTTAAGTGTACTGTCCCGGTTTGAGTGACGCTCCCGCCACCGGTGTAAGAGGTTCCAGGATAGAGGCCCAGATCGCCCCAGAGGGTAGTCGGGCCGGTATTGGTCACTGTCGATGCGCCGAGTACCGTGAAGCTCTGTGAGGAGCCCAGGATCGGTAATGAGAATGCCGGTGCGGAGATACATAAACTACCCAACATCGCGAATGCGAGTAAGGAGGCTGGCTGTTTCGCGGTACCTGTAATACTTCTATAATTGGACCTGATTTTCATATTGTTCTCCATAGAAGAGATTAGTTATCAGCACTATCAGGTTCGCAAATCTCCATTAAGTCCACCCAGTTAAGCCTATCCGCAATTATCAAGCCAATGGCCTTTTTTACTAGCAATATCAACCCTTCGGCTGCCTTTCAGGCAGGCCGGAGGGCAGGCGTGCTATCGCACATGTAAAGTTTGTGGACACGTATAGGCTTTCGTCGAGACAAGTTGCTATGGGACTGTGCACTGAGCCTACGATGGGGCCTTTTCCAGGCATTGGTCGGATGGCAGTTCAAACCGGCATCTGAATGGCAACCTGTGGCAATCCCAGGTGTGCAGATGGGCAGCCGCAACATCAAGGCGCTGCACCCACTCCCCTCACCTCCAGCCGGCGATGCCTGCCATTCGGTAGGGGCCACTCAATGGTCTCTCCGGCACGCAACCCGATCAGCGCGGCGCCCACCGGCGCGAGTATCGAGACACGACGGGCGTCGCCTTGCACCTCGTGGGGATAGACCAGTTCAACCGTTGATTCGACGCCGGTATCAAGGTCGACAAACCGGATGGTTGTGTTCATCCGGACAACATCGTCGGGCAACAGATCGTCTTCCACAACAATGGCGGCATCCAACTCATCATAAAGCAGGCTGGTTTCGTTTGATGCACGGTTATGGATCAGGGTGTCCAATCGAGCGAGATCGCGCCGACCGATCAGCACGGAACGTTGGGATAGCATGGCAATTCCTCTCAGGAAATAAATACGGAAGCAGGTATTTGAGAAGCTGGCGACTAAATCGGGTGTGATTTAGCCGCCGGTGGAGAGGAAAGCGAAAATACGACCGACAGCTCGCGTGGGAACGAGCGTTACGGAAAAGGCATGGAGTATCAAAACTGGCATGTCGAAAGTATACACCTCAAAACGGTCCCGGCAATCGACAATACCCTGCGTTCGCGCAATCAATACCGCTGACGACGGTCATTGCGCGGGCGCTGCAGATCTCGCCCGCCAGCAGGGGGGGGTTCAGCGCGAGAATTCGCTCACGGGCTTGAAATCCCATTGCCGTACTCCCGAAAAGACTCTATCTGAGCCTGAAACGTGCTGTGCGTGCGGCCGCGCGTTTAACAAGTGTACTGTTTGGCCAGGCCCTGCATAATGCCGTCGAACTCGGCCACGGTTTGCTCAATGATTTCGCCTGCGCTCAAAATCGCATTGATACGACCGGCCACCTGGCCCGACAGGGGAATCGCCGCTTCCATATCGCCACCGAAATAGAGCGCCTGTAGATTGGCCATATGCTCTACCATATCGAACTTGCCCAGCAGCGCGAGTTCTGCGGTGCGCGCAGTGCGCAGCGCTCGCAGGGCGGGGCGCGATTGCTGGTTGAGAAACACGGTATCGGTTTCCTTTGCGGTAATCACAGCGTCTTTCCAGTTGGCATGTACCGGCGAATCAGAACAGCACAGCATACGGGTACCCATCTGTATGCCTTCCGCACCCATCGCGAAAGCGCCCGCCATGGAGAGGCCGTCGCACATGCCGCCGGCGGCGATGATGGGGACATCCACCCGCGAGCGGATCAGCGGTAACAGCACCATGCTCGATACCGGAGTCGGATTCTTGAAACCGCCGCCCTCGCCGCCTTCTACCACCAGACCATCCACACCACAGTCTATCGCTTTCAGCGCCATCTCCAGTGTCGGCACGACGTGGAACACCTTGATCCCGGCCTCCTGGAATGCCTGTGTACAGACTTTCGGGCTACCTGAGGAAGTGGTGACGAACTTGATACCCTGCTCGATAACAAAATCGATGACATTGGTACCCTTCACGTAGGACAGGGCCACATTCATGCCGAAAGGTTTGTCAGTGAGCTCGCGCATCTTCGCAACCTCGGCCTTGATGTTGTCGAACTCTCCGGATGAGGTCTCGATAATACCCAGGCCTCCGGCATTGCTGACGGCAGACGCCAACTGCGCGCGGGCGATCCAGCCCATGGGCGCCTGGACAATGGGGTAGTCGGTACCGGTCATCTCGGTGACGCGGTTCCTGATCGGCTTGCTGGTCAATGTAAACCTCCTCCTTGGGTGTTCGGTTTCAGGGTGTAAACAACATGCTCTCGACACCGGTGTTGCTGATTACAGCATCTACCCGCGCCCGATCTACCGGGTCCAGGGCCTGGTAACGCTCATTGGTCCACTGCAGGCACTTGGCCTGGTAGGGGAACGTCTGTTGCGTCCAGAGGCTGCCATCAATCTCAGACTCCCAGGTTTTTTCGCCGGCCTGCACCGCCCTGGCATTCGCCAGTTGCGCCGGCGCATAGACCCGGCCGATTTCCGCCAGCAGTTCGCGCAGGCTCTGTGGCTGGTCCTCTATCGCAGTCCAGTCACCGTCCTGTGGGTCGAGCCCCGACTGATCCGCCATATGATCCACCCAGGCAACCGTGCGCGGTGATACCTCATGCGCAATCTGCCGCGGTGTCGGGTCAAAGCCCACCAATTGCGTCAACTGCCCGTGAAGCCCGAAATCCCCCGCTGCAGGGCGTCCGCCCAGCATGAAATGCTGGTTGGCCAGATGGCTTTCCATGGCTGCCAGGAAACGGCGGTAGCTCGCGTCGATCACCGGCGCGGTAGTGTCGTTGGAGCCGACCACATACAGGCGGCTAATCTGGCGCTCGGAAAAATAGTCCTTGAACTTCGCGTGGGCATCAGCCGGTAAACTGACATCCATACCCAGTGGCAGCAGCGTGCCAGCATTGTCGGCATCTAGCGCCGGATACCAGCGGTAGTGGAACATATATTTGGTGCACCACTCGTCGGCAAAGTCCTCAATCAGGTAATCGATAAACGCCAGCGCAGGGTCGTTCGGCAGTACAGAGCGCTCGGGATATGTCGCCTCCAGCCGACGTATGATCGGGGTGGAATCGCAAACCCCCTCCAGCAAACCCTCATCATTTTTGAACAGGAAAGTGGGCATGAAAATCGGCCTGGGTTTTTCGACGCCAAGTGCGTCCAGCAAGGCGGCGGGATCGCCCCAGGTGATGCGGTAGGGTATTTGCCGATACCGCAACAGTGCGACCATTTTTTGCGTGTAGGGGGAGCCGGGGGCACCCACCAGGCGCAGCGCTTCTACTGAGGACATGATACGTACTCCATCTGAGGGCTTACCTTCGGGCTCGCCCGTGGACTGTTGGAAGATTTATCCGGGCAAAGCGACCGGCCCCTGGAAACTGCGCATGGACTTGTTGAGCCAGAAGAAAGCCTTGGTCGGATTGGGCAGCGACACCACCCAGGGACGCTCAAGTTCGATACGCTTCAAAGTACCACCTTCTGGCAGTACCAGTGTCCCATCGTCCGCATCGTCGCCCACGATCTCCACAAAGTCACCCTCCGGCAGACTCAGCAAGGTGACAGATCGCCCGGCTCCAAAGCCCACCACATGAGCCTTGTTCACCGAGATTTCCATGGGGCCACCGGGCAGTGCGGGAGCCGTCTGCTGCACCGGTGCGGCGCTCATCCAGACCTCGCCGGTTGCGGTGTCGATTACCTCCATAAACAGTGCGCGCCCACCTGGCACAACATAGCCACCCTCCGGAAGTTGCTCTCGCATAAGTTGATCGAGCCTGTTTGCCGTGTCAGTCATATGCAGTGCTCCCTTCGCTACAGCGTTACTGCCGATATCGCATTCAGTTCGGCCAGTAAATGTATTCGTCACCCGCCTCGAAAGGCTCTGCCAAAGTCTTGTCGACGGCGATGGGCATCTCCACGACATAGGGATAGAGGGGCTTGCGAGCTGAGGCGCGGTGAGCATCCAGTAGCGCCATCAATTCATCCCGTTTGTCGGTGCGCAGTTGCGCCAGGTTATTTTGCTCGGTGGGGTCGTCCGCCAGGTTATACAGCCAGGTCCTGGCCGGATTATCTGATACCTGTAACTTCCAGTCGCCGTGACGCACTGCCCGGTAGTAGCCGCTCTGCCAGAACAGGGTATCGCGATCCCAGCGCTCAGCACCCTGCCCGGTCGCCAGCGGCAGAATGTTACGGCCATCAATTGCCACACCCGGAGGCGCTTCGGCACCCGCGGCGGCAACTATCGTCGGCATCAGGTCAATATGCGCAACCGGCGTCTGCACCATCGTGTGCGCGGCAATTTGCTGCGGCCATTTAACAAACAGGGGCACCCTCAGCCCACCCTCAAAGTTGCTTAACTTCCAGCCGCGAAACGGGGCGTTGATGCCTGGCAGGCCGATATAACCGGGGCCGCCATTATCACTGGAAAATATCACCAGCGTATTATCAGCAAGGCCCTCTTCCGCCAGCGCCCGGTTAATTCGACCAACACTGCGATCCAGGGCACGAATCATCGCCGCATACACCCGCAGGTGATGGGGCTGGATATCACCCACCGCCTCATAGTCCTCGCGCGTCGCCTGCAACGGTGTGTGCACTCCCCAGTGCGCCAGATAGAGGAAGAAGGGTCGATTCCGGTTGGCCCTGATCATGGCGATCGCTTCATCGGTCCAGTAATCAGTGAGATACCCGCCCGGCTCAAAGCGTTCGTCGCCGCGATTATTAAAAGACGCCGCGTACTCCATACGGGCCCAGAGGAATCTGTCGATAGGATCAAAATCCAGCTTGGCGTTCACCACACCGGGGTCGTCTTCCGGCAGGTAAAGCCCGCTGGCCATCAGCAGGCTTTCGTCGAAGCCCTGGTCTATCGGTGCAAAGCCCTCGCTGCGCCCGAGATGCCATTTGCCGATATGCGCTGTGTGGTAGCCATGATCACGCAGTACCTCTGCAACGGTGATTTCTGCACTGGGCAGACCCTGTTGCTCGTAGGGCGGTGCGTCGGCGGCTCCCGCTTCATTGAACAGGGCGGGTGGCAAATTACTGTCCATGCTGTCGGCAACCATGGCGACCATGGGCCCCATACCCGAAGGCGTGGGCGTAAATTCGAAGCCGGTACGCGTCGGATAGCGGCCGGTCATAATCATCGCGCGGGACGGCGCACAGGTAGCGTTACCAGCATAGGACTGTGTGAACACCGCGCCCTGTGCCGCCAAGCGGTCGATATTGGGGGTTTTCACCCGACCGTCGGCGACCCCACCACCAAACGTGGAGAGATCGTTGTACCCCAGGTCGTCGGCCAGTATCAGGATAATATTTGGCGGCCGCTGCGAAGGCTGTTGCTGCGCTACAGCAGGCCCCTGCCCCCAGGGAATGGGTCGATTGGGTGCAACGACGAACTCTCGCTCTGACCTGAATTTGACCAGCGCCAGCATTGCATCGACACGGTTGAACCAGACGACAGCAGCCAGCACCGCAATGACCACCAGTGAGCAAACAATGATCTTCTTCATAGCTGACCTCTGGTCGTGGGATGCGTTGCGACTTCCTTAAACCCCCTGTCAGTCGGCGGCGATGGCGGCGAGACGCTCATTAATAATGGCCCGGGCGTCCGCGACAATCGTTTTCACCAGCTCCTCACAGGTGGGAATATCATTGATCAGGCCACCACTCATGCCGACCGTTACCATGCCCGCCTCAATATCGCCGGTAGACCAGGCTTTCTCCTGATTGGCTCCGGACACCAGATGATGCACCTGGCCGAAATCGGCGCCCTCGGCCTCGAGTTCCGCGACCTTGTCCGCCACGCTATTGCGATAGACCCGCGCCGTATTCCTGTAGCTGCGGAAAATCAGTCGAGTCTGGTTCTCGTCCATCTCGACGATTTTTTGCTTGATACCGTGGTGTATAGGAGCTTCCTGCGTCACCAGGAATCGCGATCCCATATTGATGCCTTCACAGCCCAGTGCGAGGGCTGCGGCAAGACCGCGTCCATCGGCGATACCGCCGGATGCCAGCACCGGGATTTTCAGTGCCTGGGCCGCCGCAGGGAACAGCACGAGGCCGCCCACATCCTGCTCACCCGGGTGACCGGCGCACTCAAAACCGTCGATGCTGACAACATCGACGCCGATACGCTCGGCCTTGAGGGCGTGCCTAACCGCGACACATTTGTGAATGACCTTGATCCCGGCGGCCTTGAATCGCTCCATAAAGGGCTCAGGGCTGCGTCCTGCGGTCTCCACAATTTTCACACCGCTATCAATGATGACATCCAGAATATCGTCGTAGTTAATCTCAGTCGCGACCACGCCGACCGTCAAATTCACAGCGAATGGCTTGCTGGTGAGGGAGCGACATTTTTCGATCTCCGCACGCAGTCCCTCCAGCGTCGGCTGCGTCAGTGCGGTCATTACCCCAAGGGCCCCGGCATTGGAGGCCGCTGCCGCCAGTTCAGCCGTCCCCACCCGCATCATGCCGCCACAGACAATTGGCGTCTCGATGCCCAACAGTTCCGTCAACCTTGTTCTCATGTACCCTGACCCCTTGAATTAGCCTTGGAAGCGAAATTTTCTGAGACTTTATATATCGACATAGATTGTGTCAAATAAATCCGTCGCCACGATGGCGTATACTTGCCGCGGATTATTCAGCCAACGAGGCGGTACAAGTGGCAGACAATTGCAGGATTTGTGGCTCAACGTTCGATGACATCACCTACGATGTCAAAGAGATGTATTTCGGCACCAGGGATGTATTCGAGTATCGACGCTGTTCCGCCTGCACCTGCCTGCAGATAGGCAGTATTCCGGCGGATATCGGCAACTACTATCCCGAACACTACTATTCCCTGCATATCAAGAAACAGCACCGTCATGGTCGCATGCAGTCGACGCTGAGGGAGATGAAGCTGAACGCCGCACTGGGCGGCGATAAATTGATGTCGGCGATGCTGTTTTTTTTGCGCAAACCGCGCTTGCCGCCGTGGGTTGATTTTTTGCAACTGACCAGTACTCACCGGATACTCGATGTGGGCTGCGGCGCGGGCAAGTTGTTGCTCAAACTGGACAAAAAAGGTTTCAGGTGCCTTGAGGGAGTGGATCCGTTTATCGATGCACCCATCGCCTATCCCTGTGGCGTGAAAATCTATAAAGAGCAACTCTGGGATATCGCCAGAGACAGCGACAAATTCAAGTGCTTCGACCTGGTGATGATGCATCACAGCCTGGAACACATACCGGATCAGCACCGGACATTTACCGCTGCCGCCGACCTGCTGAAAGCGCAGGGCCGTTTACTGGTCAGGGTACCCCTGTCATCCTCGTGGGCATGGCAACACTACCGGGAGCACTGGGTGCAGCTGGACGCACCTCGCCACCTCTACCTGCACAGCGCCAGCAGCCTCGAACAACTCGCCCATCAGCACGGATTCACGCTGGACAGCGTGCACTTTGACTCTACCGCGTTTCAGTTCACCGGTAGCGAAAAGTACCTGAGGGATATCGCGCTGGTCGACAAAACCGACAGCGATTGTTTTTCCACGCAGCAGCTCTCACAGTTCAAGCAGCAGGCAGAGACCTTGAACAGGGAAGGCAACGGTGACCAGGCGTGTTTTGTGTTTAAACTCGTGGCCTGAATCATCACCGCACAGCGTCTGTAAACCGTTCGCGCAACAGGTTTTTCTGCACCTTACCCATCGCGTTGCGGGGCAGGGTGTCGACCAGTTCCACCCGTTTCGGTACCTTGAAATTGGCCAGCTGTGTTTTACAGTGCGCGATCACCTGATCGGCCGTCGGGACATCGGGGCATCCCTCGTCGACCACAATCACCGCGATAACCACCTCGCCAAAGTCGGCATGGGGCACGCCAATGACGGCCGACTCCTTGATACCCGCAATGTCATCGATCACCCGCTCAACTTCCTTCGGATAGACATTGAGGCCTCCGCAGATAACCATATCCTTGGAGCGCCCGACGATGGAGACGTAACCGTCCGCGTCGATCAACGCTTTGTCACCCGTGTTAAAGAAGCCGTCGGCGGTGAAATCTTCAGCGGTTCTGTCTGGCATATGCCAGTAGCCGGAGAACACATTGGGGCCGCGCACCTGTAGATTGCCGATTTCACCGACCGCCAGATCACCACCATTATCGTCGACTACGCGCAGGGTCACTCCCGCTATGGCAGGGCCGACGGTGCCTGCGCGTCGCTCTCCGCGCAGCGGGTTCGAGGTGTTCATACCCGTCTCGGACATGCCGTAACGCTCAAGAATGGTATGTCCGGTACGCGCCTCAAATTCGACAAAGGTCTCCGCCAGCAAGGGCGCGGAGCCCGAGATGAACAAACGCATATTCGCGCAGCACTCGGGCCCGAAATCCGGATTGTTCAACAACCTTGTGTAGTAGGTGGGAACGCCCATCATCACCGTGCATCCGGGCATTGCGGCAACTGCACCCGTGTCGCTGAAACCTGCGTGCCAGGACATGCTCGAACCACTCATCAGGACACAGCTGATGGCGACAAACAATCCGTGAACATGGTAGATCGGCAGCATATGCAACAGGCGGTCAGATGCCGAGAATCCCCATGCCTGGACCAGTGTCTCGGCATTCGAGCGCAGATTGTCGTGGCTGAGCATGATACCTTTCGGTTGCCCTGTGGTGCCGGACGAGTATAGCAGTGCAGCCATATCGGAGCCGTCACACTGTGCCACGTCCGCCAGCGGTGCAGCACTGGAAGTGCGCTCCATCAGTGTACCGGTGCCAGCGGCATCCAGCGAGAGAACAGCTTTGGCACCGCTGTCTGCCAGCAGGGGCTCAACAGCGTTCAAAGCGTCCGGTGCACAAACCACAATCGATGGCTCTGCGTCGCCGAGGAAGTACTCCAGTTCCGCTGGTGTATACGCTGGATTGAGAGGGTGATAGACCAGCCCGGCGCGCAGGCAGGCAAGATAGAGAAACAGGTTTTCCACGGATTTCTCGACCTGCACCGTGACTCTGTCACCAGCTACAGCGCCGAGCTGTAACAAACCGCTGGCGATGCGGGCAGACATCTCATCAGCCTCGGCGTAACTGACCCTGCGACCCAGCGCGGTGACCAGCAGGATTGCACCCGGTGCCGCCGGAAAATGTTGCTGGAAATGTGCGTAGAGATTTGCGTTGACTACCACCCCAAAGCCTCCTGTTCCAATGCCATACCCGCACACGCCCGACATAACACCACAGGAGTGTCGATACCGCAAATCGACAATACCCAGATACCCGAGGACGCCAGGCCACACACTGTGCGGTATACACTGTCGATCGGGCAAAATGTGCGGGTTGTATTACTTCCCACTTTCGACCGGTCAGTGTCGCAACCCTGTACACTGTGGACTGCCAGCTATTGGCATAGTCCCGCTTCTATCCCGCTCACTGTCAGCCAAGGCTACAGCGCAACCGCCTTCCAGGAAGCGCATCGCAATAGCTTTGAGGCAGTGGATCGATTACAAGCAACTCATCATGCGATGGAGACAGCAATGAACAAAAAGATCAGCGAGTTACTGGAGGAACTTCGCCAGCGCGAACAGGAGCTGGGGCAGTTGCTTAAACAGCACGAGGACAACCTGTCCTACAGCATCGATGGCACAAAAATTCGGTTTGAAAAAGCTGTAAAGCGTGCCCATCGACGCATGAAAACGGGGATTATTAAATGGCTGCGAGAAAGTGAGTTTCGCAACGTGGCCAGCGCCCCCGTGATCTACCTGATGATCATACCGTTTTCATTACTGGACATCACCATATCAGTCTATCAGCACCTGTGCTTTGGGCTGTACAGGATCCCGAAAGTGCGCCGCGGCGACTATATCATCGTGGACCGGCACCATCTTTCCTATCTGAACATCATCGAAAAGATCAACTGTATCTACTGCGGCTATGTCAGTGGCCTGCTTACCTACAGCCGGGAAATTGTCGCACGCACAGAGCAGTACTGGTGCCCGATCAAACATGCGAGAAAAGTCGTCAATCCACATAGACAGTATGCCGATTTCGCGCGCTACGGGGACTCGGAGGATTACGTTGAGCACGTGAAAGTGATGCGCACATCAGTGAGGGAACACGAGCGTGAATCCGGGCGTGAGTGACACAGGGACACTGCCGGCAGGTGCGGCTGTGCGCGCTATCTGGAGCAGGAAGAATAACGCCGCCAGGTTTATCTGCATCTTCAGCCAGCCAGCGCATCGGACAGTGAGTGCTTGAGCTGCGCGGCCATATCCTGCCCGGTGCAGGGGCGCTGCGTATCAATGACAACGACCTCGCTGCCTTCATCGGCATCCAGCCCTGCGTAATGCTGTAATTGATACTCCAGCACGTCCAGGTCTGCCTCAGAGATATCGCGCCCTTCTTCTCCCCGCGCGATAACGCGCTGCCTGAGCACTTCGGGCTCCGCCTGGAAGGACAGCACCCGTAGCGGCACACCAAGACGTGTCGCCAACCGCCTGAACGGCTCTCTCTGTGCGCGCGAGAGAAAGGTCGCATCAACGATCACTGAATAGCCGGCGCTGAGCACGCTCTTTGCCAGTTGTTCAAGGACGGCATAGGTTTGCGCCGTTGCATCCTCTGAGTAGACACCCGCATTGATTTCAGCCGCTTGCCCGTGGCGTGTGCCCCGACCCAATAACCGCTGTCGCTCCCGGTCCGAGCGAATGCGTATGGCCCCCGTGTGTTCAGCCAGCCGCGCCGACAGCGTCGACTTGCCACTGCCGGATAAACCGTGCGTGATCAGCAGCACCGGAGCCTGGGGGAGTGAGTACTGCAGGGCAAGCTGCAGATACTGGTCGCATTCATGCAGCGATGCAGACGGCGTTTTACTGGCAGCCTCCTGCTCAACACGGATGCTGGCCACTTTGGCCCGCACAATGGCGCGATACACCCGATAGTAGCGAGCTACCTGTAAGCCCTCGTAGTCGCCCGTATGTTCAAGATAGCTGTTGAGGAACCTGTTGGCATAGTCAGGACGCCCATGGTGTTCCAGATCCATGCACAGGAACGCGATCTCGCTCATCACGTCAATCCAGTACAACTCCGGATTGAACTCAATACCGTCAAAAATAACCGGCGTATCCGCTATCATCACCATATTGCCCAGATGCATATCGCCGTGGCACTCGCGGACAAACCCCTGGTTTTTGCGCTGGTCGAATACCGGGGCGCAGCGCTGGTATTCCTGCTGCGTCCATGTGTGCAAGCGCTCTACCATCGCCAGACGATGCGGCTCATCAATACGCTCGCGAATCTGGCAGAAGTTTTCCAGCGCGGGAGCGTGGACATGATCGGGGTTTCCGTACAGCGTGTTATTGCCCGACGCGGGTATACGCTGGTGAAAACTGGCGATCTGCGCGGCCAACTGGTCGATGTGTCCAGCAGCCAGGCGGTTGTCATCGACCAACTCACTCAACAGCGCTGACGCCGGGAAGCGCTGCATCTTGACCGCATACTCCAGCGCGGGACCGTGTCCTGCCAGGCTGGGCTGCGCCTCTGTCCCGGTGATCGGCACCACTTCCAGATACAGCTCCGGCGCGAGCCTGCGATTGAGTCGCAACTCCTCTTCACAAAAAAACTTCCGCCGTTCCAGGGTGGTGCAGTCAAGAAATCCCAGATCGAGCGCCTTCTTGATTTTATAGGCAAAATCGCCACACAGGATCACCCAGGAGATATGGGTTTCCAGTAGCGTCAGGTCATTGCTGGCGTGCGGAAAGATCGACGGCTGGCATAAAGCCTTGATAAGCACCTGTTGATTCTCGACAGCTGAGTACACCGGCTCACTCCCTGACATCCGACGGCCCGCAGACCGCCACGCGATTGATAATGACTACGCCCCACGCTCAATAGTACCAGCCTTACCATGCTGGCGTGGTCACTCTGGTGAGGTATATCACTGCCTGACCGCGTTTACACTGTCGTCGCTGCACCCGTCCGTGGCAGTGATAGCGCGACCAGTGCGGACAGTGCTATCAACACACTGGAAATCCACAGGCAGCTCCCGATGCCCCATGTCTGGTAGACCCAGCCCGACAAGACCGTCCCCAGCAACCGCCCCATCGCATTCGCCATGTAATAGAATCCCACATCCAGTGAAACTCCCTCCTCCCGCGCGTAACTGACGATCAGGAAGCTGTGCAGTGCGGAGTTCACCGCGAACAGGATACCGAACACCATCAGCCCCACCAGCAGGCTGGCGTCTGCCCCGACACCCAGTGCCATCGCCAGCGCAATTGCCGCCGGTGCGAGCGACAGGACGGCCGCCCACCGGAAGGCGGTAATCCCATCGGGAACCCGGCCACCGGCGCTGCCGGTAAACCTCGGCGCGACAGACTGGAAAAAGCCATACCCTATCACCCAGCTTGCGAGGAAAGCGCCCACCGCCCAGTGGTCCCAACCCATCGCGGATGTCAGGTACACAGGGAGCGCGACCACAAACCAGACATCGCGGGCGGCAAACAGAAAGAGCCTGGCTGCTGACAGGCTGTTCACCGCGCGGCTCTTGGAGAAGAGCTGGCTGAACCTGGGTTTGTTGGCAGCCTTACCCAGGCTTTTCTTCAGATGCAGGATGCTGAATACCCAGACGACCGCAAGCATTGCCACCATCAGCCCGATCGCCTCGCGAAAGCCCCACAGAGACAGCATCATTCCACCGAGGAAAAAACCGACCCCCTTCAGTGCATTCTTGGAACCGGTGAGAATCGCAACCCATTTGTACAGGGTGCCCTGCGCGTTGGCCGGCACCAGCGTTTTAATGGCGCTCTTGGCACTCATCTTGTTCAGGTCCTTGGCGATGCCAGAGAGTGCCTGTGCGGCCATTACCCACGCCACCGTCAACAGGTCCTGCGGCACCAGCAGCATGGACAGGGCAGCCACCTGCAGCAGCAGCCCCGCATTCATCGTTGCATTCAAACCGATATGTGCACCGAGCCAACCGCCAACCAGATTGGTGATCACGCCAAAGATTTCGTAGAACAGGAACAACATCGCGACTTCCAGCGGGCTGTAGCCCAACTGGTGGAAGTGCAATACCACCAACATGCGCAGGGCGCCATCCGTCAGCGTAAACGCCCAGTAGTTGAAGGTGATCAGCAGGTACTGGCGCACACCCTCTGACAGGGAAGAGAGCATACTGCCGCTTATGCCCGGTCCAGCCGCGCAACCATCAGCATGATCTCTGCGGTGCGATTGGCATACCCCCATTCGTTGTCGTACCACAGATACAGTTTGACCTGGGTGCCATTGACCACCATGGTGGACAGCGCATCGACCACACAGGAGCGCGGATCGGTCCTGTAGTCTATCGACACCAGTGGTTGTTCCTCGTAGCCGAGAATGCCCTTCAACTCCCCCTGCGATGCCGCCTGCAGCAGGCCGTTGACCTCCTCGACAGTGGTCTCCCGCGCCACCTCAAACACCACATCAGTCAGTGAGGCATTGGCCAGCGGGACACGGATAGCGTGACCGTTCAGCTTGCCGCGCAGCTCGGGAAAAATATGTGTGATCGCGGTCGCCGACCCGGTGGTTGTCGGTATCAGGCTCATGCCGCAGGCCCGCGCCCGGCGCAGGTCCTTGTGCGGCGCATCCAGTATCACCTGGGTGTTGGTGATATCGTGAATGGTCGTCATCGAGCCGTGCTTGATGCCAAGGCCCTCGTGAATCACTTTCACTGCCGGCGCCAGGCAGTTGGTCGTGCATGAAGCCGCGCTGACAATGGGGTGCGCGTCAGGCAGGTAGCGGTCGTGATTCACGCCCATCACGATATCCAGTACACCCTCTTCCTTCACCGGCGCCGTCACCACCACGCGCGTGACACCGTGGCGCAGATACGCCTCCAGTACCGCCTTCTTCCTGAATTTGCCGGACGCCTCGATCACGACATCACAGGACGACCAGTCAGTATCCTCTATACGCTGGTTTGCGGTACACGCAATTCGCTGGCCCGCTACCAGCAGGTCAACCCCGTCACTCTCTGCCCGGTGCTCCCATACCCCGTGCACCGAATCGTAATTCAGCAGGTGGGCAAATGTCTTGGCGTCACCGGCAGGATCGTTGACCTGAACAAACCGCACTCCCTCCATCGCCCAGGCTGCGCGCATGACCAGACGCCCCATTCGACCCAGACCGTTCACACCGACCTTTATTTCCATGCACCAACTCCGTACAGATAGCGCGGGATTCAGCCAACGCTACCGCAGTTTCATGACATTTTTCAGCAGAGGACCTTGTATCGCAGCGACGACTACTCGCAGCAGGCCTGCACACGGGCGGGCCTGTCACCCATCGCGCTCAAACTGGAGAGGTTTTCTGCCAGGAATGACACATTCCCGGCGAGGGTGTCTTCCAGTACCTGTTTCGCCCATTGCGGGAGCTCCGGATTCATCCGATAGAAGATCCATTGCCCCTGGCGACGGTCCAGAAGTATTTCACACTGTCGCAACTGGGCCAGGTGCCGCGATATTTTCGGCTGGATTTCCTGCAATGCCCCGGTCAGCTCACAGACACACAATTCCTGTTCGTGCTGAATCAGTAACAGGCACCGCAATCGCGTTTCATCAGACAGGCATTTGTAAAACTGCACCGGATCCATACTGCCATCGCCTCACTGTGTCTGCACCAGCACAAACATCTTGATGCGTTCATTGATCTCTCGCAATGTGGTCTCAAACGGCTTGATTCCAGAGCGGCTGCTGAGGGCTTCAAAATCCCAGGCCAAAGCGATATGGCAAAAAGTATATATGCTAAATCATATATGTAAAGGTGGCGGCATCGATCGCTCTGTTAAATTTTTATTACCATGCGCTCAGGGAGCGGTTGCCTGTGAGTATTTACCGCGATAGCGCGGCACCAGCACCGACGCAATTGCCAACTGCAAGCCACCGTACAGCAGCAGAGTGAACATCACCGCGTCGCCCAGATGACCTGTCGCCACGGCTGACGCAGGGAATAGCGAGGCCTTCAGCATCACCCCCAGGTTGACGTTGCGCACGATAACCTCAAATTCGATTGCGGTGGCATCCGGCCTGGACAGTCGAAGCAGGCGCGATGCCAACCAGCCCACCGCCACCAGCATCAAGGTGAAAGCGACTACCAGCACCACATTGCCGCCACCGAACGCCTCGATATCCAGACGTCCTGCCGACATCGATCCAACCACGATCAGGACGATGCCAAGCAGTGAGGCGCGAATACACCATTTCGATACAGCCACCGCTCTCTGCGGGTACATGTAGAGATATACCATGCCGAGTGCCAGAGGGAGTAACAGTGTGAAGGCAATTTCACTGACGATCTGCCCGGTCGGCATGGTGAAATCTGCCGGCAGGCTGTCACTGATCAGCGCTGCAAGAATCAGCGGCGTTGTCACCAGGCAGGCCAACGTGGTGAGACCGGTGATACTGATTGAGAGCGCGCTGTTACCGCGCGCAAAAAACGTGAAGATATTGGAGGTCGTACCACCGGGAATCGACGCAATCAGGGCAACTCCAATAGCGACCCCGCCACTGACACCGAGCAGGCGCAGGAAGGCAAAGGCGACCAGTGGCACCAGCACCAACTGCACCACCATCCCGATGGTGACAGCTCTGGGCTCGCGAACTACATCGCGAAAGTCGCGCCCGGTGAGCGTGGCGCCCATCCCCAACATGGCCATCACCAGCTGAAAAACGGCAAACCAGTATTCGTGTTCTACGTAGAAGGCGCCCATACTTACTGGTTTCCGTTGTTAGCGATGGCTGAGCAATAGTGTGTGGAAGTACTGCGATGATAACGTCATTTGGATTGCAATGCCTGCGACAAAGACACGTCAGAGCGCTGCCGCCCGCTGAAACGCCGGCCGCGCCATCGCTCTGGCCAGGTAAGCCCGCAGCTGCGGTGTTGTATCGTTGACGTAACCGAGATAGTCCGCAATCATCAGGCCGAAGACGAGCATGATATCCGCAGCGCTAAAGTCATCGCCGAGTATCCAGTCCTGCTCCTGCAGCGCCCGTTCGACCACACGCACAATCTGTGGTGCAATCTCCCGCCCGCGATCAACCAGCGCCGGTATGCGCCTGTCCTCGGGCATCGGGCCGCTGTGAGCGGCGATCTCACCCATGATCACGGTCAGCGGATTCTCGCCGTAATCCAGCCATTGGATCGCCAGCGCTCCCGCCGGTGTATCACGCGGCGGCATCAGTCTGCCACCGCCGTACTTCGCATCGAGATACTGCAATATGGCACTCGTCTCCCAGAGTACAAAGCCGTCATCCTCAATGGCCGGCACTTTGCCCAACGGATTTATCGCAAGGTATTCGGGCCGCTTCATCGCATCGCTGAACATCTCTACCGTCTCCAGACGATAGTCAAGACCGATCTCCTCACAGAACCAGACCACGCGTGTGGAGCGCGACATGGGGGAATGATGAATGGTTAGCATGCGTGGTCTCTCTCCTGGTGACAGCGTGCGTTGGACTGCGCCAACTCTTCCTCGACCTGGCCAAGACGATCCTTGCCGAAGAACATCTCCTCGCCCACGAAGAAGGTGGGGATGCCAAAAACACCGCGATCTGCTGCAGCCTGGGTATTGCGCTTCAACGTTTCCTTGATCGGGTCCGTCTGGATCAAGGCCAGAATGGCGTCGGCATCCAGTCCGCCATCCTTCAGCACCGCAGCGATCACTTCAGCATCGTCCATTTTCAGGCTCTGCTCCCACATTGCCGACAGCACGACATCGATATACGGCTTTTCACAATCCAACTGCTGTGCGGCAATCAGCCCGCGCATGATGCTGATTGTATTCACTGGGAAATGTGTATTAAACCTGAAATGGTTCAGCTGGTGCTTGTCGGCAAAGCGCTTGCTCTCAAGCATTTCATAGTCCAGCTTGCCCTGGACTCCAGCAAAAGCCAGCATCGGCGGCTGGTTGCCGGTGATCTTGAACAGCCCACCAAGCAGCACCGGTTGAATAACCATCTCAGCACCGGTGCGCGCCAGAATACCTGGCAATACCTTGTACGCGTAATACGCATTAGGGCTGCCAAAATCAAAAATAAAATCCAGCCTGGCCATACTGTTTCTCCTCGTCCCAAAACTCTCGTTCAAGATCAGTGATTCCACCAGGCGCGGTCGGAAAACGCCCGCAGGTCCAGTTCGTGAGTCCAGGCAGATCGGTGCTGATGCGCCACGTGAAAATAGGTTTCTGCCATCTGCTCCGGCAGCATCAAACCATCCTGTTCACCGCCGCGCGCATCGCGAAGTTGCTGGAACACATCGGCGCCCAACATCTTGCCCAGTGTATCGGGCGCATCCACCATGCCATCGACAAGGATATGTGCGACATGAATGCCCTTACTCGAAAACTGGGCGTTGAGAGTCTGGCACAGCATACGCCTGCCACCCATTGCGGCGGCGTGCGAGTGCTGACCCGCATTGCCGCGCATGGCCGCCGTGGCTGACGTCACCAGAATTACCCCCTTACCCCGCGCCTCCATTTTAGGACACACTGCCGACGCGAGGCGAAACAAACCGAAGGTTGCGAGTCGCCAGCCCATTTCAAACGTCTTGTAACTGGTATCCGCCAGCGCACGATCCCCGACCTGGGCACCGAGATTGTAGATCACGACCTCGATCGGCCCGATCTCTTCTTCAACAGCGTTGACGCGCTCCTCGATACTGCCCTCCTCAACCGCATTGAGCAAGTATCCGCTGGCCGAGCCACCTGCGGCTTCAATTCCGGATACCAGTTGCTGCAGCCCGACTTCATCACTGCGCCGGCACAGCACGGCATGGTATCCACCCGCAGCGAACCGCTTGCCGACATTGCCGCCGATACCGGCACCGGCGCCGATGACCAAACAAACTGGCTTCATAGGGAACTCCTCGGGTCAAAAGTAATCGTCATCAGGTTGAGCTCTGCCAGCGCGCTTTTATACCAGTCGCTGTGACGAAATGCATGCGTCACGATAGCTCACCAGGACTCGAGGCGAAAGAGATGCCTCCTGCACAGGGACTTGCGTCAGCTTGTACCGATACGCTTGCGATACTGCCCTGGCGTCATGCCCTGCCAGCGCCGGAAGGCGTGTTGCATGGCGCTCTGGTCGTTGAAGCCAAGATAGGCAGCCACCTCGTTGAGGCTCAGGCGGTCATCGTCGCCAATCAGCTGCAGTGCCAGTTCGCTGCGCACTTCATCCAGCACCTGCTGGTAGCGCAGATTGCGCTCCTGCAGCCTGCGCTGCAGCGTGCGGGCAGACAGGCCGAGAATGGCTGCCACACCGTCAACCTTGGGTAGGCCGCCCGGCAATTGTTGCAGCACCGTTTCACGCACCTGGTTTAGAAAGCGGTCTTCACCGCGCAGTTCCATCAACCGCTGCCGGGCCAATTGCTCGGTCACCCGGTAAAGATCCTCCTCCCCGTACAGCGCCTGTTGTTGCAGAAACTCCTGCGATGCCTCGACGCGGTAGGCCTCACACTCGAATGTCACCTTCGCGTTGAGCATACGCGACACATAGGCCGCATCACCCGCATCGCCGTGGGCAAGCTCAATCTGCAGTTCCGGAATCTCGTAACCTATCTGCGTGCTGGCAAGCGTCACAATATTGGCCAGCAGGTGTTCCACAACATGGCGCTGCAGCCGAGCGACCCCGTCGTGCTGCACCTCCATGCACATCCTGCCGCCGGCCAGTTGTCGCAGCCGGAAACGCAGGAAGTTCAGCTGCAACTCCGAGTAATCCATCAGTGCCGAAGCGGCAGTTACCGCATCCGGTGCCGACACCGCCAGGTGGGACACCAGCCCCCAACTGCGAGGCCAGGGACGGGCACCCATATTGAGTCCGAAGTAGTGATCACCGCTGAGGTTTTCCCCCGCCAGGAACAACTTTTCATAGATGTTGAGGGGCACACGCCCCCCGGGAAGCAGCTGCAGGGAGTCCAGCCCGGCACACTGCATCACCGCGTCGGCCGCGAAGCCGCACTCCGCCAGATAATCGAAGACGGCCTTGGTGAAATCGCGCGATACCGAGGGAACAGACATTGGCGGATTACAGCACAGTTTGGCGTAAATTCACAATATGGCGCGAATTCACAAGCGTAGACTGTGCGCAGCATTTTTACGCAATGACGCTGTTGAGCAGCGACTACCGACGCAACCGGAGGCCTCCAATGAGCCGCATACACAGTATTGTCGACCCTGCCATCATGGGCGATGAGAGCACCATGCACGCCCTGTTCGATCACCTGCGCGATAACGACCCTGTAGCCTACTTCGACCACCCCGACTACGAACCATTCTGGGTGCTGACGCGGCACGAGGATATCAAGTACATCAGCCAGAACAATGAGCTGTTCATCAATAATCCGCGCACCGTGATCATGCCCCAGGCCTTCGAGCAGATGCTGCTGGAACAGTTTGGCACCAAAAACGGGCTGGAAACCCTGATCCACATGGACAACCCCAAGCACCGCAAGCTGCGCGGCGTCACACGCGACTGGTTCAAACCCGGCCCTATTTCCAAACTGACGCCAATGGTGGAAGAGATCGCGCGCGAGTACGTGGACAAAATGGAAGCCATGGGCGGTGAATGCGATTTCGTCAAAGACGTCGCCCTGCACTACCCACTGCGCGTCATCATGAAGATCCTGGGCGTGGTGCCGGAAGAGGAAGGCATGATGCTGAAACTCACCCAGGAGCTGTTCGGCAGCCAGGACCCGGACCAGGGTCGCGGCGACGATATGGGCTCTGGTATGGGTGTGCTGCTGGACTTTTTCGCCTACTTCAAGGACGTGGTGGAAGATCGCAAGAAGAACCCCACCGACGATCTCGCCACCGTACTGGCAAACGCCATAATAGACGGCGAGCCGATGGAGGAACTGGACCAGATCAGCTATTTCATCATCACCGCCACAGCCGGCCACGACACGACCTCGCACACCACCAGTGGCGGCCTGAAAGCGCTGCTGCAATTTCCCGATCAGTTCAGGAAACTGCAGGACAACCCCGACCTCGCCGAAAGCGCTGCCCGGGAAATGATCCGCTGGACATCGCCGGTGCGACACATGATGCGCACCTGTACCGAGGACGTCGAGTTCCACGGCCAGACCATAAAGAAGGGCGAGAGTCTGGCGGTGTGGTATCCCTCGGCAAACCGCGATGAACGCGCCATTGAGAATCCCAACACTTTCGATATCGAGCGCGACAACCGCAATCAACTCGCGTTCGGCTTCGGCGGTCATATGTGCCTGGGTCAGCACCTGGCCGTGCTGGAAGTGGCGATTTTCTTCAGGGAACTGATGTCACGCCTGGATTGGATAGAACTGGCCGGCGACCCTGCCTGGGTCCAGGCAGTGTTCGTCGGCGGGCTCAAATCCCTGCCCGTGCGTTACCGTTTCAAGTAGGCCAGCCTGCGGAGGATAATGTCCATACTCGTGGAAGGTGCCGCAGAGCGGCCGTCCTCAGTGCCAGTGCAGCAATAGCTCGCGTTGCTCGGCTGACTCGCGCGCCAGCGCTTCTGCCAATTCGCCAAAGCGCTCTTCCACTTTCTCGCGCCGGATCTTCAGCGTGGGCGTGAGCACCTCGTTCTCGATACTCCAGGGCTCCCGACTCAGGATCACGGCGCCGATGCGGGCGTGGTGTTCTATCTGCCCGTTTATCTCAACAATGGTACTGCGAATAGAGTCCTCGATTTCCGAGTCGGGAGCCTTCTGCGCCTCAGCAGTCAGTACTGCCACCATTACTGTCTTGGAAAAACCGCGCCCCAACAGGCACTGCTGCTCGGCATGGAGGTTCTCCGCGAAGGCGCTCTCAATCGGTGGAGGGGCGACAAACTTCCCCTGAATTGTCTTGAAGTAGTCCTTGACCCGCCCGGTAATGTAGAGGAAACCATCCTCATCCACACGCGCCTTGTCCCCGGTATGCAGCCAGCCATCCCGGATCAGCTCAGCGGTCTTGTCCTCCTGCTTGTAGTAGCCCGGCGTACAGCCGGCGGCCTTGATCGCCAGCTCGCCCTCCTCGGTGATCTTGTACTCGACCTCCCCGATGGGTTTGCCTATGGAGCCGATACGGCGCTGTTCACGGCTGGAGAGAATCAGCCCCATGGCCTCGGTTTGCCCAAAGCCCTCCATCAATGTCAGGCCGAGGTCCTGCCACCAGTGGATCAGCGCCGGCGGCGTCGGCGCTGCGGCGGTGAGGCAGTACTCCACATCACTGAAGCCGAGCCCTTCCAGCACCAGTTGACCAATGCCCGCCCTGTCCTCGGCCAACGCGGCTGCAAACGCGTCTTTGCCGCCAAATTTCTCGATGACGGCCTGCTGTAACTGCTCCCAGACTCTCGGCGGGCCGAAGAATACATGGGGGCGGGTGCGCGGCAGGTCGCGCGCAAGCTTGTCCAGTGCTTCATTGAAGTAGATCTCACCACCCAGAACGATGGAAGAAAATTCCACGATTTGTCGTTCCGCGATATGCGACAGGGGCAGGTAGGAAAAATAGCGCGGATTGTCTGCAAACCCGAAAATATCAGTGAAACGCCGTATGGGAATGAGGTTGCTATTGTGCGTCTGGATCACACCCTTGGGCATACCGGTGGTGCCGGAGGTGAATACCAGCGAGATCATATCGTCTGGCTGGCACTGGTACGTCGGGCTCTGCCCGCTGTACTGGCTCAACAGGTCTTCCCATTTTTCATGCGGCTGCTCCACCTCGACCCCGGGCAGCGTCACCACCACAACGTCATCGGGCAGCACCGGTACAACCTGCTCCCAGTTGCTGGTCTCACCGACGAATATCACCCGGGCCTGGGTCAGCTGTAAGATGTACTCTGCAGTGCTCGCCGGGAGGGTAGTGAACATACTGACAGTGACATTCCCCGAAGCGATAATCGCCAGGTCCGCCATCACCCAGTGCGCCCGGTTGCGGGATAGCAATACCATCTTCTCGCCGTGCCCGAAGCGCTGCTCCAGCATGGCACCAATGGCGGAAATCTGCGTATGCGCCTGTCTCCAGCTATAGTCCAGCGAGCCCTTTTCATCCAGGTCGCGCAACCAGGTTTTTTCGGGAGCTTGTTCAACCCATTGGGCAACCAGGTCTGGCAGGATATCGATGGTCATGATGACTTCCTTATTATTGCGCCGGCGGGGAACAAAACACGGGGGCAGTGTGTGCCGACGAGGTTAAAGTTTATTCCCACAGTATAGCGAGGATATGGGTTTTACATCATAGGTTGTAGCTGAAAAAACCTTCTTATTGATCTGATTTTTTCGTGCTATCAAAAATGTACCGCATCAGCGCTGGCAAGTTACCCATCAGGCACAGGTCCTACAGAGCGCGCGGGAACACCCGTCGCTTACGGTTGAAGGCCACTGTGGGCTCACCACCTTATTCCGTCGCCGACCCGGTGCGAGGTTTATGGCCATCGGTCAGGTGTGTCAGCGCTTCACCAGCAAGCGTATTTCCGGCCAGCGAATACGCTTTCCCGAAACCCTTTACATAGCGCCCACCGCGGGGATTGAGGCGAAACATTTTAAAATCCTGCAGCTTACTCAAGTTGATCGGCCGCTGCCCGTGCCGCGCGCTCAAATACCCCAGCGCCACCTGCCACTCCGGTGACTTGTGCGGCAAGAGTTGTGCCTCCACTGCATAGTTGACGCGAATCCGGGCGAACAGCTCCGCAGCAGTATCCTCATCTTGCACCACCAATACCGACGCCCTCGGGTTGCGCTGGAGGTTGATGCCGTGGGTCGCTATTTCGCTGAGCAGAACATACAGGCACTCTTCTCCTACTGCGAATGGCGCATAGGATGCGAACGGCGCTCCATCGACGCCCAGGCTGGCCAGATGCAGGCTTTTCCGCGACTGTAGAAATGTCATGACCTCATCGCTGAGGCGGGTTTGCAGTGCTTTGTTTTTCATATCAGTTCCTTTTTGTGCCCGCGTCAACCGAGAGGCTGTCGCGAATTGCATGAAATCGTTCTATCTGTTCTGGGTAGACGGAGCCATCAGACGACCTGCCGAGAAATACCTTGAACAGCACCTCACCTTGCACACCCTGAAACACGAACGCATAGCTGTCCCTGCCACGGTGCTGCTTTTCCTGAAACCCGATACAGGCGATGGCATCAAGGCGGATATGACCGTGAAAGCCCGGGAGCTCCCCCTCCAGGTTGTAGTAACCCATCCCCGGGGCGCCCGGCGGAAAAGGCCCCTTGAACTCGAATACACAGCCACCGTGCTGCACCACAGTGGTCGTGGTTCCCCAATCCGCCAGATCACGCAACAGGGCTTCGGCCTGGTCTGCCACCAGGCTGGCGTTTTTGTCTGGATTCAATGTATACCTCCTTAAAATTGATAGCGGGCAGAGACAATCACCTCGCGCCCGGCCTCGTAGAGCTGTTCCCAGGCCTGGCGGTAATGCTTGTCCGCGAGATTGTTGACATTCAGGTCGAAACGCAGGCCGGAGAGCTGTTGTGGTGACCAGCTGGCGTACAGATCGGTTACGCTATAACTGTCATAGGTCGTCTCGTCGACATTTTCCGCGTAGCCGGTGCGGTTCTGGTGATCGGCATAGGTAAACCGAATCCCCGTCACAAAGTTGAAGGACGTGAAGTTGTATGCCAGGTCAAGCTTCAGCGTATCCGCAGGTATATTGGTAAGGTCCTCATTGGTATTGTCATCTTCACCCCGCACCATACCGTAGCTCGACTTCAGCATCAGGCCACCGCGCTGGTAGGCGGCAGAGAGTTCTCCTCCGGTCAGCGTCGCCTTGTCGACATTCACCCAGGTGGTGTAGCCGGGGTCCATCACGGGGAAAAAGAACGGGCCGACCACAATCTGCTCAATGAAATTGTCCACCTTGTTTTCAAACACAGACATTTCCAGATGAATCACATCGGCACCGGCGACATCGGCAAACGCCATTTTGGCAGTTAACTCAACGTTCGACGCTTTCTCCGGATCGAGATCAGGGTTGGGCTCAAAGCCGTTACAAAAGCCGGGGTAAAGACAGAAGTGGTACCCGGTGCTGTATAACTCCTCGGCACCGGGTGCGCGAAACGCGCGATCGTACCGCGCACTCAGCAGCAGCCAGTCCGCCGCATCCCATACGATGGCGGCCGATGGTGAGAGCGCATTGTCGCTGCTGTTTGAATTGAGATCACTGGCATCGGTTTCAAAATCGTCGTAGCGCAGGCCCAACTCCAGATTCCAGGCCGCCGCGAGTGGAATTTCAGCCAGTGCATAAGCGGCCCAGGACGTCGTCTCCGCATCCGGCGGTATCGGGCGGTCCTGCCCGCTCCGGTCGGCGCTGAACTTCTCGCGGTAGCTGTCAATACCGTACATCAATTGCACGCCCGCGAACTGCGACAGGTTGGAGAGGTTGAAGCCCAGCACATCCAGCCTGGTGCTATCACTGCGTCCGTCGGACTTGCGTTTCTCATCCAGCTCAATACGGTTCGCATAGACAAGCGCCTCTGCGTTCAGCCAGTCCGAATCCCCGTCAAAGCTGTAGGCGAGATTGGCATTGTCGGTGGTCTGCTGGCGGTCGATCAGGAAGTTACTGCTGTCATTCAGCTCGGCTGAGGCATTGGTGGGCAGTGAGCCATCCCAGTCGGAATGGCGATAGACGAACTCCAGCGCCTGCTGCTCCGTAAGCTGCCAGTTTACTTTTCCCAGCCCGCCGTAGGAGTGCGAGCCCGACCCCAGCAGTTTGTCACCGTTACCCAGTTGGATATCATCACTGTTGCGGTAGTAGCCACTCAGAACACCACTGACCGAACCAGACTCTGCGGCGAGCACTACAGTTGAGGTAGTGCCGTCGTCGTTATCGTTATACCCCGTTTTAACGAAACCGCCGAGGTCCTGTCCAGCCGCCAGCACGTCTTGTGCCGTGACCGTATTCTGCGCCACCAGGCCGCCGATTGCTCCGGAGCCCCACAGGCTGCTCGCCGGCCCGCGCACCGCCTCCACACTGCGCAGTAGTTCCGGGTCGAGAAAATAGCTGGGGCGGTGGCCCGACTCAAAGTTCTGCCGCGCACCGTCTATCGTCTGCAACACCTTGTTACCTTGCAGTCCCCTGATATTGACCATCTGGGTAGAGGCACGGGGCCCGCCGGACACAGTGATATTCGGTTCGAACGCCAGCACCTGGGGAACAGACTGCGGCGCAATGCTGTCAATTGTGTCCTTGTCGATCACCACGATACTGCGCCCAATCTCGGTCAACGGCATTTGCAGGCGAGTCGCGGTGACAATCACTGTCTCCAACTTAGGCCGGCCATCCCGGGCGGTTAAATCCGCACTGGAGGCAACTCCAGCGGATATCGTTGTCATTATCAGTCCCGTTGCCCAGACCAGTTTCGTCAATCTTCGAGTACCGCTTTGGATCATGCCGCTTTCTCCTGTCCACAATTACACCATCACGTGAGGAGAGCGACTCTACCAACTAACAATACTAATGTAAATCTAAATGATAATGGTTATCATTGTTATTTAAAGACTATCGCTATAGAATGCCGACCTCGATGGCACAAAACACCAGTATTCGGAGAACACTGCTCATGCTACGCCCCTTATATGCACTGTTGGCAGGCCTGTACCTGCAATGTTTCATTCCCACGTACGCGCTCGCCGAGAACCGCATTGTCAGCACCGACTCGGCTGTGACGCAGATCCTGTTCGCGCTGCAGCTCGATACCGCACTCGTGGGTGTTGATGTCACCAGCAACCTGCCGCAGGACTATAGAGCACTGCCTGTGGTCGGCTATCACCGCGCGCTACCGGCCGAGGGTCTGCTCGCTCTGGAGCCGACTCTAGTGATCGGCTCGCAACACCTGGGCCCCCCCAAAGTACTCGCCACACTTGCCACAGCAGGCGTCCCGGTACTCCAGTTACCCAGCGCCAACGACATCCCACAGCTGAAGCGAAACATCACCGACATCGCGGTGTCAGCGGGCGGTGCTATGCACATGGGTCAGGTACTGGCCACACTTGACGAACAAGCCGCACAACTGGCAGCCTCCGCGCTGACAGGAGAGCGTATCGCGTTCATCCTCGCGGTGGAGCCCGGCAAGCTCCGGCTGGCTGGTAACGGCACCGCCGGCGCGGCGTTTATCAATGTGCTCGGCGCGCAAAATATCGCGGACTTTGACGCCTACCGCACGCTGTCCGCAGAAGCGATCCTCGAGCTGGCGCCCAGTGTCATCCTGGTGGCCGGAGACGAAGACGCCACCGCACAGCAGCTGCTGGATTCCAACACCATCCTGAAGCACTCTGAAGCCGCTAGCCCGAATATTTCATAAGCAGGGGTAGAAAAACGGCGGAAACTCCTTA
>CAXBLZ010000030.1:0-37867 GCA_963976735.1 uncultured Halioglobus sp.
GCGATCATACTTTGTCCCCACCACGGCGACTGGCGGACCGGTTGAACGGCCACACATCCGGCATCAGTAAACCTACTGCCCGCATTTCCAGAGATTTTCGCACCACGCTGTCCATCACTTCAGCGGTGCGGGAGAGCCATACATCCACTGCCGGCTGACCGGCATTATCCACCGGTGCAGTCGCCAGTAACCTCACCATGGACTCGATCGCCAGGCGCAGGGGGCCTGTTGTCGACTCAGGCAGATCAACCGCGGGGACGACCGGAGGCGCGATCCTGTCGCCCGCTGCCAGTTGCGTACGCAACCGCTGCAGTTGCAGGTAGCAGTGCTCAGCCACCTCTTCCCCCGGCAGGATAAACGACCCGTGAGGCTCACCCAATGTGTCGAAAACGTAAGCCTGATCGTGCGCCATATGTGAATGGAAATACCACTGTTGTGCATCGTCGTGCAGGAACGCCCAGATATCGTTCTCGCGCATATCCTCATCTCTTTGCAAGAATGTGTCTGTAGGCAGGGCATAGCACAATTGGTGCTCCCGCGCGTTGAGTGTGCGCCTGTCCATTAGCGTCAGTGGGCGCGTAATCTGCTGCAGCGGGATCCACAGGTTGAGCAACACCAGTGGCGAGAACCGGTTACTGCCATCGGGCGTTTGGTGGCGAAACATCCAGGGTGCGAAGCCGCGCATCATCTGCTTTAACGGCGTCCCACGCACATCCTGGTCACCGTGGATAGCGACTGCGACATCGTGGCCATTCATCTCACTCATCTCAGTGTCCGGATCGACCTGCAAGCCGTTCGGTCCTCCCTTGCGCATTATCAGCCCCTCGGGCGCGACGCTGAGTATTTTCAGGCGCTTGCCCCGCGCCAGCGGAAACACGCTGCCCTGCAGGTGGCGACGCAGTTGTCGGGCCTGCACAGCAGAGATTTCACCGGCCTGGCGAATCTCTGACAGCAGGGTCTGCAGTGAATCGCTGTGCGCCAGGCTGATGGGCTCGAAGCCCATGGCCTGGAAACTGAGCGAGGCCGGATCGAGCGCAGACCAGTCACGCACCCGGCAGCGGCGGTACTCAAACTGCTGCGCAAACGGGGTATCGATTGGTCGTGTCAGAGCTCGCTTTAATCTGCGGCCTCCCGCCTGACCCTCGACCACCTCCTCCGACCTGGTAAAGCCAAGATTCGCCTCCACTACCGCAACATTCATGGATTTTCCCTGTATTTGCCGAAGAATTACTGTATCGGTACAGCATGCTATCGATAGCGCGTCACAGTCAACTTGCTATCTCGCTGGTGGCTCAAATACACTGCTGCAGATTGAACGAATCGCAAGGGAGGACAACATGTCCAATGTGGTAATGATCAGCTCCGATTGTCATGCTGGCGCGCTGCCCGAAGGCTATAAACCCTATATGCCAAAAGAGTTTCACGCGGCGGCCGATGCCTGGTGGCTGCAGTACGCGCGTGAAATGATGAAACGCATGGGGACGTTTTTCGACCAGGAGGCGGCACAGGAATTCAACAGCCGTTCCGGTGACCAGGGCGCGGGCCGCATGGATCCTACCGCGGCGTCCAACGCGGCCCGCGCCACCGACGCGGAGCTGTGGGATTACCTGTGTGACCCCGACAGCATGATCGCACCGCGCCGCGGCGAATATGAACCGGATATCCGCCTGCAGGAACTGGAAGCCGACGGTATTGCCGGTGAAATCGTGTTCCCGCAAATGGCGCCATTCGGTGCCGGGTTGATGCAGTATCGGCACGAGGTGACGCCCGAACAAAGCCTGGTCGGCAATCGCGCCTACAATCTCTGGCTGGCCGATATGTGCAGCAAGAATCCCGGTCGTCACGCCGGGGTCGCCATCATCAACGTGGACGATATCCAGGTGGCGGTAAACGAGGTCCGGGATGCACACAAGCGGGGCCTGTTCGGAGGCGTTCTGCTGCCCACCAGCACCGGACCGAATCCGTTCTATCACGATTACAAGCACTATGCGCCACTGTGGAGTGTGTGCGAAGAGCTGAATATGCCGATCCACACGCATTCCGGCTGGTCGCCGGACTACGGCGACGTGCCCAACGCTACCATGATGTTTATCAGTGAAGTGGATATGTGGGCGCACCGCCCGTTTACTGCGCTGCTGTGGTCGGGGGCATTCGAGCGTCACCCCAACCTGAAAATGGTCTTCACTGAAACGGGCTGTGCCTGGATTCTGGAAACACTGAGGGTGCTCAAATTCAAAATCGACAATCCGATATTTGCGCACTTCATGAAGAATTTATCACTGACACCGCAGGAGTACTTCCAGCGCAACTGTTTTATCGGTGCCTCCTTCCTGGCACCCCACGAGATCGGCAGTCGCCACGCGATCGGCATCGACAAACTCATGTGGGGCTCGGACTACCCGCATATGGAAGGCACCTGGCCCAATACCATGCACAAGCTGCGCGAGACGTTCCACGATGTCGACGAAAGTGAAATTCGCAGCATACTGGGCGAGAGAGCCATTGATGTGTTTGGTTTTGACCGGGCGCTGATGGAGCAAACGGCCGCACGGATCGGCCCGAGTATCAGCGATATCCAGCAGCCGGTGTAATGGCACACCTGAGACGACGAGTAATACCAGTCCCAAGGGGCACGAGAGAAGCATGAACATTGATTTCACCGGCAAAACCTACCTCGTCACTGGCGGCGCCTCCGGCATCGGTGCGGCGGTGGTGGACTATATCGTCCAACATCAGGGTATGGCCGTGATTGCCGACCTCAACGACGAGGCAGGCGAGGCGCTGGTAGCCAGGTTCCCGACCCAACTGCGCTACCAGCACACCGACGTGACACAGCTCGACCAGCTGGAGGCCGCCTGCAATCTGGCGGAAACCGCCTTCGGCGGGCTGGATGGCGCGGTGAACAGCGCCGGCATCGGCAGCCTCGGCAACGTGGCCGATATGCCCGTCGAGGAGTGGCATAGTGTCATCAACATCGACCTGACCGGTGTATTCCACGCCTGTCGGGCCGCAATTCCGCTACTGCGCAAGCGCGGCGGTGGCAGCATCGTCAATATCGCGTCACTCAGCGGCGTGCGGGCGGATTACGGGTTTGCAGCCTACAACGCAGCCAAGGCCGGGGTGATCAACCTGACTCGCACCATTGGCCTCGATCACGCCGCCGAGGGTATTCGCGCCACGGCAGTCTGCCCGGGTTATATCGCCACGCCGCTGACAGCGGGCACGGGCATGATAGACGGCCTGCTCGGCGACTGGGTGGGTCGCATCCCGTTGCAACGCGCCGGCACACCCGAGGAAGTGGCCCAACTCGTCGTTTTTCTGCTCTCCCCTGCGGCGAGTTACATCACCGGCACGGAAATTGTCATCGACGGCGGCCTCGGCAGCAGCAACAACCAACCCAATATTCCTGCTTTCTTCGCGGCGATGTAAGATGAGAAAAATGCTGCGCGAAGATCGACACCAACGCTGAGAGCACAGTGCGACATCTCAATTATAATCACCTGCTGTATTTCTGGACGGTTGCTCGCGAGGGCAGTATCGCAAAGGCCTCGCACGTCCTGCACCTGACACCGCAGACAATCAGTGGCCAATTGAAGCTACTGGATGAGTCAGTGGGCGAGCCGCTTTTTCAACGGGCCGGCCGCGGACTCACGATGACCGCGACCGGACACATGGTGTACGAGTATGCGGACGAAATTTTTTCCCTCGGAGCAGAGTTGGCGTCACGTGTAAAAACAGGGCAGATGGTGTTACCGGCGCTGCTCTCAGTAGGCGTGGTGGATTCCATTCCCAAGCTGGTTGCGTCGCGGATACTGCAGCCCGTCTTTGATTGCGAAGCACCTGTCAGGTTAATCTGCCGGGAGGGTGGACTGCAAAGCCTGCTGGGCGACCTCGCCGTGCACCAGCTCGACCTGATCCTGTCCGATCGCCCAATACCCTCTGGCTTGTCAGTCAAAGCATTCAGCCACACATTGGGTTCGAGCGAGATCGCCATTTTCGGCCGGCGGGGCGTCAGGCGGCAGTACGAGAAGAATTTTCCGGCGTCGCTGGATAAAGCGCCCATCCTGCTGCCCACCAAGGAGAATCCTATCCGGCGTCCGCTGGAGGACTGGTTCGAACAGAATGAAATCTCACCCAGGCTGGTCGCAGAGTTCGAGGACAGCGCGCTGATGAAGTCGTTTGGCGCGATGGGCAACGGCCTGTTCCCGTCTCCCGCGGCCATCAGCGAGGAAGTCGAGCAGATGTATCACGCGCACTGCATAGGACCAGCCACCGGCGTGATGGAAACCTACTTTGCAATATCGCCAGAGCGAAAGTTAAAACACCCCGCTGCTCTGCGCATTATCGAAGCGGCACGAAAGCAGCTACTGAGCTGAGTCCCCCGGTGCCAGACCGCGCAATTTCGACGACTTTTCCAGCACCATGTCACCGAGTTCCGTCTTGTAGACGTGCAGACGTTCCCGCAAACGCGGATCGCCGGTGGCAATCATCTGCACAGCCAGAATGGCGGCATTTGCCGCGTTATCTATGGCCACGGTCGCCACGGGAACACCCGCCGGCATCTGCACAATAGACAATAGTGCATCCATGCCCTGGAGTTTGGTCGCACTGATGGGCACACCAATGACCGGGAGCACACTCAGCGCCGCCACCATACCGGGCAAGTGCGCCGCGCCACCCGCTCCGGCGATAATCACTTTCAACCCGCGCTGCTCCGCAGTCCTGGCATAGTCGTGCAATTTATCCGGTGTACGGTGCGCGCTGACAATATCGATTTCGTAGGGCACATCAAACATATCCAGGCGCTCAGCCGCTGCTTGCATCATTGGCAGATCAGAGTCACTGCCCATGATGATTCCGACCACTGCACTACTCATGCCGCCTCTCCAATACCTTCCTTGCCGAGTTTGACCAGCGCTGCACGCGCATGCCCCAGAGCGTCCCCGACTGTCGGGCCGACGGCGTTGATATGCCCCATTTTTCGCCCCGGTCGCCCCGGCGTTTTTCCATACCAGTATGTCCGGGCATTCAAATCGGGCAGAGCTTTCACGGCGTGTGTAGCCGGATAGCTGACGAAACTCTCCTCCGGCTCGAGAATGTTCAGCATGACACCCGCAGTGTTGAGATTGATTGGCAGCAGCGGCATCTCCAGCACGGCTCGCACATGCTGCTCAAACTGCGACACATTGCATGCATCCAGCGTGATGTGACCAGAGTTATGCACACGCGGTGACACTTCATTGATCAACAGTTCACCCGCGTTCGTGACAAACATCTCAATAGCAAACACACCAATACCTCCCAGTTTCTCCACCACTGTACGCGCCAGCGCTTCTGCATCGGAGCACAGCGTGGCAGGGATGGAAGCCGGTATTGCCACGGTGTGTACTGAGTTGAGTGTTGCATCGAATTCCATACTCACGGGAGGAAACACCTCCATTGCGCCGCCGGGTGTGCGGACAACAATGACTGCGATTTCAACGGTATCAGGCAGATAGGGCTCGACAATACTGGGCGTGTCCCACAATTGCTCAGGTGTGTTGAAGGGGACGAGTATCTGCACGCCGCGGCCGTCGTAGCCGCCGGATCGCGATTTTTGCACAATGCCGTCGCCAAACTTGCCAGCCAACACATCCGCGGAGGCAGCGCCTCCAGCCATGACCACAAAGGGTAATGTGGGCAGATCATTCTCTACCAGCCATTGCTTCTGCAGGGCTTTATCCTTGAGCAGTCGCAGCGTGGCAACACCCGGTCGCACCAGACAATGCCCCTGTTGCTCGCTCTCAAGGATTTGTGTCAGTATCGGCTCGGGTATATCTTCCTTGTCAAAGGTGACCACATCGCAACTGGACAGAAACTGGTCGACTAACGCGGCACTGTCCTCAGGCCCGACAAAGGATTTGTCTGCGACCTCCAGCGCGGGAGCGTCGCCGGGTTGGGTCAGGATGGCAACCTCAGCGCCCAGCGACTGCGCGGCCTCAGTGAGATACAAGGCGAGTTGACCGCTGCCGACGATACCTAATCGAGGCGTCACACCAGCCACCCAGCTGAAGAGTAGAAACAATCACAATCATTCTGACTGTAGCGCGGCATTCAAATTCCCTGTTAACAGCGAGGCGGCCAGGATAGACACTGAACGCCGTCTGACAATACGGATTACGGATACTTACTATTCGGTTTTTGCGATGTGTGTAGAAACTGAACCAGCCGCATAGCGGGGATCCTGACACCGCAACAAACCCACAGGATAACTGTCTGGTGCCGCGCCTGTAAAGAGACAAGGGCACTGCTAGAGGTATTCATACTCCAGCGTAATGCCGTAAGTTCGGGGGTCGCCAAATGTCGCCACCCCGTCGACAAAGCCGAGGTCATCGAAGGCCGCCTGGCGAATATTGCCAATAAAGTACTCCTCATCGGTGAGGTTTTTACCCCATAGAAGGACTTTCAATGCGCCATAGCTGCTGCCGAGCTGAATCTCTGAAAGCGACAGCGTGGCGCCGAGCAAGGTGCGCTTGTCCAGATAGCCGGTGGGCTCGACCACTCCGGAATTGGTCTTGCTTTGATACTGGGCATTGATATTGGCTGTGAGCAATCCAAACGACAACGGATGGGCGTAATCGAGTGAAAGCGTGGCGCTGTGGCTCGGCGCAAAAGCCAAATCGTCCGTTAACCGGTCAGTCCTTGGCGACAGCCCATCGGGAGCGTTGGCATCGAGGCCGAGGTAGGTTATCGATTCAGGGCCAAAGCTGGAATTCAGATAGCCATAGCTGATATTACCTGTCAGCCGTTCCGTAACGGCCACCGTGAGCTCCAGTTCTATACCCTTGATATCCGCAGAATCGATATTCACGAAGTCGCGCTCACCAGGGTTGTTACCCGTCGGTACGCTCTGCTGGTAGTCGCCGTAATCCATGTAGAAAACAGCCGCATTCAGGCGCACCCGGCTGTTCGCCATATCGCCTTTGTAGCCCACTTCATACGAGGTGAGGTCCTCTTCGTCAAAGCCTTCCTGAAAATTCAGCAGATTTGTCGAGCGCTGGCTGGTGCCACCGGATTTATAGGCTGTAACGACTTTCGCATAGACGTTGGAGAATGCGTTGATGTCATAATCAATAGTGAAAGACGGATTGAACTTGGAGAAACTCTTGTCGTAATTTGCCTGAAACGAGGGAATACTGGTGGGCACGCCCCCGAGCCCATAGGACACCCTGTTGTTGTCGCGGTACGCTTTTCGATGATCATCGGAGTAACGCGCTCCCACCGTAAAATGCCAATTCCCTCCCAACTGCGGCGGTGTCCAGGTCAGCTGGCCGTAAGCTGCCAGTGATTTATTCCTGGTTGAGGTGTAATCGATCAGTTCGCCCGCCGGAATCGCCTCGGAACCATTACTGTTACCATTATTGTATTCCTCGGATTCGTCCTCGTAGTAAAAAATGCCGCCGACCCAGTTGAGGGAGTCCGCATCCCCAATCAGCTGAAACTCCTGGGTGAACTGATTGAATGATGTATCTATCAGGCCATTGGTAATGGAATACAGGCCCAATAGCGAGGACGTCGGCACCTGGGAGTTCTGGGTGAAGGCATTGACATCGCGATAGCCGGTGATCGATTTGATGGTCAGCGTATCACTGGCTTCCCATGCATAGTTGAGGGTATGCGCGTGAATCTGGACATCGCCCTGCAGCTGCTCGTCAAAGGAGGTGGCGTGCTCCAGTCGATCCCCGGTCGCTTCGACAGGGATACCGTTCGCATCGACAGCGGGATTCTGGAATCGAATCACGGATGCGAGAGGCGCGTTGGGGTCGAAGCCCAATGTCTGGGACAGGCGCGAGGTATCCTTGATCGAGCTCTGCCCGTACTGGTAGTTGAGTTCCTGCGAATCGCCGATGTCCCAGTGTAAATCACCGGTGAAGGTTTCACGATCTTCTTTCCCAAAGTCCTCGCCATTGCCGAGGTTGTCCACCCACCCCTGGCGACTGTAGGTGGTGTAAGCCAGCTTTACTGCAGCGACGTCTGTTATGGGTACGTTGACCAGGCTGGTGGATCGAAACAAATCGAGATTACCGACGTTGAAGCTCTGTTTGACCCTCAGTCCACCCGGGTCGGCCTCGCGCGTTATGATATTGATTGCACCGCCGGTGGCGTTGCGCCCGTAAAGGGTGCCCTGGGGGCCGCGCAGAACCTCGATGCGCTGCAGATCCGCCGTCTCGAACGCGGTACCGACCGAGGAGCCGATATACACTCCATCCATGTACAGCGCTACGGATGGATCCTGTGTCACCTGCACATCACCCTGGCCGACGCCACGGATGAACAAACGAACCGTTGTCGACGAACCGGTGAACTCTCCAATCTGCACATTGGGAACCTGGGCCGCCAGGTCCTTGATGTCGGATATGCCGAGGTTTTCAAGTGATTCCTGGTTAAAAGCGACGATGGAAACGGGCACATCCTGCAGCGACTCCACACGCTTCTCAGCCGTGACCAGAATCTCTTCGAGCGCAGGTGCGCCCAGAGCGCTGATGCTGGAGCCAAGGAAGGTGACAGCCGTTGTGATCACCATGCGACGCAAACACACACGTTTCATAATCAGTACATACCTGCAGCGTTATTGTTATTTCTGTGTATCCTTTCCCGGCGCCCAGCGGTAACCGGCACTTATCAGCCTAGCCTCGCGGGATCTCTTGCCATCAGGGAAGATGCCTTGATACTGAATACCCTGACATCGTGCTGGTTCACCAGGTGCGTATGGTAGATCACGATTCCGCGGTCCGGCTTGCTGCGTGACACCCTGGCAGTATCGATAATCGAGATGCAGCGCAGGGTATCGCCGGCGTAAACAGGGCTGTGCATACGCATTTCGTCAAAGCCCAGGCCAGCGATCGCCTGCTGTACCACGCCACTTTGCCAGCGCTGGCTGGTGATACAGAAAATGGAAAATATATGTGCGGAGCAGGCGGTAAGACCGCCGAAGTGCGATGCCCTGGCCACTGCCTCATCGGTATGCCAGGGCTGCGGATCCCATTTCAGGGCGAATTCGATGATCTCCTGCGCCGTGACGGTGTAGGAACCGGCCGCGTGCTCAGCGCCGACGATGTGGTCGTCAAAGAAAAAAGGTTTACCCTGCAGGCCTGGCGACGGTTCATTCACGGGCAGTGATTCCCGGGCATAGCGCCGGCGCAATATGGCCCGCTTTCACCATCCATGCGATTGCGTCAGCAAAGGTCTCCCGGCTACTGCGCAAAACAAGCCCGCGCGCTGCCAGCTCTTCCGAGTTCTGGATATTGGGCCACAGCGTGGCATAGCGCATGGTCTCGGCGGAAATCGGGCTATCCACCGTTTTGAATAATCTGACTGCATCGGTGAGACGACCAACCAAACGCAGTTTCCATCCCTGTGCGGGGATACGCTGCAACTGACAACCCGAAACCGACTCGATAGTATCCGCCAGCGCCGTCCATGTGCTGTACACACCCGGCAGCAGGATTCTACCGCAGCCGCCGCTGAGTATCAGTGAACAGACCAGCGCCGCGAGATCGCGCACATCCACATATTGTATACCGCCCTCACCAAAGATACGGAAGCCATTCTCCATGCGGTGTTTCAAGGCCTTGAATGAATCCGAGAAGCCCGGATCATCGGGGCCGATGACACCGCCTGGATACACGATGGCAATGGGCGCCTGCTGCTGTTGCAGCTCGCGTAAATACCGCTCTGCCTCTACTTTACTCTGGCCGTAAGGCAGCCTTGATTTCACCAGTGGCGCATCCGGCGTCACCAGGTCCGCATTCTGGTTAAAGATTGCTGTGATACTGGAGATACAGACAATGCGCTGTATACCCAGCTCAAGCGCGGTGTTGACGACGTTCTTGACGCCACCGACATTGACCGCAAACAACTGTTCGACAGAGCCCGTTTGCATCGGCGTGGCAGCCGCCGCGTGCACGACGGCATCGCAGTCCTGTGCAGCTGCGCGAACTGACCCGATGTCAGTGACATCGCCGACAACCAGTTCAGGGCTGCCCTCGCCTACCTCGCTGTAGTAACTACCCGCCCTCTCTGCGCTGCGCACGAGCAAGCGCACGGTGTGACCAGCCGCCATCAATTGACGGCAGACATGGGAACCCACGAAGCCAGTGCCACCTGTGATCAATACTCTCAAGGCCTTGCCCCCTAGTCTTCCACAATAGTGATGACATTGTTGGGACAGTAGCGCGCCGCCTTGCAAACTTTATCACGCAGTGCCTCGGGGGGATTTTCCAGCAGCACTTTGACCTGTGGATAACCGTCATCCTGCTCGACCACATCAAACACCTCGGGAGCCTCCCCGAGGCAGACGCTGTGGCCCTGGCAAAGCGCCAGATCGACAATCACTTTCATCGCCAGTTACCCCCGGCTAAGATCGCTTGCGGTACCGCAACCGGCACGGTCCACTCGGTTTCAGCACCATCGCGGAGAAGTCGTCCTGGTAAGTCTCATCGGGATCGACCAACTCGAACTCATAGCGTGGCAGCAATGCGGCGAAGATAGCCTTTAGCTGCATCATGGCGAAGGCATTGCCAGCGCACTTGTGCGGCCCTCCGCCAAAGGGGATATAAGCGTACAGCGTGTCCGGCTTCGGACGGTGCGCATCAAAGCGCTCCGGATCGGGAAAGTAATCGGTATTGCGGTGCGAACCGTAGGTGGAGATCGCCACAGTTTTACCCGCCTCGATCAGCGTTCCCCGGTAATCGATATCCTCGATTACCCGCCGCATCAGCAGAATCAATGGTGGATGTAGGCGCAACACTTCTTCGATAAAACGCTCCAGACGTGGGATTTCTCGCAAAGATTCAAACGTGATGGGCGCACCGTCACCAAACAGGTCCTGCAATTCCTGCAACACTTCATCGGCATAGGGCTTCTGCCGCGCAAGCTCCGTCAGCGTCCAGGTGGCGGTACCGGAACTGGTGTGATGGCCGGCAAACATCGTCGCAATCACCAGCCCGGTGATCTCATTGTCTGTCAGGTAGCTGCCGTCGGCGTAAGTTCCCGCCATAAACGTTTCCAGCGCATCGCCGTACTCGACACCGGCATTAGCGCGGCGCTCGGCAATAATCCCCCCGATCAGTTCCTGCAGGCGTTCGCGAGCCCTGTCGCGAGCTTCGAAAATGGGCTGCTGCATATACGGATCGACAAACGCTATCGCCTGCAGACCTTTTTCCAGCGCGTGGTACAGTTCCCGGAATTCGTCCGTCAGCTGGTAGCGAAAGTCCGCCCCCAGCAGGCAGTGGGTGGCGGTATGCAGTGTCAGGCGCAAGAACTCATCGAGAAAATCCAGTTCTCCCTCGTCACCCCAACTGGCCACCCAATCCTCGACCTCCCTGGAAATAATCGTCGAGTAGTGCTTCATATTCTGGTAGCGCAGTGCGTCCACCTGGATTTTCAGCTGGGTTTTCATCTTCTCCGGCGGCGCATCGAAAATTACCCCCTTGCCGAAGACAGGAACAGTGGCCTGGTAGGCCGCCGCGCGACTGAGTTTATTATCCAGTGTTTTGAGAAAGGCTTCCTGCGCATCCGGACCACTCATCAACACCGTCTGCTGACCGCCCATATTGAACTCAGCAAGCTCGCCACACTCCGCGTTGCAGCGCATCAGGAAGCGCGCGAAATTCTCGCCAAATTCTTCCATATGCCCTGCGCCGGGCTTTTCGCCGCTCACTCTGGGCGGCAATTTCACAGTAACTTCAGCGCGCTCGCTCACGACTTGTCTCCACCGCCAACCTGCTGGCTCGACATCACCGGCATCTCCTTGAGAATGCCTTTCTCCACACATTCCTTTACCAGGTTGGTGATGTTGGTGTAGTCATACAAATCCAATTGCTCGCTCCACTGGTAGTTGCCACCATACTTGAAGTAGGAGGCACCAATAACCCTCATGGGCGACCCATCCTCCCGCACCGGGGCTCCCGGCGGCGTCTGCCACCACGTCGCCATCGCCGTACCGCGCGTCTCGTCGATTACCATCTTGTCATACGGATACGTCCAGCCCTTGTACGGATCCATGGCCGCTCCGACACAGGTCTCGCGGATTGTCTCCCGCCCCGTGAATTCATACTTGCCATTGGGGGTGTCCCAGCCGTAAAGGCAGTCCTCGGTATAGAAGTCGGCGAGGTGACGCCAGTTGCCCTCTCTCTCTGCTTTATCGTTCACCGCCAGCCAGCGGTTCATCATCTCTTCCATTTCTTCGCGACTATATGCTGACATTCGACTACCCTCTGCGTTTTCTATAATACGATTATTGCTACCCTGCTTTGCAAGGTACAATAGCCGAGTTAATATATAGTTTCAACTATAAAAGCGCCGGGCAGAAGCCTGCAGGATTGCCCCGAATGCGGTGTTAATATAGCTCGCTGTTCACCCGCGTCGAGACTGCGCCCTGTGCGCGCAATACGGCAAATTTAGGAGCCACTGATGAAATTCTGGCAGTCACTCGCCTTCGTGGAAATGGATCAAATGGTGGAACTGGCGCGATTCTGTGAGGACCTCGGGTTCCACGGCGTCTCCTACGGCGATCATCTTGTCACCACCAAGGACCAGGTCGACGAATACCTCTATCGCGACAGCGGCAATATCTTCTGGAACCCCGATACGCACTGGCCGGATCCGTGGGTGATGACAGCCGCGCTGGCGCAGGCAACCACCCGATTGCACTTCCTCTCAACCATCTACATACTGCCGCTGCGCGATCCCTTGAGTGCCGCCAAGGCGCTCTCTACCGCGGCGGTACTTTCCCATGACAGGGTCACGCTCGGGGCGGGTGTCGGCTGGCAGAAGGCCGAGTTTGAGATGACAGGTCAGGACTTCCACACCCGCGGCAAACGTACGGATGAAATGCTGCAGATTATTCCCCGCCTGCTGTCAGGCGAGATGACAGAATTTCACGGCAAATACTACGACATACCACCCGTCAAAATGTCACCGGGTACCGGCAAACCGCTGCCCATCATGATTGGCGGTTACGCACCAGCGGCCATGCGCCGCGCCTGCCAGTTCGATGGCTGGATGGCCACGGCACATGACGAGGCGGAGATATACCCCCTGCTTGAAACACTCACAGCGGTGCGCAAAGAGCAGGGCGCAGACAACAAACCCTTCGATGTGTGGACAGGCGTCAAGAACCCCGGCGATGGCACCCATGAACGGCTGGAGGCTGCCGGGGTGACCATGGTCAACGGGTGTAATTTCCTGACCGAAGACGGGCGCACAGCGCTGTCCAGCATCGACGACAAGAAGCGGCGCATCGAGGCCTTTGCGAGGCAGTTTTTGCCGCACTAGCGCTCAGGCAAACTCCGGGCTCTCGCGGGAGCAATGTCGGTTACGCCTCGCATATCGCAGGGACGGGCGCGCTGGCCGCGCCCTTAAACTCGGACCACCGGGCAAGGCACATCTCCCTCTGGCCGGATTCCAGCTGACCGAGTTTTCGGACATGTAAGTAGAAGCGCGGATAGTTCCGTTGGTGGCTGTTGAGGATGTTCAGGAACGCGGGCACATACTGATGGTATGCGGCCATCGCGCCCAGCCTGGCATTGTTAAAGACCGGCGTTTGATGATTTTTCAACCCCGCAAACTGACCCTGGAGCCGGGCGAGAACCTGCTCCTTCTGTCGTCTCTTGGTGGCGTCGGACAGCGGCTGTCGATAGAGACTCTCCAACTCCTCTCTCGCCTGCGCTGCCAGATTCACTGCGGCCGCCATGCGCTGGCGATAGTGCCGGTAGCGCTGCAACTGCTGCGCGTCGTCGCCAGCGCCGTAAAATTGCTCCAGCCCGGCCTGCTCGACCGCCGTCGCGAAGGATTCATTAAACGACGTATCGCCGCCAATATACAGTTGCTGATGGGCCAACTCGTGAAAAATCAGGCCGACCAGCCGGTAGTCCGGCAACCCCACAAACGTGCTGAGTACAGGGTCATCAAACCACCCCAGCGTGGAATAGGCCGTCACCTCACCGACATAGGTATCATAACCCTGGACGCTCAGCTGTTGCCGATAGCGATTCAACATCGCCAGATCAAAATATCCGCGGTAGTTGGCACACCCGATAATGGGGTAGCACCAGGAATACAGCTGCGTGGAAAATTCTTCTGCCGCGTAGAGATTCTTCACGACATAATCGCGGTTGAGATCCACATACCGGGTATAACTGTCGTTGAATGACAGATCCAGTACGTCGCCGGCAAACTCGCGCGCCTGCAACACCAGTCGCAGCTGGTTGCGCACCTCTGCATCAAGGTTGTCACCTGAGAGCAGCGTCTCGATATCCTGCGCCTGGCTCCAGATGTCGAATTGCCCCTGCATGGACTGCCGGTAGTACTGCATCTCATTGCAGGCCGCCAGCAGGCCGAGAGACAAAAACAGTACCACCGTGTTGACTCGCGTCCGCAGTCTGGCGGCGACAGTGCCGCGGGCAGGCATGCTCAAGCCTAATCCCTGACCGGCAGAGCCACCTGGATCCCACCCACTGACTTCATCATCTCGAGGTCTCCCGGTAACAGCATGTCCATTATCGGCTGTAGCGGGCTGACCGCCGACGTCAGCGCATCGCCGATACTACTGACGATGGTGCCGTTGGGTAGCATCGCGGTGATACCACTGGAATCACCGGGCAGAGTCACCACATCATGCACCGCCCTACCCGTTTCCAGGTCGAGCGCGGCCACAACCGAGCGCACCGGCGCGGTAAAGCCCAGCACCGGCACGGTGTAGCCGTACACAACTGGCACCAGCACCGCGTTCGAGACTACGGTGGGATTGCCGTTGCCCGCCGCCACAGGTTCGCCAAACAGCAGCGATGATGGCAGGTCCTGCGGTATCAGCTCTGAAAAATCGCTCTGCCAGAGGACATTGCCCTGTGGATCAATCGCCACCACAGCCGGCGCCCGTGCCTGGAGCGCGTAGATGGTACCATCCCTGCCGACGGCCGCAGCACCGGCAGCAGCCTTGGTTTTGACCTTCCAGACCATTGCACCAGTGCGTGCGTCAATGCTGTAAAACCAGCCTTCCTCGTCGCTGACATACACATGGCGCTCGTCGGGCGCCAGTGCCGGACTGGAACCACTGCCCAAACCGATGTTCGTTACGAAGGCCTCCTTGAGCGACAAACCCGCTGCCGAGGGTTCCACATCCAATGCATACAGCGCGCCCAGGCCTTCCCGCGCGGCACTGCCGACAACATAGATCCTGCCATTGGCCGCTACCGCGGGTGTATTCGCAGACCGCATGCTGCCGCCAAAGATCAGCTGCCAGGCCCATTCCCTGAACGCCGGGTCCATCAGGCCATTCCCGAACACGCTCTCTGGCATGGGCTCCGCAGTGGCGTAAGGCGGCAACACGCCGGGCAAACGGTAGGGCTTGTTCAGTGTTCTGCCTGTATCGCGCGCTATGACCAGCACATCGCCGAAGTTTGTCACCCCCATAAGGTTACCGTCAGCGGTAAATGCCGCTGTGGTGAACGCATTGACCGGGTGATCACCCGCTGCCACCCAGTCACCCGGCTGCAGGGGAGGCAGTTCGATCACCCATTTCACCTCTCCAGTGGGACGAAACGCGAACACCTGATTGCAGTCGCTGAGATAGATATCACCCTGGTCATCGACAATCGGGCTTGACAGAATTGCACAGGCATCGACACCCTCGCGCGCACTGCTCCAGGGCTCGGCCTGCCAAAGTGGCGTACCGGTTATGCTATAGGCGTGCAGATTGCTGTTTCCTGCCGGCAGCCCTGTGGTGAAATAAATCTGCTGGCCGTCAGGGCTGGTCACTGGGGCAGTGAGCACAGACGCGCCAGCGAGAGCCTGCCAGTAGTCGTAATCGCGCGGCCGGATAACAGCGTCCATTGACCGTCGATTTCCAGCGTCCTGGTGTAAGGTCGGCCAGCCGCCGGGCGCATAGGTTGTTGCCGGTTCGATGCCCGCGCCAGCGAGCACGGGCGCAGCCAGTGAGAAAATACCGAGGAAAAGTAACTTGCTTGTGTTCATACTGCGCTGTCCGAGTGCCTGCGTTTTTAGTCGACAGCAACCCTAACACACGCGGACCCTGCAACGCCGCCCGAGGGCGGTATTCAAACCTGCAGAAGTTGGATGTGGTCTTGAAGTTTAGTCTGGTACAGCACTGTACCTTTCGCTACCTGGACTGCCAGCGGCTCTTCCGGTATCGCGACACCCTCATCGATCACGATTTCCCAGGCCGGGCCATCAGCCTCGACCTCAACAATCCTCGCCCGGCGATCCACACCTTTCACCAGCCCATCCAAACCACCGCTCATACCCTGTTTCAGTAGCGTGCACCAACCGTAGGGCAGGACCTCATCGCTTGCAGGGCAGTCCAGCAGCTCAAACCGTGCGCGATGCGGGTCCAGCCGTGTCACCTCGATGGACCAGTACGCACAGGGTTGAAAGGCGGGATGAATGCCCAACACCTCAATGATGCCGTCTATTCCGGTATCCCCACAGCCCAGCCACTCACTGAGCCGATTACTCATCACCCAACTGCTCCCGGTCATCTGGAACTCACCGACAGCGTGCGCTGCGGCATCGCCGTAGCGCTGCGCGACCGCGTACATAAGGCCGGTAATGAGCAGGTGCACCTGCACCGCCAGCTCACCGCAGACCACGACCAGTGCCGCGTGCGAAAGTTGCTCCAGCTGCAGTTGCTCAAACAGTGGGCCAGAGTAGTCATCCAGCCCCCCGGACTCCAAACCCTGGGGACGTTCGATGGCCACAGTCGCAAGCCGGGTGTCGTTTAGCACCCTGGCCATAGCGGGCTCAGGCACGGCATCGGCGGCTGGGTCTATCAGTACGGTCCACTCGCAGTGCGGCTCGCGATCCGCCGGCACCCGAGGCGGCCGATGCACCGGTATCATGCGAGCGCGGGCATTGGTGGCAACTGCTGTGGCGTTAAAGGTCGGATCCTCGATGTCATGGCACATCACCTTTACTGCATCGGGGCCGCGCGGCTCCGTCTCCAGCAGCGCACCGCAACTATTGAGCCAGAAACGGCCCCTGTCTGCAGCGGTTACCTCAAAGTGCACATCGAAATACTGGTGCGTAAACCCACATTCAAGCTGCAGCCCCTTGAAGATTGTAGCGACGTCAGTGCCGCCATCAAATCCCATCGCCTGTTGCATACGTCTTGTGTAGACCGGACTCGCCCCCATCCAGTTGTCGATAGCAACCTCCTTGTACGCCTCGTCGCCATGATTGATACGCAGGGCCGCGTAACCCGTCCTGCTGTTGAACTGGGCACACAGCATATACTCGCGACCCAACTGGGCTAATTGAAGACGACTTAATTCAAGTAATTTTTTATTGTTCAAAGTGGCACCTGCTTTACGAACTAGGATATATAATCAGATGCTGCCAATATATATCCATTGTTTTATAGTTGCCACTATTTTACAGTTCAAACCGTGCCATGCCCATTTATTTGCGGATCCAGCGATGACCAACAGCCCGAAACCCAGTAAGCGCGAAGCCACACGGAAGAAGGTCATCCTCGCCGCCATCGACTGCATCTATCGCGACGGTTTTCACGCAGCGCACACCAATCGTATCGCCGAGGAAGCCGGTTACAGCTGGGGGGTACTGCAGTACCACTTCGGCGACAAGGACGGCTTACTGCAGGCGGTTATCGATTATATTTTTGATGACTTTACCAACACGCTGGAGAACACAACACTGCAGGGCGACGGGCTACAGCCGCGGGTACGGCAGCTGATTGACGTACTGTGGAAACTCTTCAGCAGAAAAGAGTACCGGGTAAGCATCGCGATACTGCGCAATGCGGGCAAGGATGAATCGTCCAGTATCAACGGTCAAAAGCAACTGACACGCTGGGCGAGGAGAACATCGCAGCTGTGGCACGAGCTGTTTGAAGACACGATCCAGGAACCGCAGCAAAGCGATACCGCGCGTCACCTGCTGTTTGCAACGCTGCGCGGGATGGTGGACGAAATCAACCCGCGCAACGTCAAGACAAAGAAGGCCGTCAAACTGGAATGCGATGCCCTCAGCGAGGCGATTACCTACCTGCTCACCCGCAACTGAGGCCATCCTGGCCGCTATCTCATCGCGGCGATCACTTCCTCCACGCTGGGACCCTCCACTGTCACATGTTCCCGCGCTCGCACCTGATCGTCGCGAATGTCGGCCACATCGGTCATAAACTGGCTATACCACTTTCGCACCAGGTGTATGGGGCCATCGCCATCACACATCAGTGGGTTGTCGATGATGCACTTGTTGTTCCAGATAGCCACGTCCTGGTGAAAGGACTCGATGTTTCTCTCGGTGTACTCCTCTACCATCGCGCGGTTACCCGCCTCCGATACATTGGGATCCTTTTTCATCATCACCCCGAAATTGATAATGAAATTGTTCATGTCCACCGGAATATGACTTACCAGCAGGTGCGTGGTCATGGGGTGGCCGTCCATCAGGCCAGTCATGGAGGTTGTCATATAAGCGGGGCCCTCATAGGTGGCAACACTGGTAATTAGTGCACCGTCGCCCTCGGTAAGGATCTGGTGACCACCAACCATGTACTGCACAAACTTGTGCCCTTCCATCGTGTTGCGGAACGACTTCACTGTCGAGTAGTGGATGGGGCCAAAATGAGCCATATCGGCCATATTGTCCACCAACTCCCGCCCGAGGGATTTGATCGGTATCGCGGCCATCTGCCAGTCTGTCCACTCACCGCTGTAGCAATCTTCCTGTCGCTGGGGCTCCTGCTCGGGAATTGGCCCATTGCCCTCGGGATCCTGCCAGACGAAAACGAGACCATTCTTCTCCAGTGTCGGCCAGGACTTGATGATAGCCTTCTCCGGTATTTTTTTTGCGTACGGAATATCATCGCACACCCCGTCGCTGCCCCAACTCCACTTGTGAAACGGGCAAACGACGGAGTTCTCATGTACCTCACCGCCGCAGAGATCACCCCCCATGTGCGGACAGTAGGCATCCAGAATGTGCACCTCGTTATCCTGCTTGCCGCGGTAGGCTACCAGTTTGGTGCCGAATACATTCAACTCGCGCGGCTTGTGGCTGACACTCCCCGCATCGCCGATCACATACCAGCCCCGGGCATAGCGCTCGGGGCGTTCCTCAGCGCGGATGACATAGGGCTCTCGCTTGGTTGAGCTGGTTTTTTCTATTGCTGTCATTTCTCATTCTCCCTGTTCAGGAACTTGCTGGAATACTGGTGCCCACAATCGCCGATATCGTTTGCGATAGTGCACAGGCTACAAAAAGAAATCCTGGTTCTGTCCACCCATCATCACGCCACCGAGATTGCGCCCGAACTTGAATGGGTTGTTGGCGACATGCGTGCGACCAGCATTGATATCAAGCCAGGCTCGATTCAGCGGATGGTCGCGGAATATCCCCTGTGCGCCACAGGAGATGAACATCTGGTTGATGGCGTCGGTACACTTGCGCGCCACCAGCGCGGCATCGAAACGCATTTTGATGCGCTCCTGCATTGGCAGGGTAATGCCGGACTTTGCCGCTGCCACCATCGCATCAAAATTGCGGAACATGATGGTCTGGCACTCATCCACAGTGGCGACCGCGCCGGCAAGCGCCATCTGTGCATCCGGGTCACTGGCAATCTTGTTGCCGTCGTTCAGCCCCACCCTGTCCTTGTTGACCGCTATATAGTTGTCGATAACGCCCTGCAAGCAGCCGATGCTGGATGAGGAGACCGCGCGGACAAATATCTGGCCAAAGGGCAATCGGAAGATGTAGTGGCTGTTCACCGCGTTACCAGGACTGTTGCATTCGAAACCGTGAATCGCGCGGTGGGTGCGATACTCCGGCACAAACGCATCGTCGATGACGATGTCATGGCTGCCGGTACCTTCGAGTCCGCTGACATTCCAGTTCTCGACAATCCTGTAATCACCGAGAGGCACCAGGAATGTGCGGTAATCGGGAGCCTCGCCCTCGTTTTTCGGAGGCACCATGCCGCCGAGAAAGGCCCACTTGCAGTGCCTGGAACCGGAGGAAAAACCCCAGTGGCCAGACAGGCGGTAGCCGCCGTCCACATGCTTCACTTTGCCCACGGGCATATAGGATGAGGAGATCAGGGTGGCGTCGTCTTCGCCCCAGACATCCTGCTGCGCACGATCATCGAGCAGGCCCAACTGCCAGTTGTGGATAGCGACCACCCCCAACACCCAGGCGGTGGACATACAGCCACTGGCCAGAATCATCTGCACCCTGAAGAAGACTTCCGGATCCAGTTCATAGCCACCGTATCGCGCCGGCTGCATGATGCGGAAAAAGCCCGCCTCCTGCATGGCCGCGATCGTCGCCTCGGGTAAATGGCCAAGCCTGGCGGTTTCTCCGGCGCGCTCACGCAGCGCTGGCAATAGATTTCGAGCCGCTTTGTACAGGTGCTCGGCCTGGGTCAGTTGGGGTGCATTCATGGCGGTTCCTCAGCGTTTATTGATGAGATTTTCCTCCACTATGCGCGCCGCTGGCGAGCGGCTCATACCTCAAATCGGCTACAGAGCGTCAGTCAAATACGTTTCCTTGATTTGGGTCAATTTTCCAATGGCATTGAAGGCGCAACAGACCGGCGTCACACCACATCGAACTCAATTGGCATCTTCTTGATACCGTGGATAAAACTGGATCGCAGCCAATTAATGTCGCCTTTCAGGCGCGGATTGCGGATGTGCTTAAGGATCTCCTCGAAAATCACTTTTAACTCCAGCCGCGCCAGGTGGGAGCCCATGCAGAAGTGCTCGCCAATTCCAAATGCACGGTGGCTGTTTTTCACGTCCTCTCGCTGCTGACGCGTGATATCAAATGTATCACCATCACTGAACACGTCTTCATCGGAGTTTACTGCGGCGTAGTAGAGGTGGACTTTGTCACCCTTTTTAATCTGCTGACCGCCCAGTTCCACGTCATCCATCGCCGTGCGGCGGAAGGCAATGATCGCTGGATCGTAGCGCAGGATTTCCTCAATGGCATCCTCGAGTAAATCCGGATTATCGACCAGCATTTGATACTGCTCGGGGTGTTCCATCAGCAGGCGCATGCCCTGCGATGTCACGGTGCGGGTGGTTTCATTGCCCGCTACCATCAGCATCAGGAAGAAGTGACAAAATTCTTCGTCGGTTAACGGCTCATCTTCCACCGTGCCGTTCAATAGCACATGGACAATGTCATCCTGTGGGTTATCGCGATGTGCGAGTGCCAGTTCATGCGCGAGGAAAAACATCTCGGCCATCGCATTCTCGCCATCTGCCTCGGACGTGGAGAGCTCCGGGTCAGACATGCCCAGCATGATATTGGTGAGTTCGAACAGGTGCTGGCGCCGATCGATGGGCACACCCATCAGCTCACAGATAGCGATCAACGGCAATTCCGCCGCGACGTCTTCTACAAACTCGCACTCACCACCGCGCACCGCTTTTTCGACGATGCTTTTCGCGATGTCACGAAAGCGGGCCTCGTAGCCATCGACCTTTTTCGGCGTAAACGCATTGCGCACCAGGCGCCGATACTTCAAATGCTGCGGCGGATCCATATTGATCAGCTGTTGCCGCATCAGCACGACCCGGTCCGGGGCGGACTCCCACGGCAGGCAACTCTTTTCCGCCGAGGAGAAAAGCAGTGGGCTCTTGGAGATAAAATCAAGGTCTTTCTGCCGGGTCACCGCCCAGAAGCCGGTATCGGTCTCGGGATCATCGTGCCAGAACAAGGGCTGTTCGCTGCGCAGGTATTTGAAAACCTCGCGCGGTACACCGCCCTGATAGGTTTCAGGATCGGTAAGATCAAAATGTGGACAAGTGGCCATACAAATTCCCTCGAGTAGTGTGAAGCGCGCACCAGACTACACCCTATTAGTCTGTAGCAACAAGGATTATCAGCATCCTTCACGCCCGCCCGCTTTCGCGCCACCGGCCAGCGCTGGCCCAGCGACTACTCCGCTGGAGCCATACGCAGCAGTGCCCCCTGCTCGCTGAGCAGATAGAGGTAGCCATCCGGCCCCTGCTTGACATCTCGCAGGCGCAAATTCCGATCGGCTAACAACCGGTGTTCACTGACCTGGCCATCAGCTGCAAAGCTCAGGCGATTGAGGTGCTGGGCGCGCAAGGCGCCAATAAACGCATCACCGTTCCAGTCGGGAAATGCGGGCCCCTGGTAAAAAACCAGCGCGCTTGTCGCAATCGATGGTACGTAGTAGTAGCGCGGCTGCTCCATACCCGCCTTTTTTGTGCCCTCGCCAATTTTTCCGCCGCCGTATTCTTCCCCGTAGGTGATCACAGGCCAGCCGTAGTTGGCGCCCGGGCGCAATTGATTGAGTTCATCTCCGCCCTGGGGACCGTGCTCTGTGATCCAGATTTCGCCAGTCACAGGGTGCCGGGCCAGTCCCTGCGGGTTGCGATGGCCGTAGGTGTAGATTGCCCCGTGCGCATTCGGCGCGGCGGCAAAGGGATTGTCCGCCGCAATACTGCCGTCCGTGTTGAAGCGCAGCACCTTGCCGAGGTCGGTGTCGAGCCGCTGTGAGAGATCGCGCTGCCCGCGGTCACCCATTGCCATGAACAGGTGCTCGCCGCTGAACAGCAAGCGGCCGCCGTAGTGTTTTTTGGTGTCCTGCACCGGCTCGGTGGTGTACAGGACCTCGAGGCCCTGCAGCGCATTGCCCTCCAGCCTGGCACGCGCCAGTCGCGTGGTGGAACGGCCCTCACCCATCGGCGCAGAGTATGTCAGGTAGACCCAGGCAGGATCTGGGAAGTTCGGATACAGTGCTATATCCAGCAGGCCGCCCTGCCCCTCGTAAAATACCTCGGGCACTCCGTCAATGGGTGTGAGGCTCCCGGTACGCGGATCAAGTCGCCGCAAGGTGCCGCCGCGCTCCGTGATCAGGATATTGCCATCGGGCATAAACGCAAAGCTCCAGGGCATTGTGAGCTGATCGGTAAGCGTGGTAATTGTAAGGGCAGTGTCTGTGCCACGCTGGCGATCCGGCGCTGCCAGCGAAGGGCCTTCGGAGAAGGAATCTGGAATACTATGGGCCTCCCAGCCGACTCCGGGAATCGCGGTAACTGCGACCAGCGTTAACAACGTAACCAGTACAAATACACGTATACTCATAATCTGCAGGCTCCTGCTATCAACCTGAATTCAACCGTAAATGGAGCTCGCCAAGGCGCCGCACAAAGATGCTGGGCACATGCCTGACCGGGAAACTGCTATCCAGTTCGAACGAGCGTGTGTGTTGCAACAGTTCCTCCAGAATGATCCTGGTTTCCATTCTGGCCAGCCTGGCACCGATGCAAAAATGAATCCCGTGGCCAAACCCGAGATGTTCATGCGTGTTGTACCGCGCAATATCCAGCTGATTGGGCTCGGCAAAAACCTCAGGGTCGCGGTTCGCCGCGGCCCACAGCAGAAACACGCGGGCGTTATCGGGAATACAGACACCGCCCAAACGCGTCTCCTTCAGCACAGCCCTGTAGTGCCCCTTGAACGGGGATTCCAGGCGCACAACTTCCTCTACATAGCGTTCGATCAATGCCGGCTGTTCGCGCAACTGTCGCTGCAACTCCGTATTCTCTGCCAGTATCCTGATGGCACTGCCGACAAGGCTGGACGTCGATTCTCCAGCAGCGCCCACCAGCACGATGCTGATGGCAATGGCCTCGTCTTTCGAGATCACCCCCTCCCTGACACCGTTTGCCAGTTCCGCCATCACACTCTGCGGCTCGCGGTCACCGATGCTGTGAAAGACACTGTCGAAATGACGTGCAAGATACGCTCTCATCTCGCCGGTGGAGAGCCCCAGAGCAATCATGCGCTCCAGAGTAGCCGTGCCGGCGAGAATATCGCCACCACTGAACGCCCACTGCAGCAGTTGCGTCACATCCCCAACGGGCAACCCCATCAAACGCGCCATCACTTTTACCGGAATCGCATTGGCCAGGTCTCCGACGCAGTCACCTCCTCCAGAGGCTAGTAATTGCAACACCCCGGCGCGAGCCCAACTGCGCACTTCACCCTCCATCGCCACCACCTTCCTGGCGTTAAGCTGCGGCAACACCAACTTGCGGTGTACGGCGTGAAAAGGCTCGTCCGCATTGGCGATGGCATCCACCGAGCCGCCAAACTGGCTCAGATCGAACAGTTCCGGCTGGCCCCGTTCATCGGAGATCAGGATACCGGTGAGATTGGCGGAGTAATCTGCCTGGTTCTTCAACACCTCGTGGATCAACTGCCAGGAAGACACCAGATAAACCTCGGTCCCGGGCACCTGATATACAGGGGCATCACTGAGCAGCGCCCGATAGAAGGGATAAGGATCCTCGATCACCCGGGCATCGAGTAGCTGGTAGTTAATTCGCGGCACCGATCTCATCCAGCAGGCGCTTGCGAATGATCTCGCGCCACACAGCATAACCCTGCGCGCTCAGATGCAATCCGTCGAAACGATAGTTGTCGGGGTCCGGCTCGCCATCGCTGCCCAGCAGGGATGCCGAGGTATCGATGAAGTGCAGGTTTGGATCGTATTCCGACCACTCCTGTATCAGTGCATTCACTGTCTGCGCGACAGGCCAGACTGACCAGCGCATCGGCGATGGTGTGATACCAATATAGTAGATCGGCACGTCGGGCTGGTCGGCGCGAACACTGGCGACGAACGCCTGATAACTCGCCAGCAGTTGCTCCGGCGGTTTGACCGCACTGGGATCGATATCGTTGGTGCCGGCAAAAACGACCACCGCGCGCGGTTGATATGCATTGACGAGGCGCTCGGCGTAGTAAACGATATCGTGGAGTTTCGCTCCGCCAAAGCCGTGTTGTATCACCTCGATGGGCGCCATATCCTCAGGCAAGCTGTCCCACAGCCGGATACTGGAACTTCCGACAAAGACGACGCCGCGGCCGCTGTCATTGCTACCACGAGTGCTGGATTCCAGTGCCTGTATGTCCTGCTCCCAGACCAGTGGGTCGTCACTGCGTGATTTCTGGATTTCCCCATACAGTTGCCACCCCAGCCAGCCGAGCCCCAAAGCCAGCAGCCCGAGGCAGAGAGCGATGCCTTTGATAATTTTTTTCACTCGCGCTGATCTCCCCGATATCGCGCCAAACAGTGACAGATTACCAGAGGATGGCCGTTGAATCGTTACCTGCCGCCCGCTATCATCATCGGCATTATTCCCAGCACGGATCTCAACGGTGTTTAATTTTCGCGCACCCCTCGCACAAACTCCAAAGCAATCCCGCACTTTCACACTGTCGCTTTTATTTTCACTCACGCTGATGGCGGCCGTTGCCATCCCCTCCCCTGTCACCCGAGCGGCGCAGGCTCCCAGCGATGTCTGGGTCGAGGTTGATACAGAGCAACTCAGTCTCGCGGTCATGCAGGGTGAAAACCCGCTGCAGGTGTTTGAGAACATCGCTATTGGCAGTAACGGCCCAACGCTGGCCAAGCGCCGGGACGACAGCACCACGCCACTGGGTGAGTTTACCATTACTGAGATCAGGCCCAGCCAACGTTTCGAGCTGTTTCTGGCGATCAATTACCCCAACCTGGATCACACTGAGCGAGCGTTTCTCGATGAGCGCATAGACATCACCGAATACCGGGCGCTGCGCTACGAACTGGATCGTGGACTTCCGCCGCCGCAGGGCACCAGTCTCGGTGGCCAACTGGGCATCCACGGCCTGGGAGCCGGCGACATAAAGGTACATGAAACCGTCAACTGGACGGAGGGATGTATCGCTTTGACCAACGAACAACTGCTCGAACTGGTCAAATGGGTTGTAGTTGGCACCAAAGTAGTAGTGCGCTGACTGGGAAAAAGTCGGGTAAACAATCTCTTGCGATTACGCTCGGTATCTCTGAAAATAGCCGCTGGAGGTGCTCGCCGACTTGGTTTGGCGACATTGCCCTGAAACGAACGGCAAAGCCCGATGTTTAAAAAGGGACGCGCAGTTCAAATTGGATATATTTTATAGGCCGACTATCGGCTGACCACTTAGAGGACAAGATTATGCGTAACTCGCTCAAAACCACTGCAGCAGCGTTTATGTTGGTCGCCCTGACCGGCGTAACCGGCTGTGCAACCACTCGCGATCTGGACACGCTGAAAGCACAAGTAGAAAGCGCTCAAGCAGCTGCTAGCAAGGCCTCTGCAGATGCAGCAGCCGCACTGGCAAAAGCTAACGCTGCACAAGCTTGCTGCGATGCCAACTCCGAGAAAATGGACCGTATGTTCAAACAGTCCATGAACAAGTAACAAATCGGGCACCTCTTTACCGGGGCGAATTCATCCACTGTGGATGGAATCGCTTCGGTGATTTAGGGTGTCTCCCTTCCCCTTCCCAGCATCATCTTTCCAGCGTTTAACTATTCAACTCCCCGAAGAGATCACCACCGGAATACCGGACTGCTGGCTGAGTTCTTCATCGATTAACTGATTGTCCAACGCGGCACTGGATGCACGACGTGACATCGCATCGTCGAGCGCCAGCATCACATACTCCACCATCGCACCCCTGTCATTGGGGTATTCTTCCAGCGGCGGATGCACTTCAAGATACAACTTGCCACCGTACCACCCGGCTTTGACCGGTTGGTTGACAATATTCACCGGCGTACCTGTGGGAATCTGTGGGAAGAGCTTTTCAATATCTTCAGGCAGCATACGGATACAGCCGTGTGAGACGCGCATGCCCACGCCCTGGGGCTTGTTGGTGCCGTGTATCAGATAGCCCGGAATACCCAGACGCATCTTGTACTGACCCAGCGGGTTATTAGGGCCGGCGGGGACTACCCGTGGCAGGGGATCACCCTTGGCAGCGTGCTCCCGACGGATCGACTCCGGCGGTATCCAGGTGGGATTCCTGGTTTTATCAACGATCTTGGTCGTCCCCAGCGGGGTGGCCCAATCCATACGTCCGATGCTCATCGGGTATGTCTGCACCTGAGCTGGCTGTCCCGGCTTCTTGGGTGGGTAATAGTACATCCGCATTTCGGGCAAATTTAACACCAGTCCGGTGCGCGGACCGCGCGGCAGTATATGCTGGGACGGCACAGTGATGATGGTGCCATCACCCGGCAGCCAGCGATCGACATCCGGGTTGACGCGTTGCATATGGTCCTGGCCAATGTTCGTACGCCGGGCGATTTCCAGCAGAGTATCTTCATACCGTGCGCGCACTGTGGTCACTGAGCCGATAACATCAAAATGCTCGGATGGCAGGTCGTAAGTGGCAGAAAAAACTGGCGCAGACATCACCAGGGTAAGAACGGAGGCTACTATTCGCATGGCTCTACATTTCAGGAGGAGTGAGAATCGGTCAATTTGCAACGATAATGCACAGAGGGGGAGAAACACAAGCCAAAGCAGCGAGTTAGCGACAAAATACTGTGGGAAAAGTAGCGAAAATTAGCCTGACTTTCTGTGCGAGAACTGCCGGAAAACCTGCTTCAAAAGTTCATTCGCAGGGTCACACCATAGGTGCGCGGTGAACCCAGAAACTGGCCCTCGTACTGCGCCAGTGTATCGTCAAAGTAAAACGGGGCATTAAAGTAGGACGTGGCATAGCTTTCATCAAAACAGTTGTCACACCAGGCGCGGACATCCCAGTGTCCATCCTGGGTGCGAACGCCCACCTGCAAGCCCATCAGATTGTAGGCCGGTTGCTTGTCCTGGATATCGTAGGCGACGTAGTGGTCCCCGCGGTAGGCCCAGTTGGCATTGATAAATCCGGACAACCGATCGCCAAGCGCGCGCTCATACTCCATATTGAAAGCGCCCGCCCAGTCCGGTGCGAAGGTCAGGTTGCGTCCCGCGGGTGCCGGCGATGTGGCCGGTGCGGGTACATCATCACCGTACTCGGTATCCAGCCAGGTTAACGAAACACCCACCCGCAGATTGGATGTGACAGCGAAATAGTTTTCCACTTCGATACCACTCACTTCTGCGGTAGAGGCATTCAGCACGGTAAAGCCGGTACCGGTAAAAATAGAGAACTGATTGTCCTTGATGTCGTTATAAAACAGCGCCACATCCACCCTGCCGCGCCCATCGAGATAATCACTTTTCAAGCCGACTTCCCACGCGTCGACGTACTCCGGGTCGTAGGTGGCATCATCGAGATCTGCAAAGCCTGTGCCATTACCTATGCCCAGCGTCTGCAACAGCACCGGCGAATTCTGGCCGGATGGTTGCCCGCCCCCCGCTTCGGGGTCCATACCAATGCCGCCGGCCTTGAAGCCGCGGGTGTAACCACCGTACACCTGGGTGTCCGGTGCAAAGAAATACTGCAGTTTTATGTCGTAGGTCCACTCGCCGTCGCTGTAATTCTGGCCATTGATATCGGGGCCTGCGATATTGGCACCGAGGAAGTACGCACCCAGCATATAGTCCTGTAGATAGTCGGCGTAGTCGCTGACATTGGAATAGAGCAGGTTGTGGCGGTCGAGGGTCTTCTCCTCGTCAGAATAACGCACACCGAGAATCGTCGAAAACTGGTCCGTCACGGCAATCGTGGTGTGTGCGAATACGGCCTTGGTCTCGGTTTCCAGTTTGTGCAGTACCTGGCCGATGGCTTGCCCTGTAGTGGCCCACTGGCCGCCACCGAGTAGTGCGCGCAAAGTGGGCTCTGGCACACCGGCCTGCGCCGGCCAGAACAGTTCCCAGATGCCCTGCTGGTCTTTGCCAGCATCGAATGACCGGTACTGCTGGAAGTCCTCATGCGCATAGTACAGGCCGGCGACATACTCGATGCTCTGCACCATACCAGGATCGGCGAACGTCCCGGTGAGATTGAACTCCTGGCTATAGTTCTCGACTTTGTAGTCTTCCTCCAATTCGCCGATATCAACGGGACCAAAATCAAAATCGCCGCTGGAGTTGTATTTCCAGTCACGGTAACCGGTGATAGAGCGAAGCTCCGCGAACTCCAGATCCCAGTTGACGTCGAATACTGCACCCTTCTCGGTATTCTTGTTACTGGGCTGCGAATTGAGCTGGGTTTCGCGGTCATCCGGATCCAGATCCAACAGGTCGAGATCAGTATTGAAGTTGGCCTGTGAAGTTTGCAGGTAATACTCATTGAGACCCACGGCCGGATCGCGCACCAGGCTGGCGGCGCGGTTGTAGGCCACAGGGTTACCAAAACAACAGATCTCATTGCTGTCGGAGTAATCGGCGATCAATTTCAGGCTCAGCCTGTCAGTCGCATCCCAGGCGAGCGTGCCCTTCACGGTTTCCTGATTCAGGTTGTCATAGTTATCGTGATCGTACAGTGCCTTGGTAAAACCGTCGCGCTCATCTGAAAGAACCGCGAGCCGCCCCGATAACGTGTCGGTCAAGGGCCCGGTGACGTGGCCGACGAAGCGCTGGCGATCGTAGTCCCCCAGGGTGACTTCCCCGCCATAGCCGAACTCAGCCTGCGGTGCATTCGATGTCATCGTGATGGCACCGGCTGTCGTGTTCTTGCCGAACAGCGTACCCTGCGGCCCGCGCAGGATCTCCACCTGGCCGAGATCCAGCATGCTCGACAACACCATTCCCGGCCGCGCCCGATACATACCGTCGACATAGGTTCCCACACTGCCTTCGAACGCCGGTTGCGCACCGAGCGTACCCATACCGCGAATCACCACCGGCACGCCGTTGGCGCGGTTATAACCGCGAATAATCGTCAGGCTGGGCACCGCTTTTTGCAAATCCAGCACATCGAAAATATTCTGGTTCTGCATCATTTCCTGCGATATCGCAGTGATTGCGATAGGTACATCCTGCAGGCTTTGCGCGCGCTTCTGCGCGGTAACAATAACTTCCTCCAGTGTCAGCGGCGCATCGCTGGCTGCAGACGGTATTGCAATAGCGGCAGCCAACGCCAACACAGGCACAGACGCACGGACTTTCCCACGGAACATACAGTTGGACCCCTTACAGCGCTTGTTATTGTTATCGACCTGCCGACAGACCAGCACCAAGCCTAGCACACCAGAACTATCTGACAAGCAGACGCCGACAGCCCGCCCAGAGGGATCAGTACGGCGAAATCGCCACCGGGATATTCCCCATACGCGGCATCCCGGTAATGGGGTCAGCGTCCTTGTCGGCTTGCACCAGTCGCCCGGTATTGGCACCGAGCTCTTCGTATCGCTCGTCGTCCTCGTCCACCAGGCCGCCGAACGCATGTGCGATAGCAACCACACCCTGGCGCAGGGTGTCGTCACTTTCAACCCTCGCCACGATACCATCATGGGCAGTGGCGATACGCACCCTGTCGCCGTCGCTGACGCCCACCCGGCGCATATCATCCGGATGCATCCAGACAGGATTGAAGGGTTTGTTGCCATTCAATTTGGCAATCGAGCGGCCGGTGGAATTCATGAAATTATTGTGGCGGCGGGGGATGTAGCGAAACGGAAACTCCGCAGTGTCCTGCTCGCGGCGATAGTCCTGTGCGAACACCTCTGCCAACTGCGCCATCATCACCTCGTTGCCGCAATCCAGGCGCGCGTCGCAGTCGGGATCGCGCGGTTGCACCGTCACATCACTGTCAAATATGTGCCCGTGAGGATAGCGCTTCACCTCCTGCAACGGGATGCGCGAGTGCGCGCATATCGACTCATAGAGTGTCTCGAGGGTCGGGTTGTCCGTGCGACTGAGCGGCAGGACTTCATAGGCCGCTTCCTGAAACCGCGAAAAACCGAAGGCGGTGGCGTAAACCAGATCGAGGCCGAGGTGCCGCGCCATGCGGAAGAAGAACTCCCAATCCTCCACCAGGTCAGAGCCGTGCGGCACGTCAGCCACGGCGGGAGCATACTGCGCGTACGCGTTCGGAAAACCAATACCGGTGCCAAAGTACTTGATCGCCTCCCCGCTCTGGCTCATCCCGGGCGTTTCCAGCGTTTGCTTGCAGGCAATCACATAGTGCGCGAGACGCGCTGTGGTCGACATCTCAACATCCAGTGTCACCAGCAAATCCAGTGCTTCCATTGCCCGTTGCGTTTTGCGTTGATCTGGCCACGCCGCCATCGGATTGCCACCAATACAGATCAGGGCTTTCACCTGCCCCTCTCCCGGCAGCAGGATTTCCTCGGCCAGCGCCGCTGTTGGCATACCTGCGGCGGTATCGGTGAGGCCCCTGACGCGCATTTTTTCGCCAAAGCCCCAGGCCTTGAACGGCGGGAAGGCCTGCGCCTTTGGCGTGTAGGCGGGCAACATCGCATTGGGCCGCGTAACCCGCTCACCGGCGCGGGTATACGCCCCGCAGACGGTATTCAGGCAGGACACGAGGTAATCCTTGAGGTTGCAGTACATCGAAAAGCTGGCACCGGTACCGCTGTTGGCGTGGCGCACCCGTGCGCCGGCAAACACACGCGCCGCTGCCACCAGCTGAGCCTGCGGAATACCCGCGCGATCGGCGACATACTCCGGTGTGAAACCAGCGACAGCGTCGCGCAGCTCCGCAAAGCCATTGACGTTGTGCTCTACAAAGCCACGATCGTACAGATTCTCCGCGAGGATGATATGGATCATACCGGCGAGAATCGCGTGATCCTCGCCCGGTCGGCACTGCAGGTGAATCGCCGCCTTGCGGGCACAATCCGACACCCGGGGATCAATGACGATCAACTGCATCCCGCGCGCCTGGGCCTCTTTCAGGCGCTGTGCCGGGTTTTGCCCGGGAATACCCGCCGACTTCGAGATGATGGGATTACTGCCCACCAGCAGCCAGGCATCGGCCTGCTCAAAATCCGGCTCACCGCCCAGCCACTTGCCGTGCAGCGCCATGGAAATTTGCTTACCCGGTTGATCAATCGTGTTGGAGGTGAAAAACATACGCGAACCAATCGCCCGCATAAACGCATTGGCCATACCCGCCGATGTCGGCTGTCCGCCATTGGGCGTGCCGACATAGAACGCCACTGCGCGCGGCCCGTACTGATCGACAATCGCCTGGATGCGCTCAGCCACCTCGATCACCGCTTGCGCACTGTCGATGGGTGCATGGCTGCCATCATCCTGCCGCCGCATGGAGTGCAGCAGCCGGCCGGGATGATTGTGCAGCTCTGGCAAGGCCCTGCCCTTGGGGCAGGTGTAACCTTTGAACAGCGGATTGTCGGGGTCACCCGTAACCTTTGTTACCTTGCGGCGCCCGTTGTCATCTTCCACTTCGGCCAATACACCGCAATGGGCAATGCACAGACGGCAGATGGTGGGTACAACGTCGGTCATTGGAATCTCCCGGTTCTTATTGTGAGTGTTAACTATAGTAGTCCGGGCGTGAAAACGCTGTGACTGTATGCCCGGTTTACCGCGCGATGACAGAATAAACCCGGTCCGGTTTAATTTACTTTGACGGCTACGCCCACCTGTCGCGTAAACGCGCAGGTGAATGTGGTTGGTGATAGCGAGCCCGCCGCGATACGCCTATCATGTGGCACCAGACTCCAGGGAGGGCGAACAGATCATGGGCGAGCACGCCGGCATCGGCAATATTGAGGTAACTCTTGCAATCAAGGGCGATTCAGCCGTACCAGAGCTGCGCGCGGACAGTCTCGGTAAAGTCGTGGTCGGCCCCCACGGCTTCCTCGGGCTGCTGGAGACGCAACTGGGCATTCCCTCGCGCGATGTTTCCTTCACCGCGCGCCTGATCCAGTACCTGGGCTGCATCGACCAGATCAATCATGGCGCCGCCTTCTACCACGCCTCCTATACCGCAGATCCATTCTCGGTCGCGCGCACCCTGTTGCAGTGGCGCGACCAGTGGTACCTGGCGGGCTGGGATGGCAGCTTTGCGGCGGATGCGCCCGCGCGACTTGCCGACATGGCCGCCATTGAGCGACACGCTGCAAATACGGTGGAACCCGGTCTCGGCCAGCGCATCCAGCGCGTGCTGGCGCTGCTGCCCGACAATCCCGTGGCGCTGGGCGCGATCACGCTGCGCGACGCGCTGGCCGATTTCCCCTACCTGTGGCAGCAGTTGATCGAGGCTGTCAACGTGCCGATCACAGCGGCGCAGCCCGACGCGCCGCAGGGCCGGCGCGACTCCGACCTGCGCCGGCTGCAACAGCATCTGCTGCAGAACAGTCGGGAGAAAATCGCGCTGCGCGGCGACGGCACTGTTATCGCGCTGCGCGCGGACTCGCCCTCACAGAGCACTCCGCTCACAGCATTACTCACACAGGCCTGGTTGCGCGAAGCCCCTGACACGACCATTGCGGTGCTGGCACAGGCCCGCGGTGAGCTGCTGGATGACACGCTGGAACAAGTGCAAAGCCCGCGCCTGGGATTCACTGCACTGTCACCCTGGCGCCCGGTATTCCAGGTGTTACCGCTGGCCTGCGAACTACTGTGGGAACCACTCAACCCCACGGCGCTGTTCCAGTTCCTGTCGCATCCGGTGGGCCCGATTCCGGCGCGCATCCGTGAACCGCTGGCACGCACTGTCGCCGATGTGCCGGGCATTGGCAGCGCGGCCTGGGAGGCCGCTGTCGCCGCCAGCCTGGAGCACGAGGACAAGCCCAGGCGCAAGCAACTCGAACAGAGCCTGCGCTACTGGTTACAATCCCCGCGTTTTTCGCCGCAGGACGGCGTCGACAGCCAGACACTGGCTGCGCGCGCGCAGAAAGTCGCAGACTGGCTACAGGGCGCGAGGGAATCCAGTGATGATCCGGCGCAGAAAGCCCTTTACCACATCGCGCTCAACCAGGCGCTGGAATTTGTCAGCGCCATAGGGCGGCTGAAAGCGCATGGGCGCGACCCTCTCACCCAGGACAATGTGCGCCGCCTGATCGAGGACGTGCGCGGCACCGGTGCACCGGTTGCCGACCGCAGCGCTGAAGTCTGCCCGGACCAGACAAGGGTCCTGCGCGCCGACCACGCCGGCGCCTTCGCCGGTTGCACCGCAGACAACGTCATCTGGTGGGATTGCCAGGCGAGCGACCGCGTACACCGCTGGCCGTGGTCCCGCGTTGAGCGCGCTGCCCTCGCAGCGGGCGGCGTCCACCTGCAGACCGAGGACGCGCAATTGGCATGGCTGGGCCAGGCATGGCTGCGCCCGCTGCTCAGTGCGCGTGAACGCTGTACCTTCATCCTGCACGACGACAGCGAGCGTCACCACCCGCTGTGGGACCAGATCGCCAGCCTTTCGCGGGGGCTGCCGACACTGCAGGTCGCCGGCAGCGATACCGCCCGCCGACTCAATTTGGCAACCTCTGCACTGGCGTCCCGTGCGCTCCCGCCCAGGGCTCGCTGGTGGCAATTGCCGGCATCGACAACGGTGCCAGCGCGCGAGGCCGAATCCTACTCCAGCCTCGATGCCTATATTCACAGCCCCTACCAATGGCTGCTGCGATATGCCGCGCGCATCAGGCCTGGCTCACTGTCTGGCGTCAGCGATGGCAGCCAGCTCAAAGGCAGTCTCGTGCACCGTGTGTACGAGGAGTTCTTTAATGCGCATCCGAAAATTGCCAGCATCGACACCGCGACAGCTGACAGCTGGGTCGATCAACACATCCGCCTGCTGCTGCAGCAGGAGGGGGCACTGCTGCTGGAGGCGGGCCGTCAGGCCGAGTGTGAGCGCTTTATCACCCAGGCACAGGATTCACTGACCACGCTAATAGAACACCTGCAATCCGCCGGTGTCGTCAGCGTGCAAATGGAACTGTGGCAGGAAGGCCGCTTCGCCGGCGGTCGCCTGAACGGTTCTATCGATCTGCTGGCAACGCGGGCTGACGGCGCCGAAGCGGTAATCGATATCAAATGGGGCGGCAAGAAATACCGCCGTGACGCACTGCTCGCCAACAGTTATTTGCAGCTCGCCACCTATGCGCAACTGCGACGCGACAACGGCGCCGCACTGCCACCGGCGCTGTGTTACTTCATTGTGGTGGACGCCGCACTGCTAAGCGTGAACCACATTTTCTTCCCCAATGCGGACATCCTCAAACCAGCCGAGGAAGAGGATACCGCACAGTACTGGCAGCGGGTCGAGCACAGTTGGCAGTGGCGACGGTCGCAGTTTGAGCGCGGCCTGATTGAGGTGACCGTGTCCGGCACCGAGCCAACGAAAGACTCCTTAGCCGCTGAAAACTGCCTTGCAATTCCCGAGGCCAGCGACCGCTTCAACGAGTACAGCGTCCTCACCGGCTGGGGAGAAAACGCATGAGTGGCAATATACATTTCATCAGCGCCGGTGCTGGCAGCGGCAAAACCTACTCGCTGACGCAGAAGCTGCAAGGACTGCTGTCCTCGCAAACCGTGGCACCCGCTGGCGTCATCGCCACCACTTTTACCAAACTGGCCGCTGGCGAACTGAAAGAACGCGTGCGCGGCGCCCTGATTGAATCCGGCCAGCTACAGGTAGCGAACCAGATGGAGCAGGCGCTGATTGGCACTGTAAACAGTGTCTGCGGCGAGCTACTGCAGCGCTTTGCATTCGAGGCCGGCATGCCGCCGGAGCAACAGGTGATCGAGGAAGCCCAGGCCGATGCTCTGTTCTACCAGGCGATGGAACGCGCGCTGGCAGATAATACGCTACTGATGCGGCAGATGAACGCCACCTGCCACCGACTGCAGATTATCGACCGGAAAATGCAACTGAACTGGCGGGCGGAAGTGAAAAGCATCGCCGATGCCGCGCGCGCCAACAACCAGTCGCCGGATGCTATTCGCCACCTCGGCAAAGCCAGCGCGGATGGATTGCTGGCACACTTTCCCAAGGCCACCACGCGCGAGCTCGACAGGCTGCTGCTGAACGCCATCGAACAGGCGATGGACGGCATCGATACCAGCGTCGACGGCACCAAGGTCACGCGCGAGTATCTGTCGCTGATCAGCGGCATCCGCGCAGGCCTGTACAAGGAGCGCGCAACGTGGCCGGAGTGGATCACGCTGAGCAAGAAAAAGCCCGGCGCCAAATCCAAAGCCTTCGCCGAGCCCATCGCCGATATCGCCATCGACTACGAGAGGCACCCGGGCCTGCACCGCGACATCCGTTTCTTCGCCGAGCATGCGTTCGCGATTGCCGCAGACAGCCTCAGCGCCTACCAGCACTTGAAAACGCAGAAAGGCCTGATCGATTTCGTCGATCAGGAACAGCGCCTTTACCAGTTGCTGGATCACCCCACTGTGCGCGATACACTGCGCGAGGAGTTACAGTTGCTGATGGTGGACGAGTTCCAGGACACCAGCCCGATACAACTGGCGCTGTTCCTGAAACTCTCGCAACTGGCCGGGCAGGTGATCTGGGTGGGCGATATCAAACAATCCATCTACGGCTTCCGCGGCGCGGACCCAATGCTGATGGCCGCAGTGGTCGATCGCGTGACTGAAACCGGCGATACCCCAGAGATACTGGAAAACTCCTGGCGCTCCACCCCGGCGCTGGTGAACTACATCAACAACCTCTTTCTGCCAGCGTTCGCCGATACACTCAAACCCGAACAGGTTTCCCTGGTACCCGCCAGGGACGATTTCGTCGAGGAACCGGCCGTGGAATTGTGGCGCCTTGACGGCAGCAACAAACCCACGCGCGCGCAGGCCCTGGCCAGTGGTGTCAGCCAGTTGATGAGCGATGGCCGCACCGTAATCGACAAGCAGAGCAGACAGGCGCGCGCGGCCACCTACAGCGATATCGCAATCCTCTGTCGTACCCATGACAACCTGCGTGAGATCGCCGGTGCGCTGAGCGATGCCAGGCTCCCTATTCGCTACAAGCGCCCCGGACTATTGAGCACACCCGAGGGCTGCCTGGCCATGGCCTGCCTCAGGCGTTTGATCGATCCACTGGATACCCTGGCCAGCGCTGAGATACTCACTCTCACGCAGTGCGAGAATCCCGAGGACTGGGTTGCCCAGCGCATGGCCTATCTGAAAGACCCGGACTCCCGCTCCAGCCACTGGCTGGAAGACGATGAACAGGGCCCGCTCGCGGCACTAAGAGCGCTGCGCCGCCGCTTGCACTTTCTGACGCCGGTAGAAGTGCTGCGCAACGCGATGGACGCTGGCAATGTGCGTGAATCGGTGTACCGCTGGGGTCCCACCGAACAGCGCAGCCAACACCGGCTGAACAACCTCAGCGCACTGCTGGCCCACGCTGATGCCTACATGAACCAGTGCGCGGCCCAGAACCAGCCTGCCACCAGCGCTGGCCTCGTACTGTGGCTTTACCAGTTGGCAGCCGCCGAAGACGACACGCAGGCAACCGGAGATACCGAGGATGCGATTCAGCTGGTGACCCACCACGGTGCCAAGGGCCTGGAGTGGCCGATCGTGATCGCCATGGATCTGGACGCAAAACTGAAGCCGCGCCTGTGGGGCCTGAGCGTACTGCCCTCCCCGATCGCTATTGATCTGGAGAATCCACTGGCCAACCGCACCCTGCGCTACTGGCCCGCCTTCACCGGACTGCAGAGTGCCAACATCGCACTGCTAGACCAGATTGCCGAAAGTGCGGAGGGCCAGGCAGCGATGGCGCAGGAAATACAGGAGGCAAAACGCTTGTTGTATGTCTCGCTCACGCGACCGCGGGACGGCTTGATCATTACCCTGGACAGCAGGCAAACCGGCGGCGAGTGGATGGATACATTGCAGGCAGGTTGGATGTTGCCTGAGGGCGATACATTGTCGCTGCCGGATGGCACGGTGATTCCATGCCGGCAGCGTGAACTGCACGCCAGCGAGAGCCACACTGCGCCAGCACAATACCAACCGCAATGGCTCAGCACCACTCCCCGTCCAGTCGTCAGACTGCCGCTAAGGCTGAGCCCCTCCGCCCTGTCGGAGGACGAAAACGCCCGCGTCAGCGAGGTGATCGAACTCGGTGATCGGCTGGAGAT
>CAXBLZ010000031.1:0-37396 GCA_963976735.1 uncultured Halioglobus sp.
TCCAGATAGCGCTCGGTCAGCTTATCAATAGACCAGGAGTCCGGCTTCTGGCTGGGCGGATACTCCTTGAACGTAGACAAAAACTGCGCCATCACGGCCATACCCCTGTAGCCTTGCGGCGCCTTGTCGATCATCCAGTCCCAGTAGGTATTGGAGTTGTGATCGGCGCGCTCGAAAGGGTCACGACGCAGGTTAAATATCTTGAACATGCGCAGGGTAACGAAGGGTTCGGCCCACAAAGCCATGGTTTGGGCCCGGTTCTCTGCAAACACCAGCTTCCAGTCATCGACCCTGATACCCACCGGCATGCCGCTGTCTTCGAGGTAGATATACTCGCGACGCGGCGCCGTCTCGACCTCGCCTGTCAGGTAGGGCAGGAAATTATAGCCGTCCAGGTGCAGTTTGGCGTTCTTGCTGCCCACCTGCTTACCCTTGAGCAGGTCCTGCTTCAGGTTGGGATCGCCTGCAGCCGCTGCAAACGTTGGCATCCAGTCCAGGTGAGCCATGACCTGGTTGGATATCTGGTTGGGTTTGATCTTCCCTGGCCATCGCACCATCGCCGGCACCCTGTAGGCACCCTCCCAGTTGGTGTTTTTCTCACTGCGAAACGGCGTAATACCGGAATCAGGCCAGGTGTTGAAATGTACGCCGTTGTCAGTGGAGTAAAAAACGATGGTGTTATCAGCGATTTTCAGCTCATCCAACTGGTCCAGCATCTGACCAACCAGCCTGTCGTGTGCGACCATCACGTCGTTGTAGAAACCCTGGCCGGACAGCCCGACATTTTTCTCGGCAATATGCGTGCGAAAATGCATGCCGGTAGTATTCAGCCAGACGAAAAAGGGCTTGCCCTCCTTCACCGCCTTGTCGATAAACTTCTTCGCGCCAGCCACAAACTCCTCATCCGCCGTTTCCATACGCTTGCGCGTCAAGGGCCCGGTGTCCTCGATACGGCCGTCAGCGTAGGAGTGAATCACACCGCGCGGCCCAAACATTTTCCTGAAGCCCGGGTCGGTCGGGTAATCCGGATCCTCCGGCTCTTCCTCCGCATTCAGGTGGTACAGATTGCCAAAGAATTCGTCGAAACCGTGGTTGGTCGGCAGGAAGATATCCTGGTCACCCAGGTGGTTTTTACCGAACTGGCCGGTGGCGTAGCCGTGGGTTTTAAGCACTTCTGCGATGGTGATATCGCGATCCTGCAGGCCCATTTCAGAGCCGGGCAGGCCGACCTTGGTGAGGCCCGTGCGCAAGCCGGATTGGCCGGTAATGAACGTGGAGCGCCCGGCGGTACAACTCTGGTCACCGTAGTAGTCGGTAAAGCGTATGCCCTCGTCGGCGATGCGATCGATATTGGGCGTGTGGTACCCCATGATGCCGTCGCTATAGGCACTGATATTGGTAATACCGATATCGTCACCCCAGATGACCAGGATATTGGGCTTGTCCTCAGCCTTTACCGCCGCTGCGAGCACAGTGCCCATAAGAAACAGGAGTGGCATTATGATTTTAGGGTAGTTCATGGGTGATTCCTTTATTAAATCATTCTATAGGGGCGATACGACCCGCTGTTGTGACAGCCCGACGCGACTCGGACCAACCTCAATCAAAGCACCAAGTATGGCTCATTCCTGATAAAGTTCAATCGTTGCGATGGGCAGTGCACACGCATCGGCTTGCGATACAGGGCAGCCAGAGTGGGCAGCGCTGCGCGCCTGCTGTCGCATCTAGTTGGTAAAGGTGACGCCGACCCGAAACTCCCGGCCCGGCGCGCTGAAGCCCACCGCGGTCTGGTAGTCCTCATCCAGCAGATTGTCCACCGACAGCTGTACTTGCCACGCGCTGGCCAACTGCCAGCGCAACACCCAGTCTATCCGGTGGTAGTCATCCAGCTTCTCATTCACCAGTTCACCGGTATGCCGTGATGCCGACCATGTCCTTCCGGTATAAAGATAGTCCAGTGCCGTGTCCCAGTGCTCCAGGATCTGCCACTGTGCAACCAGGCTGGCCGTCCACTCGGGCCGACCGGTGAGCACAGTATCTTCGTTCTTGACGTCGATATCGGTATAGGTGCCCTGGCTGCGCAGGCTCAACGCAGGCAACGGCTGCCAGTCGGCCTGCAACTCGACGCCGCTGGTCTGCACACTCTTGCGATTGACGTTGCGAAAGGTTTCGTCGTCGAAGTCCACCAGATCACGGAAATTGTTCTCAAACCCGGTGACGCCTAGCATCAGCGTATCCAGCACCTGCCACGTCGCGCCGAGATCCCAGCTTTCGCCTTTCTCGGGTTGCAGGTCCGGGTTGCCAACCAGGGCGTGGCCCAGTGCGAAGAAACTGGGCAGTTTGTACGCTTCACCCCAGTTTGCTGCGATGGTTACGCCGCCGCCAAGTGTATATTTCGCACCTGCCTGCGCAGAGGTTTGCGCATCAAAATCCTGCGGATCGTCGTAGCGCAGGCTGGCGTGCAACAGCAAATCCTGCAGCGGCGTGGCGGAGAGATCGACGAAAGCCGCGCGCGTATCGCGATCCAACTCGAAATCCGAGGGCAGCTGGTCACCAGAGAACGCCACATAGCCTTGACTCTTGCCGTCCTCGCGGCGGTATTCGGCGCCGAGATTTCCCTCGACACCCGGTGCCAGCTGCAGCGTATTGATCCAGCGCAGCTGGTCGCGGGCAAAGTCGGTGTCGGCGCCATTGGGCGGCACGTCGAAATACGGCGGAATGCCCGGTGAGCGGTAGTGCTCCTCCTGTTCAAAGCGACTTGCCGTCACCGTGCTGCGCCAGTTGGCCGTCAGCTGCGCGCCCCAGCCAAACGCGATGATATGCTGTGTGTAGTCGCTGTTATCCAGCGCATCGTAAAGAGCGTATTGAGGGCCGCCGCTCTGCTCGGGATAGGAGCCGCGTTTGCCATCGAGATACCGGTAGCTGATACTCAGCTCCTGCGAGCTGGAGGGCTGCCACCCCAGCCGCAGATTGGCACTGTCACTGTCGCGGGTACTGCCCGGTGTCGGCTCGCCGTCATCCCGGCTGGCCAGCTCCACGGTATAAGTGATATCCCCGACGCTGCCCAGCGCACTCGCGCCAACATCGCTGTAGTCATCCTGCCCGCCCTCAAGATACACCTGCTGATGATGGCCCTCCTGCGGCCGGCGGGTAATGATATTGATCACCCCCGCCAGCGCATCCGAGCCGTAGATTGCCGACTGCGCCCCGCGCACCACCTCAATGCGATCCACCATATTGGGATTCAGATTGGCGAAATCGAAGCCGCCACCGCGAAAATTGGTAGGGTCATTCACCGCCACGCCATCTATCAGCACCAGCGTAAAATTGGATTCGCCACCGCGTATGGATACCGCCGTCAGGCCACCCGGACCTCCCTGCTTTTCCACCAGCAAGCCCGGCAGGGTCTTCAGCAGATCGGCAACAGTGGTCTTGTTCAGCGCCAGGATTTGCTCTGTATCGAGCACCGATACCGATGATGTCAGCGCCAGCTGTGGTGCCAATGTGCCTGTCACCAGCACATCCTCGATCGCGGGGCCGGAGGCGGCCTCACTGGCCCCGGCCAGCACAGACATAATCAGTATTGAGATAACCCTGTGTTGCATTAACTACTGTACCCTTTCTACGCTTTCCCGGTGCTGGCCTGATGTGGCACTGTCGGGCAGGTATCACTGCAGGAAGCATTTGCGACGTTCACATCTTGCGATTCACCTGAATCTTTTCGCCCTTGCGATGCAGGATCAGTGAATTCACGCCGCCGTCGGCTTCAACGACAAATTCAATTTGTACATCTTCACCGCCTGCCGCCGCACCGAATGTGGTGGCGTTAATAGTCTCCATTTTTCCCGCACCGTACATCGGCACATTCACGTAGAGGCCATCGGCCTTCTCCTCAAACGTGAAGGTCACAAAACTGATAGAAAATTCACCCTCAAACCGTTTGAATCCGCGATCAAACGGCACGGCCTCCAATTCTTCAACCGTCCACGGCTGGCTGCGATCTGCACTGGCCGCACGAACCGCGGCAACCAGGTCAGCGCTGACGGCATCGGCTCTATTGCCCCAGCTGCGGCGCATGTAAGTCATCAAACCGGCAAGTGTGGCGTCATCGAGATCCTTCATATGCCCATGAGCAGGCATCACGCCGTTAAAACGTTGCCCCAACACTGTCACCGGACCACTCATTCCCTGCAGTATGATGCGGCCCAGCCATTCCGGCGGACCTGTAACCCACGATGCGCCAGCGAGCGGCGGTGCCAGGCCTGGGGTTCCGGCCCCATTTTCACCGTGGCAGGCCGCGCACTGGGCATAGAACTTTTCACCCTTGGCAACCAGTTCAAGTTGCTCGGGACTCAGTGGTGTGATCCCCAGCGCCAGCTCATCGCCCGGCCAGGTAAACGAGACACGGGCGGCGATTCGCGCATTCCACAGCGGATCGTCCTCGCCCATCGAGCCGTCGGAAAAAATCGGCGGCGGGCCTTCCAGGTAAGCGGGTACGAAACCCGGGCTGGCGGCGACGGACTCCATACCGCCAAGCATGGCCAGTTGTTGCCAGGCAGAGTCACCTGTGCGCGAGGCAGTCAGTGCCAGCAATTCCAGCAACCGGGCGTCGGCGATCTCCTCGGACGTGAGATCACCGCGTATATTGCGGTAGGCGTTTTTGGCCAGTGCACCCAACACCGCCTCGCCCCCCGCACTGGCTCGTGCCAGTTGTCCGGACGCCAGAATCTCACGCAGGAAAGCAAGCTCCTGCCCGGCCACTGCTCGCACTGCCGCCTGGCGCACATAGGGACTGCCACGCTGCGCCGCGAGCAGCTGTATCAATGCCGTTCGCACGCTCTCATCAGAGGTGTGACCTGCCATCGCAAACGCCAGCTGCATGGACAGTGCTTCCCGATGAGAATCAGCTGGCTCATCAGCTGCATCAGACGCTGCCAGCAACACAGCCTGCAAACGCAGCAAATCCGCTACCTGCAGCAGTGAGTGTCCGGCGCGCAACGCTTGCATCTGCAATTGCAGCGGGCCCGAGATAGCCAGCGCCATCACCAACTCCCTATGCAGTTCTCCCCGGCCCTGCAAGGTCCACAGCGCATGCAACGCGGCGACCGTGTTGTCATCGTTTGACTGCGCTGACATTGCCACCTCTGCCAGCGCGTCGGCAAGATCTCCATCGCGCGGCAGCAACAGGCGCTGCGCCGTATCCCGCACCCAACCGTTGGGATCGCCCAGTGCCGCAATCAGTTCTTTATCGCCGGCACCTGCGAGCTGGGGAAACCCTCTCTCCGACTTGCCCCCGGAATGACGAATGCGCCAGATACGGCCCATGCCGAGCGGTGTCTCCAGGTTGCGCTGGAATACCTGCTCCCGCAGTTCGTCGGTCATGTAGTAAACATCCTGCACAATACCGCGGTACATATCGATGATATACAGTGCCCCGTCGGGCCCGTTCATTGCATCCACCGGTCGAAAGCGCTCGTCGGTGGAGCCGAGAAAATCACGCTGCCCCCAACGCGCGTCATGGTAAAGGCGCTGCGACGCTTGCAGCGCAATACCCTCGCCAATGATCGCAAACTGTGCGACAACATTGCCAGCGACCTCGGGGACAAAGACATCGGATTGATAGGTCGCGGGAAACTGGTCGCCGCGATAGGACACCAGCCCACTGACACCGGTCGCGTTGCGCAGGCGGCCGTCCTCGCGCAATGTATTGTCCAGGTAGGCGCGATTCACACCCGGATTGACGCGCACCGAATACACATCCGCCGGATCTGTCAGGTTGACGCCTAATCCCTCGGCTTGCTCTTCCGCGCCGGGGCGCACCAGATCTTCTGCGGCAAAGAAATCTGCCTGGAGCCAGGTAGAATTGTGGTTGTAAAGTAAGCGACCAACCTGATCGCGGGTGATGCCCCACTGCCCGCGTTGCAGACCCTGCCGCTCTACCAGTTGGCCATTCTCTATCCGCAGGCTACGCGCGGATTTCGCATTGTACAGCCAGTTGTCCAACCCCTGCATCAGGCCGTTTTCCATATGCTCGACGTTGGCATCCGGCACCGCGGTGGCATAGCTGCCGAGACGGCGCTTGTTCTCGCACAGCGACTCTTTCCCGGACAGTTCGCACAGCCACAGGTTGGGCGGCTCACCGATCAACACACCCTCATTGACGACGGCAACAGCGCGCGGGTTGACCAACCCGCCAAGGAATACCTCGCTGCTATCCATCCGCCCGTCACCGTCGGCATCCTCCAGACGCACCACCTGTCCAACGGGTTCCTCGCTACCCGTGCCGTAGGCATCGGGCATATAGCCGCGCATCTCAACGACATAAAGGCGGCCGTATTCATCCCAGGCCATCGCGACCGGATCTTCTACCAACGGTTCAGCCGCGACCAGTTCGATCTCGAAACCTGGCGCGATACTGAATGCCGCCTGTGCTTCCTCGGGAGACAATACAGGGGCCGGCTTGTTGTCCAGCGTCTGGTAAAAAAGTGGTTCACCGTCGCTGTGGGTGAGCGAGAACCAGTCGAGATCCGAGATCTGGAAATCGTTGCCACAGCGCGCGGGCTGGATACGCAACTGCCCACGTTCGGGCAGTCCCGTGTCGTACACACGCAGTGCATCAATGTCGTCGATAGTCAGCGTGATCGCGCCATTCATGGTGACACCGACGAAACGATGCTGCCCCGCCTGATCCAGGCTGACCGGATCGCTGAGTTGTTCACCTGCCGCGGTAACCACGCGCCCCTCGGCGCGGTCCGCATAGATTTTGACCTCGGCAAAGCTCGGCTGTGCACCACTGTCAGCGGCCAGGTAGCGCATGCGGATAATCGTGGGCTGGTCACAGGCGGGGACCGTCATACTGACCATTGCCTCGTTGAACTGGCGTCGCGCTGTCAGCCAAAAATCCCCCGGGGGCAGTTCCCCGGAGATACTGGTTTCAGTAAATGCCAGGCTGCCGCTACTGCCTGTACGCCACTCATCGGGCGCCAGCAAGCTGTCTCCCGGTATCGCCATCCCCGGCAATTCCTTCAGGCGAATCCGCCGCCAACGCATAACGCCTTTATCGCCCTCATGAACCTGCAGTGCGATAAAACCTTCAGCGTCCAGGCCGTCGACAATATCCGCCGCGAGAACACCGTTGATCCATGTCTTGATCCGCGCACCGCGAGCCTCAATCTCGATATCGTTCCAGTCGTCGCGACGAATCACTGCACGCACCTCCGGCTTGTCTGCCAGATCCGCCAACCAACCGCGGCGCGCCTCGTCGTAAATACCGCCACTCCAGGAGCGATCAGAATCGTCGAGTTCAAACTGGTAGCCATAGACCCGGCCATCAGTGCCGCGCTGGTTGGCGCGAAACATTACGCCTGAGTTGCCCGACTCATCCCAGCGCATCTGCATCTTCAGGGAAAAATCACCGTAGGATTTATCGGTACGCAGAAAAGTGTTGGCGCCCGGCCCGTGGTAGCCAACAATGTCTTCACCCTCGGCGTCAAATGTCGATTCACCACCGACAGAGTGCCAACCAGCAAGCGTTTCACCATCGTAAAGGTAGTGATAGCCGTCCTCCAGCGTAAACGCCGGTTCCGGGGCTGGCTGCAACACGAAGTAGGCCACGCCGGCTATCGCAACCAATAATGACAGCAGCAGAAACTTCTTCATCTAACGACCTGTATTCATGACAGCATTCTCGAACCGGGCCAGCCAGCCTTGGTCACGCCTTCGGTACCAATCAACACAGCTATAGAACGACGCACCATTGTCGCCGGCATATTGAACATTCCCGGGTATCGCGATCGAACCCCGGGGAGCCGGGTTCGTTTTCACGCAGCGGCGGGCAAAGCGCACCGTTGGCAAGTGCGGCTGACTAAAACCCCTCGACCTGGTGAACCTGCTTCCAGATAAGACCAGGAGCGAACCTGCGCATGATTGCGCCAATTTTAGCGTCGCGTGTCGGGAGGACATAAAAAGTACCTTTCTTCAGGCATTCCTCAACGGCTTCAATAACCTGCCGCGGCGCGATCGGCGCACTCTGGCTATCCAGCATTTTGGGCCAGGCCGTATCCTTGCCCTGCTGCAGCAGTGGCGTGGCGACGGCGGGAGGACAGACACAGGCAAAGCGCACACCGGAGTGCATATTCTCGTGGTACAGCGTCTCGGTAAAAGCGACCACGGCGAACTTGGACGCGGTATACGCACCCGTCAGCAGCATCGGGATCAGGCCCGCCATCGAGGCAAAACTGACAAAATCACCCCGGCCACGCTGCAACATGCCCGGCAACACCGCCTGTGTAATATTGACCAGACCGCCGTAGTTGATCGCCATCTGTTTGTGGATGATGGCGTTATCCTGCTCAACCAGTTTGCCGAAGGGCATAATCGCCGCACAGTTGTAGAGGCGCTCAACCGGGCCGAGCTTTTCCTCGACCTCTCGCACCGCCGCGCATACAGCGGCAAAATCCGTCATATCCACGGTCCAACTGTGAATGCTGTCGAAAGTCCCGGCCGTTTCTGCCATGCCTGCGGTGTTCACGTCGAACAGGGCGACGGTGGCACCTTCCGTCGCGAAACGCCGCGCCGCCTCGCGACCCATGCCGCTGCCACCACCAGTAATCAGTACCACTTTTCCTGTATCAGCCACTTTATTTCATCTCCCTGTTATATAAATTAGAGGTCATTATCGCATCAGCGCGATGCGGCCGCCGGATTCGCGTCCGAGGTTGGGCTGTACCAGACCGGTGATGTCCACGCGCGCTCCTGCACAACCGGGCGGTGTTCAGCCGCGCAGCAGCCCTCATATCCTTCGGTAATTGTGTCGGGTTGTGCGCAATTGACACCGGCGGCGGCACACATACGCTGGCTCCAGCGACAGGTTGGATTTTCGACCGCACGCGAATAGTAGTAGGCGCGCTCGTTGGGATCAAAATCCTTGTCTTCCCAGACGGCACACAGATCGGCAAACCCGCTGCCACTGGTGGCGCAGGATTGCAGGTCGACAGAGGCACCGTTGTCGGCGTTGCCCGCCACATCAATCACGCGTTCGTGACGCTCGCCATTTGCATCCACCCAGCCCTTGATCACTTGCAGGCGTTGCAGCGGGGTACCGGGGGCGTCGGACGTGCCGGCATCCTGGCTTGCTGCGACGAGGAAAGTAGGCCGACGCTGTGCACCGACATTACTGGGCAGTATGGACCCCATGGGGACGCCGGCAGCATAGCCGCGCTCTATTCGATCTGGCGCCGCACACAGATCAGCCGGGAAATCCCAGCCAGCGAAGAAACGGCTGATAATACGCGGCCCGCTGGTGGCGTAGGCCTCGCGGCGACGCATCGCGTCGAACAGCGCATCGCGGCTGTTTTCGTGTGCCCAGAGCACGGCGAGTCCGCCAGGGTTGTAATCCAGTTGATCCGGCAACCCGGGTGGAATTTCTGTCTCAGCTGATACGCCGGCCCCCCCGTGACCCAGGAACAGATCCTCGCGCGCGGCACCGGGTGTGCCCAGGTGAGTATCGGTACTGGCAATCAGGCCGAACTGGTAGGGGTTCACACCCAGTTGGTTCTCGATGGCCAGACCGTCCGCCAGCACGGCGCGCACAAACCCGGTATCCGGCTTGGGCGGCTCGTTGAAACCGGCAATATTGTCCTTCGGTAGCTGCTCAAACGCACACAGTTCATCTTCAGTGACACCCGCCTTGAAAAAACATTCCGACGCCCCCTTGTGCTGCATCACCTCGACCAGAGGCTCGAAGTAGGCGCGCGAGGCCGCGTATTCAGCGCTCATCGGCGAACCATCATCAGCCAGGCCGGTAAACATTGATCCGGCACTGTAATTAGAATTATGGGGTATCACGAGTGACTCACAATTGTTGTCCAGGCCATTGCACTGCTCCTCAAGAGAATCCCACAGTAAATGCGGCGCGGGTGCATCGATAAAACTGCTGGGCAGATACGGCACCTCGGCATTGCGAAACACAATATTACGGTGCAGGTTGCCGCCGTTGGAAGAATTCATGCCGGTCCACTCGTAGCCGACAAAGGTAGTGAACTCACAGGCGTCACTGCGATCATAATAGCGCTCGGCAGCCTCCTGCATTTCCTGCCAGGGTTGCAGGGCGGCGGCCAGGCACAGTTCACCATTGTCACCGCACTGGCCCAGGTGAGCCTGCTGCATGGTCGCCCAGAAGTTAAACAGGTAGTAAGCCCCGCGCGACCAGTTGCGGTAAAGGATGCACTGCCAGGAGCTGTACCCTTCATACTCCGGCGTATTACACATATAGACTTCACCAATCAACTCCGCGTGATCAGACACCATCGCAAAATCCAGTGGTCGCGACAGTTGCAGCGAACGCAACGGCTCTCCTTCCTCAGTCCACGGTTGGATACCGACGCGCTCGCCGAGCGCGAATTGATAGGCCTGCGCGGGTGTTGTGCGTGTGCCCTGGGTGCTGGCGTCCAGAGAGTAGCGTGTGTGCACATGCAGGTCCCCGAAGAATGCCTGCTTCAGGGGTGCCTGGGTCGCGCAGGGAGCGCGCGTTTCAGTATAGATTTGCCGGGGGACCGGCGCTGGCGCAGCAGCGACTTCCAGCGTCGCTGTGTCTTTTATTTCCGCGCTATTCTCAACTTGAGGTGCGCGCTCTGGCGCGGTTGCACTGCCAGATTCCATCGCGCGCCCGGAGTCCTCCATTGACTCCAGTTCCGCAACGGACTGCGCCATCGCGGGTGCCGCCAAAAGCGACAGCACACCGCACAAGGTGGCCACGGCTCCCAACTGCCGCGCGGCGCGCCTTCGCCTGCGCTCTGTCACATCAGGGACCACTGACAATTTCACTCTCTTCCCAACCATAACGCACTGCCCTGGCCTGTATTTCACTGTTTTTGTCGATGCTGACCGGCCCGGTATAAAGCTGCCAATTGCCACCATCGACCCGGTACTCCAGCGAATGCCCGGTCGCAACCGGCGTTATCACCAGCGCCCCTGACTCCACCACCAATGTTGGCGCTGGCGTTACCTGCCGCTCTCCGCCGGGTTCAAATCCGGCGACCATAGCGGATTCCGCTTCATCGCTCCAGTCGCCAACGCGTGCCAGCCATGCATCCATCGCGCCTCGCATACGCTGCAGGATTCCCAGGTATTTCGGATCACCACTGACATCGTGTATTTCAAAAGGATCCTGGTCCAGATCAAACAGTCGTTCACCTCCGGGCGGCTTGTACCACTGTTGCTGCACCGCGTTTAACCGCCCGGCGTCATACATCGCTCGCATCTCCCGCACCATGTCGATATTATTGCGGAATTCCAGATCACGGCCGCCAGCAACATCAGGATACCAGCTGCGAATATACTTGTAGCGCGCGTCCCTTGCAGCCCGCTGACGATCCATCTGCTCATCAATCCGGTCGCGGGATGCATAAATATACTCATTGGGTTCAGCATTGCTCGCCGCAAAGTCATGTCCCTGCATATTGGCGGGTACAGGCACACCCGCCAGAGACAGGATCGTAGGGCCGAGGTCGACAAAGCTGATCAGTCGCTCATCAACGGCACCGGGGTCTACATTCTCTGGCCTGAAGTCTTCCGGCCAACGAATAATCATCGGCACCTTGATACCCGAATCAAACAACTCGCGTTTCGCGCGAGGCAAACCGTCGCCATGATCCGTCGTCCATATCACTATGGTCGAATCCGCCAGACCGGCGGCATCCAACTGCTGGAGAATGGCGCCGACCTCAGCGTCCATGTAGGCAATATTGTTGTAGTGCCGTGCCATATCGGCGCGCACTGTCTTTGTGTCTGGATAGTACGGTGGCAATACAATGTCTTGCGGGTTCGCGACCCGCGTTACCGGATCGTCCTGGGCGTACCAGCGCATCAACTGCATCACCAGATTGATAGCGCTGTGGGGCATCTCGCCAAGGGCGGGAAACAGGCCACTTTCGTGAGTCACCATAAAATTGATAAAGCCAAAAAAGGGTTGCCCCTGTGCCCGCTTTTCCCATTCTTGTGCGGCAGCGCCTTCAATATCCCAAATAGTCGATGGGCCGCTGTGGGCAAACACACTACTGAACTGATAGTCCAACTTGCTATCGGTATAGGTGTAATAGCCCGCCGCTCGCAGTAATTCCGGGTACGCTTTCGCCTCTTCCGGCGGCACCGAATAGTAGCTTCCCTCGGGCCTGGTACTGCTGCGCATGTGCTGGGTGCCGGTGGATATCTGGTGCATACCGAGAATATGCGCCGCCCGGCTCGGGGCACAGACACCGGCTGCGGTAAAGGTGTTGGTATAGCGCACACCCTCTGCCGCCAGCGCATCGAGATTGGGCGTGACAGCCATGCTATCGCCAAAAGCCCCCACTCTGGCACTCATATCCTCGGCCATTAACAATAGAATGTTAGGTCGCGATGGTGCCTGTGCTCCCACCGCTTGCGCGAACAGTAACAGGGCGATACAGGCCAGGCGTTCAGGCGCTGGCATCAGCGATACTCCAGAAAAATTGGCGAGGTCCACGCACGCGGCTCCGCCGCTGCCTGGCAGTCATTGTCGGGCTTGGCATTCTCACCAACGCAATAGTGGCGCTTGATACATTTTCCCTGGGCATCGTACTCACAACCAAATGGATCGCCGTTGATCAGAGGTTCCGGCTCCTGTATGACCCGCGCGTAATACAGCGCACTGCGCGCGCCGGCACCGTACTGTGCATCCTCGAAGGTCACATCGCAACCACGACCGTCTCCGGGGCATTCAAAAACTCGCCAGGGATCTTCAATCAGCGGCTTTATCCGCTCATCGGGACTGACCTGTGGCCTGATACGGACAACTTCAATTCGCGTAATCGCTTTGCGGCGCTCACCGCCCGGCCGGTAACATTCACCGCCGCACAAGGACTGTATACGGGCCTCACCAAGAGCGGCGATCGCGTAATCCGGACACCCCGGTTGTTGCTCAAAGGCCCCCAGCGCTCGCACCCGAAAATACGGCGTTTCGTTGAGTAAAACCTCGCTACCCATGGGTGCCTCACCCATGGGCCCATTGAGCAAATCGAACCAGACCAACATACGGTCGCCGGAGGTTGCATACACGTTGCGACTGCTCAGCGCCTCCCAGATTGCATCGCGGTTGCGGCCGTTGGTGTGAGCTGCGACCAGGCCGCCGGTGTAGTAGAACCCGCCTGACTCCTTGTCTGCCTTGAAATAATCGGTCAGCATGCTCTCACGCCCGAGATCCTTGCTGTCGGTATACAACAGGCGATTGGATTCCCTGTAACTGCTGCCGGGGCGCGCCTGGTGACCATCGCTGGATCCAATCAAGCCGAAGCGCGCACGTTTCGGCTCTCCCCGGGCATCATATCCCAGCGCGAGATTGTACTGTGCCGACATGCGCGGCACATACATCGAGGGCGGTTGAAACGTGTTTTGCAGTTGGCCACAACCCGCCCAGTCATCCAGTGTGGCATCGGGAAACAGCTTGCGTCCCTGCGGATCGCCCGCTTCGAGAAATGCAGTGACGGCCTGCAGAACCTGTTGCTCGCACTCCGTCGATTCCGCGTCCTCACAACCCGCTTGTGCGATCACTGCCACCTGTTGACAGCAGGGTGTAAAATTCCCGGTCGCCTGCGGACAGTAGAGCGCACCTGCGGTGGTCATGCCGATACGCTGAAAATCCTCGAACACCTCCGAGTTGCCGTGACCGGAGTAGATCTCCAGCAGGTTCTGGTAGCGCTGATCGTACTCATCCATCTGGTCGCGAAAATCGGCAGTCAGCGGATTGGTGGTACCCCAGGCCAACCCGTGCGGAATCACCATGCTGTCAAAGCCCCACTCGTCCAGCTTGCGGTAGAGGTCTTGCGGCGTCAGCGCGACCTCCCGACAATCGTCCGGCAACTCGTTCGATGGCACATCGTCAGGGCAGACAGGCGTTTCGTTTGACTCGTTTATGTAGCGGCCCATGTCCGAGGCATCCAGGACACCGTCCGTGAGGCTGACCAGCCCCAGTAACGCCGCAGGCACTTTCCCCAGCACATAATTTGGTGCGGCGGCGATGGGCCGCGTCGGCGTCTGCCCTTTTTCCCAGGTGCGGAAGATGACATTCTTGTGCCCGTAGTGACTGGACACATTATCCCGGTCTCCATTGGACCACTCCCAGCCCACGAAGGAGACGAGATCCGGATTCGACGGATCGCCCGCAGCAGCATTGCACTCCCGTATGGAATTCACCGTATCGGCCCATACCCGTGGCGTCAGGCCCTCCGCATGGTCATTGATGCTCCAGAAATCGAGAGCGGAACAATAGCGTGCGAAGTCACAGGCATCGGCCGGCGTGACGATACCACCACCCTTCACCAGATTGGTGTTAAACACGTATGCATCGATAGAATAATTGGTGTGACTGTGCAGATCGCCAAACAAAACACGCGGTGTGTCGTCGCTCGCAACAGCAAGCTGTCGCCCGCCTGACGCGCTGTCAAGCGGCTCATCTTTCGATGGCTGCAGTGGCCGCGGACCGCCGGTCACTGGTGCCGGGTACCACTCACTTCCCAGCCAGCCCCTGCCAATAACATAGAATCCGCTCACAAGGAGGCCCAGCAAAATGACCATGCCGAGACCTGTTTTTTTCAGCATCACTTTGGCCTCTATTTACCATTTTCAGTAATGCACCGCAGTGTAGCATCACATCCACATCATCAAGCGCTCGAACGTCCGAATCAACGGCCCGTGATACCAAGGCACCCCGGGATCAGTCTCCGGCACCTGGTACCGGACACGCAATTGCTGCAGGCGCTGCTTCAGATCCGCGGTAATCGCCTCGTAGCCGGGTTTGCCGTAGAGGTTCACCTGGTCCGCCGGATCAGTCACCAGGTCGAACAACTCCCACTCATCGTTCTGGTAGTAGTACACCAGTTTGTAACGCTCAGTCCGCACACCGTAGTGACGCGCGACGCCGTGGAAGCCGGGGTTCTCATAAAAGTGGTAGTACAGATCACGTTGCCATGGCGGCGGGTTTGCCTCCACCAGTGGCAACAGGCTGACACCGTGCATGGGCGTTTTTGGCGTTACACCGGCGGCGTCGAGCAAGGTGGGAGCGAAGTCGATATTCTGCACCAGCGCGTCCGAGGTGCTACCGGGTTTGATATGTCCGCGCCAGGCCATCAACAGCGGCACCCGGGAGGACACCTCATCCATCCAGCGCTTATCGAACCAGCCGTTTTCGCCGAGAAAAAAGCCCTGGTCAGAGCTGTACAGGACAATCGTGTTCTCCATCAAGCCGCTTGACTCCAGGTAATCCAGCAATCGCCCGATCTGGCGATCCATGCTTTTCACGGAGGCGGCATAGGTCTTGATATAACGCTGGTACTTCCAGCGCAGGTCTTGCTCTGGCGTCAGGTCAGCCGACTCGTACTGCCGATTGCCCTCGGCAAACGCCTGCTGCCACAGCGCCTCCTGTGCCGGCGTCAGGTTCCCACCCATGCTGAGTTTGACATCCATGTCGGTCATATAGTCTTCGATGCGCATACGCGCTTCGCGCCGCGCCCGTATCTGGCCGTAGAGGTCACGGAACAAGGTATCCGGTTCCGCCATACGCGCACCCTCGTCCCAATCTAGCAACTCCTGGGGGCCGGGCAGCCAGTCGCGATGGGGTGTCTTGTGGTTGTACAGCAGGAAAAAAGGACTGTTCTGTTGCATCGCCCGCTGCAGCCAGGCGATGGACTTGTCGGTCACCAGGTCGGCGACGTAACCCGTTGTCTCCTCCACCCCGGCGGGGCTTCTGAAGGTGGGGTTGTAATAGGAGCCCTGCTCGAACACATTGTCGATGACCTCCCAGTGATCAAAGCCCACAGGATCACTGTACAGGTGCCACTTGCCGATTACCGCTGTCTGGTAGCCGGCACCCTGCAGCAGGTTGGACAGCGTTTGCTGCTCGCCATCGAACGGACCGGACCACTCATTGCTGTAAAAACCATTGGCGTGGCTGTGCATCCCGGTCAGTAATGTCGCACGACTCGGTCCACAGATGGCATTGCCAACATACGCGCGATCGAAACGCACACCACTGGCCGCAATCCGGTCGATGTTCGGCGTCTCCACCAGGCTGTCGCCATAGGCACTCACGGCGCGTACCGCATGGTCGTCGGAGAAGATGAATACAATGTTCGGGCGCTCGACAGCGCCGGCAAGCTCACTGCAAGCTGCTATCGCCAGCACCGCGACAATCCGAACGATGCGCTGAGTATATTCATTCCACATAGAGCTATACCTTCTAGCTGTTCTCGTTACCGGCGTGCGACAGTTCAGGATTGTCGTTGAGCAGGGTGCACGAGTATTATCAGTATGGTAGCTCGCTGAAACAGCCTGGCACAGTGACACCGGAATTGTGCTGACAGCAGAGCACAAGCATTTTTGTCGTCAAGGTAGGTTCACTGGCTACCGAAGTGAAGATGCGAAGCTGCTACATAGTTGGCTTTTTCTGCTATTGTACAATCGTGGACGCGCCCAAGCACCCTGCCGCGGCCTGGGCCGGCCAATGAAATCCTACAATCGCTTGCCCCGCGGTCTGCTGACGTGTGGCCACAACACAACAATAATGAAACGTATTCACGTAACACGGAACACTATGGGAAAAGTCAACGATATTGGCCCGATCGAGAAAGTCGCCAACCTGTGCTATCGCTGGCATACACAGAATACTGTCGACGAGGCGGGTTTAATGGCAGTGAGCGAGCTATTCGGCTCACCGCTAAATACACAACAGATACAACATGTCGCCGCCCGAATACGACGGGACAAAGGTTTTGACAAGACGCAGTCAGAGATTTCCGCGCGATGGGAGCACCGCTTCAATCACACCTCCCGACTCGGCGAGAAAGCTGCCCAGGCCTATCTGCAGGAGTTGTTTGTCTCGTTTGATCACACCATCCTGTTCCATCACGATGTGAGTGCCAACAGCACCGCGATAGAGCGCGGTAAGGTCAGCGACAGCCGCACCTACTATGCAGGCACCATGCCCTGCTGGACCCTGCACCTGACCACTGCCGGCCGGGCGCTGTACCTGAATGACAACATCGAACTGGAAGCGGGACCCGGCGACCTACTGCTATTCCACCCAGAGGCAAAGTTTCACTGCGGCCTGCACCCGGGCGCCCGTTACTGGCAGCATCATTGGGCCCTGTTCAAACCACAGCAGCACTGGCGAGACCTGCTGGAATGGCGATCACTGGACACTGGTATTTATCACGCAGCACGTACCGACGCCAAAACACGGGCGAAAATACAACGTGTGTTTGAGGAATTGATAGAACTCAGCAGCGAGCGCTCGCCGATACAGGAAGACCTGCAGTACAACCGGCTGGAGGAACTGCTGATACGCGCCAGGGGACTCAGTTCACCGCCGGATGATGCCGTCGATAGACGCATCCAGAAGGCTTGTGACTATATGCGGCGCAATATCACAGCGGGATTCCACCTTGACGAGGTGGCCGCCGACTGCAATCTCTCTACTTCCCGGCTGGCACACCTGTTCAGGGAACGCATGGGCATCAGCCCAAAGTGCTGGAGTAACAATATGCGCCTGCAACAGGCACGAAAACTTCTCCTCGCCAACAACGACGGTATCAATGTCGTCGCCAGGCGGGTCGGCTACGACGATCCCTCGCAATTCAGCCGGTACTTCAAAAAAAACATCGGTTGCAGTCCCCGCGAATTTCGCCAACTATTTGGCGGACATGCAAGCCAAAAAACGGCACGCAGACTCGGCCAATGTCGCGGCAGGGAGCGGCAATTGCTGACCAGCACCGCCAAAAAATAGCAGGAAAAGCCATGTATGTAGCAGCTTGACTCATTCATTTCTGCGGTTACAAAGTCTAACTTGAGGCTGAGAACAGGCGCACGCTTGAAACAATAAACAAGCGCCAATTCATAAAAATATCTCAGCGGGAATCGACAATGAAAACAGTCGCACGACAGACACTGATTTATAGCTGCCTCTCTCTTTTTGGCAGCAGTGCCACTGGCGCCGTGGCCAATGAGGCAGCCCCGAGGCTGGAGGAAGTGATCGTCACTGCCACCAAGCGCGCATCCAACCTGCAGGATGTACCGATTGCGGTCACGGCGCTGTCCAACCGCGAACTGGTCAATGCGCTGGTGGGCAGCTCGGAAGACCTGGTCCAGCTGGTTCCGTCGCTGAACCTGAACAAGGGCATCAATCCGCGACAAACCTCCTTCAGTATCCGCGGCATCGGCACCGTGACATTCAGCTCAGGTATCGAACCGAGCATCTCGACCATGCTGGACGGCGTGGTCATGGGACAGTCCGGCATGGCGTTTGCACAGCTGGTCGACATGCAGCGCGTGGAAGTACTGCGCGGCCCGCAGGGTACCCTGTTCGGCAAAAATGCCTCTGGTGGTGTGGTGCATTTCATCACCCGCGATCCCACCGATGAGTTTGAGGCGGAAGTGCGCGGTTACGCCACCGAGGACGAGGAATACCGCTCCAGCTTCACAGTGTCAGACCGCATCGTTGAAAACCTCTCAGGCCGACTGACCGGCTACTTCAACAAGGACGAGGGCTGGATAGAAAATGTCTACGACGGCGATTCAGTGAATGACTCCGACGACTGGGGCATCCGCGGAAAGCTGCTGTGGGAGCCCACCGACTCCCTGCAGTTCAAGTGGAGCAGTGATTACAGTGAATTCAAATCCCACTGCTGCGTGGTGGCGCTGCGCTCGATGGACCCCTACCCCGCGCAGCCACCGAACAACCAGGCACAGATTGATAACATCCTGGCGCAGCTGGCCCCGGTGGTGCCGGGCGATGAAAACCGCAAGGTCAACCTGAACGGTGACCTCACCACAGATACGGACGCCTCCGGCCATTCACTGGAAGTAAACTGGGATGTGGGCAGCCACACCATCACCTCGATCAGCGCCTACCGCGACTGGTCGCAGAACTCGCGCGGCGACAACGATCAGTTGCCCGTCGATGCGCTCGGGTTCCTACAGGGCGGCAAGTCCAAGCAGCACCAGTATTCACAGGAACTGCGGCTGACATCCCCCGCCGACCAGTTCATTACCTATGTGGCGGGGCTGTATTATTTTGACCAGACCGTCGACAGAAAGTTTGATCGCTCCTTCGATGTCACCGGCAGCAACCGCACGGAATCAGTCGCCGATTTCAGTGTCGACTCCCTCAACTACGCCGCATTCGGCGAAGCCGTCACTCATTTTGCAGAGCGCTGGCGCCTCGTCACCGGTCTGCGCTGGACCCACGACGACCTCAAGTTCGACTACGAGCGCGTCGGCAGCACACTGGGGGCCGAGCCGCAGCCCTCTTTCCAGCGCGACACCGACGAGAGCAAATGGACGGGAAGAATTGCGCTGGAATGGGATGTCACTGATACCGCGATGACGTACTTCAGCTACGCCCAGGGCTATAAGGGTCCCGCGTTCAACGTCGGCTTCGGCTCTACTCCAGACAACACCGAACCGGTCGACCCCGAGACCAGCCACGCGTACGAACTGGGCCTGAAATCCACCTGGTTTGATGACCGACTGATTCTGAACGTGGCGGTATTCCACACCAAGTTTGACGATTTCCAGGCCAGCGCCGCCGAGTTCACGCCGAAGCTGGATGACAATGGCAACCCGGTCGATGAGGACGGCGACGGACAAGACGACGGTGTCTTCGCCTTCGTACTGGCCAATGTCGGCAAGGTAGAAACCCAGGGTGTTGAGGTGGACTTCACCGCCCTGCCGATGGAGAACCTGACCGTAACCGGCGGTATCGCCTACGTCGATGCGCAGATCAACGAGTTCCAGGGCGCGGGCTGCTCCTTCGGCCAGAGCTTCCGGGGTGTGGGCTACAAGGGGCAGACTACCTGTGCCGACAGCCCGGCGACGCAGAACCTCGGGGGCGGCGACCTGCCGTCGACACCGGAGTGGAAATTCACGCTGGCAGCCAGCTACCTGATCCCGCTGCAGAGCATGCCGTTTGATCTGTCGGTCAATGGCAACTATCGCTACCAGGACGAGGTGCAGTACACCATAGAACAGGATCAGTACACGACCGAGGACGATTACGGGATTCTCGACCTGTCACTGGTGGCGCTGGATCACGAGGATCGCTACACGCTGACGCTGTTTGCGAAGAACGTGTTCGACGAGTGGTACGTCTCCGGCATCGGCTCGCTTCCCGCCAACTTCACGCCCAATGGCTACGGCCATCAGGTGCCGCGCTACGCCGAACGCACATTCGGTGTGGAAGCGCGGTATCTCTGGTAGCAGCCCAATCTCGGTATCGTAGCCGCTGCCTGTGGCGGGACTCTCGCTCAACTTGCCTGCACACCCGATCCTTGTTAAAAGTGTAGGCTTGCAGTATCAAAATGCGCCGTGCCAGACACTGGCAACGTCTAATAATAAGCGACACAGGATGCACCATGAATACCCTTCGATTCGCGCGCCGTATCGGCGCACTGCTTCTCGCCCTGCCTTTTATCAACGCGCAGGCACAACAACTGGAAGAAGTTGTTGTCACCGCACAGAAGCGATCGGAAAGTCTGCAGGATGTAGCGATTTCTATCGCCGTTGTCAGTGGTACCGAGCTGGCTGAGCTGAATAAAACCCAGATCGCCGACCTGTCGCGCCTGGTGCCGGGCTTTACGTTTTCAGAGGGCACCAGCGATGCCGGTCGCAATATTCTTATTCGCGGTATTGGCACCAACAGTTTCAGTCGCTCGGTGGATTTGTCGGTGGGCACCGTGGTCGACAATGTCGCCTCCGGCAGCCTGTCAGGCTCTGTGCTGGACTTCAGCGACGTGCAACGCGTTGAGGTGCTGCGCGGTCCGCAGGGGATGTTGTTCGGCAAGAACGCCAGCGCCGGCCTGCTGAACATCACGACCTACAACCCCACGCCCGAACTGGCGACAGGTTTTCGCGCCAGCTACGGCAGCAATGACCTGGTCAATCTCTACGGTTACGCCTCCGGGCCGATTATCGAGGACACCCTGCTGGGGCGCATCTCAATGTACAGCAACACCATGGATCCCATTATCGACAACGAGTATCCCGGCGGGGACGATTTCAATGATCGCGACGAATGGGGTGGCAGGGGCAAGTTGCGCTGGTTGATCACTGAGCAGTTCGACGCCCAGTTCAATTACACCCACATCGAACGCAAACACACCTGCTGTGTGGCCGCGCTGCGCCAGGTGATCGAGGGCAGTGTAGTCGACCGCGAGGGCGGGCCGGTAGGCCCGAAAAATGACAAAGTGCTGGACAACGATACCTCGAAAGGCGAGACCAAGGTCGACATCTACAGCATGGAGCTGAACTACTCTCTCGGCGACTTCCTGCTGACGTCGATTTCAGCGTACACCAATGAAAACGTCTACGGCGCCGCCCGCGCTGACGACTACGCGCTCACAGCACTGCCGCTCAACGACAGCTTTGAAAAGTACCAGCAGTACACACAGGAACTGCGCCTGACGTCACCCGGCGATGGCAAGATTACCTATGTCGCCGGTCTCTACTATTTCTACAAAAAAATTGACCGCGAGTTCTACCGCTATATCGATCTGTACGCTATCGATCTGGCAGACTCCGGCGCACTGTCTGTCACCAATGTCGGGAAAACCGATAGCGAGAGCTTTGCCGCGTTTGGCCAGGCGACCTGGCATATCACAGATCGCAGCCGCCTCTCTGTGGGCGCACGATACAATTTCGACCAATTGGGCCACAAGCAAACCGTCGCCTCTTTCCCCGGCACCCTGCCGGAAGCGCCACCCGGTTCGATCAACCAGAAGGACCATGATCAGGCTGGCTCCTGGCGGGTGATGGTCGAGCGGGACATCGCCGAAGATGCCATGGTCTATGCCAGCTATGCCAAGGGCTACAAGGGCCCCGGGTCCAACTCCCTGCCGTCCGGCCCGACCAGCGGCGACGTCTTTGTGGATCCGGAAATACCAACCAGCTATGAGTTGGGCATCAAGTCGCAGTGGTTCGACAACCGTTTGCGCGTCAACGCCGCTGCTTACTACAGTACCTTCAAGGACTTCCAGGCTTCAGCCCAGGTCGCAGGCGCTTTCCCACCCATATTTTACCTGACCAATGCAGGAGAGCTGGAAACCCAGGGCGTGGAACTGGAAGTCAACGCGCAACTGACACAGAACTTCGCAGTACAGGGGTCACTGGCCTACACCGACGCAACATTTTCCGATTGGCCGGACGCCCCTTGTTACGCGCGCCAGTCCGAGGCACAGGGCTGTATCGACGGAACACAGGATCTGTCCGGCGCCCGCATGCCGAACTCCCCCAAGTGGTCGACCTACCTCGCAGGCACATACTACATTCCGATTCCGTCGATGCCGTTCGACGCCTTCGCCAGCCTCAACATGTACTATCGCGACGAGGTGCAGTTTGATACCGCCAACAACCCGCTGCTGGTTGGTGATCCCTACAATACCTTTGACCTCTACACGGGCATTGCCGCGCAGAATGGTCGCTACCGGGTACAGTTTTACGTGCAGAACCTGTTTGATCAGTTCTATGTGGCGAGCATCGGTGGCCAGGAAGTTGTGGGGGTCGAAGCGGCGCAAATTCTCGACTACACCTATAAGCGTCGCTTCGGTGTGTCGATTCAAATGGACTGGTAGGCCGACAGGCGTCGGCGCGTGCTGGTATTACTTAAGGGCTCAATGCAGCTTTAAACGGGGCTTCACAATGTGGTTGATCTTGTCGGCCACCACCAACAGGGAGGCCTTGAACAACCCGTGCAGTGCTATCTGGTGCATTCGATACAATGAGATATACACCATCCGCGCCAACCAACCCCGCACATTCAGGCTCTGTCCCGTGCCGAGGTTCCCCATCAACACGCCTATGGCGGTGTACTGGCTGAGCGACACCAGGGAGCCGTGATCGCGGTACTTGAATTCCTTCAGCGGCTTACCCTGAATACCCCTGACGATATTCTTACCTGCCAGACTGGCCATCTGGTGGGCAGATTGTGCCCGGGGCGGCACCCAGCGACCATCGCCGAGCTCGTAACCGGCGCAGTCACCGATCGCATAGATGGCATCATCGGTGGTGGTCTGCATGGTTGAGCGCACCAGAATCTGGTTGATACGATTGGTCTCGATGCCCTCGATATCAGCGATAAAATCCGGCACTTTAACGCCGGCCGCCCACAGCATCATATCGGCCTTCACGGTTTCGCCACTGGTGGTGACGAAGGCGTTTTTCTCTGCGCTGGCGACCTGGGTATTCAGGCGAATATCGGCGCCCAGCTTCACCAGTTGAGCGCGAACCGCCTCTGACACATGCTCCGTAAGTGCCGGCACCAGCCGCGGGCCAGCTTCCAGCAAGGTCACTCGCAGGTGCTCATTGGTGACCCGGTTCAGGCCGTACAGCGCAAACAAATGCCTGGCGTTAAACAGCTCCGCCGACAACTCAACGCCGGTAGCGCCACCGCCGACAATTGCAATACTCAGCGTTTTCGTGGGCTCATCGATTAATTTGCGATTTAGCTGGATGAAGTGATTGACCAGCTGCTTGTGAAATCTCTCCGCCTGCTGCGGCCCTTCCAGAAACTGTGCAAACTGCGCCACGCCAGGTGTGTTGAAATCATTGCAGCCGCTGCCGACAGCGATAACAAGTTGATCGTAAGGCTCACTGCGCTGCGGCAGGACTTCAAAACCGTCTGCGTCCGTCACCGGCGCCAGTGAAATACAGCGTTTTTCCCTGTCCACACTGCTGAAACGCCCCAGTTTGAAGACAAACCCGTGCGCTGCCCCGTGGGCGCGATAACTGAGTGAATCGACCTCTGCATCGAGACTGCCCGCGGCAACTTCATGCAGCAATGGCTTCCAGAGGTGGGTTTGATTCTGGTCGATGAGCACAATCTCGGCCAGACCCTTGCGACCCAGCTTGTTCCCCAGGTAAGTCGCCAGTTCAAGGCCGCCCGCACCACCGCCAACAATCACAATTTTCATGAATCTTCGGAGTCTCCGGTTGTTTCAAGGAGCCAGTGCCTTACCCGTGAAGCCAGAAACACAATATCGCGCAGGTACCGTAAACACACAGCTGTGAGCCCTGGCAGCTGCAGGCTACCGGGGAAATAGGGCGCGTATTCTACCACCAACAACACAGCAGCCGGCATCAATCAGGCGGGCTTTTTGATGGCACTATTTCCCCTGAAAAGTACTGCCTGACAGAACAAACGTGACGTGATCGGTATGCAGGCAGAGACGGCGCACCATCTTCCCGCACGGATCACGGCTGCCGGCGGGCTCCCGAGTCCAGGGCTAGACACGATGCACGAACTTCAACTGCCGGACGTCGCCCTGGATCTGCTGGTCACTCGTGCGGTTGCTGCTCCAGCCACAGCATCAGCAACTTGTAGAATATCGACAGTATCACAGCCCCGGCAAACAGCCCGACAATGCCGGACATGACCATCCCGCCGATGGCACCGACCAGTATGACCGGCATCGGGATATCCAGCCCCCTGCCCATCAGCACCGGCTTGAGGATATTGTCACTGGCGCCCGCCAATAACTGGTACACGGCGAAAATCACCGCCGAGGTCGTATCTGCTGTCGAGAATACGTAAATTATAATCGGTGCCAGCACAATCAGCGTCGGCACCTGGGCTATGGCCAGGACCAGGACGATGACGGTCAGTACAGCCGCAGCCGGCACCCCCATTACAAACAGGCCGATGGCGATAATGATGGTCTGGATGACGGCGACACCGACCACGCCCTGCAGCACACTGCGCACCGTTGCCACAGCCAGCGGCGCCCATTCACCACCCGGACTGAGACCTCCTACACGCACGAAGAAGCGGTGTGCTGCTGAACCACAGCTCTCGGCAAACGTCATGAAACCGCCGGCGATGATCAGAGCCACTACCAACATCAGCACACCGACCAGACTGCTGCCGATCCGTTTGACCACACCACCGGCGACTTCTTTCAGTTGCGTGGCATTGTCCGCCGCGAATTTTTCAAGATTCGTGCTGGCGTTGCTCCAGACTGTGTACAGGCGTTCTCCAATCAGCGGCCAGTGCTGTACTTTTTCCGGTGGCGGAGGCACTTTATACTGCCCCTCCTCCAGCGCCACGCTGGCCTGCTTCAACCCACCAATCGTCGCATCCATTAAAGACCAGGTGGGCACCACCAGCGCAACAATAAAAAACAGGGTAACCAGGGTAGCGGCAAGCCCACGCCGACCGCCAATTTTTGACTCCAGCCATTTCACCAGTGGAAAAGCTGCCATCGCGATAATCGCTCCCCACACTATGGGCGTGGTAAACGGCTTGACGATATCGTAGGCCAGGATCAGCAACACCAGCAACAGGCCAATACGCAGAAATGACTCGATCATATTGCGCACAAATAGCGGCTCGTACCCCGCACCAGAATTTCTATCTTCCATACTGCTCTCCCTATTTGTATTCAAATTCTACTTTTTCGCGCGCTTGCTGACCCGTCCAATCATACTGGCGACAACAACTGCCATGTAAAAGGTGCCTGTAATCGCTTCCAGATAAGCCAGTGTTCGAGTGACGGGGATCGCCGGCGAGATATCGCCGTACCCCACCGTCGACAACGTAACGTAGCTGAAATAGGTGGTGATACCGAAATTGTCATGCCAATCCTGGTACTCGATCCCGTGTATGCCTGCAGGCCAGATTTCCAGTGCAATCAGGTACAGCACTGTCCAGATGAGCCCCAACAGCAGATAGACCGCCACAGTACCGGCAATCGTATTGGGCTCAATATCACCACTGAACAGCACCTGCCGCGCAGCCGCATAGGCTATTCCACAGTAGAAAACCAAACTCACACCCAGCCCTATCAGCGGTTCAGCCGACCACTCGGTGAACTCGCGCAACAGATTGCTCAACATCAACAGAACCAGCATCACGCCTACAAACAACCGCCAATGCCTCGACAGGTTGAGGCTGAAATACGCCACCAGTTGTGTCACGAACATGACCACCTGCAAAAACAGGTGGTCCTCCCCTCCCGGAGTAGAACTCACGTAGGCAGACGACAACAGCAATATCACCAGGCTTGCGGTGAAATAGTAGAAATTATTATGTGAATCGACACTCGCCAAAATCGCTTCCTCTCGTGTTCCCGATCTCAGTTAATCCGCCATCACCATGACGGAGGCCGTCAGGCCAAAACGCAGTTCCACATCGGTTGGAACATGCTCCAGCTTTATGCGCACGGGAATACGCTGGGCCAGACGTATCCACTGAAACACCGGCTTGATGCTGGGCAACAAATTGAAGCCGGTGTTACCGTCTGCAGGTGCTATACCCCATCCCAGTGACTCTACACGACCTTGCAATGGGGTATCGGGATAGGCCATCAGTGTCACCCGCGCCGGATCGCCTATCTTGAACTTGCCGATCTGGCTCTCGCGAAAATAGCCGAATACCCAGAAACTGTTGCTGTCCACCAGCGCCAGTATTGGGCTATTGGCGACCGCCTGGGTACCGATCTGGAAGTCCACATTGGAGACATAACCGTCTACCGGTGCATGGATCTGTGTATAGGCAAGATTGAGTTTGGCACCGCGCAAGGTCTCGGTAACCACATCAATCTGGCTCAGCGACTCCTGGTAGTTGGCTTCACGTCGATTGAGGTCCTTCTGCGATACAGCGCCAGGGTCCCTCTTGAAAATATCCTGCAGGCGGTCGTACTCAATACGCGCCGCGCGTGAACTGATTCGGGCGCGCTGCAAATTCGCCTCGGCCTGCGAGATGGCGATCTCAAAGGGCTCCCTGTCGATCTCAAACAGCAGATCGCCACGGCGTACATACTGGTTGTCGATGACCACAATCTTCGTCACCATGCCCGAGACGCGTGGAGCGATCTGGATCACATGACCGCGCACCTGCCCGTCTCTTGTCCACGGGTTATGCAAATACTCGTCGAACGCCTGGTAGGCATACCAGCCCACCAGTGCAACCAGGAGCAGATTGATGGAGCCCAGAGCGAATTTCTTCATTAACTGCACCGATTGTGCCTCTCTATATCCGGATCCAATATGTATTCATCAGCACCATATACAACAGCATCAGCGCCAGGAAAGTCGTGGCAGGGAACATGATATAGCGGCTGAGGCGCAACTTGTTCAAAAGGATAATACTTATCCACGCCCCCAGCAGCGCTAATGTAAATACCGGCAGCATGGGTGACAGGTAGACGTCACCCAAGGCCAACTCGTGCGGCACATTATTCACTGCGATCTTCCCCGCTGATTGTCCGCGGCTGCAGATAATCACCCCAGTCCGTGCGCGACTCCATCTGTTTCACCGTGCTCGGGTCTACCACCGGCTGGTTCCGGAAGGGCTCCCAGCCACCGCCCAGCGCCTTGTAAAGTGCAACAACCTGGTTGGCAATACTGCCGCGCGTCTGCGCATACGCATCCTCGCGCAAGGTCATTGTCTCCACCGTACTCAACAGTCGTTGATAACTCACCAGCCCGTTATTGTACTGGTTGAACGAGATATTGAATGCCCGAATCGCCGCTTCAACGGCACTCAAATCGAATTGGCTCTTTTCTACATTGTTGTGATAGCCCTCAAGTGCATTCGACACTTCGCGAACCGCCTCCAGCACACCCTGGTTGTAGTTGGTCAGGCTTTCCTGGAACAGTGCGTCCTCGATACGCACGCGGTTGCGGATACGACCATACTGGAAAATATTCCAGCTAAACCCCGGCCCGATGCTCGCGGTAACTGAATCGGAGAGATCAAAGCTGTTGCTGGAGCGAACAGTTTGACTGACACCAACAGAGCCGAACAGGAAGAACTGCGGGTAGAGGTCGGCCTCAGCCAGGCCTATTCGGGCACTTTGGGCGCGTGCCTGAAGCTCTGCAACCTGTAGATCGGGACGTCGCATAACGACTTGTGCATCGACTGTTTTTTGTAGCTCTGGTGCTACAGGAATCACAGAATACCGGGCATAGTGAGCAGCCACATCGCCAGGTCGACTCACATCAACCAGGCGTTTCTCAAAGTCTGGCACTCTTGGCACCGCAGCGGCGGTGAGCAGTGGCTCCATCTCCTGTGGCGTGGTACCGATCAGCACAGCAATCGCATTGCGGGTCTGCAGCCTGACGATATTCAGCGAGGGCAGAGTCGATTGCGTGGCATAGAGCTGTGCTTTCGCCTGCTGCACATCCAGCTCCGACACATTGCCGGCATCGAACTGGACCTGTGTCATATCCACAACGCGCTGCTGGATCGCAATATTCTGTCGCGACAGGTACATCCGTTCCTCGGCGGTACGATAATTGATGTAGTTGCGCGCGATCTCCGCACTGATGGAAACCAGCACATCGTGGTAGGAGGCGATGGAGGCGTATAGACTGGCCTCACTGGATTCGATACCGCGGGCATACTTGCCCCAGATATCCATTTCCCAACCGACATCCAGGCTGGCACCAGCGGACTTGAACCAGTCCTCGTTGCGGTAAAGCCCCGTGAAATTCCCATCTACCTGCTGTTGCTGCGGAAACAGCAGCGCGTCACTGATACCCAGGGCGGCCCGCGCCTGCACTATGCGCAGGCCCGCAGCCGCTATGCTCAGGTTCTGCCGCGCGCCCCGCGCAATCAACTCGTTCAGATCGGGATCGTTGAACAACTTCCACCAGGCGCCCACCTCCCGCGTCGCCTGGGCGGTTTCCTCGTCGCTCCACGCAGACGGCAGTTGCGGTTGCGCCCCGGGCTGGTAATCGGGCCCCACCATAGTGCATCCGGCCAGAAACACCACCAGCACCGATAAGCAGACCCCACGCATCGCGGTGGCTCTCGAGCCCGACAAACATGCTAGTACTAGAATCGTGTTTCCCCCATGCGTTGCCAGTCAATCGCCTGTTGCGCATCGGCGCAATCAAGCAATCCCAGGTAGATCGACGCCTGCAGATTCAGGTAGACATAAAATTGCGCCAGTTGGTGTGGATCATACCGGTCCAGGTAATCATCGCCCAGCAGTTCATCGAGTCGCTGTTCAATGTCGGTAAAACGGTCCTTGATCCCGGCTATCTCCGGTACGCGGCCGAGCTGCGCCAAACTATCGCATAGGGCAGCCATGGATTTCACGCCACCTTTGCCTGTTGCAGCAGCAATGAGGCTATTTTCGCTGAACTCCCGATGACGTAAAGCGAGAGCCTGGAGTTGCGCGTACAGCAGTTCGCAACAGCTGTTCAGTGCAGCGATCTGTTGCTGGCCATTCCCGACCAACAGTGCGGCATCTATCTTTGGTCCCCAGGCCTGCATTTTGCCGAGCAGAGCCGTGCCGCCGATCAAAAAATTTCGCGGCATCATGCCTGCTATATATCCGGGGCGGGCATGATGCCTCAAACATCTTGCACACAGCCTGAAAAACCGCCGTCTCAGACTGGGATACAGGTGTTCGGGTTTGCTTGAAAAGGGAAAGTACACCGCGATAATCAGGGTTGCACACACCATGTAGAACATCAAAATGCTCAACAAAATAGCGTCCATCTGGTAGTTCATGGTGTTTTGTATACCCAGCGTAAAAAGCCCGAACAAGAAGAAAATGGAGACAGGCCCCTGGAACACATAAAACCCGATGAAGGCATAGGCGAACAGGAAGGCGGCCAGTTCCAGCCAGTGCGTCATCTGTGGTAGCAGGAAGACATAGGCGGGCAGTGCAAACAGGAACCCCAGCGAGAAAAGTGCAAAAAGCAGTTTTGGTGTGACCGGCGTAAAGGACATCAGTGGAACCAGGATCGTACATAGCGTCACAAACATAAATCCCCCGGGGGGATTGAAATTGATCCAGATTGCAGTGGCAATCCAGAAGGTGACAAACACACGCAATGCGGTCTTCAGGTTTTCCAGGTCAAGCCAATTGAATGCTGGCTTGCCACGGGGGACCGCCCCGGCGCGGAGTGGCCCCCGATCAAAAAACAGGCTGTCCAGTGCGGCGAGCAATGCCAGTAGTATGCGCTGGAGTTCTTCCAGCAGTTCAGCATGCGACGCCACAGCCGCTACTTCCAGGTGTGCCGCCTCGCGCAATTTTTCCACATTGAATCCGATCGCACAGGCCTGTGCCGGCCTGGCACCGCGCCGGCCCTGCCACGCGGAATCTACCTCGTCGAACAATGTCTCCAGATGATCCACAACGGATGCGTAGTTGTTGATGTAAGCACCAAGATCCACGGTATTTCTCGAGACCTGTTTTAGCGCGGGCAGCAACAGCGCCTCCATGTCCTCGAAAGCCCTGACGACTGCGTTCCATTCGGGAAGGTAATCAGTCACACCATCGGTATGATTTTTGACAGTAGCAAACTGGGCCTGAAAAGCCTGGCTATCGGCCAGCAGCGCGGTGAGGAAATTATCCAGTGGCGGCAATGGCCCGTTGGCACGCAGCACCAATCGACGGAAGGCGGCCTGGTAGTGGCGTGCCATTCCCGACGCCAGGCTACGGGTGTTATCAACGGACCTGACAGGCCACAGCACACTGGCCACCACGGTGTAGACAACAACACCAAAAGCCGTCATGAAGGCGCGATCCGCTCCGTAGAGGAAGGCGCCCTCGGCATCGCCTCCATTGAATACCATCAGCGTCACCACGGCGGTGAGCATGAATACCGTACTGTCTCCCTGATACGCATTGTAGAGATAGAATATACCCGCAACGGTGCAGGAGACCGCCAACAGATATACCATTCTCTCCTGCGGGAAGAGCGCGATCAGCGATAGCCCCAGCACAGCACCCAGCACCGTACCGAGCACCCGCAACACACCCTTCTGTAACGATTCGGACACCATGCCAGTGGCAGCGATCAACATCACCGTGGTAGCGGCCGTCTGTGGCTGCGGCCAACCCAGGCTCATGGGAATCAGGTAAGCGAGCGTCAGGCTGAGAGCGGTCTTTACTGCGTACTGTAATTTTGCCCGGGAGGCTGCAGCGGCGATTCCGGATTCATTCATTGTAATCAGGTTTCGAAAAGGGTGGCGGCAATAGCTTGCATGCCAGGGCTTCGGGAAAGCCAGTATGCAGCACAACGGCGCAGGATGACACACTGGCAAAGCCCGATCGGGTACGGCGCCGCCGGCGCCGTCACACAGATGCTTTCTCCGGCCCACGCTGCTATCCTTTGCGCAACAATAAAATTGAGAAATTGCAATGGGTCACACTGTCAATGCACTGAAACCTCTGGGCAATATCTTTTTTATAAGTCGACAGCAGGGTCCCGTAATGTTCTTACAGAAGATACTCTTACTCACAGCCACATTGATGCTTTCGAGTGCCGGCCATTCAGAGTCAGGACCTCTGCTTGATACCGACAACTTACCGGACAACACAGCTTCCGCAGAGGACGCCAAGGTGACGCTCGCGGAGCCAGGCAATGCGCCACCGCCATTCCAGCGCACCGAGCAGCGGCAACCCTGCAGCAACTACACTGCCCTGCGGCGGCCCTTCTTTGGCGATTTCCATGTGCATACCGCGTGGTCCTTCGATGCCAGCAGCCAGGATACCCGCAACAAGCCGGCAGATGCCTACCGCTTTGCCAAGGGCGAGGCTCTGGGCATTCAACCCTACGACGACAATGGCAACGCGAGCCGCACGATCAGGCTCGATCGGCCGCTGGACTTCACCGCCGTCACCGACCACTCCGAATTTATGGGCGAGATGCGCATGTGCACTACCGAGGGCTCACCGGGGTACTGGCACCCGGTGTGTATCGGTCACCGCTACCTGCCACGGGCATCCTTTTTCACGTTTGCTGCAATCGGCATGGCCTACAAAAGTCGCTGGGGGTTCTGCGGCGACAACAACGAAATTTGCTTCGCCGAGGCTGCGGACACCTGGCGGAGTATCCAGCAGGATGCAGAGCAGGCCTATGATCGAAGCAGTGATTGTCGATTTACCAGCTTCGTCGGCTACGAGTGGACGGCCAGTGCCGAGACTGGCCAGAACCTGCACCACAATGTGATTTTTCGCAACGAGCAAGTGCCGGACCGCGCATTGAGCTGGATCGAAACGCCGTCGCAGGTGCAACTCTGGGATTACCTCGATGACGAGTGTGTGGCGGACAAACCGGGCTGCGATGCCGTGGTGATACCGCACAACTCCAATATCTCAGGTGGCCTGATGTTTGAAACTGCACGCATTACCAACAAGGATGTCCCCGCAGAACCAGTGACAGCCGATGAAGCGCAGCGCAGGGCGCGCTGGAATACCCTGTTTGAAGTGATGCAGCACAAGGGAGCCTCGGAATGCGACAGCCGCCTGCCGGTCTGGTCTGAAGACGAGTACTGCAATTTTGAGTTGCTGGGCTACGATCGGTTCGGCGGCAAGAATACCGGCCAGACGCGTTTTGCGGCATTCGACTGGCTGAGCCCACTGCTGGGCGAGGATATGATCCCTGTGACCACACCACCGGCGCAGACCAACTTTTTACGCTATGCGCTGAAAAAGGGGCTGCAGCAACAGCGGGAACTTGGCGTCAACAGCTTCAAGTTTGGCCTGATATCCAGCACTGACACTCACATCGCCGCACCCGGACTTACCATGGAGAAGAACCATCCAGGGCACGGCGGTGCCGGTATGGGTGCCCGTGAGGGCGTCCCTGCCGGCTTGCCGGATGAACTGGAATACGGCCCCGGCGGCCTTGCCGTGCTGTATGCAGAAGAGAACAGTCGAGATGCCCTGTTCGCCGCCATGCAGCGGCGCGAGGCTTACGCCACCAGTGGTACGCGGCCGGTCTTGCGTTTTTTTGGCGGCTGGAATTACCCCGACACACTCTGCGCGGCCGGTGACATGGTGGCGCAGGGTTACGCTGGCGGCGTACCGATGGGCGGGGACTTGCCGCCTCCTGCAGCGGCAGACAGCGCACCGCGTTTCATCGTATCCGCCAGTATGGACAGTGGCACGGCTGAATACCCGGGCAGCCCACTGCAGCGCATTCAGCTGATCAAGGGCTGGTACGAAGACGGAGAGTTGCACGAACAGGTACTGGATGTGGCCGGGGGCGAGACTGGTGCCAGTGTCGACATCAACACCTGCGAGCCCTCCGGCGAGGGCCACCGCCAACTGTGCAGCGTCTGGCAAGACACCAACTTCAACCCGGGAGCACCTGCATTTTACTACACCCGAGTGCTGGAAAACCCGACCTGCCGCTGGAGCCAGCGCCTGTGTGCCGATGCCGGGGTACGCTGCGACGACCCGCAGACTATCCCCGAGGGCATGGAAAACTGCTGCGCTCCCGAGCACCAGAAAGTCATTCAGGAGCGCGCCTGGAGTTCGCCGATCTGGTACACGCCGGCGACGTGAAGAGGCCTCGGCCGTATTTTTTTAAATGCTGCCATGGGCGCTGCGGGGAAAGATACGAGACTGGAGGGTGGTGGCGAGAAATTTTCCACACTATACTGACCGGGCAACCAGGTAATCCTGGGGGGGCACAAAGCCAGCGGCTTTTGCTTCCCTGATACCCAATAACGAACAGACCGATCCAGGTATCCAATCATGACAACACGCCAAATACTACGCACTGTGGCGCTGCTACTTTGCCTGCCCATCACCAGCGCTTTCGCGCAGGATGATTCCGATGCCGACGCCTCCACCAATATCGTGGAGGAGCGCGTCACCGTTGAGAATGGACTCGTTGAGGTGTGTGGCCAGGGCGACGGTCTCGACCCCTGCCTGGACGCAAATGGCCAGACCTATTCACAGGAGGTCCACGGGCCCGGTATCGATGATGAATCGGAAAGCACACTGGCCGGTGAGGCGGCGCGTATCCGCGCGGAATCTCCTGAAGAGTTAGACAAAACGATCACTGAAATGGAGCAGGGATATAACCCGGACAGCACCGCAACGATGGGCCTGCCCGATTAAATGAAGGGGGACATGGCCTGCCACAGCTGCGACAAGTTGGTCAACGTCGCCAGCCTGGAAGAGGGTGAAAGCGCGTTCTGCCCGCGTTGCGGCCATTTCCTGACCCGCAAGCTGCCCGATGCCTACGGCCGCATCTTATCCTTTACGATTGCCGGCATCATCCTGTTGATCATGGCCAACAGCTACTCCTTTCTGTCGTTCTCATCTACCGGCCTCGAGAGTGTCATTACCCTGCGCGAGACACCCGGCGCGGTATGGCAATACGGAATGCCCGTCGTCGCCGTCCTGGTGGCCGCTTTCATCATCATTATCCCCGCCTTCATCCTGCTGCTGCTGTTACTGCTGTGTATACCGCTATATGCCGGACAGTACAGGCCGTGGTTGGTGCCGGTGGCGAAAGGGGTTTTCCTGTCCCATAACTGGTCCATGGTGGAAGTGTTTATCATCGGTGTGATCGTGTCCCTGGTAAAGATCGCCGATATGGCGACGGTCGGGCTGGGTATCTCTTTCTGGGCCTACGCCGGTTTCGCGATCTGTTTTACCGTCGCCATCTCGAGTCTGGACCGCTACCAGTGCTGGGAGAGGATTGAGGCCTTGCAGCGCCAATGACGTCATCCGACATCACTGCGGCCTCCCGCCATCTGGCCGCCTGCCACCTTTGCTGCAAGCTGGCCGACGCTGACCTGCACCACTGCCCGCGATGTGGCACCGCATTGCATCTGCGCAAGAGCGCCAGCATTCAGCGCACGCTGGCCCTGCTGTTAACAGCTTGCCTGCTTTACATTCCCGCCAACCTGTACCCGATCATGATCACCGAACAACTGGGCTCGTCCGAGGGCAGCACGATACTGGGCGGGGTTGTCATATTGTTGCATCACGGAGCCGCCCCTGTCGCACTGGTAATTTTCCTGTTCAGCGTGATGGTGCCGCTGGGGAAATTCATGGCCCTGTTTTATCTGGTCTGGACGGTGAAACGGCATTCGCCAGTCAGCGCACGGCAACGCACCACTATGTACCAGATTACTGAATTTGTGGGCAAATGGTCGATGGTCGATGTCTTTGTAGTGGCAATATTGGTTGCTCTGGTGCATCTTGGAGGCCTGCTGTCGATTCGCCCGGGATTGGCCGCGCTGTGTTTCGCTGGCGTGGTTATTATTACAATGGTGGCAGCAGAGAGCTTTGACCCCAGGCTGATCTGGGACAAAACCGAAGAAAACGGAAGAAAGAAAACGTGACAACTGATCAAGCAGACATCAGTCCGGGCCGCAAATTTTCCGGCATCTGGCTAATCCCCATACTGGCAATGGTGCTGGGTATTTATATGGTCATCGACAACTGGCTGCACGAGGGTCCGGAAATCGAAATCTCCTTCACCACTGCCGAAGGGCTGGAACAGGGCAAGACCAAAATAAAATACCGCGATGTAGACATGGGGACTGTGCAGTCCGTGCGCCTGAATGACAACTTTGACGGCGTGATCGCCAGCGTCAAGCTGGATCGCCAGGCGCTGCCGCTGCTGCGCACCGATACACGGTTCTGGGTAGTGACTGCCAGGGTCGGCGCCGACAATATCTCCGGCCTGGATACACTGCTATCCGGCGCATACCTGCAGCTGGCACCGGGAACAGGCGAAAAGGGCGCCCGCAGTTTCGTTGGACTGGAGCACCCACCTCTGACGCCGGCGGGTGCACCCGGCCTGCGCTTGAACCTGACCAGCGATCACACCACCTCGGTCACGGCCGGTGATACCGTACTTTACAAGGGATATAAAGTGGGGCGTGTTGAAACCATGGAGTTCAAGCCCGCTGACAAGCTTGTGCACTACCAGATATTTATCGATGCGCCCTACCATGAACTGGTCAATACCAATGTGCGCTTCTGGGACGCCAGTGGGATATCCCTGAGCGCCAGCGCCAGCGGCTTTAAAGTTCAAACCGGTTCCATGGAATCCATTCTGTTCGGCGGCGTGTCATTCGGTGTGCCCAATGGTGTCAGGGACGGCGAAACTGTAGCGGCAAACAGCACCTTTCAGTTATTTCCCTCCTACGAGGATATCCTTAAAAATCCGTTCAAATATGGCACCTACTACGTGGTGAGTTTCAGCCAGTCCATCAAGGGGTTGCTGCCGGGCGCACCCGTCGAATTTCGCGGCATCCAAATCGGCAAGGTCGACAGGATCATGTTGAAAGAAGGGCAGGCGTTGAACCTGCGTAGCGGCAGTGAGGGTGAAGGCGCACCCATACCCGTGCTGATCTATGTCGAACCCGGCCTGATGGATTTACCCGACACCAAAGCGTCGATCGATGTCCTGCAACGCGGCGTGACTCGCGGCATCCAGAACGGCTTGCGCGCTTCCATGGAAAGCGGCAACCTGCTCACCGGCGCAAAATACGTCAGCATTGATTTCTATCCCGATACCCCGCCGGCAGCAGCGGGCACATTCCTTGAGTACACCACTATTCCGACCATTGAGACCGGGCTGACGCAGTTGGCACAGAGTGTCAATTCTATCCTCCACACTATCGATGAACTGCCACTTGCCGAGACGATCTCCAGCGCCAACAGCGCACTGGCCAGCCTGAACCAGTCGCTGGCGAGCCTGCAAACCATCATGGAGAACCAGAGCACACAGCAGCTGCCGGCGCAGTTGGATCAGACGCTGCAGGAACTGAGGGAGACAATCAGTACGCTTTCGCCCGACTCTGAAGCTTACCAGAGCCTGAATTCCAGCTTGCTGTCCCTCAATCGCACCATGGGCAACCTGGAATCGCTGACACGCACGCTGGCGGAGCAGCCCAATGCTGTGCTGATCTCTTCCGATCCAGTCCCCGACCCCATACCCGAGGTGAAACAATGATGAGAGTGGCCAGCCTGTTTCTGGTAGCGCTTCTATCCGGTTGCGCCAGCCAGCCGATCCCAACCACCTACTACCTGCTGCGCTCTGACCAGAATTTACAGTCCAGTGCGCTCAGCACCTCCACACAGTACTCTCTGGGTACCGTGGAGATTGCAGCCTACCTGGACCAGCCGGGGCTGGTAATGGCAATCGGCAACGGTGAAATGCGCCCCGCCAACCAGAATCTCTGGGCTGAGCCGATCTATGATGGCGTACGCAACTTCCTGGCCACCGAGATCGCACAGGCCACTGGCCAGGAACTGCTGCCGGCAAAACTTGCCAGCGCTCCCACCGTCGTGAATATTCGAATCGACCAGTTGCATGGAACACTGGATGGCCAGGCGCAGATCGTCGCCTACTGGTGGCTGGTTAGCGATGGCGAAGTCGCGTCGCTCAATCGCTTCTCCGAGTCACGGGCACTGACAGCCAGTGGCTACAGCGCGCTGGTAGACGCTGAAAAAATCCTGCTGGCCGACCTGGCAAAGAAAATTGCCGCATCGCTGACAGAGCGCGCATCTCGCTAGATCGGCAGTGGAATAAAAACCTTGGACACCACATGCACGGCGCCAGTCACTGTCCGGTTGGTTGAGTCGCCGGCGATACCCGCCATCATCTCCTGTAGCACAAT
>CAXBLZ010000032.1:0-36475 GCA_963976735.1 uncultured Halioglobus sp.
GTCAATACCAGCTTGAGATGCCTCTCCCCCACGATCCGCTGGCTCACAACAGTAAATCGCCCGTCAAACACCGGCTCCGGAAAATGCTGCCCCCAGGGGCCGCCGAAACGCAGCTCGGTAGCCAGCGGCAGTTGAAATTCGTTCTCCGCCAGTTCGCCGTCTGACTCCAGCACTGCCTGCAGATGCACGTCCTGCGCATGCCGTTCGACCTCCTCGACAAAAGCAGCGGCAAACTGCCGATAGGCAGTGCGCGGCAAGGTCAGGCCCGCAGCCATCGCGTGTCCGCCAAACCGCGTGATCAGGCCGGGGTGGCGCGTGGCCACCGCATCGAGAATATCGCGAATATGGATGCCGGGGATGGACCGCGCGGAGCCCTTGAGTTCACCCGCATCGCCGTCGGCGAAGGCAATCGTCGGCCGGTGCAGTCGATCCTTGATACGGGAGGCGAGAATGCCGATCACCCCCTGGTGCCAGCCGCTCTGGTACAGCGTCATCGCCACGGGTGCTGCTGCATCCTCCAGTGCGAGCTGTTTCAGGATCTGCAGTGCCTCCTCCTGCATCCCCTGCTCAATAACACGGCGCTCCTGGTTCAAGTCGTGCAGGCGCACCGCCCGCGATCTCGCGTCGGTCATGTCTTCACTCAACAGGCACTCGATACCGATCGACATATCCTCCAGCCGGCCCGCCGCATTGATGCGCGGCGCCACCGCAAAGCCGAGATCAGAGGCCACCACGGATGCGCACTGGCGCGAGGCCACTTCCAGCAGCGCGAGAATCCCGGGGCGGCACTGGCCCCCGCGAATGCGGCGCAGGCCCTCGGCCACCAGAATGCGGTTGTTCCTGTCCAGCGGCACGACATCGGCGACGGTACCGAGCGCGACGAGATCGAGGTACTGCGCCAGATTGACCTCGGCGCGCTGTGCAAACCAGTTGCGAGTGCGCAGCTCCGCCCGCAGCGCCAGCATGATGTAGAAAATCACCCCCACGCCAGCCAGTGACTTGCTGGGGAAAGTACATCCCGGTTGATTGGGGTTCACTATCACCTGTGCCTGCGGTAACTCGCGGCCCGCCAGATGGTGATCGGTAATCAGCGTGCTGATGCCCAGCGCGTTCGCGGCCGCAACGCCCTCGATACTGGAAATGCCGTTATCGACAGTAATAATGAGATCGGGCTGATTCTGCGCCGCCAATGCTACGATTTCCGGTGTCAGGCCGTAGCCGTATTCAAATCGATTGGGTACCAGGTAGCGCACATGGCGAGCACCGAAGGCCCTCAATGCCGACACTACGAGCGCGGTACTGGTGGCGCCGTCGGCATCGAAGTCGCCAATCACCACGATGCGTTTGTCCGCCTCCAGCGCGTCGGCCAACACAGTGGCCGCCCGGTCGGCATTGAGTAACAGGTTTGGCGGCAGCAGCTGTGTCAGCGCCAGATCGAGCTGTGCCGGAGACTCGATCCCGCGGGCACTGTAGACACGCGCCAACAGCGGGTGAATGCCGGTGTCGGCAAACGCCTCGATAGCGGCGACCGGTCGGCGGCGAATACGCTTTTGCACGGGCTGTCGGCCGGATCAGGCCTTGACGTTGGCTGCGATAAAGGCCTGGACTGCCGCCAGCTCGTTGGGCACAACATCCAGCCTTTCATCGCGCTCGAACAGATCCTGCAGATGCAACGGCAGCGCCACCACCTGGCTCAGCCCGGACTGTTTGATCGCCTCGGGAAACTTTGCCGGATGTGCTGTCGCCAGCGTGATCACCGGCGTGGCGGCATCGATATCACTTTGCAAGGCAGCTCTTACGCCAACGGCGCTGTGCGGGTCCAGCAGGTACTCACACTCACGCCAGGTACTGGCGATCTGCTCACAGGTCTGCTCATCGGACACACAGTGGCTGCTGAACAGCGCACGAGCGCGCTGCATCGCCGTGTCGGTGAACTGTATTTCACCCTCGTCGAACTGTTGCATCAATTGCTCGATGGCCGCGCCGTCGCGATCGTACAGATCGAACAACAGACGCTCAAAGTTGCTCGACACCGTGATGTCCATACTCGGCGACAGCGAGTGTTCAAGAGATTGGCGGCCATAAGTCGCGTTGGTGATGACACGGTGCAGGACATCATTGCGATTGGTGGCAATGATTAAACGCTCGATGGGCAGACCCATCTTGTGCGCCAGGTAGCCCGCAAAAATATCGCCAAAATTGCCAGTGGGCACAGAGAACGCGACCGCGCGATGCGGCGCACCCAGTGCCACGGCTGCGTAAAAGTAGTAGACAATCTGCGCCATGATCCGCGCCCAGTTGATCGAGTTCACCGCGACCAGCGAGCGCCCGTCGGCGAGAAAACCCTGATTGCCAAAACTGGCTTTTACCATCGCCTGGCAGTCGTCGAAATTGCCCTGCACAGCCAGGTTGTGGATATTGTCGCCATGCACTGTCGTCATCTGGCGACGCTGCACATCCGACACACGGTTGTGCGGGTGCAGGATAAAAATATCGATATTCTTGCAGTGCTTACAACCTTCGATCGCCGCAGAGCCGGTATCACCCGAGGTCGCGCCCAGTATCACCACCTTCTGGTGTTTGCGCTCCAGCACATAATCCAGCAGGCGGCCAAGCAACTGCAATGCGAAGTCCTTGAACGCCAGGGTGGGCCCATGGAACAACTCCAGCACCCACTGGTTGCTGTCGATCTGCACCAGTGGCGCGACCGCGTTGTGGCGAAATTCGGCGTAGGTATCCGCAATAATAGTGCGCAGATCCTGTGCCGGAATGCACTCTTCCACAAAGGGCGTGATGATTTTCTGTGCCAGCTGCGGGTAATCCAGCGCCGCCATCGCGGCGATCTCATCGCGGCTGAATTCGGGCAGGGACTCAGGCACGTACAAACCACCGTCCGATGCCAGGCCTGTCAGCAGCACCTGCTCAAAATTGAGAGCCGGTGCCCGGCCCCGGGTACTGATGTATTTCACTTGTCGCTCACCCCCGTCAATGCCCAGCGCGGCTAACCGTCCAGCGGTTCAACGCGAATGCGCGTCACCTTGCCATTGATAGTGTCCAGCGCCTCGATAAGTTGTACGGCGACATCGACACTGCCCTGCGGCGCCTTGTTCGTCAACACAATCAGCGAGACCCGCGTCTGCCCCTGCGCCGGCGCCTTCTGTATCAGCGCCTCGATACTGATACCCTGGTCACTGAAAATACTGGCGACTCTGGACAGCACACCGGGCTTGTCCTCGACCTCCATACGCAAATACCAGGGCGTTACCACCTGCGCCATGGGAACAATCGGCAGCTCCGACAAACTGGAACGCGCGACCGACAGAGCCGGCACCCGCCCACTCTGGCCAACGCCAAAATCGCGCGCCAGGTCGACCAGGTCCGCCACTACCGCCGATGCGGTCGGCAGTGCTCCGGCGCCCGCACCGTAGTACAGCGTCGGGCCCACGGCATTGCCCTCCACCAGAATGGCATTTTTTACCCCGTCGACATCCGCCAACAGCAGCTTGTCCGGAATCAGCGTCGGGTGCACCCGCAATTCGACGCCGTCAGCAGTTTGTTTGGCAATGCCCAGGTGCTTGATGATATACCCCAGCTCCATAGCATAACCCACGTCCTGCGTGGTCAGTTGGGTAATCCCCTCCGTGTAGACGGCGTCAAACTGCAGCGGCATCCCGAAGGCCAGCGAGGCGAGGATTACCAGTTTGTGCGCAGCATCGATGCCCTCGACATCAAAGGTGGGATCCGCCTCTGCATATCCACGTGCCTGGGCTTCCGTCAGCACATCCGCAAACTCGCGGCCGTTGTCCCGCATTTCAGTCAGGATAAAGTTGCCCGTGCCGTTAATAATCCCGGCCAGCCATTCAATCCGGTTACCCGCCAGGCCCTCGCGCAGGGCTTTGACGATCGGGATACCCCCGGCGATGGCGGCCTCGTAGCGCACTTCCACGCCGTGTTCATCCGCCAGAGCAAAAATCTCGTTACCGAACTCGGCGATCAGGGCCTTGTTTGCCGTGACCACGTGCTTGCCGGCCAGAATAGCCGCTTCCACCAATTCCCGGGCGACCGTGGTACCACCAATCAACTCGACCAGGATCTCCACCTCCGGATCGCGGGCAACCTCGAAAATATCGCGGCTGACCCGGATACCCGACACATCGCAGGCAGGGTTGTCGCGGCGCGCACCCACATGAACGACCTGCAGCCTGGCGTGCGCCCGGGCCGATATCAGCTCGGCGTTATCGCGCAGCACGGCAAGTGTGCCCCTGCCCACGGTGCCCAATCCGCAAATACCTATTTTTACTGGTTTCAAACTCGATCCTGTCATTTGGAGTAAAGGGGACGCCATGCGGCGATCAGGTGAAACCGTCGCTCTTGATCATCCGCTTGATATTGCGAATCGCCTGTCGTGTCCTGTGCTCGTTTTCGATCAGGCCGAAACGCACATAGCCTTCACCGTATTCGCCAAAGCCGATACCCGGCGAGACTGCCACCTGCGCTTCAGTGAGCAGCTTTTTGCTGAACTCGACAGAGCCCATCGCGCGATAGAACTCGGGAATTCGGGCCCAGACGAACATGGTGGCTTTCGGTGGAGTTACCGGCCAGCCCACCGCGTTGAGGCCGCTGCACAGCACATCCCGGCGCGACTGGTACATATCCCGGATTTCGGAAACACAGGTCTGGTCGCCCTCCAGCGCGGCGATAGCGGCAACCTGGATCGGCGTAAACATACCGTAATCAAGGTACGATTTCATCCGCGCCAGCGCGGCAACCAGGACGCTGTTACCCACGCAAAAGCCGACACGCCAGCCGGGCATGTTGTAGCTCTTGGACATGCTGAAAAACTCGACTGCGACCTCCCTGGCACCTTCAACCTGCAGGATCGACGGTGCGATATACCCATCGTAACAAAGATCGGCGTAGGCCAGATCCTGTATCACCCAGATGGAGTGCTCGCGAGCAATCGCAATCACCCTTTCATAGAACTCCAGTTCCACGCACTGCGCGGTCGGGTTGGAGGGAAAGTTGAGCACCAACATCTTCGGACGCGGCCAGCTGGTGTGGATACCTTTCTCCAACTCGGCGAAGAAGTCTTCCTCGTTATCACCCATTGGCACATGACGGATATCGGCGCCGGAGATCACAAAACCGTAGGGGTGAATCGGGTAGGACGGATTGGGCACCAGTATGGCATCGCCCGGGCCGGTTGTTGCCAGGGCGAGGTGCGCCAGGCCTTCTTTGGAGCCCAGCGTAACGATCGCCTCGGAGGCGGGATCGAGGGTCACGTCAAAGCGGCGCTGGTACCAGTCACAGATCGCCTTGCGCAGACGCGGAATACCCTTTGACTGTGAGTAGCCGTGTGTATCTCCGCGACGCGCGGTCTCGATCAGCTTCTCAACAATGTGGTCTGGTGTGGGCTGATCGGGGTTGCCCATACCGAAATCGATGATGTCTTCACCCGCCGCCCGCGCTTTCTGCTTGAGGTCGCCAATGATGTTAAAAACGTAAGGTGGCAGGCGCTCGATACGCCGAAATTGATCGTCCACGATAATCCAACTCTACAGGGTACGCAGGCGCTGGCGCCGCGCTTAAAAAGGGAGCAAACAGTACTGAGTCAGCCCCATACTGTCAACGCGGTACGGGGCACATAGGCATTATTGGCGCTATTCTCAGTTCAGGCCAAGATCGCCCATCAACTCGGCTGCTGTTCGGTAGCCGGGAATCATTTGGCCACTCTGTGTGATGATGGCTGGCGTGCCGCGCACCCCCAGTTCCTGGCCCAGTTTATACTGCGCCGCGACGGGGTTACCCTGGCAGACATTCTCCGGCACCGACTGTTTGGCGACCAGCTTGTCCAACGTCTGCTGGGGGTTTTCCGCACACCATGCGCTGGCCAGTTGCTTGAACGCATCTGAGCCAACGCCGGCACGTGGGTAGGCAAGGTACCGCACTTCCACACCGTTCTTGTTCAGTTCTGCGACCTCCTGATGCAGTTTCTGGCAGTAGTAACAGGTATCGTCAAAAAAGACGGAGACATAGGCGCGCGTCTCACCCTCGGGTGAAAATACGATCATGTCCTCCTTTTTAACCTTGGCCAACTGCTCTACGCGCTCACCGTCGCGGCGCTTCTCTGCCAGGTTGACGTAACCGCTGGGCGTGACCGAATACAGGTCACCGACGATGAAGAAATCGCCTTCCAGGGTTGCATAGACGAGGGGGCCGTCGGCGAGCTGCACTTCGTACAAGCCAGGAATATCACTGCTTTGTGCCGAGATGACTTTCAATCCGGCACCGGGGGCTTCCATCGAAGCGCGCAATTTCTCCAACTGGGCCTTTTCCAGCGGCTCTCCCGCCATACTGAACGGGGCGACCCATGCGCACATCACTAGCAGTGCTGACTTCAAAACGCGGTAACTCATTATTTATCCTCTGTCATCGCGGGCTATAAGCCCACTGTATTTGCCAAACCGCCGCTCATTGGAGCGCGCTTCGACCCGTTAGTTCCTCACCCGCGCGGATGGTGTTTCTGGTGCAGTTCCTGCATGCGCTGCTGAGCGATATGTGTGTAGATCTGCGTGGTCGACAAATCGCTATGCCCCAGCAGCATTTGCACCACCCTTAGATCGGCACCGTGATTCAACAAATGCGTGGCAAATGCGTGACGCAATGTGTGAGGTGACAAATGCTTTTTGATGTCCGCGCGCTGGGCATAGATTTTAATACGATACCAGAAGGTCTGGCGAGTCATTTGCGTGCCGCGGCGGCTGGGAAACAGCACATCCGACGGAATCCCCTTCAGCAACTCTGATCGCGGCCCCGACAGGTACCGCTGCAACCAGCGCAGCGCCTCCTCGCCAACCGGTACCAGCCGCTCCTTGCTACCTTTGCCGAACACCCGCACCACACCCTGGTTCATGCTCAATTGGCCGATTTGCATGCTGGTGAGCTCGGTGACCCGCAAGCCGCAGGCGTACAGCAGCTCCAGCATGGTCCGATCACGCATTTCCAGCGCGATGTCCGCATCGGGCGCCTGCAGCAGCCGCTCAACCTCCACCTCCGACAGGGCCTTGGGCAACGGTCGCCCGAGGCGCGGGCTATCGACGTCCAGGGTTGGGTCTACTTCCAGTTTCCCCTCACGCAGTTGATAGTGGAAAAAACCCCGCACACAGGATAGAAAACGCGCCGATGAGCGCGGGGACATACCCTGTTGCAGGCGTGCACCGAGGTAGCCCTGGAGACTGGCCCGGGTGGCCTGAATAATCGAGCTGCCCTCGGTCAGTTGCAGCCAGGTATTGAACTGCGCGAGGTCGCGACGGTAGGAGGACAGCGTGTTGTCACTGAGGCCCTTCTCCATCCACAGGGCATCGAGGTAGCGCTCCAGGTCAGTGTTTATCGCTTGATCATGCGGCATCTGTTTACCCTACCATGATTCAGCGGCAGACATTAGCGCTGCAAACCGCGCCGATGCGCCGCAATTGTCGACCCACGGCCACAAAAAAGCGGCCACAGGGGCCGCTTTCAAACACACCGATACCGACGTATCGACGCTTACAACTTTTCCTTGATACGGGCAGCACGGCCGCTGAGCTCTCGCAGGTAGTAGAGCTTGGCCTGGCGCACGTCACCACGACGCTTGACAGTAATGCTTTCAACCAGTGGGCTGTACGCCTGGAAGGTCCGCTCCACGCCGACGCCGTGTGACATCTTGCGTACGGTAAAGGCAGAGTTCAAGCCGCGGTTACGCTTGCCGATGCAAATACCTTCAAACGCCTGCAAGCGCTCGCGAGTACCCTCTTTGACTCTCACCTGCACAACGACGGTGTCACCGGGACTAAACTCGGGGAGCTCCTTGCCCATCTGCTCCGCATTAAGCTCGGATATGATCTTGTTAGTGCTCATGTGGTACTCCTGTTAAAAACTGTGCAGCTTCACAGCTAGCGCTTCGTTGATAATTCCCGCTCGCGGATATAGTCCGCCAGCAATGTCTCTTCCTCGGCCGTCATGGCCCGATTCTGCAATAGCTCAGGGCGACGCTCCAGCGTTCTCCCCAATGCCTGTTTCAGGCGCCAGCGGCGAATCTCTTCGTGATTCCCACTGAGCAATACATCCGGTACGCTCCTGCCCTGGTACGTCTCGGGCCGGGTGTAGTGCGGGCAGTCCAGCAGCCCCTCTACAAACGAGTCCTCTGCGGCTGACAACTCATGCCCCAGCACGCCGGGCAACTGGCGCGTCACCGCATCAATCACCACCATCGCGGCCAGTTCGCCGCCGCTGAGGACGTAATCGCCGATGGACAATTCCTCGTCCACCTCTGCCTCCAGCAGGCGCTCATCGACCCCTTCGTAGCGGCCCGCTACCAACACCAACCCTGTCAGTTGCGCCAGTTCCACCGCTTTCGCGTGGTGAAAAGGCCGCCCCTGCGGTGACAGGTAAACCACTCGTGCCCGCGGGCCCGCCACCTCCCTCGCAGCGGCAATCGCCTGCTGCAGGGGATCAATCTTCATCAACATCCCGGGACCGCCGCCATAAGGCCGATCGTCTACCGTCCGGTGCTTGTCGACGGTGTAATCCCTCGGGTTGCAGCAGGCCAGGCTCACCTGCCCCTGCCTGCATGCCCTGCCAGTGACGCCGTGCTCACTGACTGCGGCAAACATCTCTGGAAACAGGCTCACCAGCGCTATGCGCATGCTGTGCACCTCATTCCTCGTCGACGAACCAGTCGACCTCGATCAGGCCCTCATCCAGATCTACCCGCACCACGGTGTCGTCGGGCAAGTACGGAATCAGGCGTTCCCGCTTATCAATACTGCCCTCGCAGGCCTTTACCACCAACACATCGTTGGCTCCGGTTTCGATCAGGTAGTCAACGCTGCCGAGCAGCACCTTTTCGTCCCCGTCCCGGCACCACACCTGCAGCCCCTGCAGGTCGCGCCAGTAATACTCTCCGGCGGGCAGCGCCGGCAGCACGCTCGCCGGTACGACTATTTCAAGCCCCCGGTACTGCTCGGCAAGGGTGCGATCATCCACACCCCGGATGTGCGCCACCAGACCCTTGCCCTGGGCTTTAACTGCATCGAATACGACGTTCTCGTATTCACCACGGCGCTTCAGTTGCCAGTCGCCAAATTCTCCAAAACTTTCCGGAACCTCGGTATAGGGGTGCACCTTGACCCAACCCTTGATACCGAAACAGCCGGTAATCTTACCGACCACCAGCAGCTCGTCACTGTCGACCTTGTTCATCGATCCCGTCCCGAGAGCCGGACCCGGTGGGTCAAGCCGCTTCAGCGACGTCCTTCAGCAATTTTGCAACGCGCTCGGACACTTGCGCGCCCTGGCTGCGCCAGTAATCGACGCGATCAGTATCGATGCGCAGACGCTCATCCTGGCCGCGAGCAGTGGGATTGAAGAAGCCCACGCGCTCGATAAATCGACCGTTACGTGAGTTGCGGCTATCGGTCACCGTAAGGTGATAAAAGGGGCGTTTCTTGGCGCCACCACGAGCAAGACGAATTGTTACCATTTGATGTGTTCCTAAAAATGGGTGGGGATCGGCTGCGATCTGACATCAATGCCCACGACAAAAACCGGCTGGCAGGCCGGAAAGGTGGCGTATCATACGGAATATGTGCGGGAGTTTAAAGCCCGCACACCATTATTTTTTAACCAAATCGGGAACTTACAACTCAGCGAAAAGGGAAGCCACCGCCTGAGCCGCCACCGCCGCCCGGGGGCATCATGCCGCCGAGACCGCGCATCATCTTTTCCATGCCGCCGCCCTTCATTTTCTTCATCATCTTCTGCATCTGCTTGTGCTGCTTCAGAAGGCGGTTGAGATCCTGCACCTGCGTACCGGAGCCCTGGGTGATGCGGCGCTTGCGTGCCCCCTGGATCAGCTCAGGGTTGCGCCGCTCTTTGGGCGTCATGGAGTTGATCATCACCTCCATGCGTGCAAACATTTTCATATCAAGATTCTGTTGTGCCATCTGCGCCATATTGCCCATGCCCGGCAATTTGTCCAACATGCTCGCCATGCCGCCCATATTGTTCATCTGCTGCAACTGATCGCGAAAATCCTCCAGATCGAACTTCTGCCCTTTCTTGACCTTGCGCGCCAGTTTCGCGGCCTTGTCCTTGTCGACCTTTTGCTCGACCTCCTCGATCAGCGACAGCACATCGCCCATGCCGAGAATGCGCGAGGCCAGGCGGTCCGGGTGAAACGGGTCCAGCGCGGTGGTCTTCTCACCGACGCCGAGAAACTTGATCGGCTTGCCGGTAATCGAACGCACCGATAGCGCCGCCCCGCCCCTGGTGTCCGCATCCACCTTGGTCAGCACCACCCCGGTCAGCGGCAGGGCTTCACCAAAGGCTTTGGCGGTATTGGCGGCGTCCTGGCCTGTCATCGCGTCCACCACGAACAGGGTCTCTACCGGCTTCACTGCAGCGTGCAGCTCGGCGATCTCCGCCATCATCGCCTCATCGACAGCCAAGCGGCCGGCCGTATCAACGATCAAAACATCGCTGAACTTGATGCGGGCGTGCGCCAGTGCGGCCTCGACGATGTCCACTGGCTTCTGGCCGACATCGCTGGGAAAAAAATCGACCCCGACCTCCGCGGCCAGGGTTTCCAACTGTTTGATCGCCGCCGGCCTGTATACGTCGGCGCTCACGACCATGATCTTTTTCTTGTCGCGCTCCTTCAGCAATCTGGCGAGTTTGGCGACAGTGGTGGTTTTACCAGCACCCTGCAGACCCGCCATCATAATCACAGCCGGAGGGGTGGTGGCGAGGTTCAGGCCCTCGTTCGCCGACCCCATAACGGCCTCCAGCTCGGCCTGCACAATCTTCAGGAAGGCCTGGCCCGGGCTGAGACTTTTCATCACATCCTGGCCCACAGCGCGCTGCTTCACCGAGTCCACGAAGTCCTTGACGACGGGCAGCGCGACATCAGCCTCCAACAGCGCCATGCGCACTTCCCGCATGGTCTCCTGGATATTTTCTTCGGTCAGGCGCGCCTTGCCAGTAATACTGCGCAGGCTATGGGACAGTCGATCGCTCAAACTCTCAAACATGGTGCATCTCTCCAGAGTCTCGGTAACACGCGACGTTGGCCACTATTGATTCTGTTGTGACAAGCCGGTACAAAGAGCGCAGTATACTTTACCCAGCTCCCGGCCCAAAGAGATGTCTATCACTTTACTCGCTCCGCTCTGCGCACTGCTGTATCTGGCTGCGACCGGATTGCAATTACTGCATCTCTCACAACGCTCCCGACAAATTGATCGCGGCGTTTTCATGCTGGCCCTGGCCGCACTGCTGTCACACACAATCATCGTCTGGAAAACCGTGTTCCCCAGCACCGGCGTGGACCTGGGCTTCTTCAAAATTGCGGCCCTGTTGTTCCTGGTGATCAATCTCGCCTGCATCACCTCGCTGACCCGCAGGCCACTGCAGAACCTGCTGATCGTACTGTTCCCGCTGTCGGCACTGGCGGTGCTGGTGTCCACCTTCGCCCCGGATACCGCGCCGTTGCTCAGCCATCTCAACAGCGGCATGGTACTGCACATCTCCAGTTCGATACTGGCGTATGCGGTGCTGACGCTGGCCGCGATTCAGGCGGGCGTGCTCGCACTGCAGGACCACCAACTGAAGCATCGCCACACTCGCGGCATTATCCAGATATTACCGCCGCTGCAATTGATGGAGGGTATGCTGTTCGAATTGCTGTGGATCGGCCTGGGGCTCCTTTCCATTGCGATCGTGTCGGGCGCAGTCTTCATCGACGACATTTTTGCCCAGAGCCTGGTACACAAGACCGTCCTCACCATCCTCGCCTGGCTGTTGTTCGCCACGCTGTTGTGGGGGCACTATCAACTGGGCTGGCGCAGCAAAACAGCCGTGCGATTGACACTGGCCGGCTTCGTCATGCTCATGCTGGCCTTTTTCGGCTCCAAACTCGTGCTGGAGCTGATTTTGCACCGCACGTAGACAGCGTCACAAACCCGCGCCCGGGGCTTGCTCCGACCCCACTTTTTCTTCAAGATGGAATCCGCTTTCACCTACGAGGTCTAAACCTGCTTTGAACGAAGCACCGCTGGGATTACTGTTCTCGATTCTTGCTGCACTTATCTTCCTCTCCGGATTCTTCTCCAGTTCTGAAACGGGCATGATGACGCTCAACCGCTACCGGTTGAAGCACCTGCAGAAGCAGCACCATCGGGGTGCCATCCGCGCCGGCAAATTGCTGGCGCGCCCGGATCGATTGATCGGGCTGATCCTGATTGGCAACAACCTGGTGAATATTTTCGCCTCCGCCATCGCCACCATTATCGCGATCCGCTTGTGGGGCGATGCCGGCGTGTATATCGCCACCGGCTTTCTCACCCTGGTTATCCTGATTTTCAGTGAAATCACGCCGAAAACGATCGCGGCGCTGCACCCGGAGAAAATCGCCTTTCCGTCCAGCCTGATACTACTGCCGTTGATGAAGATCATGTATCCGGTGGTGGCGATGGTGAACGTGATCACCAACGGCCTGCTGCGAATGCTCGGCTTCGACCCGGAAAAGCAGAACGATGCCCATGTCTCGGCTGATGAACTGCGCACTATCGTCACCGACGCCGGCAAGCTGATCCCCGCCAGGCACCGGGAGTTGCTGCTCAATATACTCGATCTGGAACATGTGTCCGTCGACGATATCATGGTGCCGCGCAACGAGGTGTACGGTATCGACCTGGATGACAGCGACGAGGAGATTCTGCTGAAAATCCAGACCAGCGCGCACACCCGGCTGCCCGTTTGGCGCGATGACATCAACAATATCCTGGGCGTACTGCATATGCGCAATATCAGCCGGGTCATCGTCAAGGAGGGGCTGGACCGGGCAGCGCTGCAGCGGGAAATGGAAAAGCCCTATTTCATTCCCGAAATCACCCCACTGCATACGCAGCTGCTGAACTTCCAGAAAAAGAAATCGCCGCTTGCCGTGGTGGTAGACGAATACGGCGAAGTGATGGGGGTGGTGGCGCTGGAGGATATTCTGGAGGAGATTGTGGGTGAGTTCACCTCCAATATGGCGGAGATGACAGAGAGTATCTTTCTGCAGCGCGATGGCAGCTACATCATCGATGGCACCACCAATATTCGCGATATCAACAAGTCACTGAATTGGGATCTGCCCACCGACGGCCCGAAAACCCTCAGTGGCCTGATTCTGGAACACCTGGAGTCCTTTCCCGATGCCTATGCGGGACTCACCATCGGCAACTACCGGCTGGAAATACTGGCGCTGGAAGGCAACGTCGTGCAATCGGCGCGCGCGCAGTTGGCTGAATAACGCGGCCGGGAGCCGCAGCAAGGCATATTGCCCGGTCAGCTAGAGCTGAACAGGAAAACTTTTCTCCCTGCGTTCGCGCGCCCGGCGCAGCACCTCGCGTTTTTGCTCGTCCGAGGCCATAAACCAATCCGTGATTTCGCTGGCTGAACGGTAGCAACCCATACAGATATCAGCGTCATCCAGCACGCAGACGGAGATGCAGGGTGATTGTGGCGTGGCATCACTCATCCCTGCTCCTTGAGGTGTTTGCTGTAGCGCTGCCCGTTCTGCACATAGTGATGAGCACTCGCTTGCAGGGCCTGTTGTTGCTCAGCTGACAGCTGGGATTTGACTTTGCCCGGAGAGCCCAACACCAGCGAACCGTCCGGGACCTCCATGCCCTCGGTCACCAGGGCGTTGGCGCCAATCAGGCAGCCCTTGCCGACCCTGGCGCCGTTGAGCACCACGGCGCTGATCCCCACCAGTGAACCATCGCCAATGGTGCAGCCGTGTAACATGGCGTTGTGGCCGACCGTCACATCCCGCCCCAGCGTCAGCGGAAAACCCGGGTCCGCATGCATAACCGTGCCATCCTGCACATTGCTGCCCGCACCAATCTCAATATGGTCGGCATCGCCACGCAGCACGCAACCGAACCACACCGAGGCATTCTCCTGCAGCGTGACATCGCCGATCAGGGTCGCATTGGGTGCAATGTAATGCCCGCTGCCTACCAGTGTCACTCGTTTATCGCCCAGACTGTATTTCACGGTGCTTGCTCCCAGTTGCGTTCTAAATCAAAACCCGCATCGTAGGCGACATTGGCCAACATCACCAGTATCGCCGCTGTCACCCCCCAGATATTGTCATCCCCCACCTGGTAGTGCGGCACCTTGCGCGCGATCCTGCCGTCAGACATCGTCTCAAGACGAAACAGATCGGGATCCGCAAACACCGCCAGCGGGGCGAAAAAAACACTGTCGAATTCACCGGTATCGACCACCAGAGTCGGTGCCGGGGGAATGCTGGCGACGCATGGAAACACCTCAAAGCCGGTGCGCGTTATCAGCGGCTCCAACTCTCCCAGTGGGTGAATGCTGTCTTCAGGCAGCCCTACTTCCTCCATCGCCTCGCGCCGCGCTGTCTGCCAGGGAGACACGTCCGACAGTTCGCGCTTGCCGCCGGCAAAGGCGACTTCGCCCGGATGATTGAACAGGTGCATTGCCCGGCGCCCCAGCAGCACGCGAGGCTCGGCTTCCTCGGTAAGGGCCACCAGCACCGCCGCCTGTGGCCACCGCCCATCTCCCATCGGGCTGCGCCAGTCGCGCTCGTACAGCGGCAGGCCGTTATCGATGGATTGCAGGATATCCGGTTGTGCGGTCATTTTTGCGGCAACTCAGTCACCAGTGCGACCACATCCCAGGCCGGCGTCTCGTAAGGGTGCGCCTCAATCAGTGCGTCCACAGCCGCCCTCACCACCGCGCCTTCACACACCAGTTCCACGCGATACTCGGCGACTACCTCGACCTCGCCCTGCTGGCCGAGAAATGGCTTGCTGCCCTGCAGCGGCCGAAACTGCCCCTGCCCGAGCACCTGCCAGCAGCAGCTGTCGTAGTCACCGATTTTGCCAGCGCCGGTGGCAAAGACAGCGGTCTTCACCGACTCAAGGTGCGTCTCAGGCACATAGAAACAGAGCTTGTACATCACACACCTCTTGCCTGTTGCTCGTAGAACTGCGCCGAAAACCCGTCCAGTTGCCCGGCCTCGATCGCGCTGCGAATGCCGGCCATATGGTGCTGGTAAAAGTGCAGATTGTGTATGGTGTTGAGTTGCGAGCCGAGAATTTCGTTGCACTTGTCGAGATGATGCAGATACGCGCGGCTGAAGTTCTGGCAGGTGTAGCAATCGCAGGCCGCATCCAGCGGCAGCGTACTCGTTTTGTGGCGAGCATTGCGCAGCTTCAGCACGCCCGATGACGTGAACAAATTGCCGTTGCGCGCATTGCGTGTCGGCATCACACAGTCGAACATATCGATGCCACGGCGCACACCCTCGAGCAGATCGGCCGGCGTGCCCACACCCATCAGGTAGCGCGGCTTGTCCTGCGGCAACAGCGGTGCCAGCGTATCCAGCACATTGAGCATGTCTTCCTTGGGTTCGCCCACAGAGAGTCCACCGATGGCGTAACCGTCAAAGCCAATCTCCTCCAGTCCGGCCAGCGACTCGAGGCGCAGCGCCGGGTACATTCCACCCTGCACAATCCCGAACAGCGCGGCGGCGCTGTCGCCATGCGCAGTTTTGCTACGCTGCGCCCACCGCAGCGACAGTTCCATGGACTGCCGCGCCTCGGCCTCGGTGGCCGGGTACGGTGTGCACTCATCGAAAATCATCACGATATCCGAGCCCAGGCTCTTCTGGATGCGCATCGAGGTCTCCGGGTCCAGGAACACTTTGGAGCCGTCAACCGGCGACTGGAACTTGACGCCCTCCTCCGAAATTTTGCGCATCTCCCCGAGGCTGAACACCTGGAAACCGCCGGAATCGGTGAGGATGGGGCCATCCCAGCCCATAAAGTCGTGCAGGTCGCCGTGCTGCTCAATGATATCGGTGCCGGGACGCAGCCACAGGTGGAAGGTGTTGCCGAGCAGAATTTCAGCGCCGGTGGCGCGGATATCGCGCGGCAGCATGCCCTTTACCGTACCGTACGTCCCCACCGGCATAAATGCCGGCGTTTCCACCGTACCGCGCGGAAAACACAGTCGGCCGCGACGCGCCATACCATCGCCGCCTGACTGTTCAAATTGCATGTCACACTGATGGCTCATTGTCCGGCCCTGGCTTGTGGATTAGCGGTGATAAACATGGCATCGCCATAACTGAAAAAGCGGTACTGCTGCTGAATGGCCTCGGCGTAGGCCGCCATTATAGCCGCACGCCCGGCAAAGGCGCTCACCAGCATCAACAGCGTCGATTCCGGCAGGTGGAAATTGGTGACCATCGCATCGACGCTGCGAAAACGGTAACCGGGGTATATGAAGATATCGGTATCCCCGCGCAGCGGTGCCAGCGATCCCGTCGCCTGGCTGGCCGACTCCAGACAGCGCACCGCAGTGGTACCCACCGCCACGACCCGGCCGCCGCGCTCCCGCGTCTCCCGCACCGCCGCGCAAACGGCCTCATCCACCTCCAAATATTCCTTGTGCATCAGGTGGTTCTCGATCTCGTCCTCGCGCACCGGCTGGAAGGTACCCGCGCCCACGTGCAGTGTGACCGTCGCGCGTCGAATACCGCGGTCATCCAGCCGCTGCAACAGCGCCTCGGTAAAATGCAGGCCCGCAGTCGGCGCGGCCACGGCGCCCTCGCGGCGCGCGTAGACCGTCTGGTAGCGCTCCCTGTCCCCGGTCTCATCACCGCGCTCAATATAAGGCGGCAGCGGCATATGGCCGATGTCCTGCAAAATGGCTGACAGCGCCTGCTCGCCCTGCGAGGACACACAGAACAGCTCTCCCTCGCGCCCTGTGACCAGCAGGCTGTAGGGGCCGGGCTCGCCCCCAGGCTCACGGCTCAGGTGAATAATGGAACCTGCCGGCGGGGATTTGCTGGCGCGGATATGGGCCAGCGCCGTTTGCGGGCCGGTCACCCGCTCCAGCAACAGTTCCACCTTGCCACCCGTCGCCTTGCGTCCCCACAGCCTGGCGGGGATTACCCGGGTGTCGTTAAAGACCAGCAGGTCATCGGGCTGCAGATGATCGAGGAGGTCGCTAAAATGGTGATGGCTGATCGCACCACTACCCCCGTCGAGCGCCAGCAGCCGGCTGGCGCTGCGCTCCGGCAACGGGTGCTGGGCGATAAGCTCCGGGGGTAGGACGTAGTTGAAGTCGCTGCGTTTCATCGATAAAAAAGCCGGCGCAGGGCCGGCTCTCGTGCAAGCCTTGCGGCTTACTCGCTGTCTTCCGCCGGGGCGTCCTCGGCTGCCGCTTCCGCTTCAGCTTCTGCAACCGGCTCCTCAGCAGGCGCTTCCTCTACTGCCGGCTTCGCCGGAGCAGGTGCCTTGATCAGCTCTTCGGCCAACAGGATGGCGACTTTCTCATCCCCGTTGATTGCCTTCTTGTCGGCGCCTTTCACCGCATAGCGCTCGTCACCGCGCTGATAGATACTGTATTCCGCTGCTTTTTTAACTAACTTCATGGCCATGTTCTTTTCTCCCAGAGATACTCAGATTAGTGGTTCAGATTGAAACCGGGCGGCAGTTTACCTGCAAAGTTGTGAGGAGTTAAGGATAAATATTGAACTTTCACCGCCGGTTGCTATAATCGCGCGCTCTCCAGGGAGGAGCCAGATTCTGGCCTCCACCTACCCCTCAATGCCGGAGTGGTGAAATTGGTAGACACGTCGGATTCAAAATCCGATGCCTTTAAAAGCGTGCCGGTTCGAGTCCGGCCTCCGGTACCACCACTGTACAAATAATATTTTCCAAGTAGTTGAGCAATTCAAACAACACGCCTGGAACCGTGCCCCGCAGGGGATGACCTCATAAGTTTGAAAACGATGCGCGCTTGCTGACCGCAAGCCCCTCACAATACACCATCGAAATAACCTGGCGGGCCTCGTTAACTGTGTATGGCACGTTGCTTTGAGTCCCTTTCCTTATCACTATCCTCGACCGCTTCGACCGAGGTGATTTTTAATCGAATGTAATCCGATGGCAGCGATGCTTCCCTTGCACCGACCAGGACGTGTTTTAGATACCAAGAGTACGGTTTTAAGTTATCACTGATCTCCGTTGCAACGTAGGTTGTTGCCGTTATCCAAGATCCGTCATGAGCGGTGACTGTTACATCTTTTTCATCATATCCATGTCCAAGCCCCTCGGCCTTGTCTAACACATGTTTCTCGCCTGGATCAATTTTGAACAGGACACCGTATATGACATCGCCCGTGTCTGCGGTGAAATATGCATCACATTTTGCCGAACCATCTTTGCCGGACTTATGAAATCTCAAGTCGTGCCCGTTGAGCGCGAAACAACCAAGCGCTTCTGCACTTGGCGCCCGTTCTCTTAGCCGAGAAAGCGACATATTCGATCCGTACGCGAAATAATGCATGAGTCTCCTGAACTGTTAACGCATACGCAACTGCGCCGACACCGCGCAGCGCTATTGACGTTCGGCCCCTGAAGTGTAACGCCCGGCTTCAGGGTCGACTTGCAGCCACGCAGCGGCGCAGAGGCAGCACCGGCCTTGAAAGGTTCGATAACAGGCGATTGCTAGCTTTTTCACCCAACATCTTCGCTAACCTTTTCTAGCGACTATAAACACAGATTCATGACTGGTCTGCCATTCTCGTTCAATAGTGAAACCTGATTTCAATAATTTGGAAATAAGCTGACTCTTTGTCAATCGGCTGACATAAGGTGCTAAACCAAGGAACTGCATGCCAGAGATCAACCATCTAAAAGCAAAATTGATTTCTCCTATTAGCGATGTGCTTGAAACAAATACACCATCATTCTTCAACAGTCGATGAACACTAGCGATCGCACCATCTAAATCTTCCATAAGATGCAACACATTTAGCCCCAAGACAGCGTCGAAACTTTCATTCTGGAGTTTTAGGCTGTCGAGTGCACCCTGCTGGAAAACAATGTTCTGTACTCCAGCTTCGACCGCTTTTCTCTGCGCCGCTTCTATCATCTTGTCGGATATATCTGTAGCAACAACCTGCTCGACATAAGGAGCATGAAAAATTGCGGTGGCACCACTGCCGCAACCGAACTCCAGCACCTTCGAATCCGACCTCAGGACCTCTTGGGTAATTGCCAGCTTCTGCTGATACGTCGCTTCATCTTTAATGGGACTCTTAATATACTTTTCGGCAGCTTTGTCCCAAAATTGCTTTGAATCTTTCATCGCTAGTACATTTCAGTGTTGTCCTGGCACGCTAACGCTGCCATACGGGCGCCGCGTTTGATCGCTCGGTTAGGCACAGACTCGCTGCACCCAATTAAGTACAGGGTCGCCCCTTGCGGGGAAGTGTCCGCCCGGTTGATGTGGTGCTCGCGGCGATCGAGAAGGAAATCACCCGCGCGTCCCGACCTGGTTGACCGGGGCATGGCGGATGAAAAGACACAATTACGCACGGCATTACTGGTACGGCGCGCCGTTATCCAGCCAATCCCGCAGCAGCTCCCGCTCCTGTTTCGAAATCCCGGTATCGGGGTGACCGTTTTTGTAGTCGATATCCCAGTTGAACGTCGCGTTGGTGCGGCCGTCCATCCGCTTGTTGTTGGCGTACCAGTAGAGCGGCGATTCCAGTGCAAATTTGGACACGAAGCGGCTGGTCAGTGGACGCCACAATGTATTGTCAGCAACACCCGGTGCTGGCGGCGTGATGGGCAGCCAATCCTTGAAATCACGCTGCTGTGTATCCCAAACGATACGCGAATACAGCAATTCATCGTTCTCAAAGCCGGTGTGGCAGCCCCCGCAGGACCGGGTGATGATGGGTTGTACCTGCGCGAACTTGGGCAGGACGTGCACAGTCCCCGCACCGGGCGTACTGTTGGCGGCCATGGTGCTGGCAAATCGCTCCACGGCGGGTACGCTGCCCAGTTCCGCGAAGCGCTCTTGCGAGTGCGCGTCATGGCAACCGTGACAGGTTCGGGTTTCACCAGGGCGCAGTGAATGCAGCATATCGTCGTGCGCGATCACCTCACCGTTGGCATTCTCGCCACTCATCAGCAGGGGCGTGTCGCAGGGCACTTGCATTTTTACCGATCCATCCGCCTCCAGCGGCACTCGCTGGTAACCTTTGATATCCCGATAGCCGAGCGTGTTCATGGTCATCTTGTACAGTTCACTATTGCCCTGATAACTGATGTCCCACAACACGGGGATCGATATCGACAGATACTTCATATTGTCGGCGAAATAGTCCGGGTTCTCTGTCTGCGGTTGCACCGCACAGCCCTGCCACGCGCACCGTTGCGTGGAAGTGCCTTGCGGGTGAGAGCCGGGACGCCCGTACAACTCGGACTGGCGCGCATCCACTACTTGCAGGTAGCACTTGCCTGGCTTCAACGGGGCAGGCCTTTTCGGCGCGGGCTGGCCGTGCAGTTGCTGGTAGGTCTTGATCGGCTTCGCGTCCCACACCTGGTAATTGGGGTCATCCACCAGTGGAATCATCTGGCTGCGATCAAACGGATTGGTAGTGCTGGGCAGTTCGCTGGTGGCACCTGCCGGCGCACTGACCAGCATGATGGTTCTGCGGCACACCGAGGTATCACCCAACCATGTTTTGGTGACTTCCACTCCCGAGGCAGCGGCGTAACACTGGCCCCGGGCATGGGTGATCAGGAAATGATCCGCATCGAAGGCGGCGGGATAACCCGCCTTGCCAAATGAGCGATCCGGCAGGCCCTGCCCGCGATACTCGAAACCGGGGGAGGCATCGCCCGATTGCCCCCAGGGGGTAAGGGCCTTGAAGGAGGACGGCAGAAACGTACCGCTGCCAGGCGCATTGCTCGCCGGTGTGCGGTAGGGGTACTTGATGCAGGACTCGGTGCTACACCCCTCCACATGGGGGACGCCGTAATCAAACGCGTAGACGGCGCCGTTGCTGCCGTTGTGGTTGGAGCGATAATAGGTGGTGACCGCCAGTTTGTTCTTGAAAATCTCGGCAACAGAACGCAGCCCTCTCACCTCTTCAAACCCTATCAGCCCCCCTTTGGAGGTACTCACTCCGCCAATCACCGGGGCCGTTGGCAGCCAGTCGCGGGTTTTCAGGATATTCTGTTTATGGCCGTGGAGCTTCACCGTCATGTCCGCGCCATTCCCATCCACCCGACACAACCACATCAGGTTGGCGAGCGCGACCTGTGTGTTCTGCCCGGGAGAGAAGCCCTTGTCAGCATGGGCGTTGTAGCAGGAGTACACCACATCGCCATTGGCCATGACCTCCGGTGCCAGCCCGTTAAGATCCTGCGGCCCCCAGTTCACCGCCCCGCTGCCGTCGATATTCATCTTCCACAATTGCATGGCCTGGCCCGCCGGGCCGTAGGGATAAGTCTGCGAGACGCAGTACGGGTAGTTGTGGCAATACTTCAGGTGCTGGTTACCGCCCTCACGATTCGGCCATTTACCGGCGCGATTGGAGACAAAGACGAGTTCGGTATTGGACAGCCAGGCCGGCTGGCGATCGATGGCCTTGGGCGTATTGTCGTAATTGGCAGCACAATCGCCACCGGGGTGATTCCCTACCGGCGTATTGGTCTTCGCCTCGATATCGTATATGTAGATCTGGGCGCAGAGCAGTGGCGCCAGTTCCTGAATGCGGCCGTTAAACTGCGGGATCAGCCCATTTTTCCCCGGCGCGGCAAAACCCACACTGTAAGCAATCTTCTTGCCGTCCGGACTGACGCGGGCCTCCTGTGCCACACAGTTGTACTTATCGTTGCCGGTACAGTCGAACAGGACTTGCGGCGCGCTGCCGTCCAGGGCGTCGATCACCACATCCGCCTCTGCGAGACCGTCGTTGATCCTGCGGACATCCGTCGCATACTGGAAGTTGGCCACCTCCGAATCACGCGTATTGCCGGGTATCGGCTGGGAGTTGTAAGGCTGGCGTGTGTAGACCAGTTTGGTACCGGCCAGATCTGGCATTGGAAGCGGCTTGGCTGACGCAGCCGCCGGCATGGACGCTGCCGTTGCAGCCGCACTTCTCGAAGCGGGCTTTACTGCTGAACCAGGAGAAATCGTCGGGGCCGCGCTTGTATTTTGAGCGCTGGCCTTAATCTTCGCAGCGCGTGTTGTTGCGGGTTCAGGCGCTGACGCTGGCTCCGGCTCATAATCCTCACCCAGTTTTTTGCGCTTGAATTCTTCCCATGCGTCGACAGTAACCACCGAGTAACCCGTCGGCAGCGCCATCTGTTCCGTATCCACCGGGAAGGCATCGCGAGCGGCCGCAGGTTGCGAGAGCGCTAACAGCGCCACCAGCAATCCCAGCAACCGGCGGTGTGATACAAATTTTAGGGATTTGAACATGGGTCCATTCCAGACGACGCAATCGTTCGACATTTGGTTCAAGCCGGGGTTCCCCTGAATGATAACAGATCAATGACAGTGGAGTGCGGGCCGCGTAGCCAAGGCAACAATTCCGCCAGTTGCACTCAAGCGCTACGTAAATCTACTCAGCTACACCTTCGTAATCTTACGAATTGTTGATTCCCCCGCTAAAGCTAATCATGAGCCCAACGTCTAATTCGCGGGTACAGACTGGCCTGATACCGGTTGATGGACAGACCGGTTAACGAGGTGAATTCGTGAGAAGACTACTTCCAAGCCTGGGTGAAGTCTAGATCGCTCTGTCACGCCTGCTACTGAAAAGACTATTGCCTGGACGCAATAGAAAATTTGACCAGATCGGCCACCGACTCCACTCGCGTCTTGTCAAATATATTTTTTAGGTGGACCTCTACAGTTCGGACCGCGTCATCTACCCATATGGTTTATAAGATGAAAGGTTTCAGTGCACGATCTTGCGTGATAGTTGCTGCTCTGCTCTTGAGTAGCTGCATTGTTGAAACCAACGATGCGACTGATATTACGCCAGACGGTGCAAGGTTGCGGGGTACACTAACCTGTGAAACGGGTGACTGTGATATCTACTTCGAATACTGGCAGCGCGACGCAGGCGCTGAATGGGCTGTCTCGACCACACAATTCGAATTTCGAGGTATACCGCAAAAATCAAGCTGGCCGGTTTATGCCGATATCACCGGACTAGAGTCGGACACGCACTATGAATTTCGTCTTTGCGGTAGGGAATCAGTTGATAGTGAATTCTTGTGCGATCTTGTAAAAACGTTTCGGACGTCACCCCCTACGGAAATTGAGCAATTCTCAGCGGTTTTGTCGGCGCGCAATATAGTGACCTTGACATGGGAGACCAGTGGCGGAACAGTTGGTGAACCAGTACATATTTACGGTGAATTCCACGATCCAGTTACCGGCGAGCACCACAGAAACGTTGGGTATCGAGCGGAGCATGACAATACCGACGGGTTGACGTTTCGTGTGCGTCCCGGGCTTCACCGCTATGTGCTGGAGTTACCCACTGCTGCCGGTAAGGTAACAAAAGTCTATGAATTAAATGTGCCGGCTCCAACTTCACCGGTTATTACCTCCCCTGCGAACTCACTCTATCCCGTAAACATTAGTGACCAAACGGTGACCTGGCCAGCGTTGGCAGCCGATGAGTTTATGCTGATTCGCCCACCAGGTCAGCCATCGATTGAAGTGACCGGACAAAACAGCCATACATTTACCGCCCAGTACCTCGAAGATACACTTGGCGAGGGCGAGCACGCGATAGGCTATTTTACCTGCGTTGACATGAGTGGCGCGAAACCAGCCATGAGTCGCGATTTTTGCAGCTCACGCTCTAGAAATCCCATTATTATTGGAAGCGCTCGTTTTACTGGGCCGGAACGTCACTTTGCTGCACCAGGCGGTAGCGTGACGCTTTCCTGGGATAACACAGGGGATAGCACTGTGTTGACAGCGCCATCGTTGCTGGGTGGCGTACAAACTACCACTGCGTTCAGTCACACGTTTACCAATTTGCCGATTGGCATTCATGACATTAGTCTTGAATCGTGCATATCCACACCGGCAGATTGCGCAAATACGGAGGACGTTGTCTCACCGGTGTCCGGCCATGTTGTAGCGATTGAGAATCAACTCTCGATCTTCCTCGCCTATGGGCTTGCAGGGGCCTCAGTGGGCGATCAGCTTGCGCTCATTCAGTTGGACAACAGCACAACACAGGTTCCAGTGTTAGCATCTGGCGTTGGGAATATCACCGAGGCCGAGCCGAATTTTCAAGTGGGTCAGCACGTCAACGCCGGAGACGTTTTAATGGTGCAGCAAACGGCCGCTCCGCCTAGAGCGCAAATAGTGGTTAGCAACGACAACTTTGAGCGCCGCCACTGGAAACAGGATTTCCATCATTTCTTCCCCGCTCGTCATGACCTGCCGGATACAAGCCACGTGCGACTCGGAGCGACCATGCCTCTGCTTGTAGCTAGCGATGGCTCAATTTGGTCCGGTGGTGAATTTTCCGACGGAGGTCTCACTCACATTACCGGTATTAACGCGAGTGAGGTGATCTCTGTACTCGCCACGCCGTTACTTACTATTCCAAGTGATCCAGGTCCGGTTCCGGATCGGTTGGAACCCGTAAAGCCTTTTGATCAGGCATCGTTCGGCAAATCGTCGTTGACTAAACAGGAATACCTTATCGAAGCGGGTGATTACATCTGGTCTGTCAATGGCGGGAGTGACCACGCTGTCCCTGGAACCAATGATAATTGGAACAGGTTGATTCGCTTTGATAGGGCCGCAACAGACTCCGCCGCAACACTCCAGGATGATCGATTCTGTGTTTACCACGTGCCAACGAACAACGCGGGCGTGATCGGTATAGATTGGGACGAGACGAACGGTCGCATCTGGTATGTTGAGGGGCGTGCGAAGCTGGATGTTGCACCTGTACTAGCATGGTTCGACCCTAACGAGCTAAGTTGCGAGAACTTTATTGATTACTCAGATCCGGCTTCAATTGCATCTGCTACAACGCAATACTGCGCCAGCCCTGGCGATAGCGGCTGTATACATACAATATCCCTGGAAGACTCAGACGGATCTGGCCGGAAACTGGCTTTTGCAGCCCATGCTAAAGCTGACGTTGATGCTGTATGGGTCGCCGGGTACAACAGCTCAAACATTGCCCGCGTTGATATAGCGACTGAGCAAGTGGATGTGTTGGATACTGACCCACCCTCTGTCACGCCTGGAACCGTAGCTTCATTTCTTGGCAGTGGGCCCTGGCAGTTTTTGGTTGAGGGGGATCACGTGTATTTCACCGAGTTCTTTGACGGTGACATCGTCAAGCTTGACAAAACAGCTTTGGCAATGGACCTTGCGAGCCAGACGTATGCATGCAAAGACACGGGAGGCGGGGACAACCCTTGCATGGAAGAAATACACGCGACCCAATTGATTAAAGAAATTGATTTACACGGAGACCGGCTCTATTTCGGAGGATATACAGAATTCGGGTACATCAATTTCAGTGCGTGGACACCTGGCGCGCTTTACTCCGGGCTGGAAGAAGCTCGTGATCCGGAGCGTGCTCGAATCGGTAAACTTATCAGCGGCGACCTTTCCGTTGGCAACACTGGCATGGTTATTGTCAATGACTATAACGGGCGTTCAATCATGCGTTTCTATCCGAAAGCCGGATAATGGTCACCTTTTAAACGATCCCTGTGAGCTTGGCCTTTCAGTGCAGGTCATGTGGACTGTACCTATGACAATACGAGCTGAATTGGACCGCAGAGCAGCTTGGGAAAAACCTCGTCGCCGTCGCCTGATGCAGCCGGCGGCGCGCTTCTGCACGGGGAGCATTCAGGTCTCGGCTAGCTGCGAACAGTCTCCCCATTGCGGCTCAATCTTGCACTGTTACAAATCGCTGTCGTCTCACCGAGGGATGCGGAGCAACGGAAGGTAATATTGTCCGGTTCGTAATTGCCCACCACGTGAACATGCTGGCCGTTGACGATGACATTGATACCGTTGAGGCCGATAGCCGCCATGGAGACCTCCACATTATTGAACGGCTCGGTGAGTGTTGCCCTCTCATTATCGACCCTCACGGCAACGCCGATCTCATCTCCCATCAGCCGCCCCTCGATGGGGTTTCCGCCAAGTGTCGTTGTCGACTTGGGGTCAATGCTGACAAATACCGGTATACTCATCCAACTTCTCCTTTACCATTAACGTGTTGTATCACTGCCGGTCAATGCAACAGGATACCATCGTGTCTCGATCTGAACGCAGTATTGGATAACATTTTTCGGTGAAGCGCCACCCTCTCTGCGGGGGGATTAACGACGGGCTGTCGTTAGGTTATGACAATCTGCGCTGGCAGCAACAAAAACCCATGAGGACGGTATGAACAGCTTGGGCAAATTCTCCATTACGCCGCAGGAATCCCTGGACTTCGCGCGCGCCTCCGGCGACTACAACCCACTCCACCTTGACCCGGTCGCCGCCAGGCGTACGCGATTTGGCCACACCCTGATTCACGGGGTGTGTGGCACTATCAGGGCCCTCGATCTGCTGCTACGGCGGCGGGGCTCCCGCTCGACTCTGGCCAGCATCAAGGTGAAGTACAACAAGCCGGCGACTCAGGGCCAGGAACTTGAGGCGTTTGAACAAACCACCGATGGCGTGACCCGGATTGAGCTGTACGCGGATGGCACCCGGTGCCAGGTCATCGATATCGAGTTTGCGCAGAGTCCTGCGCCCTCCCCGTCGAGTTCGGCCAGGCTCAGTGCCTGCGATGCCGACCAGGAGCTGCCTCTGGACCTCAGGATCGAGGATTGCAACGGTGTGTCGGGCTCGGTAGCACTTGGCTGGAACGAGGCGCTGATGACATCACTGTTTCCGAATGCCACCAGGCATTTGGCCCCCGCACAACTGGCTGTGCTGCTCGCCAGCACACGCATCGTCGGCATGAAGTGCCCGGGCTTGCATTCAGTCTTCGCCAGGCTGGAGATCGATTTCCAGGCGCCGGCAACGGGCACGGCCGCGAGAGAAAACGCATCACTGGTGTACCGGGCACTGAGCACAGATCCCCGCATTGACAGGGTCGAGCTGGAACTGCTGTGCACGGGGGTACAGGGCAGGATCGAGGCCTTCTTTCGGCCACCACCCGTGCGCCAGGCCACATTTGACCAGATCGCGACGCTGGTTTCTGGCGATGAGTTCTGCCAGCAGAAAGCGCTTGTGATCGGCGGCTCCCGGGGGCTTGGCGAGGTGATCAGCAAGGTGCTCGCGGCGGGCGGAGCGCAGATGATGATCACCTATGCTGCGGGCAGGGACGACGCTTTGGCGGTCGCTGACGATATTGGCCAGAACCGGGCAATGCCGGCAGTTTCGCCCTACAACGTACTTGAGGGTACGCTCGGCAAGGAACTGCAGGACTTCTGCGCCTCGGTGACCCACATCTACTACCTGGCGTCACCGACAATCAGCAAGAGCGACGGCAAACGCTGGGATCGCCCATTGTTTACACGCTACTGTGATTTCTATATTGACGGACTGGCGATGCTACTGCAGCAGGTGATGCAGCATCGCGACAACAGCCGTGAACTGCAGGTATTTATTCCCTCGAGTGTCTTTCTGGAGCAGAACATCAAGGGCTTTGACGAGTATATTGCCGCCAAGAGTGCCGCCGAGGCCTATGCCCGCTGCTTTGAGAAAAACCACCGTCACTGCACGGTGGTCGCACCACGGTTACCGAGGTTATACACGGACCAGACCAGCAGCATCAGAAATAGCGACGAGCAACAGACGCTGACAGTCATTATCGATCAGCTGCGGCAGACCTCCGCCATGCAGAACACGGCTTTGGGCTAGCGCGCGAACGATTGGCGAAACCGGGCGCCGGTGCGCTCGAGCAACTGCAGCCCCTGCTCCACCCAACGCTTCCACAGGTGTTTCTTTTTCTCTGTGAATGTAGAGAGGATAAACACGGTCACCAGCGTAAACGGCACCACCAACAGGTAGCGGGGTATCCCCTCCTCCACGGAAAAGAATACCGCATTGTAAAACCACAGCAGAGGCTGGTGAAACAGGTAGATCGAGAAGGTCGCCCCGGCCAGGTAGCGAATTGTCGCAGTCACCCGCTGCGGCAGGTCCTCGACCCGCGCCAGCAACACGCGCAGGCCGACAAAGTGCAGTGACAGGATCGCACCGAGGTAGTAATCGCTGATGAACTGGCGGCTGAACGACAGCTGCAGATGCCAATCGGGGCCCATCAATTGCTTCAGGTAGTCCCAACCCCACTGCCCCATATTGACGTGGACATACCAGTAGCCGCCGAGCAGTGACAGCAGCAGGCACAACCACGCGGCGGGTCTGGAAAGATTCGCCAGATACTGTGAGCGGTATACCCAGACACCCATCCACCACACCGGCATCAACAGTACAATTTTTGGCCCCAGGAAAAGGCACAACAGCCCGAACACAATCCAGCGCCTGCGCCCTTCAAAAAAAAACAGGATGCCGAACAACACGTAGTACCAGACCTCGTAATTCAGCGACCAGTACGGCACGTTGGTGAAGAGCTGGATCCCCAGCATCCAGATTTCATTCAGGAACAGGCTGCTGGTGATCACGCGGATGGCGGGATAATCCCAGGCGCGATACCCCTCCGGATAGGCCGCATCCTGAATCTGGAACCCGGCGTAGTCGAGCCCGGCTGTCAAAATGATGGCAGGGATGGCGACGGAAAAAATCCTGGCGCCCCTGGCCACCATAAAACCGCGAAAGTCGGTTTCGCGCGTCTCGGCGACGTAGGCAATGACAAAACCGGACAGCACGAAAAAAATGACCACGGCTTCATGGCCGAGGCTGGTAAACAGTATACCGGGCCGATAGATCCAGTTGGCGTGGTAGAAGAGGACCAGCAGCGCCGCGAGAAATCTTATCGCGTCAAGATAGATAGAGAATGCCCGGGACATTATGCGCGCCTGTGCGAATTCCAGCGAAAAATTCTATGCTAGAATCGCACAGCACACTAGGCAGCACCAATGCTTTTGAGAGTCAATTCACAGTCTGGGAAGGGTTGTTATCAGGTTCCCCACCACCGGTGTAAGCTCTGCCACAGGAAACAACAGGGAAACGCGGTGGTAATTGCGTGCGTCGAATACAACCAACCTCCTGAAGCGAAGATCTGGCCATTTGTCACTGATCCACAATGAAAATTACTGACACCCAACTCGAGAAGCTGCTGGCGCTGCAGTCCGCGCAGGATATCAAGAGCCAACTGGCCTTGCGCTCCCTGGTACCCTCACAGCAACAGGCCGGCAAGTTGCGACAGCATCTCGCGTCGCTGGGTGCGGTCAAAGCAGTTCGCCTGGGCATTGTGCACACCTATACCAGCGAGTTGCTCGACCCGTGGTTGCACTTTACCGCCGCACTAAACGAACTCAGCCTCGATATATACCATGCGCCCTACGGCACAACTGTGCAGGAGGCCAGCCGCCAGTCGGGGCTATCCAGACACGCCCCCGATGTGACCCTGCTGCTGCTGACCAGGGAGGACCTGCATCCGGCCTTCCAGGCACCCGCGGCCTGCATCCAGACGGCCGATAGACAGGAGATACAGGAGCAGGCCATACAATCCCTGAGCGGCTTGATTCGTCAGTTCCGCGATACCGTGGCCGGCCATATCATCGTCACCGTACTGCCGGGCCAGCCCCCGCCGGGGCTCGGCCTTTACGATGTGATGTCAGAGCAGTCTGAATACCAGTGGTGGAACCAGATCAAGGGCGATATCACCCGTGAGCTGCGCGAGGCGTTCAGCGGCGTCAGCTACCTCGATCTGGACCAACTGCTGATGCAGTGCGGTCGCGACAATTTCTTCGACCCGCGCCTGTGGTACTCATCCGTATTTCCGTACGCGGCAGACGGCGCGCTGGCGGTCGCCAATGCCGTCACCACGCTGGCGGCAAGCATTTACCGCACCAGGGCCAAAGTCATTGTGGTCGATGCGGACAACACCCTGTGGGGTGGCGTGATCGGCGAGGACGGTATGAACGGCATCGCACTCGGGCAGGAGTATCCGGGGCGCGCCTTCGTGGATTTCCAGAAGCGCTTGTTGAGCCTGCAGCAGCGCGGCTTCATCCTCGCTCTTTGCAGCAAGAACAATCCCGATGACCTGAATGAAGTACTCCTGAATCACCCACACCAACTGCTGAAGAACGAGCATTTCGCGGCGCAGCGCGTGAACTGGCAGCCCAAGCCGGACAATCTGCGCGCCATCGCAGAGGAACTGAACCTGGGGCTGGATTCCTTCATTTTTGTCGATGACAGCGATTACGAGTGCTCCGCCGTAAAGCACAGCCTGCCGGAAGTCGATGTTATCCAGGTGCCCGCCCGCGCCACTGAAATTCCGTCCTGCCTGGATGCACTGGCGCGACTGGAGATTGTCTCGCTGACAGCGGAGGATCTGCAGAAGACCGCAATGTACGCGCAGGAGCGTCTGCGCAAAACACAACTCGAGCAGTTGAGCGACACGGGCGGCAGCATCGAGGATTACCTGAAATCGCTGAACATGAAGATGACAGTGCGGCTGGACGACTCTTCAGCCGTCCCCCGCCTCGCACAGCTTACGCAGAAGACCAACCAGTTCAATCTGACGACGCGCCGCTACAGTGAAAAGGATATCGCCGGCATGATCGGCGCTGACGAATTCTGCGTGTACCACTTCTCGCTGGAGGACAACTTCGGCAACAGCGGGATAGTCGGGCTGGCGATTGTAGAGCGCACCGAGGATAACCAGGCCCGGCTCGACACCTTCCTGATGTCCTGCCGCGTGATAGGCCGGATGGCAGAACAGGCATTTCTCAGTACAATCGTAGGTGACCTCGTGAGCGCCGGTGTGCGCGGGCTGACCGCCGAGTACATCCCGACCCGCAAGAATATTCTGGTGCAGCACTTTCTGCCGGATAGTGGGTTTGAGGCAGCGGAGAGTGGCGTCTATGCCCGCCGCCTCAGCGATAGCGACGCCAGTGAACCCGGCAAGGATTTTCCGATCATTATTGAAGGACCTGTTTAGGATGAGCGCATTTACACAGTTGCAGGACATTATGGCCGCGGCGCTGGAAATACCGGCTGATGCGATAAGCGAGGACGCCACCATGGAGGACATCGAAGAGTGGGACTCGCTCGGCCATGTGCATATCATGGTGGCGCTGGAGCAGGCTTTCGATCTCTACATGGACGTGGAGGACTTTGCCGAACTCGACAGTGTACCGGCCATTCTGCAATACCTCGCCTCGGAAAATGTAGCGTAGCGTCACGATGACGCCAGTGGTCGAAAAACTCTCATCGGTTCTTCTCAAGATCCTCCCGCGCGAGTATTTCCTGAAAGTGCGCTCCGCCTACTTCAGGCTCAAGAAAAAGGCCAGCCCGCTTTTACGCCTGATCCACGGCACGTTTACCACCAGCGAGCTGATTGCCGAGATCGACCGCCATCTGGATGATGACTGGCAGATCCTGATGGTGCACAGTTCTGTCAACAACCTCCACCCGATGTACACCGGGAGTGCGATGGAACTCCTGCAAGCCCTTATCGACTACTGCGGACCGGATCGCACACTGGTGATGCCCGCCTTCAATTTTGGCGAGAACGGTGAAGGCACGCGCGAGACGCTGAAAAAGAAACCTCGCTTCGACCTGCGTCGCACACCGTCACAGATGGGGCTGTTGACGGAGTTGTTCCGCCGCTCCCGCGGTGTCGTGCAAAGTCGCCACCCGGCGTATCGCGTGGCCGCTCTCGGCCCTCTCGCTCAGCAGTTGATCGCAGGCCATGAGAACGCCCCCAGCGGCATGGGCCGGGGCACACCGTTCGATTTTATGGCGCAGCACAAGGCGCAGATTATCGGTATCGGCAAGACCTTCCAGGTGATGACGCAAGTTCACCACGTTGAGAGCCTGGTAGCGGACTGGCCAGCACCGCAGACCGTTTTGCCCACAATGCCTGTTACCATCGTAGACAAGCAGGAAGAGACCTCAATGGAGCTGGGCGGTGTGCAGCAGCAGTGGACGTTCAATATCTGGAAGCTGCGCGAGATAATGTCAGGCGAGAAGCTGGTGGAATGGCGTTTTCACAACTGCCCAATGTTTATGGCACGTGCTGACGAGGTCACCGACGCCCTGGTGGCGGCGGCCGCGCGCGGCTTCACGCTGTACGACCCCTAGCATGCAGGTGAACCGGGTATGAAGGTGACTGAAGGCCGACCTACACAGATCAGTATCTCAATTGATACCGAGTTCAGTATTGCTGGCCATTTTGAGGACCCGGCCAACAACCAGCCCGTTGCCGAACCTGCGGTTTACGGCGTCGTCGACGGCAGGGAACAAGCACTCGGTTTTATGCTGGATACCTTTGCACACTACCAGATCAAGGCCTCATTCTTTGTCGAATGCGCCAACTACTTCTTCTTTGGCGATGAACCGATGCAGGGCGTGATCAAACGGCTGCAGGCAGCCGGGCAGGATATCCAACTCCACGTGCACCCCGTTTGGCTCAGTTTTAACCAGGACCCGGCACACGGTGTTTTCCCTCGCCACGACGACTGCGCCGGCCGCAGCTTCGAAGAGCTGAAACGGGTTTTCAGCACCTGTATCGATGTATTCGAGCGCTGGGTCGGGCACCGCCCTCTGGCTATTCGCACCGGCAGCCTGCGCGCCGATGACAACGTCTACAGGGTGATGACCGAACTGGGTGTTCCGCTGAGTTCGAATATCGCTATGGGTGTCTACCAACCTCGCGAGGCCTGGCTGTGCCATGACTCTGGCCGCCACCGCATTCACGGCGTGATGGAGCTTCCGGTGTTTTCCTACCAGGATTTAAACCTGGCAGGCAAGCGGCACAAAAAATCACTGCAGATCACCAGCTGTTCCTGGCCAGAAATGAAACACCTGTTGTGGAAAGCGCGGCGGGCCGGTGTCGAGAATGTGGTCATTCTGACCCACCCGTTCGAGTATGTGAAAAAAAGTGACTTTCGCTACAACAAGCTGACGCGCAACCGGGTTAACCAGCAGCGACTGCAGAAACTGTGCGCGTTCATCCACAGCAACTCGCAGGATTTTGTGTCGGCGGATTTTTCGGAACAACACCAGAACTGGATCCAGTCCGAAGCACAGCACCCGTATATCGAAATGCCTTCCTTCTACGCGATCGGACGAAAAGTCCACAATAAAGTGAACGACATGGTGTGGTCGTACTAACCCAGCCAGCACAGAGCCCGCCAACCGCCTCACGCCGCGCGTGAGACAAACCGGACTGGCCGGGTTAACCTGCGGCTGTGCTGAAGTGCGCTTTGTACTGCACCGTGATTTGCGCCCGATCAATTTTGCCGTTCGGGTTTCTCGGCAGGTCACTGCACAGCTCAATGTGCTCAGGAACCATATAGGTTGGCATCTCCTTGCGGCACAACTCGAGGATTGCCGCGACATCAACTCCGTCGTTCGCGGGGTGCACCAGCAGGACAATGGCCTGGCCCAACTCGGGGTGAGCGACACCCAGCGCCACGGCCTCTGCCGCCAGCCCTGAAGCGAAAATGATTTCTTCCACCTCGGTCGGGCTGACCCGGTATCCGGAGGTCTTTATCATTTCGTCGCGGCGACTCTCAAAATACAAATAGCCGTCGGCGTCCATGCGCATCTGGTCACCCGACCACACCGCCAGCTCTGGCAGGGGAATGCCCGCAGGCTGTCCCGGCGCTGGGCGAAATCGCTGTGCCGTGCGCTCGAGATCGTTCCAGTAACCCATCGCCACCAGGGAGCCCCGGTGTACCAGTTCACCCGGTTCGTCGGGGGCACACCGCGAACCGTCCTCGCGCACGATCATCAACTCTACGTTAGGCAGCGCCTTGCCGACACTGCCCGGCCGTTCATCGATCTCCGCCGGTGGCAGGAAGGCGGAGCGGAATGCCTCTGTCAGCCCATACATCTGGAATATTGCGGTATTGGGTAACTTGACGCGCAGGCGATCCAGTGTGGCTCGCCTGGCGGCACCACCGGACGTCGTTATATAGCGCATCGATTTCACCGCACTCTCCGGCCAATCGAGCACAGACAGCTGGTTCCAGATGGGCGGCACAGCCGAGATGCCGGTGACCCCGTGTTTCACAACCGCCGACACAACCTCTTTGGGCAGCAGATAGTCCATCAGCACCACCGATGCACCGACGAAATACGCAGTCGTCAGCTGGCTCAGGCCATAGTCAAAACTGAGTGGCAGCACGGCCAGCAGGCGGTCGCTTTTGGTCAACTGCAGAAACTCCGAGGAACTGTCGGCCGCCGCCACCATATTCAAGTGGGACAGCACCACACCTTTGGGTGACCCGGTACTACCCGAGGTGTACAGGATGGCCGCCATATCGGAATCGATACGCCCGGGCGGTCTTTTTCCCGGCGTGTTCATCAGGTCCTGCCAGGACAGCGTCGTCACTCCGGGAAACTGTGGCGGCTCGCTGGAAGACCCCGTGAGCACCAGAAAATTGAGATCGTGGCAGTCCGGGAGAATCTCCTGCAGTTGTTTTGCACGACTCGGCGAGGTGATCAAGACACGGACATTGCAGTCGCGGAGAATATGCGAAACCTGCTGTGCCTTGAGCATTGGGTTGACAGGTACCGCCACGCCACCAGCGGCGGCCGCGCCGAACACACCGATGGCCACCTCCAACTGTTTGGGGAGATAGATCGCGACACGTTCATTCAAGCCTAGGCCCAGGCCACAAATAGTCTCTGAGAAACGCTCGACCTCATCGGCCAACTGCTTGAATGACAAGGTTTCCTTCTTGTATAACAGCGCGGGCAGTTCAGGGTTTTGCTCCGCCATGGAATAGACCAGATCATGTAACAGTCTTACACGCCGAACCTTCATCGCCAGCTCCAAACCTTATTCACTATTCAGATTCCCAAAATTCCCCGGATAAAGACTATTGGCATTCCATGCCCAAACGCATAATCAATTGCTGAGGCTTTCGATGAATGTCGCCAGATCCCCGACCGTCGTGAAAATGTCCGTGGTGATATCCTCGTCATCGATCACGCAATCCAGTTCGTCCTCGATCGAGCCGATGACACCCACAATCGTGAGTGAATTAAACTGCGGGAAGTTGCCCAGAATTTCGGTATCCGCCTCCAGTTGATCCTGTTCCAACTGCAGATTTGTCGCAATCACCTTTTTTGCCAGGTCCAAGGCTTCCACAGATTACTTCCTCCAAATGATCGTAAACACGTTTACCCGGGGGACACGTCGGACATGCTCCATGTGCCAGGGAACCACACTATATTTTGGCCTGTGCGAAATAAATACCAGTGAACTTTTTATTATGTGCGCCACATCGCAAACCGGAAGATTGTTGGGAATCTGGTAGAAAATTAGTCGACTCTGACCTACCATTGCGGTATTGCTGTATTCTGAGAGCATATTCTGCGAAAAGGTACATTGCAACGATCGCGCTAGATTTATTCTCGTGTGTCCAGGACGTCCAACCCGGGCCTCTTCGACACCCAACTTTTTGCGGTAATGCTCAGTGGTGGTTCCTGAACTGGCTCTGTTGGTTAGCCTCTCGTAAGGCTATCGCCAACCGCCACGTGCGGGAACGCGCAGCGATATTCGCATTGGTCAGTGGACAGGAAGAGGTATGAACCAGATTTCAGTGTTTGACGAATCTCGAGGTGACGTCGTCATACCCACCAATAATGCCCTGCCTCAGTTCAAAGTCTATACGCATAAAGATATTGACAGGATTGCGCAGCTACAGGCACTGCCCGAGTCTGTACTGTTTGAGATGAAAGTGGTGTCTTCGATACTGCCATTTCGCGTGAACCAATACGTGATCGAAAACCTGATTGACTGGTCAGACGTGCCAAACGATCCGCTGTACCAGCTCACCTTCCCCCAGAAAGATATGCTGCCGCCAAAGCTGTACCAGCAAATGGCACAACTGATGCAAGAGAATGCGCCGCGCGCGCAGATCCAATCGCTGGCCACCACGCTACGCGCGGAACTCAACCCCCAGCCCAGCGGACAGTTGGAAATGAACGTGCCGCTGGACAGCGACGGCAAGCGCTTGAACGGCTTGCAACACAAGTACCGTGAGACGGTGCTGTTTTTCCCGACCCAGGGCCAAACATGCCACAGCTATTGCACATTCTGTTTTCGCTGGGCGCAGTTCGTGGGTGACGAAAACCTGCGCATGGCGTCCACCGACACATCAGAACTTCACAAGTACCTGCTGGAACAACCCGATGTCACCGATCTGCTGGTAACCGGCGGCGATCCGATGGTGATGAAGACCCGTCATTTGGCCGCATTGCTGAAACCGCTGGCAGAACAGAGGTTTGAACATATCAGGACGATCCGCATCGGCACCAAGGCACTGACATTCTGGCCACAGCGATTTGTCAGCGACAGCGATGCACCTGAACTGCTGGAGTTGCTCTCGCAACTGGTCAAGGCCGGCAAACATGTCGCGGTGATGGCGCACTTCAATCACTGGCGTGAAATGGACAC
>CAXBLZ010000033.1:0-35763 GCA_963976735.1 uncultured Halioglobus sp.
CGATGACCGAAATTACGGTATCCGCAAAGAAGTTTCAGCGCCTCCTCGATTACGTGGAGCGAATCGGCATCGATGCGCCCGCATTGGCTGCGACGGTTGAGCTGAGAATTGATCGTATAGCCGCCCTGGATCCGGAGCACGCGCTGCCGGCGATACACTATTCCCGCTTGTACAAGGCTGCAGCGGTCAAAATGCAAGAGTTGGAAGGGCGTCTGCCCTGGGCAGCCGGTCTCGGAAGTGAGACCTTTGAATTAATGTGTCATTGCATGATCGGCGGGCGCACCTTGAGAGAGGCACTGCGACTGGCGGAGCGTCTGGATGCGCTGCTATACCCTCTGAATCACTATCGTATGCGTTTGTTGGAGGATCCCGCCTCAGACTCGGCCAAGCTGAGCTACGAGATTGATATCGCGCAAGCGACTGAGGTGCTGATACCAGAGGACTGGGACCGGTTCGACTCTGGTATTTCCGCTGCACGATCGTCAGGGCTGATTGTTTGGAATGCGCTGTGCGGTTGGTTGATAGGGCAGGTGCTGAGCGCTGTCGAACTGCGTATCGATGCTCCGTTTGTCAATCGCGAGTACCGCGACAGTCTGGCTCGAACGATCAACGGCCCCGTGTATTTCGATGCGGGAGAAAATACGTTCAGCTTTGATCGAGCCTTGCTGGATCGCCGGGTTGTTCACACGCCCGAGTCGCTGCGCGATTTCCTCAAGAACAGTGTCTATCATGTGATTGCGATGGGCCGGGTTCCCCTCAGTACCAGTGCGGCGATCAAGTCCCTGCTGAGTATCGATCTATCCAGCGGTATGCCGTCGTTTGCCGACGTGGCCGCCATGCTCTATATGTCGGAGTCGAGCCTGAGACGGCGTTTACAGGCTGAGGATACCAGCTATCAGGCGATCAAGGATGAAGTGCGCTGTGAGGTGGCTATAGACAAGCTGCTGCATGAGGATGCGCGTGTGGCGGACCTCGCAGAGTTGTTGGGTTTCACTGAACCCAGTTCATTTGTGCGTTCTTTCAAGGGCTGGACCGGCTTTACCCCAAAGGCCTACAAAGACAGGGTGCAGGCATTGGGCAGGAACTGAACCGGTTCGCACTGTGCGCGGCGATACTGCCAAAGCTCGTCTGCCAGAAAACGCTGCGCCGCAGATCCGGGCTCAGGGCGTCGTTTCCAAACGTTGTACCAGTTGCCGTGCATCCAGAATTGCACCATCGATATAGCCGATCCTGCGGCAATCACCAATTTGATGAATCTGCGCGCTGCTGTCGGATAACTGTTTCGACAGACTGTCGTCTGGTTGGGCGCCCATCGCTATTATGACCTGCCCGCAGGCTTGTTCGCGCCTGTCTCCTGCCAGTGAAAAACTGACCGCCTGTTTGCCTATTTCGATACTTTCCACAGATTTATGCAGTACTGCACCGTGTGCCTGCAGCAGATGCAGGACACGTGCCCTGCGGACGATAGCGAGTTCGGGCCCGAACGCCGGCCCGGGTTCCAGCACCGTCACTGTGCGGTTGCGCTCTACCAGGTACTCCGCAAGTTCCAGGCCGACCAGACCGCCGCCAATAATGACGACCTCGTTGGCAATAGGCATCCAAAGCTTGCTGAGCAATCGCATCAGCCCGATGTGGCGCAACAGCTGGCTCACACGTCCGGTCTTCAGAATCAGCCGCTGCAGCACTGACAATTTTGCGATTGCTGCCTGATTGCTACCGAACAGAATGCCGCGCAGTTCGTCGCCATCGAACACGTGACGCTGAGCCTTGCCTGGAATGTCCGGGGCAACGCGCTGCGCGCCGGTGGCAAGAATAATATGGTCGGGGTTCAGTGCGGCGATATTCTCGCGATTGGCGGTGGTGCGAAGCTGTATCGAGATGGGCAGAGCGCGTACCGCGTTGGCCAGGTAATGTACCAGTGTCTCGTTGGGTTCGTAGGCCAGTCCAGCGATCCTGGCCGTTCCGCCGAGGTCGGCATCCTTTTCCCAAAGGCTCACCTGATGGCCTTTTTCTGCCAGCAGGCGAGCACACTCCATACCACCCGGGCCACCGCCGATTACCAGCATTTTTTGCGGCGTACCTGTGCGCGCCAGTATATCCCCCTCATGTTCGCGGCCGGTATTGTGATTCACCGCGCAGCATACCGACTTGTTGATGAATATCTGGCTCACGCAGATATAGCAGTAGATACAGGGTTTTACTGACTTTTCCTGCCCTGCCAGCAGTTTGTTGGGCAGATCGGGGTCGGCCAGCAGTTTTCTGCCCATGGCCAGATAATCAAAGTGACCGGCGGCAATGCCGGATTCTCCCGCGTCGGGTTCAATTCTGCCCACCGCGATCACCGGAATGGAGATCGACTGCTTTACTGCTTTTGCGAAATCAATGAATCCGCCAGGCTCGTGCACCAGCGGTGCTTCAGTGAACGCGATAGAGTGTGCGACGTTGCCATAGGCACTGACATCAATGGCGTCAGCGCCTGCCTGCTCACACAAGCTGGCAGTCGCGACGCAGTCCGCCAGCCTGATCCCGTTGTCGATGCGGTATTCATAGGCATCCAGGCGCACCAGGATAGGGAAATCGGGCGCGGTAGCGGCTCGCACTGCGGCAATTGTCTCCTGCAGGAAGCGAGCACGGTTTTCAACCGAACCGCCGTACTGGTCCGTGCGCCGGTTAGTGTACGGCGAAAGAAAGTTGGCCAGTAGATAGCCGTGTCCGGCGTGCAGTTCAATACCGTCAAATCCCGCCTGTCGGGCACGCACGGCCGCCTGCGCAAAACCGGCCACGGTTGCGGCTATATCACCGGGCGTCATTTCGAAGTATTTGGGGCCGCGACCATCAGGGCCCGCGCCCTTGATGAAAGTGGCGATCTCGTCCCTGGTCAGCACGTTAAACATATCGCTGCGGGAGGGTTTGATTGCAGAAGGTACCGGAATTGGGCGTCCCGCCGCCGTGTCTTCCTGGGCCATCTTTCCGCTGTGGTTGAGTTGCGCCACAATCCTGGCGCCGTGTTGGTGCACGCGCCGGGTCAGTTCACCAAGGCCGGGAAGGAAGCTGTCGTCTGAGAAGGCGATGGTATTGGGCATGCTCGCACCGCTGGGCCAGAATGCGGCAGAAGTCTCCAGCACCAGCAGTCCGGCGCCACCCCTGGCGCGAGCCTCGTAGTAGGCGATCAGTTGCTCGGTGCAGTGTCCATCCGGTGCCGCGAAGTTGGTTCCCATCGCCGCCATCACGATGCGATTGCGAAGATCCATCCCGCCGATGCGGCCCGCTGCTAGCAGGTGAGGGTGACGATGTGACATGGTGTTGGCTCAGAAGATCGAAGTGTGAGGATTTTATAATAGGCGGTGCCAGCAAATCGCACAGAACCTTTTGAACCAAATCCATAGACATTTACGTTCGTGTTTTCTTGTCTGTGCTTGCTGCGCAGAATATTTTTCAAGCGATACCGGCAGGCCTGCCTCTGCAACAAAGCGCCACTGATCCCGATGATCCACAACTGAACCGATTTGTTCATAAATCTGGTCTGCTTTGTTGTGTCCAATTTTCTGGAATCTCAACATACTTCGCAAGTTGATCATCCAGTTGTGTAAGGGAGGTCATTCAATGTTCTTCCAGCCCAACAAAACATAAAGACGGAGATGGCTATGTCATTACGAAATTTTTCACCGGTACATCCAATGGCGCTCGCAGTATCTGCGCTGGTCTCGACCATGGTCGCGCCGTCGCAGGCACAAACTCCGGCCCCGTCGGGAACAATGCTTGAGGAGGTCGTGGTAACGGCTGAGAAGCGCACCGAAAGTCTGCAGGAAGTCCCCATAGCCATCACCGCATTCAGCCAGAAAGATATTGAACAGCGCGGTATATCGAATGTCGCTGACCTGCTCGGCCAGATTCCCAGTGTCGGCGGCTTCACGGCCCCGGGCAGCCGTGGCAGTACCAGCTTGTCAATTCGCGGTGTCGCCGGCGGCTCTCCTTCAAATCTGTCACTTGATCCTGCCGTCGGCATTTATATGGACGGTGTCTACCTTGGGAAAATGACCGGTGTATCCGTCGACGTGGCGGAGCTGGAGCGTATAGAAGTACTGCGCGGCCCACAGGGTACGCTGTATGGGCGCAACGCCACCGGCGGTGCGGTAAATTACATCACCCGCAAGCCCAGTGGCGAGTTTGGTGTGCGGGCTATCGGTTCAGTGGGCAACCACGACTATTACGGCGCCCAGCTCAATGTGGATACACCCTCCATCGGACAGGTCGGTGTCGGCGCGGGTCAGCTCGCGGCCAACTTTGGCGTGCAAACGCGCGATCGGGACGGCTTCTACGAGAACACAACCAACGGCGATGATTTCAATGACCTCGATCGACAGGCGTGGCGTGTGGGGCTGGCCTGGGATATTACCGAGAATCTGCGGGTCGATTACGCCTATGACGGCTCGCAGTTGGACGAGGTCAATAATCTGGACGCAGTCGTTGGCCTCAACCCGCTGGGCGCGGCAGGCTCGGACAGGATAGGTGCTCTTAAAGGAACGCTGGCACAGGCGCAGGCCTGGGCGGCAGCGCCCGGCACCGATCCGCGAATCGGCCAGCGTTGGGTGCCATCGCTGGAAAAGACGATCAGCGTCTACGAGGACAGCGTTGCAGCAGGCGAGGGTCGGCGCAATCGTGGCGGCATTGATGTCACGCCGCGCTCTAAAGTGGACAGTGAGGGGCACGGGCTGACACTGGCCTGGGATAAGGACGACATTACGTTCAAGTCAATCACCGGCTATCGCACCAGTAAAACCACCGCTCGAGGTGACATAGACTCTATTGACAGCAGAAATGACGCCAACGGTGTCGCTGCCTGGAATGATCTGGCGCACCTGACTCTTGGCAGCATTTACGGTGCGACTAATGGCGTCGACATTATGAACCCGGCGATTCCCCTGGATGCGTTCTGGAACCAGATTGATGCACAGGGCGGCGCACTGCACTTCTCGCAAGACAGCGTGTCGGATTATGACCAGTTTTCGCAGGAGTTTCAGATAATAGGCTCCACCGATCAATTTGAATATGTCGGTGGTCTGTACTATTTCGATGACACGGCAAAATACAAGCGCTCATCCACCGCGCTGGTGCCGCTGGCGCCGCTGGGCGAGACCCGTTACAAGATGACCACCGAGGCCTGGGCGGCCTACGGTCAAACTACCTGGACCCCCGGCTGGTTGGATGATCGCCTGTCGTTCACTGTGGGTCTGCGCTACACGGAAGAAGATAAAGACATTAACTGGAATAATGCCGAGATGATCGGTGCGTTGACGCCGCCAACGCCGGCGATGCAGGCCAGTAACGACAAGTCGTTCGACAATGTGAGCGGCAGCTTTACTGTGGCTTACCAGGCGACGGATGAAATCAATACCTACTTCCGCTATGGCAATGGTTACCGCAGTGGCGGGTTCAACGGCGAAGCGTTTGACAGCGCGCCGTTTGAGGAAGAGACCATAGACCAGTATGAAATCGGCGTAAAAAGTGAGTTGTGGGACAGTCGTCTGCGTGTGAATGCCGCGCTGTATACCTACACTTACGATGACTTGCAGGTCAGCACGATTGCAACCGTTGGCGGTACGCCCACCACCAATATTGACAACGCGGGTAAAGCGGAGCGCTGGGGCGGGGAACTGGAAGTACTGGTGGCACCCATTGACGATCTGATCGTAGGCGTCAGCTACGCCTATATTCACGGTGATTTCGATGAGTTTCCCGATGTCTGCGGCACCCTTGATCCGACCAACTGCTTCATAGGTAAGGATTTCGCGAAGCGCGGTGGTTCGCCCGACAACCAGTTCAATCTGTATGCCGACTATGTATTTGCGCGTACCTCCCTGGGCGAAGTAACCGGTTATGTCAATCTGAACTGGCAGGATGAGTGGTTTGCATCGGCGGCCTATCCGGCGCTGGTCGCCGTCAGCCGAAACGGCCCCACGGTGCCGGTACTATATGAAAACCGGGAACTGGATGCTCGTACCTTGATTGATGCGCGCCTGAGTCTGGAGAACGTGGAAGTGGGTGACGGTATGATGCGCTTTACCTTGTGGGGTAAGAACCTGACAGACGAGAGCTATCCTACCTATGGCATCAATTTTGGTAATGATCTTGGTCTGATCACGCAAAACTACGGCGATCCGCGCACCTTCGGTATTGAAGTGGCCTACGAGTACTGATCAAACGGTGGGGCGCATGCTGCTAGCAAGTCCTGAGCAGGCGTGAGCCCCATCTTCCCAATCCCTTTGGGTCTCTTATGCCGCGTCCTGTCAGGGTGCGGTTTTTTTCATTGTACCAAGTCCAATTTGCCCTGGGCCCGAGGGAGCCGGGGCCGAGAATACCGGCTACACTGGTCCCTCAGTGTGAAAAATGCGGGAGAGATTAAATGCTGCTAACAGCAAAAACGGCGCTGGTAACCGGTGCGGGACAGGGCGTGGGGCAGGGGATTGCGCTTGCGCTTGCCGCTGAGGGCGCCCGGGTCGCAGTGACAGGGCGCACGCGAGAAAAGCTGGAGAGTACCTGTGATCTTATTCGACAACGGGGCGGTGAGGCGCTGCCGATCGTCTGCGACGTCAAGTCCCTGCCTTCGATGGAAGAATGCGTGGCGCAAGTGCTTGAGCACTTCGGTGGCCTGCAGATTCTTGTCAATAATGCGCAGGAGGTGCCGCTGGGTACGCTGGAAGCAGTGACAGACGAAAGCTTTGCCGCAGGATGGGAGTCCGGGCCGCTGGCGACATTCCGCTTGATGAAACTCTGTAGACCACATCTGCGCGGTGATGGTTGCATTATCAATTTGGCCAGTTCCGCGGGAATGCGCTGGGACATGACCGGCTATGGCGCGTATGCCGCCACCAAGGAGGCGATCCGCGCGCTGACCCGCGCGGCGGCCTGTGAATGGGGTGAAGAGGGTATCCGCAGCAATGTGATCCTGCCGCATGCAAAGTCGCCCGGGCTGCAGTGGTGGATGGAAAATCGCCCGGAAGAGGCGGCGGCGTTTGTGGCCACTATTCCGCAGCGGCGGGTGGGCGAGTGCGAGGCGGATATCGGTCGATTTGTCGCGATGCTGTGCTCGGACGCCTCCGCGTATGTCAATGGCCAGAGCATTGCGCTGGATGGCGGCCAGGCCAATCTCGGTTGATCGGAGCAGCGCTATGACGGACGCGTACCAGCAAGAATCACAAATATTGCAGTCACTGAAGGGTAAGCGACTCGGTCCCTACCTGAGTCACAACCCGGTCAGTGCAACGCAGATCTGGCAGTGGTGCTCTGCAATGGGAGACAACAATCCCAGCTATCACCCCGGTGTTCACCAGATTGCACCGCCGGCGATGATGCAGATGTGGACCATGCGCGACATCAACGACAACTACGCGCCGGGCTCCACATCGGCGGCGCCCTACCAGGTGTTTGATGAAATGCGCGCCATCGGTTACGAGGCCAATGTCGCCGTCAGTTACGATATTCGCTTTCATCACTATCTGCGGATTGGTGAGCGCGCCAGGCACTTTACCAGCGTGGTCAACATCAGCGACCGCAAGTCGACTCGACTGGGTACCGGCTATTTCGTGACGGAGCGTGTGGAATACCTCACCCAGGATGACACCCTGTTCGCGGACGCCCTGATCACCTATTTTCAATACCAGCCGGCGGCCGTGGAAGGTGATGTACAGGTAGCACCGACACAGGAAGAATCGGCAGTGGAGGACGTTGCGGTGCCCGCCGGGGCTGTTCCCGACTGGCAGCCGGACTTCGGCAACCTCGATATTGCCCGGCTACAGATAGGTGATACGCTGCCGCAACTGCATCTGCCGATCACGCACAGGCTGATCGTCGGCGGCGCAATTGCAACCCAGGACTTTATCCCGGTACACCATAACCTGCCCGCCGCACAGGCCGCGGGCATGCCGGATATCTTTATGAATATTCTGACCACCAGCGGCCTGTCGGCGCGCTATCTCAGCGACTGGGCGGGGGCGGGTAGCCGGCTGGAGAAAATCACATTCAGTTTGCTGGCGCCCAACTTCCCTGGAGACGTGATGGTGATGCGCGGTGAGATTGTCGGACTCGAAACAAGGGCAACTGGCGCCGGCGTGACGGTGGATTTCAGTGGCAGTAATCGCCAGGGCTTGCATACCGCCGGCAGCGCAACGCTGGCGCTGCCCGGCATACATACAACGGTATAGGATAAACAGATGAGCAGAGCACGATTTGAGGGCAGGGTAGCCATTGTTACAGGTGGCAGCATGGGGATTGGCAGGAGTACTGTCCTGCAACTGGTGGCCGAGGGAGCGCACGTTGTCAGCTGCGCGCGGCGCAAACCGAAACTGGATGACCTGGAAGCGGCGACAAAAGGCTTAAGCGGCAGCTTTACCGGTTATGTGCTGGATGTGGGCGATACCGAGGCATTTGCCGCCATGATCAACGAAACTGCCGCAACGCATGGCCGCCTCGATGTGCTGGTGAACAATGCCCCCTCGGTGATCGGCGGCATGGTGGTGGACCAGACCCTGGAGGACTGGCGCGCCAACTTTGGTATTGGTGTCGACAGCGTATTTATCGGTGTGCAAGCGGCGCTGCGTATCATGATTCCGCAACGCAGTGGGTCGATTGTCAATATCTCCTCGGTGAGCAGCTTGCGCGCCGGTATCGCCGCCGGTGCCTATGGCGCGGCGAAAGCAGCGCTCAACCAGTTCAGCCAGTGTGCCGCCATGGAAGCGGCGCCGCACAATGTGCGTATCAATGTCGTGGCGCCGGGCGCTGTCGATACTCCGGGGCTTAACGCCGCCACCCTGAAAAATGATGCGGTGAAGAAAATAATCACCGACGCTATTCCGATGCAGCGCGCAGCCACTCCCGAGGAAGTCGCGCAGGCGATCTGCTTCCTGGCCTCTGACGAGGCCTCGTTTATCACCAGTGTGGTACTACCGGTCGATGGTGGCAAAAACGCACAGATGTATGTGCCGGCCTTCGATATCACCAACCTGGATAATCAGGCGATCGAGCGGTAGTTGCCTGCATGCAACTCCGGCTCTTCGATCGTGCGCAGCCTCCGTGTGTTGCAAGCATGCGACTGGCGCCAGCGCTGTCAGTGTTGTGTTGGGTTGGATACCGGCTGGCGCACCAGCGCGCGATCCAGTAGCGAGTACGCCACCGGCACCACGAGCAGGGTGAGTAGTGTGGAGCTGATAATGCCGCCGATCACGGCGACCGCCAGCGGGCCATATTGTCCCGCGCCTTCGCCGACGCCGATTGCCGCTGGCAGCATCGCCAGCACGATGGTGAGTGAAGTCATCAGGACCGGACGCATCCGCCGTGGGCAGGCCTGCCTGATCGCGGCAGAGGTATCCATGCCCTCATCGCGGTAGCGGTTGATCAGATCTACCAGCAGGATGGAGTTCTTTGATACCAGCCCCACCAGCAGTACCAGCCCGATCATTGAGTAAATATTCAGTGTGTGGCCCGCTACCCACAGCCCGATGATGCCGCCCACAATCGCAAGGGGCTGTGCCAGCATTACCAGTAGCGGCTGCAGAAACGAGTTGAACTGGCTGGCCAGCACCATATAGACCAGTATCAGCCCGGTCGCCATCAGGAACAGAACTGCACCCCTGGAGGCGTCGAGTTCTTCTGTCTGGCCGGCCAGTGCCACGCTGTAGCCCGGCGGTAACAGTTCATCCGCGATGCGTGTGAACTCGACCACCGCCTTGCCGAGATCAATCTGGGGGGTCGACCTGAAGGCTGCGGCGAACAGCAGATCGTGGCGTTGAACCCCGGCCGGACCGAGGGATTCTTTTACCGTAACCACCGCGTCCAGCGGCAGCAATTCGCTCTTCGGCCCCAGTATGTAGAGGTTTTCAAGATCACTGGGCTGGCGCATAGAGTCGCGCAGCGCGGACAGTCTTACGTCGTAGCGCTCGCCGTCGCCGGGCAAGGCATTGAATTTCGCGATATCCGCGCCGCCGGCCAGCACCCGGATGGTGTCGCCAATCTGTTGTGTACTGATGCCGAGTGCCTGGGCGCGATTGCGGTCGATTTCAAAGTATAACTGCGGCCTGTCCATTTTGAGATCCATGCGCACGTCGCCCATGCCCGGGTTCAACTTCAGGCGCTCTTCCAGTTCGCGTGCGAGTTCCGCCACGCGGTACAAATCGGGGCCGGTGATATAGGCGCTGAAGGGCTCTCCAGCGCCGCTGAAAAGCGAGTAGGAAATGACATAGACCTGTACGCCAGCAATTTGCTGCACGGCGGTGCGCACCTCGTCCATAATCTCCTGCTGCGTCCGCTGGCGTGCGGACTGTGGCGTCAGCATAACGTTCAAGGTCGCCTCGCTGACTTCGCTATCCTCGCTTGCGCCCACTGTGCTCAGCACCCGGTCGACCTCATCAACAGATTGCAGTATCGCTTCAACCCGATAGATCTTGCCCTCCATGTATTCGATAGACGTGCCCAGCGGCGCCTTCAGCTTCACCATAAAGCGCGACTCATCATCTGGGGGGAAGAACTCACTGCCGAGTTGCCCCAGGAACCAACCGGTGGACAGCACCAGCAGCGAGGTGAGAACCAGCACCAGCGCGCGGAACCTGAGGCCGAACTCCAGTAGTCTGCGGTAGCTATCCTCCAGCCACTGGTGTGCGCGGCGGATACGCCGCTTGAAACGGCCTTGCTCGGCGCTGTCGCGTTTCAGGTAGCGTGCACACAGTGCCGGTGTCAGGCTCAGCGAGACAAACAGCGAGGCCAGTACACCGACCGTCACCACCACCGCAAACGAGCGCATAAAAACACCGATCATGCCGCCCATGAATATAACGGTGGCGAATATGCAGACCAGCGTCAGCGTCGCCGCCAGTACCGCGAACACCACTTCTCCTGTGCCCTTGATGGCCGCGATATCGTGATCGGTTTCGCCGGCCTCGATATGCCGGTGAATATTCTCGAGCACGACAATGGCGTCGTCGACCACCACCCCGATCAGCAGCAACAGGGCGCTGAGTGTCATGATATTGAAGGTATAGCCACCGAAATACATCACCACCACCGCGCCGGCCAGGGACACCGGGATCGCTGTGGTAATAATGGCCGTGGCCGGAAGGTTCAGCAGGAACAGCCAGACCACCAGCGCCGCTAGCAGGGTCCCCTCAACAATATGGTTCGACAGTGCATTGGCGGTACCGGAGATAATACCGGCCTCATCCGTTGCCACCACCAGCTCCACGCCATCGGGCAGGGACGGGATAACCACGGTATCCAGGCGGCGCGTGATTTCGTTGACAATCGCCACCGTATTGGCGTTCCGCACTTTGCGCACCGCAATCGACAGAGCTTCCTCGCCATTGAAGCGCGCCAGGCTGCGTTTGTCGTCGAGGCCGTCGCTGATGGCGGCGACCTCACCGAGCGTCACCGGTACCTGGTCGCGCCAGGTCACCACCAGTTCGTTCAGTTCGTCAGTGCTGTGGTACTCGAGGTCCAGGTGCAGCAGTTTCTCCACCATCCCGCCGACCAAATAACCACCAGCGAGTTGCACATGCTCCCGGCCAAAGGCAGCGATCACATCCTGCGCGGTGATATTCAGCGCTGCCATGCGGGATAAGTCCAGATCGACGCGGATCTTGCGTTCGCGCCCGCCGCCGATACTCACCCCACCCACGCCATCGATATTCTCCAACTGGCGCTTGATCATGGTCCGCGCGATCATACTCAAATCATTGATTGAGCGGTCACCCTTCAGTACAAGCCATATCAGCGGCTCAGCATTCATATCCAGTTTAGCGACAACCGGGGTTTCGACCTCCCTCGGCAGGTCATTGATGACCTGGTTCACCTTCGCCTGTACCTCGTTGAAGGCGACGTCCGGATCCTTGGTGAGGATGAATTCCACCCAGACCTCGGATACCCCGGGTACGGACATGGACTGTATATGCTTGATGCCAGACACGGAATTGACGGCGGATTCCAGTACCGCACTGACACTGGCGTCCATCACCTCGGGGCTGGCGCCGGGGTTTACTGTGGTGACGGTGATCATCGGAGGATCGATATCCGGCAGCCGATCAAGGCCCACGCCGCGCAGCCCGATTACACCAAACAACAGCATTGCCGCACTGAGCATATAGGCCAGTACGCGACGACGGACAAACAACTCGACGAAATTCACCGCGCGGGGTTCTCTACAGCGACCCGACTGTTGTCGCTCAGCAGGCTGGCGCCCTCGACCACGACCTGGTTATCGGCGGCAACCCCGCTGCGAATCTCAACCCACCCCGATTCTCTCCAGCCCGCCGTGATCGGAATCGCGCGAACGTGATCACCATTGAGTACGAATACCACATCGACACCGTCGCGCTTTACGATAGCCAGCTGCGGCACGGCCAGCGCGTTGTCGCGGCGTTCCACCACCAGCGAGGCATCGACGCTGGCGCCGGGAAACCAGCCGCCGGGATTGTCGAACTCCACAATGACCTCTACCGCGCGGTTGTGCATTTTAATCTGTGGGTTCACGGCCGTTACTGCGCCGCTCGCGGTGACGCCTGGTGAGGCTGGTGTTGTCAAATACACCAGTTGTCCCACGGCGATTGTCGAGGCGTCCCGTTCGGGGAAGGCGATACGTGCACGCAACCTGTCGACGCTCACCAGGTCGAACAGTGGCTGGCCTGTGCTGATGTAATCACCGGTGGAGACATACCGCCGTGTGACCAGGCCATCGAGGGGTGCCACGATACGGGTCTTGCTTTGCAGGTGTTGAAAGTGCTCCCACTGCTTGCGCGCGACGTCCCGCTGTGCCGCCAGGATTTCCAGCTGGGCCTGTTCATCTTCCAGTGTATCCCGCGATACTGACTGCGATTCGTCAAGCCGCTGCAGGCGTTTCACTTCGCTTTCCTGATTCTCTACCAGCACGTCGTAGCGGCGTACTTCTGCCGCCGCTTTGGCCGTCTCTATCGCGTGCAGGGTGCCATCGAGGGTCGCGAGCAATTGTCCCGCCGTCACCGCGTCGCCCTCGCCGGCGACGATCTGCTGTACCTGTCCGGAGGTTTCAGCGGAGACGGTTGGATCATCGATGCTTTCGATGCTGCCCAGGGCAGTAAGTGCAACCTCGATGTCCTGCCGCCCTGGCTTTTCAACCGCTACTTTTGTAATGCGCGGGTTGCCCCGCTGTGCTGCCTCCTGCGCCGGGTCGCTGCAGCTGGCGGCAAACGCACACAGGATTACGATAACAATGGACTTCAAGGGGTTGTTACTCCATTGGGTGGCATGGCGGCGATAGGTCAGCCGGATAAGCGACTTGCAGTGTGACACTTCCAGCTGAAATCAGCAGCAGCTGGATCAGTGTGCCGTTTTCATCGCTGCACCAGAGCCACTTGGTAGTGTGCTTTTCGCCCGCTTGGGATTTCGCAATTAAAATAACATTCGTGATACATTCTGCAAAGCGATGTCATTGTACATTACCCGCGTCACCAGCCTGTATTGGTGGGGAGCAGGTAGCAGCGGGGCGAAGGAAAAAGAAGGTAATAATAATGAATAAGCATACCGTTAGTGGGGTTTCGTTTGTCGCGCTGACGCTCGCCTGTCAGGTCGCATCGGCGCAGGTGGGGCAGTTGGAAGAGGTGATCGTTACCGCTGAAAAGCGGGCGACGTCCCTGCAGGATACGCCGATCGCTGTCACGGCTTTTTCAGGCCAGGAGCTTGAGCGTGCGCAGATCAGCAAGCCCCTCGACCTGCAGTTCAATGTGCCAAATATGCTGATGAGCAAGGATAATTTTTCTTCAGCCAGTATAACGATACGCGGTATCGGAAATCTCGCGATCGGCTCCGCATCCGACAGCGGCACCGGGATGCTGTTCAACGGCGTGTACCTGAACAGCGGCAGGATTTTCGAGCAGGAGTATTTCGATACCGAGCGCGTGGAAGTGTTGCGGGGGCCACAGGGTACGCTGTATGGCCGCAACACCACCGCCGGGGTCGTCAACTATATCGCGCACAAACCCGAGGACACCTTCGGCGGGAATCTCAATGTAAAACTGGGAAACTACGATTACGTGGAGACCAAGGGCGCTATCAATATCCCGCTTACCGACACGCTGTTCCAGCGCTTCGCGATGTTCTATATGGATCGCAATGGCTATGTGAAAAACCGCTACAACGGCGATAGCATTGATGATAGGGACCTGTACTCGCTGCGCTCAAGTACGCGGTGGGTCGGCGACGATACCGATGCCACCTTGACGGTGAATTACCTGAAGGAGGATTCCTCGCGTATGCGTGGCAGCAACCAGCAGTGCCTGCGCGACCCCGACGGTATTATCGGCTGTATGCCCACTGCGCTGGCCGATGAGACCACCAACAGCGCGTCGACGGCCTCCGGTTTCCTGATCAATTCATTCGTGGCACCGATTACCGGGCTCACCTTTCCGGTGGACGATTTCGTCAATTCGCCGCGCTCGAGCAATCCCCGTGAACAGTATCTTGACTTCACGCCACGTTACCAGGTTGATGACTATGTTGTATCACTGGAGGTCAATCATGAATTCGGTGACCTGACGTTGACCTCTGTCAGCGGGTACCACAACTCCAAGATCGATGCCTCCAACGACTATGACTTTACTGTCGCCTCGCAGCCGTGGCCGGTATCGGTAGAGGTTGATATGGGGCCGGATGGCATTGTCACTGTCGACCGACTGTACAATGTCGATCGCTCTACCAGCAGCCCCGAACAGTGGAGCCAGGAGCTGCGCCTGGCGTCCGACTACAGCGGCAACTGGAACTTTCTTGTCGGTGCCTTCTACCTCAACTACGAGAGTGTTGACCGCTATTATATATACTCGTCTGCAATAGAACTGACCGGCGAAACACTGGGAATTCCCGAATCCCAGGCGCGCTACACCAACGATGCATCGCCCTACCAACTGCAAACCTATGCCGGTTTTGGTGAGGTCTACTGGCAGGCCAGGGACGATATCCTGGTGACGCTTGGCGCGCGCTATACCTACGAGGAAAAGAAAGTCAGCCAGCGCACGGTTTACCTCGGCTTTCTCGACGACCCCTTTTCCGAGAATGAAGGCTACAACGATTTTGACGGTAACTGGGATGAGCCCACGGGTAAGCTCAACGTGACCTGGGATGTGACCGATGAGCTGATGACCTATGCCACGCTGTCTCGCAGCTACAAGAGCGGCGGTTTCAATCCCATCTCCGCCAACTCGCCGGTGCTCGATCCGGCAGTGGGTGGCGACCCCGATCTGGCGAATTTTGATCCGGAGTACATCAACGCGCTGGAACTGGGCGTTAAAAGTCGCTTCTTCGAGAATACGCTGCAGGCGAATATGACCTACTTTTACTATGACTATGAGGGACTGCAGATAGCCAAAATCACCAACCAGACTTCTGTGAATGAAAATTTTGATGCCACAGTGCAGGGGTTCGAAGGCGAGTTTATCTGGTTGCCGGATATCCACTGGCGTGTCACTGCGAGCCTGGCCTGGCTCGATACGAGTATGGATGGCGGCGAGAGTGTCGACCCCGGCAATATCAATCTGCTGGGCACCACTGAATACATTGAGAGTACGCCCTTCGCCAATATCTACACGGGGCCGGGATGCCCCTCGGGAACGACTCAGTGCGACGGCTTGCCTACCTCACTGGACGGCAACGCACTGCCCAATGCGCCTGAGTTTTCGGTGAACCTGGGGCTGGCCTACAGTTGGCCGCTCGCCAATGGCATGGAACTGCTTGCTGCCAGTAACTATTACTGGCAGGACGATTTCTATACGCGGGTATTCAATGCGCCCAACGACAAAGTCGATCAATGGGAGGTTTGGAACGCCACCCTAACACTCAATAGTGCCGACCAGCGCTGGTACGTCGAACTCTGGGCGCGCAACCTGCTCAACGATGACTACATTACCGGGCAGGCGTTGGGAGACCAGAACGTCGGCCTCGCCACCAACCAGTTTCTGCTGGAGCCCAGGACATACGGTGTGAGTGTAGGTTACAGTTTCTGATTTGCGCGTCTATTCGGCGGGCATCGGCTGCCGATCCATCAGCCGTGCCAGGCCCCGCAGCATACGATACAGGACCCACAGGCCGACCAGTACCACCAGTACCCAGGCCAGCGGTATGCCGATAATCGTCACCACCAGGGCCGCCCCGACCAACAACCACAGCAGGGCGAACCAGAAGGTGCGTATCTGCCAGCGAAAATGTGATTCCAGATAGGAGCCCCTTACCGCGTCGCGTTGCACATAGTTGAGAATGACAGCGAGTATTGATGGCCAGCCACTGAGAAATGCCGTCACTACAAAGGCGCTGGTGAGCACGCCATTGATGGCACTGAATAAATGCAGGCCGTAGATCAGGTAGGTAAGATTGATCATGTTGGCGCTGGGAGATTGTTGCATCGCGACATCCTGCAAGGCGGTGGTGGCATGATTACCGTATTCAATTGTACGCTGGATGGGGATGACGCATCAATCCGGCATGCACCGGGCATCTTTCTATCGCCGACAATGGCGCGCTTCAGGGAATGCTATAGAGGAACGGTTATGCACAAGCGTGCGCAGGGTATCGCAGAGGTCAACGGGGCACGGCTTCACTATGAGGTCACTGGCAGCGGCCCTGCGCTGGTGCTTATCCATGGCAATACACTGGATACCCGCATGTGGGAAGGCCAGGTGGACTGCTTTTCCTCGCGCTATCAGGTGATCCGCTATGACATGCGTGGCTTCGGGCGCTCGGCTCCGCCGACTGCAGAGCCCTACTCGCCAGCGGATGATCTCGGTGCGCTGTTGCGCTATCTCGGAGTCGCACAGGCGCACATACTGGGGCTCTCACTTGGGGGGCTGGTAGCGATAGATTTTGCGCTTGCCTATCCCGAAATGACGCACACACTGATCGCAGCAGATGCGGGGTTGCGTGAGTTCCAGTGGCAGGAATACGGGGAGTTCTCTGCGGCGGTGCGAACCACGGCACAGACCGCCGGTATTGAGGCGGCCAGGGCGCAGTGGTTGGCCGGAGCGCTGTTTTCGCCCGCGCTGGAACAGCGGCAGCCGGCTGCTCACCTGCGGCAGATGGTGGCAGATTACTCGGGCTGGCACTGGCTAAACAAGGAGACGCTGCGAGCATCGCCGTCATCTGTAATAGAGCGACTCGAGCTGATTCACTGCCCGGCGCTGGTGATCGTTGGCGAGCGCGACCTGGCGGATTTTCGCGCAGTCGCGGATCTTCTGCAGCAGCGCATCCCCGGAGCGTCCAAGGTGGTGATGCCCGGTGTCGGCCATTTGTCCAATATGGAGGATGCGGCGCAGTTCAATACACTGGTGCTGGACTTCCTCGCCGCGTTTACTTGCCCAGCCAGGTGATCCTGTACAAATCCCTGCGACGATCCAGGTAGTTGCGTACCGAACCTTCATTTTTCAATTTGCTCAGCTGTTCCAGATCAAGATCCACGATCAGCGTCATCTCCGTGTTGGGCGTGGTCTCGGCCATGATGGCATCGTGCGGGAAGGAAAAATCCGACGGCGAGAAAACGGCTGATTGTGCATACTGTATATCTGCACCATCGACTTTCGGCAGGTTGCCGACGCTGCCGGCGATCGCGACATAGCATTCGTTTTCGATGGCTCTGGCCTGGGCACAGCAGCGCACTCGCAGGTACCCGTTCTTGGTGTCCGTCCAGAACGGTACAAACAGTATTTGCATATCCTGCTCCGACTGCAGGCGAGCGAGCTCCGGGAACTCCACGTCGTAGCAGATCAGTATGCCGATCTTCCCGAAGTCGGTATCAAAAACCTGGAGTTCATTGCCGCCCTGCATAATGTAGGCGCGCTTTTCATACGGTGTGGGGTGTATTTTGTACTGCGATTCCAGCGTGCCATCGCGGCGGCACAGGTAAGCGACGTTCAGTATCTCGTCATCCTCCAGCACAGGCATGGAGCCGGCAATGATGTTGATGTTGTAACTGACGGCCAGTTTCGATATCGACTCTATGATCTCTGCACTGCAGGCCGCCAGCGCCCTGATTGCATCGACGGATGTCTGGTGGTGCTCCATTCCCATTAGAGGGGCATTGAAAAACTCCGGGAACAGCGCCAGGTCGCACTGGTAATCCGATAGTGCATCCACGAAAAACTCAACCTGCTGGATCAGCTCCTCAACGGAACTGAGGGGACGCATTTGCCACTGCACACAGCCGATGCGTGCGGTACTGCGGGTGGCGCCTATCAATGGTGTTTTCTCCGGGTCGTAGTACAGGTTTTGCCACTCCAGCAAGGTGGCGTATCCGTGTGACTCCGTATCCTCAGGGAGATAATTCTTGAGAATGCGTTTCACCTCAAACTCATTCGACAGTTGGAAGGTGAGGATGGGATCGTAGATTTCCTTGCGTTTGACGCACTCGATGTAGGACTGCGGCGACATCTGGTCAGAGTACGTCGCGTAATTGGGTATGCGACCGCCCGCTACAATGCCCTTGAGGTTGAGATTCTGGCACAGCTCCTTGCGCGCCTCATACAGCCGGCGTCCCAGTCGCATGCCGTGGTATGCCGGTGACACGCAGACATCCACCCCGTACAGCACATCGCCCTTTGGATCGTGGGTGTTGAAATAGGAATCGCCGGTGATCTCCTGATAGGTGTGCTGACCGCCAAACCTGGCGTAATCCACGATCACCGCCAGGGCCGCAGCCACCACCACGCCGTGATCTTCAATACAAATCTGGCCCTCAGGGAATACAGTCAACTGAATCTCGAACTGCTTCTGGGTCCACGCCCCGCCCAGCCCGGGATACACCTCATCCATGATGCGCTTGAGATCCGCATAGTCGCTGCTGACGAGGTGCCTGAGGTTGAGTTTGTGTTCGGAATCATCTCCGGGTGAATCAAGTGTCATGCCTGTCTTCCTTTCGGGTGACGTTAGAGAATGGTGACTGGAATGTCGCGGATCATACGCTATATGGAAGCGCCCGGGCTATATTGTCCCGGCAGTGCTATCGGCGCATTGCTATCGGCGCATGAGGTTCAGCAGTGCTCCCGATATAATGAGTGCACCGCCGGCCAGTGTCCACAGTGAGGGGAGTTCATCGAATACGGCCCAACCGAGTAGCACGGCAAAAACCACCTGTATATACGAGTAGGCGGCAGCTTTACCGGCGGTTTCGTAGCGCATTGCATGCGTGAGTCCCAGTTGGCCCACCTGTGTGAATATCCCCACCAGCAGCAGCAATACCAGTGATTCGGCGCTCGGTACGACAAATTGATCCCCCAGCAGGGCAATCGACAGCGGCAGAGCGATAAGTGGGAAGTAAAAAATAATGACTGAGGCGTCCTCCAGCGGGCTCAGGCGTCGCACCAGCACATAGGCGACGGCGCTGCCAAAGGCGCCTGCCAGTGCGATCGACACGTTAAACCAGGGCAGTGCTGGCGACGCATCGGTGAAGGTGCCGGGTTCCACCATGACGATGAGGCCGGTGATGCTCAATAGAATACAGAGCACGGTCGACAGCGCAATGCCCTCGCGGAGCAGGAGCAGGCCCAGCAGCGCCGTAAATACCGGGTGCATGTACTGCAGCAGGGTCGCCTCCGCCAGCGGCAGTGTGGTCACCGCGTAGTACACACAGATCAGCGCGAGGGTGCCGATGGCGCCGCGGGCGATCAGCAGCGCCCGGTTGGTGCCCCACGGCGACAGGCCTTTCCTGCGCACATCGATATAGCTGATGACCAGTGACACCAGCGCGCGCGCTGCCACTATTTCCAGCAGGGGGATGCCCTGGCTGGCAACGAGCTTGACGCAGGCGGCCATCAGCGCGAAACCCAGCGCCGACACCAGCATATAGCGCGCGCCAAGGGATGTCCGTGGCGTGATTGCAGACGAGGTCATCGGTCTCACCGGTTACAATTCGGGGTCCTGCCGACGCACGCTTGTGCGAGTGATCCGGCAGGGCGGATGCGCCACCTTACACCCTTTTTTCCGGATTTTGAAAATTGGGCCTGGGGGGGTGGAGCGCCAGTGGCACTATCCTGCCGCGATCAAGTATTGCGGCAGCAAATGGGTGATCGCTTCGAACCAGTTCGATACAATCTACGGGAATCGATGTAAACTTCTACCCGGCGTCATCGATAAAGTGCGCAACCGTCGGGTCAGCTCTTGCCGCGACATACGTGGCGGTAGTGATAGCGAAACACCCAAACAAAAATTTTGCCAGGGAAGTTGCAGCTATGACAATTCTGGATACATTTCTTGACGGCAGTTTCATGCCCCATGGCCACTGTTTCCTGTGGCGCGAAGATTTGCTGTTTATGCACGTGGTCGGGGATTTAACGACGGCGATCGCCTACATTATCATTCCCGTTGTCCTGGTCCGTCTTGTATTGGCGCGCAGGGATCTCAGGTTCAATTCGCTGTTCCTTCTTTTCGCCGGCTTTATTCTGTTTTGCGGGCTTACCCACATTGTCGGTGTCATCAATATCTGGCATGGCTACTACTATATTGAGGGCGTCGCCAAGATCGCAACGGGGCTTATTTCTATCACCACCGCGATTGTCTTGTGGCGACTGCTGCCGGTACTGGTAGCGCTGCCGTCGCGGCTGGATATGAAAGCCAGGATGGAGGAACTGCAGCAGGCCAGGGACGCGCTGGTTGAAAGCAATAAATCGCTGGAAGCGAAAGTTGCGCAGCGCACGGAGGAACTTGAAAGGATTGCGTACAGGGATCCGCTGACGAATCTGTTGAATCGCAGGGAAATCAACCGGGTACTGGATATAGAGATCGACCGCGCACAGCGGCACAAGTATCCACTGTCAGTCCTGATGCTGGATTTTGATCATTTCAAGAGTATCAACGACAATCACGGCCACCAGGTGGGTGATAGAGTACTGCAGGCGTCGGCGGACGCCCTGCTGGAGTGCAGCCGTAAAACCGATTTCGTCGGTCGGGTCGGAGGCGAGGAATTTGTGATATTGCTGCCCATTACCGACTACGCTACGGCCCTGCGCCTGGCGGAGCGGTATCGGGCAACCATCGAAAACATCGCACTGGATGATATCCGCTTCACCTGCAGTATCGGTGTTGCTGAACTGCAGGTTGGCGAGCAGATGGAGAATCTTATGGCCCGGGCCGACGAGGCGCTTTATGAAGCCAAGAGTTGTGGCCGCAACACTGTCAAGTGAGCCCTGTTGCGTCATGGAGGACGCCGCCGCAAGTGCCGGACTGGCGCGGCCAGCACCACCGCGCAGAAAATACCTGAAAGCGGGTTTCTTGACTTCCGGCAGGTTTTCTCAGCTAATGCGCTGTACATAACAGCGAGGGTTCGCTTTCGCAATGCAACGGGGCGACGGGGGCGCGGGTTGCGCCGGGTGAGTTTTTCAGCATCCACCTATTGCATCGATCGGGCGAAATCTTGCGGTAGTGAGCAGGGAGCAACAGGGAGTTGGAACGGAGTTCGATGTCCGCGAATCCAGACAAGCAGGTCGAGTCCGATCTCGCCGCTTCCATTGGGGAACTCGAGCGGCTTGTTGAGCAGCGCGCCGCCGAACTGCATGAAAGCCAAGCGCGATTCAGGTCAACGGTCGACAGCCTTTTGGTGGGCGTGGTGGTTCACGCCACGGATCTCACCGTGTTGTATAGCAATCCACAGGCCTGCTTTCTGCTTGGCCTCACCCCTGAGCAGATGTCAGGTGAGGAACCCTTAGACCCGGACTGGCAGTTCCTGCTGCAGGATCGCTCTGTGTTAGACGTTGAGGACTACCCGCTGAGCCAGGTGCTCAGGACGGGAAAGAGTGTTGCCTACGAGTGCATGGGCGTGCAGCGGTCGGGGAGCCCGGACATCACCTGGTTGACGGGTAGTGCTGTACCCGTGTTTACGCACGACAACCAGCTCGATAGCGTCGTTGTAAATTTCATGGATGTGACAGAGCTCAAGCGCCTGCAGCAAGCGCTGCAAAAACGGGTGTTGGCACTGACTCGCCCGCTGGACCAGCCAGCGGATATCGCCTTCGGCGACCTCTTCAACCTGCCTGAAATCCAGCGCATACAGAACGAATTTGCCACCGCCACCGGCGTGGCATCCATTATTGTGGACGCGGAAGGTGTTGCCATTACTGAGCCGAGTAATTTCGTCGATTACTGCCAGTACCTCGTTGCCGCTGGCGAATCAGCAGGTACCAACTGTTTCACCTCGCACGTCGTGGCCGAACGGCCTCACACCCAGGGCCCGGTCATTCAGCAGTGTGCGAACAGTGGATTGTGGGATGCCGCCGCCAGCATAGAAATTGACGGTCTGCACGTTGCCACCTGGTTGATTGGGCAGGTGCGGGATGAGTTCTGGTCGCCGCAGCAGGTGCGTATCATGGCGCGAGAATCAGGAGCCGATGAAGAGTCAGCTTTGGCAGCATTTTATCGCGTTCCGGTGATGCCGCGTGCGCGTTTTGAGAATATTGCCCAGGCGCTTTTTACGCTGGCCCGGCAGCTCTCAACCGGCGCCTACCAGAATGTACAGCAGGCGCGGTTCATCGAGGACCGCAAGAGAGCCGAACAGGCACTGCAGGAAAGTGAAGAAAAATACCGAAAACTGTTTGAGTCTGAGTCTGACGCCATTGTGATTTTCGACGGTGAAACGCGTCGCTACGTCGATGTCAACGCCGCGGCGATAAGGCTCTACGGCTATTCGAGGGAGGAGTTCCTGCAACTGACGCACGACGAGATTGCCGCCGATGAAAGCGGCGCTGACGGAATGATAGCGACACTGCTGGCTGCGCCCGTGGCGTCGCCATTCGCCAGCCGACACCGCAAGAAAAATGGCACAATTTTCCCGGCGGAGATCACCGCATTTTCCTTTTCCCTGCGGCGGCGATCGGTTGTTTGCGGGGTGATTCGCGACAATACCGAACGGGTTGCCTATGAGGCAGAGCGGGAAAAGAACCGTGCGGAGCTGCGCAAGCTGGCCTCAGAACTGTCGCTAGCCGAGCAGTGCGAAAGAGAGCGGATCGGGCGTGAGTTGCACGATGGCATAAGCCAGCTGTTGAGCTCGTCGCTGCTGCGATTGAATGTGTTAAAGGAGTTGCCGCTGCCCAGTGACGCGATTGATTCGATCGACACCGTGTGTGGCATCGTAGAACAAGCGCTGGTTGATACCCGCACTCTCACATTTGAGCTCAGTTGCCCCATGCTCAATGAACTCGGTTTGGCTGCGGCGCTGGAAGAGTTGTGCTCTGGCATGCGGCGCGAATACTCCATTGACTTTGAGTATAGCGGGGCCACCGCACTATTGCCCATGTCGATGGATCGAGAAATTACGCTCTATCGATTTACGCGCGAGTTGCTGGTGAATGTGATGAAGCATGCCAGGGCAAAATGGGCCCGTGTGCAACTTGAGCAAATGCCGGAGAGTGTGCGCATTTGCGTGAAGGACGACGGGGTGGGGTTTGATGCCGGGAAAGCAGGGCAGGGGTTTTCGCCGTCGGGCGGTTTCGGGCTGTTTAACATTCGTGAATACGTTCGCCATGCCGGTGGCAACCTGCAGATAGTATCAACGCCCGAGGGCGGCACCGAGGTTGTGCTCAGCGTACCGATGGAGATGATGTGTGAATAGAAACATCAGAATCCTGCTGGCGGATGACCATGAGGTAATGCGGTCCGCATTGCGGTTACTGCTTGACTCGCGGGAGGAGTTCACTGTGGTCGGCGAGGCGGGTAACGGTCGGGAAGTGCTGGGAATGGTCGAGAGCGCTGTGCCCGACGTGGTCGTGATGGATATCAATATGCCTGAGTTAAACGGCATTGAGGCCACGCGACAGCTCAGGGCAGCTTATCCGCAGGTCAGGGTGCTCGGTTTGTCGATTCACATGAAGGGGCGCATGGTCTCCGAGATGCTCAGTGCCGGTGCGCGCGGCTATGTCCCCAAAAACAGTGCGGCCAGTGAACTGCTCGAAGCCATTCACACCGTTATGACGGGAAAAATGTATATCAGCCCGGAAGTGCTGGGCGGTTTTCTGGAATCACAGAACCGCGCTGACACCGCGGAGAACGCGTTTACTGCGCTGACCGAGCGCGAGCGCGAGGTGCTGCAACTTCTGGCGGAGGGTTATCCCACCAGGGAAGTGGCCGACAAACTTTGCCTCGGGTTGCCCACCGTCCATACCCATCGTCAGCATCTTATGCAAAAACTGAATGCTCGCAGCGTCGCCGATCTGGTGCACTATGCCATCCGGGAGGGGATTATCGCTAGCGATAGCTAGCGGGCTGCAGCCATTATGGCGCCCACTCATAATTATTATGAGGCGATAGCATACATCCTACGATTGCTTTCCCCGCGCGCACGGGCCTATAGTCCTCAACAGAAATGGGTGTGACGGTGGTAGCCACTGTTTCATTGTGTCTCGATAAGATAGAAGGTGCAGCCGATGGACAGTTGCCGGTGCGCGAGGTGCAGGCGCAGGGAAATTTACAATGCTACCGGAATGACGCTGTCACTGGCCTGGAATAAAGTTCTCGGCAGTGTGTGTCACGCCGAAAAATTGAACGCCTCTGTCGCTGCAGGCGGTGATCCTCGACCGTCGGCAATGGGCACGGCGGCGACCAGGCAGGCGTCGTAGCCAGGTTGTACCGAATACACCTATGGTCACCCAGTGCCGGAGTGGAAGATAAAAGATGATCGGCCCAGGTTGTTTTCATGGAGCTGAATTACAAGGACGTAACTAGCCATCGGGAGGTGGATCTGCCATGCAATTGCCCAATAGAGTGCACCCACTGGACAATACCTCTCTCACCTGCGAGCTCGGGTTTTGCCGCATCACGATAGTCTCAGACAACACGGCCGAGATCGTTGTCAATGAGGGGGTAGAGGTATCGGGTCCTATGGTCGAGCAGTGCTTTAGCGTGCTGCGGCAGTCACTGGCCACCCCGTTCTGCCTGCTGGTGAATGAATGCAATTCCCACAGCTATGACTTTCGCGCCCAGACCGCGCTGGGCGCGATCGATGAGTTACTGGGCGTGGCCCTGGTCTCTGACAAGCCGCAGATGGACATCGCGGTGTGCAGCATGATGCGACTGCCGCGACCCACCCACTGGCCGATGGCTGTCTTTTCCAACCGGGAGGATGCCCTCTCTATGCTGAAGGCACTGTAACCGCTGGCGTGAAACGCAGCGGCTAAGCGTCAGAAGCGGAGTCTGCGCTCCACCGCGTCGGTGCGACACCGCACCACTTGCGAAATGCGCGCCTGAAGGTACCAGGGTCGCTGAATCCCAGTCTGGACGCGATCTGCTCGACAGACAGGTCGCCGCGCAGCAGCAGGCGCTGTGCCTGCACTGCAAGGCTGCCATCGCGCAGTGTTCGAAACGAGGTGCCGGCGCGCTGCAGTTGTCGGCGAAAGGTAGAGGGCGGTCGCTCCAGCGTTGCCGCTACTTCTGCCAGCCCTGGAATGGGCCTGCCCTGCATGACTGCGGCGCTGACCAGCGCCTCCACCTGCTGCGCCAGGCCATGAGCCGGATTGCTGAACACCGCACAGGGAAACAGCTCGAAAAATTCTGCAAACTCCGCCCGCGTGCGCACCACTGGTCGCGCCAGGTGCATTGCCGGAAACTCGAGGCTGTAGAGGTCACCTCCCGCCAGTACCGGTGCGCGAAACAGCTTCAGGAACGGCATAAGGTCATCGCGCTGCAGCGGTCCGATACGCACCAACTGCAGTGGAAATTCGACACCACCCAGCCACTGCAGCAGTTGCAGAAACGAGAACAGCCCGGTGATATCGACAAGGCTGGCCGCACTGCTGCGCGCGCGACGCAGGGAATCGAGCTGGAACACGGCATTATCGCCGTTCACGGTGAGTGTGATCTGCCCGGCGCGAGGGGACAGCATCGCACAGTAGTCCGCCAGCAAACCGACGGCCTCGCGCAGGTCTACCGCACTCATCACGCAGCGGCACATCAGCTCGACCTCGCGACGTGACATCGGTGCGTGCGCATCGGCCGAGGCCGCTGAATGCTCCAGCCGCTGGACGGCCTCCAGGTACCAGTGGGCGAACTCGGTGATCGAGATGGGCGGCGCCCCGGACACCCTGATACCCGCCTGTGCGAGCTCTTGCTGCAGCAGGTCTATCAGCGGCCGCAGCGCCGGCTGCAGGTCACGCTGTGACGGCATGTTCATCGCCATGAAGGCCCCCTACGACTGACTCCCGTGCAATAGTAGCAGTATAGCTACTAATCATGAGCATAATAGTACTTATGTCGTCGCTGCCGGCGGGTTACTGTACAGTCCCTCAAATTGACAGTTGGAGTGAATCGGTATGGCGGATCATCCTTTGCGTATCGTCGTGATAGGTGCGGGCATGGCGGGAATTCTCGCCGGTATCAAGTTGCGCGAGGCTGGCGTGGACGACTTCGTGATCTACGAGAAGGCGGATCGGGTCGGGGGTACCTGGCGCGAGAATACCTACCCTGGCCTGACCTGCGATACGCCGTCCCATCACTACACGTATACCTTCGAGCGCAATCCCGGATGGAGCAGCTACCTGCCGCCGGGTCCCGAGATCCAGGCGTACTTTGAAGACACCTGCCGCAAACACGGCGTCGAGGAGTGCATCCGCTTCAATGCGGAGATCGACAGTGCCGAGTACCGGGAGGGACGCTGGCACCTGCAGCTGAAAAGTGGCGAGCGGGATATCGCCGATGTGGTCATCGCGGCAACGGGGGTGCTGCACCACCCGAGTCTGCCGGATATACAGGGCATGGACAGTTTTCGCGGTGCGCTGTTCCACAGTTCGCGCTGGGATCACAGCATTGAGCTCGAGGGCAAGCGTATCGGCGTCATCGGCACCGGCTCCACGGGTGTGCAGATTATTTCAGCGCTGGCCGGCAAGGCCGCGATGATCGAACACTATGTGCGCACACCGCAGTGGATCATGCCGGTCGAGAACACACCCTACAGCGAGGAGCAGCGCAAGGCGTTTCGGCAGGACCCGGCGGCACTGGAAGAGGCGATGCAGACGGAGGCATACCTGGCCAGCGTCAACAGCTACACACAGGTGATCACCCGCGAGAACATGGAGGCCGCGCAGTTCTGGAAAGACACCTGCCTGCACAACCTGGAGGCCAGTGTCGCCGACCCGGTGCTACGTGAACGACTGCGGCCGGATCACGAACCACTGTGCAAGCGGCTCATCTTTTCTCCCGATTACTACCGTGCGATCCAGCACCCACAGGCGGCACTGGTCTCGGAGCAGATAGAGTGCATCGAACCCGAGGGCATTCGCACGCGCGACGGCCAGTTGCACAAGCTGGATATTATCGTGCTGGCAACCGGCTTCAAGCCCGATCAGTTTATGCGCCCGATGCAGATCACCGGCAGCAATGGTGTGACACTGGAAAGCCTGTGGGCACAGCGTCCCAAGGCCTATCTTGCGATCAGCATGCCGGACTTTCCCAATTTCTTTATGCTCAACGGCCCCAACGGCCCGGTCGGCAATTTTCCATTGATCGATATCGCTGAACACCAGTGGCACTACATCGATCAGTTGTTGCAAAAATTGCGCACCGCGCAATGCCGCGGGATCTGTGCGAGTGCCGAGGCACTGGCGCGTTTTGAGGAAAAACGTATCGAGGCGGCGAAGAAAACCGTCTGGTTCGTCGGCGGCTGCAAGAGTTGGTATCTCGATGCCGAGGGTATTCCCTCCAGTTGGCCGTGGGACTATGAGCGCTTCGTCGCGGAAATGCGCCAGCCTAACTGGAGCGACTATGAGCTGGCGATGCCGCCGTTGCAGGAGGCCGCGCACGGGGCGGCCTGACCGCGCCTAGTCGGGTGCGGAGGCAGGCGCGCGATTGAGCGCCAGGTCGTTGGGTGGGTTGTAGACACAGCGGGTGCCCGCCGGGTGATAGATATAGGCGACGCAGCCATTGCAGTTGTCGCAGCCGGACTCGGTGCGCTCACCGCTGCGGAATTTGTTCACCAGCGCCGGATCGTGGATCAGGGTGCGCGCCATCACCACACATTCGAAGCCCTCCTGCACAGCCTGCTCGGCATTGGCCAGCGATTTGATGCCCCCGAGAAAGGCCAGCGGCATATCCACCGCCGCGCGGATTTTGCGTGAGTACTCCAGGAAATACATCTCCTTGAAGGTGATATCGGGTTCGCTGGCCGCCGCGCCTTTCATCATCATCGCGGTCAGCCAGTCACCCTGCTGCTTCAACACCTTGACAATCTCCGGGCGGTTCATGCGGCTGCCGAACATGAACCAGGTCGATTCCACATTGCGGCCACCGCTGAGTACCAGCATATCGGCACCTGCCGCCTGCAGTGCCTGCGCGGTGACAATGCCATCCTCGACCTTGGCGCCGCGGCGCGTGCCGTCGGCCACGTTGATCTTTGCCAGTACCGCGGTAGTATCGCCGACAGCCTCCTTGACTGCGGCCAGCACGCGGGCGGGAAAGCGCACGCGATTTTCCGGGCTGCCGCCGTACTGATCTTCCCTGCGATTGCTCAGTGGCGAAATAAACTGGTTCAACAGGTAGCCGTGGCCCATGTGCAGCTCCACCGCATCGAACCCGGCGTCGCGGGCCAGGCGGGCGGCGGCGACAAATTCCTCGATCACTCGCGTCATATCAGCCTCGTTCATCGCGCGCTGCAGGAAATTGCCCTTCAGCGCCCCGGCGGGGTTGAAACCGGAGCTGGAACTGATCGTGCGCCCCTTCACTTTCATGCCGGTGACAAACGAGCCGCCATGGGTGATCTGTGCGGAGATCGCCGCGCCCTCGGCGTGCACGGCATCGGTGAGAGCGCGCAGGTCTGGCAGGATTTGCGGGCGCATCCATATCTGGTTCGGCAGGGTACGGGCGTGGGGTGCCACAGCCATATAGGCAACGGTGGTCATGCCGACACCGCCCTGGGCCAGGTCGCGGTGGTGTTTAAGCAGCGCCTTCGTCGGGATGCCATCCATTGACATCGCCTCGTTCGCGCCCGACTTGATAAAGCGGTTGCGGAGCGTGAGTGGACCGATAGTAATCGGGTCAAACGGTGAAACGGGTGTATTCATGTTATTACCAATAGTGTGAGGCGTTGCAAGGCTGGCCGGTGCACATGCTAGCAAAATTTGGCCCGCCACCGACAGGGTATTGCAACAATTACGAGCCGGTGACCGGGCCCGGCTGGCAGTCGTCGCGTATGTTGTACCAGCTTGGGTTGCGGCGCCGGGGTTTACTCCAGGGCCTCGACTTTAATGAACAGCCGGGTCGAGGTGTTCTGGCTGGATTGCCCGCGGGAACCGATGCCGGCATCCTGTTGCTGGCTGGATTGATCGATCACGCCCAGCGGCAGCCATTCGCCGAGGGCGCCTGAGACTTCGGATTGCAGCTGCTGTGTGGCGATGGTGCGGCCCTCCAGTTGATCATTGCTCTGGTCGATACTGATACGCACGGTTGTGCCATTGAGCCAGGTGGTAGCGTAGAAGCCGGTGATCGCACTGACATACTCCTGCTGGTAGTAGCGCCTGCCATCGGCCCCCACCGTGTAGCTTTGAACAGGCGCACTCATGCCGGTAGCGATATAGGCTGGCGTGCCCTCGGTCGCCCGCACCGCCTGGTTGCCGCCACCCGCGCGGGAGCCGCTGTAGTTTTCCACGCGAACGGTGGTGTGCGACTGTGTGTTGCGCCGCCCGGTGCCGGTGGTGATGACGGTATCGCCGGAGCGCACGACGCCGTCGATGTCGATGCCGCGTCCACTGTTGGTGCCGGTAGCATCGGTGCGCACGGAGACCAGCAACTGGCGCCCCGCGGCATCGAGTTGCTGCAGCAATTCGCGTGTCTTTGCCAGCTCCTGCGGTGTCACATTCAGCACCAACTGGTTCTGGTAGGCACTCACTGAGCTGCCCTCGGACAGGTACGGTTTGATCACGGTGACCAGTTGCGGTGCGGACGCGTAATTGATCGCGATAGTGGTGAGCTCGCGTTGTGCCACCGCCGACGCAGCGGCGAATACCAGTATCAGGATGAGGAGGAATCGCATCGAAAAATATTAGCACAGGACCCGGAATACGGCGTCACAATCTTCGAAGGAGAGGAAATACGCTGCCAATAGGCGTATCCTGATTCTCTGGCTTGTTTTTTTACGTGGAGAGAGATGCAAACGTCGGTAGCCTGTGATCTGTTGATTGTTGGGGGGGAGGGCGATCTCGCGCTACGAAAACTGTATCCGGCCCTGTATTCCCTGTGGGTGAGCAAGTGCCTGCCGACAGCGTTTCGCGTAATCGCAGTTTCGCGGCGGGAGACTGAGCAGGCCGAGTTTTTCGAGCAGGTACGCACCTGGTTCGACACCAGTAACTCTGCAAAACAGTTCGACGAGGCCGCCTGGGCGTCGTTCATATCAAGCCTGACGTTTTTCTCGCTGGATGCCACGTCCGGTGAGGCACTGTCGCAATTGCGCGAGGACATGCTGGCCGATAGCGAGCGCGACCTGGTGGTGTACCTGGCGACACCGCCAACGATTTTCGGGCCGGTGTGTGAGGCCATCAAGCAGGCCGGGCTGGTGCGCCCCAATACCCGCATCGTCGTGGAAAAGCCATTGGGCGCTGACCGGGAATCGTTTTTGTCGATCAATAACCAGCTCACGGGAATCTTTGAGGAGCGGCAGGTCTATCGCATCGATCACTACCTCGGGAAGGAGACGGTACAGAACCTGCTGGCGCTGCGCTTTGCCAATATGTTTCTGGAGCCGCTGTGGAACAGCAAATACATCGACAATGTACAGATCACGGTGGCCGAATCGCTGGGCGTCACCGGTCGCTGGGCGTTCTATGACAGCGCCGGCGCGATGCGTGATATGTTGCAGAACCACTTGTTGCAGTTGCTGTGCCTGACAGCGATGGAACCGCCCACCCACCTGGAGTCGACAGCAGTGCGCAACGAAAAACTCAAGGTGCTGTCCTGCCTGCGGCCACTGCTGCCGGAGATGATTCGCGACAATGTGGTGCTCGGGCAGTACCAGTCGGGGACGGCAGGCGGCAAGCCGGTGCCGGGATACTGTGAAGAGACCGATGCCCAGCCGCAATCGCGCACCGAAACCTTTGTCGCCATCAAGGCGCATATCGACAACTGGCGGTGGGCCGGTGTGCCCTTTTACCTGCGCACGGGTAAACGCCTGCACGCGCAATTCTCCGAAATTGTGGTGGAGTTCAAGCCTGTGCCGCACTCCATCTATCCCGAGCAGCGTGTAATGGATGCACCGAATCGCCTGATCATCCGGTTGCAACCGGAGGAGACTATCAGTCTCGAACTGATGAACAAGGTGTCGGGCCTGGATGTGAAGATACCGCTGCGCACCGCGGCGCTCGACCTGAGTTTCCCCGAGGAGAATGAACCCGGTGCCACGCCGGACGCCTACCAGCGGCTGCTGCTGGATGTTATCCGGGAAAACCCGACGCTGTTCGTGCGCGCCGATGAGGTGGAGGAAGCCTGGAAATGGGTCGACCAGATCAAGGCGCTGTTGGAGAGCGCAGGCAAGGCGCCTGAGAAATACGCCGCCGGCAGTTGGGGGCCCACCAGTGCGGTGGCACTGATAGCCCGCGATGGGCGCAGCTGGCGGGAATACGATTGAGATGAGACACAGCATTCACACCTTCGATACCAATGCCCAGTTGTCGGCGCAGTTGGCTGACCGCATCGCGGCGAACCTGGCAGACGCCATCGCGCAGCGCGGTGCCGCAACGTTGGCAGTATCCGGTGGCTCTACGCCCAGGCCACTGTTTGAAGCGCTGTCCCGGCAGCCGGTGGACTGGGCGCATGTGACAGTGACCCAGGTGGACGAGCGCTGGGTAGAGGAGGATCACCCCGACTCGAATGCACTGCTGATCAAGCGCTATTTGCTGCAAAACGCCGCCAGCACCGCGCATTTTTTGTCGATGAAAGTGCCCGTGGATTCGCCGTTCGACGCCGAGGCCGCTGCCAGTGACAAGCTGGCGCCCTTTGCCAGGGATATCGATGTGGTGGTGCTAGGTATGGGAGAGGACGGCCATACCGCGTCGTTCTTTCCCGGCGCAGCGAGCCTGTCGCGCGCGATGGACCCGGCCGGCAAGGAGTTGTGCGTGGCGGTGCGACCTCCCACCGCGGCATACGACAGAATGACGCTGACACTGGCGGCACTGCTGCGCGCGCGACACGTCTATCTGCATGTTTCAGGACCAGCCAAGCTTGAGGTTCTGGCGCGCGCCAGTAAAGCAGGCAGTGCGGCCGCACTGCCGATTCGCGCGTTCCTGCACCGCGATACACCCGGGCTGGAAATTTACCACGCAAACAGGAATTGAATGATGCACCCGGTAGTAGAGGAAGTGACTGCAAACCTGCGCAGGCGCAGCCAGGTCACGCGACAGGCCTATCTGGAGCGCTGTCGCAGGTCCCGCGACGATACCCCGCCGAAGCGGACGCTGTCCTGCGGCAACCTGGCACACGGCTACGCGGCCTGTAACGAATATGAGAAGCAGTTGATCGGCAGCATGTCGGCGCCGAATATCGGTATTATCAACGCCTACAACGATATGCTCTCGGCCCACCAGCCGCTGGCAGATTACCCGGCGATGATAAAAGCCCACGCGCTGGAACTGGGGGCAACGGCGCAGGTGGCGTCCGGCGTGCCGGCCATGTGTGACGGGGTCACCCAGGGCCAGCCGGGGATGGAACTGAGCCTGTTCAGCCGCGACGTGGTCGCGATGGCCACTGCCATCGGGCTCAGCCACAATCTGTTTGACGCAGTGCTGTGCCTGGGTATCTGCGACAAGATCGTGCCGGGAATGTTGATCGGCGCTTTGCAGTTCGGCCACCTTCGCACCGGGTTTATCGGCTCGGGGCCGATGGCAACGGGTATCCCCAACAGGGAGAAGGCGGCGGTGCGGCAACAGTTTGCCGCCGGTACCGCGGACGAGGCGGCGCTGCTGGCGGTGGAATCCGCCTCCTATCACAGCGCTGGTACCTGTACGTTTTACGGCACCGCCAATACCAATCAGGTGATGATGGAAGTGTTGGGCCTGCAGTTGCCGGGGAGTTCCTTCCTGCACCCGGAGAACCCACTGCGACCGGCACTGACGCGGCGCACGATAGAGGAACTGGTGCGACCTGCGGGCGAGGTCAAACCGCGCCGCCTGTGTGATGTAGTGACCGAGGCTTCACTGGTGAACGCAGTCGTCGCGATACTGGCCACCGGCGGTTCCACCAATCACACCCTGCACCTGGTGGCGATCGCCCAGGCAGCCGGTATCGATCTCACCTGGGAGGATATGGATGAGTTGTCGCGCAGTGTGCCGCTGCTGGCGCGCGTCTATCCCAATGGCTCCGCCGACATCAACGATTTCCAGGCCGCCGGTGGCACCGCGTTTGTGGTGCAGGAACTGCGCAGCGGCCGCCTGCTGAACGAAGACGTTGTCACGTTACTGGGAGAGGGCCTCGCGCCGTATGCCTGCACGCCGACGCTGGATGACGACCACACTGTGCAGTGGGCAGAACAGGTCAAAACATCGCGGCGACAGGATGTGTTGCGCTCCGTTGGCGATCCCTTCGCCGACGAGGGAGGCCTGCGCAGTCTGGCGGGGAATCTGGGCCACTGCGTTATCAAAACCTCGGCGGTGGAGGAGTCGCACCAGGCAGTGAAGGCGCCGTGCCGCGTGTTCGACTCGCAGGAGGCACTGAAGGCGGCATTCGATGCCGGCGAGTTGGACCGCGATGTGATAGCTGTCGTGCGGTTTCAGGGGCCGATCGCCAATGGCATGCCAGAGCTGCACAAAATGACACCCTACCTCGGCGAGTTACAGGATCGTGGCCACAGGGTGGCACTGGTTACTGACGGGCGTATGTCCGGTGCATCGGGCAAAGTGCCTGCGGCAATCCATCTGTCTCCGGAAGCGCTGGAGGGTGGCCCGATCGGCCGGCTGCGCGACGGTGATGTCATTGAGCTCGACGCACACCGTGGCCATTTGAACGTACTGTTGCCGATGGCGGAGCTGGAGTCGCGGCCGCTGGCGCAACAGGCGCCGCAGGAATCCACACTGGGCCGCAACCTGTTCGAGGTGTTCCGGCGCAATGCCAGCAGATCCACCAGCGGCGCCTCTGTGTTCGGCGCCGCCAGCAAAACCGGCGCGGACTGAGGATACAACCATGTTAAAAGCACTCTTTCTCGATATGGATGAAACACTGTGCGACACACAGGCGGCCAACCAGGAGGCCTGCCGCCTGCTGGCGGCGGAACTGGCTGCGTTGTACGGCACAGATTGCGACAGCCATGCCGTAGCGCAGGCCTATCTTCGCGGCATGTACCGCCAGTGGAGCGACAGCCAGCGCACGTGTTACCTGCCGATCATTGAGCAGCGCGGCGAGGGCGCATTTCGCGCGCAGTTGATTCGCGACCTGCTGGCCGAACAGGGCATCGCTGACGTCAGTGAGGCTACCGCGCAGTCACTGCTCGACAAGTTCGACAAGGACAGGCTGGACGCGTTCCATTTTTATCCCGGCATCGAGGAGTTCCTGGCCGAGGCGCGCAAACTGTTTACACTGGTGGTGATCACCAACGGGCCGGAGTACTCACAGGTGCCCAAGGTGCGGGCGGTGCATCTGGCCAGGCATGTCGATCACATTATCATCGGCGGCCAGGAGCCCGAGCAAAAACCGGCGCGGTCCATCTTTGAAAAAGCCCTCAAACTGGCAAACTGTGAAGCGCACGAGGCGATTCATGTCGGCGACAGCCTCGCCGCTGACATTGCCGGCGCGCATGGCAGCGGTATTACCTCCGTATGGATTCAACATCAGCAACCGCTGGATGCCGAACTGGGGATCAACCCACATCACACCGTGCTGCACCCCAGTGAGATACCGGCATTGATACGCCAGATTCACGCGGGGTAGCGGGTGCGCGTTCGTTGGGTATCGGCATCAAATGCAAAGGGTAAAGGTGACACCGTGAACGGAGAGAGGTGACATCGTACAAGTAGCCGGACGATACATTTCCGCATGTGATTATTGAGTTATGCCTAGATATGTATATGTCTACTAGTCATTGATGGCTATATCCACCTACACATAGCCAAATGTAGACAGAATGACTACATTTGGCTACAACATGTGCTTAATGTTAGCAGCCCAAATCGCACTCCGCTCGAATGATGACAATCGGCACACATAAGTGATAGGCTTCGTGCAATGAAGCGATTCAACTGGAATTCAGAGAAAAACCAACAGCTTATCCGTGAGCGTGGTATCTCATTTGAAGATGTTGTGTTCTTCATGTTGCAGGGAGAGATTCTGGATAACGTGAGGCATCCAAATCCAGAAAAATATCCCGAGCAAAGAATTTTCGTTATCAGCATTGATGAGTATGTGCATCTTGTTCCATATGTTGAATCTTCGGAGGACATATTTCTCAAGACGATCATCCCTAGCCGCAAAGCAACAAAGGAATATTTGGGAGGCAAACCATGAGCAAGCAGAAACTTAGCAAAGAAGAGCGCGACATTCTCAAAGATTTCGAAGAAGGCGAGTTCGAGTCAGTTCTGTCGCAGAAACGTATTGAAGAACTACAGGCTATTGCAGCGGAAACATTTAAGAAAGATCGTAGGATTAATATCCGACTTTCAAGCCGGGATCTAGAAGGCCTGCAACGTCGCGCGCTTGAAGAGGGTATGCCCTACCAAACTTTAGTTTCTAGCATTCTCCATAAGTACGTATCAGGCAGCCTGTATGACGTCGCTGCTAACAAGTCAAGGAAGAAGGACGCGCCAGGGCGCGCCTCTTCTTGAGGCG
>CAXBLZ010000034.1:0-35444 GCA_963976735.1 uncultured Halioglobus sp.
ACCGTCCATGAGACTTCGTCTTCAAAGACTTCAAAAATCTGCTCCGGGGTTGCCCGTACCACGACCTCTGACTTGTAGACATTCGCTGTCTGTTCCAGAAAATCCAGGCCGACCGGAATGCAATCGTAATAGTCGCTCACACACTACTCCTGCTGCGAAAAACGCTCGTTATTATTGAGGCCACAGAGTACAACAGATTTCACACGCCTTGTCTCCAGAAAGGCAAAGTTAAAGGACCGTGAGGCGAGAGTGTAATTTTCTGTCCGAAACATTCAGGTAATCGTTTACGATCATGTGTTTTGCATTATCCTCACTACCCTGTGCGGAAAAGCTGATTTCCACAGGCGGGAAGGTCTGGTTACGATTTACCCGAGAGAGCAATTATCCAGGAGACGTGAATGAGTCAAGAGCAGAGCGAGTTTATGGCAACAATGCAAGCCTATGTCGAACGGGGCGACGAAGGCATAACGATGAGCTGGGACGATGTGAACCGCCCCATGATTCGACATTGGGCGCAGGCCATGGGCGACAATAACCCTGTTTATACCGATGCCGACTTTGCTGCCACGACACGTCACGGCGGACTGGTGGCGCCGCCGACGATGATACAGGCGTGGACAATGAAAGGCCTCGAAGGTCCGGCGCCGGGGACCTCGGATATCGATCCAATGGCGGGTGCGTCTGATGCAATGGTTGCAGCGGGCTATGTTGCTGTCGTAGCGACGAATTGTGAGCAACGCTATCTGCGTTATGTGAAGCCGGGTGAAAAGCTGCATCACAGGCATCGCCTGGAGTCTATTTCTGATCAGAAGCAGACCAGTCTCGGCGCCGGGTATTTTCTGACCCAGATACTGGAGTACTGCACGGAGGACGGAGAAAAAGTCGCTGAAATGCGCTTCACAATTTTACGCTACGACCCGGACAAGCGCGATCCAGTGCGCGGTTCTCCCGCTCGCCCGGCCGTCACCGGCGCGGCTGAGGGTTCCGGACACGGGTCAGATGCAGATGTAAATGCCGGGTGGACAGGGCAGGCCATGACACCGTTTTTTGATCAGGTATCGGTGGGCGATACGCTGCCAGACCTTGCGATCAAGATTACCCCCACCCTGATAGTCGCTACCGCGATCGCATCGCGCGATTACCAGGATGTGCATCATGACAAGGCCCGTGCGCAGGAGTTGGGGTCGCCGGACATCTTTATGAACATACTCACGTCCAACGGGCTGGTAGGCCGCTATATCACCGATTGGGCGGGGCCGGAGGCGATACTCCTGTCGGTCAAGATTCGCCTGGGCGCGCCCAATTACCCGGGCGATACCATGGTGATGAGCGGGCAGGTCACCGGCAAGCGTGAAGAGGCGGGAAGGCATATTGTCGAAGTTGCTGTCACTGGCACGAACAGCCTGGGCGCTCATGTCAGTGCCGCCGTCGAACTCGATCTGTTGCCGACAGCGGCGCCCGGTTAGCCTGCGCCCGAACCCTCGGCCAAATAGCGTTTGCGCCATTTAAGCGGTGAGCAGCCAGTCCATTTCGTAAATGCCCGGGTAAAGGTCGCCGGTTCCGTGTAGCCGAGCCGGTAGCCGACTTCAGACACCGTGAGGCCCGGATTGCGCAGGTAGTTTCTGGCGCGCTCCGCCTGAACGCTGGCGAGCAGTTCGGCATAGGAGGTGCCCTCACTGCCCAGTTGTCGGGTCAGGCTGCGTTCTGACATCGCCAGCTGATTGGCCACTTCGCCGCGTTTCAGCGGCGGTGTATAGGCCCACAGCCACCGGGTGACCCGTTCTGTGAGGCTGATTTCCTCCGCCAGCATCAGCGATAACTTCTCTGCGATGGCGACATAGGAGCGGTACACCAGCGGGTTCGCTTTTGGCAGCGGGGTATTGTCAAAGCCGCCCGAGAAAGCGAGGCAGGCCTCGGCGCTGGAGAACAGGATGGGGCAGGGCAGCTGGTCCGCAACCTGTTGCCAGTCGTCGGGCTGCGCAAAGGGGAAGGTGATATACAGCGGTGTCACTTCCATACTGGTGATGTCCTGGATATTGCGCAGCGACGTCACCAGGTCCAGCGACAGGCAGTACCCGACGAGCGCGTCGATGTCGGCCTCTGACGCATCGCGAAGCTGCGGTCGCCGTATGGTGAAGGTGAAGCGGGAGATATCCGCTTCCTGCGTCACCACCAGCCGTGAGTGGCCCCAGGTCAGTTGCGGGAAATTGAGGCAGACCTGCAGCGCCGCGACAGCGGTGGCGGAATGCCGCATGGCCATGCCAAGGACGCCGAGGTTTTCGATGCCGATACTGTGCATACGCTGGAAAAAGATTCGCACCGCCGAGCGCTCCCTGCCCAGGCGGCGCACCAGCGCCAGGCAGATGATGAGCTCCTGCTCCAGCGAAATGGGGAAGTCCGGTTCGGCGAGTGCCCTGGCGGGCAGACCGGCATCGGTGAACAGCGCCAGCGCATCCTCATCACTGACGCTCAGAAACTGCAGTTGGCCGAGCAGGCCGGTCACGGTGCGCTGGGATGAGGCCAGGTTGCCACTGGCGATGACGGTGACGTGATTACCCATAATTTGTCATTAAGTGCATTTGTGGCCCAAATTATCAAAAAAGAGGCTCACTCGGCAATGTTTCGTCGCCCCGGCTGGCTCTAGGATGCGTACATCGAATTTCAATCAGAGAATGAGGTATTCCCATGAGCAATGCCACCACTGCCAGGCGAGCGACGGCTGCGGCCTGTGAACATTTCGATGTGCTGATTGTCGGTGCCGGGATTTCCGGCGTCGGCGCCGCCCACCACCTGATGGAAAAATGCCCCGGTAAGCGTTTTGTGATACTGGAGACCAAAGCGTCCTTTGGCGGCACCTGGCGCCAGCACACCTATCCCGGCATTCGCTCGGACAGTGACCTGTACACGTTTGGTTACCGCTTCAAGCCGTGGACAGGCCAGCCGATCGCATCCGCTGGTGCCATCCTGGATTACATGGGCGAAGCGATTGAGCAGGACCATCTGGATGAACACATCCGCTACCAGCACGAGGTGTTGACGGCGTCCTGGTCGTGGCAGGAGCAACTCTGGTTCATTGAGGCGCGCAACAAGGAGAGCGGCGAGGCCGTGCATTTCAGCTGCAATTTCCTGTGGATGTGCCAGGGTTACTACCAGCACGCCGAGGGCTACACACCGCAGTGGGACGGCATGAGCGATTTCAAGGGCCCCATTGTGCACCCGCAGACCTGGCCCGAAGATCTCGACTACAAGGGCAAGCGGGTGGTCGTGATCGGCTCTGGTGCCACCGCCGCCACGCTGATTCCCAATATGGCCGACGACTGCGCACATATCACCATGCTGCAGCGTTCCCCCACGTATTTCTGGACCGGCGAAAACCGCAATGAACTGGCCGACCAGCTGCGCGAACTGGATGTGCCGGAAGAGTGGGTGCATGAAATCGTGCGCCGCAGCATTCTGAAACTGGCGAAGGATGTGCAGTATTTCTCCCAGTCGAACCCGGAGCTGATCAAGGAGGAACTGTTCAAGGTGATACGCGAGTACCTCGGTGATGATTTCGATATGAGTCACTTCACGCCCAGCTATCGCCCCTGGCAGCAGCGCCTGGCGTATGTGCCCGACGGCGATTTGTTCGCCGCCATTAAATCCGGCAAGGTGTCGGTGGTGACCGATCATATCGACAGGTTTACCAGTGATGGCATTCTGACGCAGTCCGGCGAGTTGCTGGAAGCTGACATCATCATCACCGCCACCGGCTTTAACCTGAGTGTAATGGGTGATATCGCGTTCGACCTGGACGGCGAGCCGGTTGATTTTGCCAACACCTTTACCTACCGCGGCATCATGAACTCCGGCATTCCCAATATGTCATTTATGTTCGGTTACCTGCGTACCAGTTGGACGATGCGGGTAGACCTCGTGAGTGATTATGTCTGCCGGTTGCTGAACAAAATGGATGAGGAGGGGTACAGTGTGTGTACGCCCACGCTGCGCGAGCAGGACCGCGATATGGCGGTGCGCCCGTGGATCGAAGATGATGAGTTCAATGCTGGCTACCTGAAGCGCAGCATGCACCTGTTGCCGAAGCAGGGTGGCAACGAGCCGTGGTCATTTTGTCGCGACTATTATATTGAAAAGGACCTGTTGCCGGCGCTTGATCTCGATGAAGACGCGCTGGTCTATACGAAACCCAACCAGCGCATTGCGGCCTCCGGCTAGGCGTACGGTTATTACCAGAGCAACCATAAGGAAACAGGTGTATGTCACAGTTTGCAGGAAAGACAGCCATCATCAGCGGTGGCGCTGAGGGCATCGGGTTCAGTATCGCCCAGGCCATTGGCAAGCAGGGTATGAATGTTGTTCTCGGTGATATTGACGCCGGGCAACTGCAACAGGCCGAGGAGACATTAACGGCGCAAGGTGTTGAGGTTCTCACTGTGCCAATGGATGTCAGCAAGCAGGATCAATGGCAGGTGATCGCCGAGCAGGCGCAGGCACGTTTTGGCAAGATCCATATGCTGGTCAACAACGCCGGTGTCTGCGGTACCCCCGGTGGCATCGAGCAAACGGATGACAAGGACTGGCAGTGGGTGCTGGGTGTCAATTTGATGGGGGTCATCTTCGGCACTGCGGCGATCGTACCGTTAATGAAAGCGCACGGCGAGGGTGGCTGGCTGATCAATGTGGCCTCGATGGCGGGTATGATGGGTGTGCCTTACGCTGGTTCCTACACGGCGACAAAAGTGGCGGTAGTGGGGATGTCGGAGAGCTGGCAGGCCGAGCTTGCGCCGCACAATATCCAGGTCTCGGTACTGTGCCCGGCATTTGTAAAAACGCGCATCAACCTCGCCCATCGCAACAAGCAGGCGGAATATGCCGATGCAGGACAGGTCGGCGCCGCACCGGGCGAGGCGTTGTCGGCGCTGGCAGACCATTTGCAGAATGTTATCGACGCCGGCTTGGCGCCCGAGATCGTGGGTGAGCGTGTGGTGGAGGCAATAACCAACGGTGAGCTGTACATTTTCACCCATCCCAATTACCGCGCCATCGTGCAGGCGCGCTCCAAAGCGATTGATGAGGCGTTTGAGCGCGCGGCCGCAAGCCCGCTGCTGCAACACGTACTGCATGAAAAAGTTACCAGTTTTAGCTGAGCAACCCATACACTTTATTGTTAACGCGGAGAGATGAACATGGCGACAACGAGAGAGTTTGGCATCGTCGTTTACGGCGCAACCGGTTACACCGGGCGCCTGGTGTGTGAATACCTGAACAATCAGTACGGTGTGAATGGCGATGTGGTGTGGGCCATGGCGGGACGCAACCGCGATAAACTGGAATCGGTTCGCGACGAGATGGGCATCGCCGACACGGTGCCGCTGCTGGTCGCCGATGCCAGTGATTACAGCAGTATCGTCTCCATGGCCGAGCGCGCCAGTGTCATCCTGACGACAGTCGGTCCCTACCAGTTGTACGGCAGCGATGTGGTCAAGGCCTGCGCCGGGGCCGGTACCGATTACGTGGACCTGTGCGGTGAGCCGACATGGATGCATGAAATGATCGCCGCGCACCAGGATGCCGCGAAAGCCAGTGGCGCCCGCATCGTGTTCTCCTGTGGGTTCGATTCCATCCCGTTTGATCTGGGTGTGTATTTCCTGCAGCAAACGGCAGCGCAAAAACTGGGTGCGCCGGTGTCGCGAGTCAAGGGGCGGGTGCGGGCGATGCAAGGCACGTTTTCCGGCGGTACCCTGGCCAGCTTCAAGGCGACCATGGCCGCTGCCGCGAAGAATCCGGAACTGGTCGGCGTGCTGATGAATGCGTTTGCATTGACCGAGGGGTTTACCGGCCCGGAGCAGCCCCCCGGCATGGCACCGGTCTATGAAGAGGATCTGAACAGCTGGTCGGCCCCGTTCATAATGGCGACCATCAATACCAAGAATATTCATCGCTCGAACTACCTGTTGGCGCATCAGTACGGCGCTGACTTTGTCTATGATGAGATGATGCTGACCGGCCCCGGTGAACAGGGAGAGGCCATTGCCAACGCGGTCGCCGAGGACAAATCCATGGCCATTGATCCCCGCCAACCGGGTGAGGGGCCGAGTAAGGAAGAGCGCGAGAATGGCTTTTACGATGTGTTGTTTGTCGGCATCAATGCGGCGGGTGAGCGCGTGATGGCGAGCGTGAAGGGCGACAAGGATCCCGGTTACGGGTCCACCAGCAAGATGATTGCGGAGAGCGCCGTATGCCTGCTCAAGAACCCCGGTCTCGCCACTGGCGGTATCTGGACACCCGCAGCGGCGATGGGCTCGCTGTTGATCGAGCGATTGCAGGCTAACGCGGGTTTGACGTTCGCTGTTGAGTAGCCACACCGAGCCGGCGGCGGCGCACCGGAGTCGGGGCTAACGCAGCACCGCTGGCGAGTCGGGCTGCGTTTGTGGCTGCTGTGGGGCAGCCGTCGTCACAAGTTACTGCCGCCGCCAAACTGTGCGCGCGCGACCATTGTCACCACGCCGCGCGGGTTGCTGGCCTCAAGCTGACAGGTGGCGTCAGCCGCGTGCGCCGTTTCATCAATGTGCATCGTCAGCTGCAGCGCCTCGTCGACAAAGGCAGGCGCGACAGCGCGAAATTCAAACGCTCGCAGCGGCGTCTGCGGGTGGCCGGCCTGCGCCAGGTTCATCAGTAGCGTCGCAATCAGCGGGCCGTGCACCACCAGCGCGGGATACCCCTCTGTTTCTGTGGCGTAACGCTGGTCGTAATGTATGCGATGGCCATTGAAGGTCAACGCGGAGTAGCGAAACAGTAGCCTGTTATCGGGTGTCACTGGCAGGCTGCGTGCGGCGCTGCGCGGTGGCGTTGCAGCCTGCTGCACCGACGAGGGTTGTGTTGCCAGCGACGGCTGTCGGTAAACCAGTGTCTGGCGCTCGCACAGCAGCGCCGCGCCGGCCTGCGTGTACTCATGGTCGATGTCTACGAACACCAGTGGGCCGGATGCCGCGCTCTGCTTCAGCACAACCTCGGCGATGGTGGACACTTTTTCAAGCGGGATATCCACGGCGAAGGCCCGCAGGAATTGCATGCGGCTGGAGGCCCACATCCTGCGCGATAATGGTACCGGCGGCAGAAACCCGCCTGTGGTGGGGTGGCCGTCAACGCCGAGTTCGCGGTGCGTGACAGCGGGCGGTGCCAGGCACCAGTGAATGCCCGGTGGCGGCGCAGCGTCCGCGTCACCGGCGAGTTCTGTGAAGCCCGACAGTGTGGCACGCAAGCGTTTGACAAGTGCCGGTGTGATGGTGTCACTGTCGCGCTGCTGCCTGCCAATCCAGCCGCGAAGGTGATCTATGTCCGGTGCAATCGGCATCGCTGTCTCCATACCCTTGCCAGGCTAGAACGACTTGGGCATGCCCAGGTCATGCGTTGCGACATGGGACAGGATCAAGTTGGTCGATATGGGTGCCACCTGGTACAGCCGCGTCTCGCGGAATTTGCGCTCGATATTGTACTCGGTGGCAAAGCCGTAGCCGCCAAAGGTCTGGATGCAGGTGTCGCCAGCCTGCCAGGAGGCTTCGGACGCCAGCAGCTTGGCCATATTGGCCAGCGAGCCACAGGGCTCGCCGCGCTCAAAGCTGGCGGCCGCGCGATGCACGATGGCATCGGCAGCCTCGGTTTGAATATGCGCTCGTGCAAGCGGGAACTGGATACCCTGGTTGAGGCCAATCGGCCGGCCGAAGACCTCGCGCTCGCGGGCATAGCGGCTCGCCTGCTCAATGAAGTAGCGGGCGTCACCGATACACTCCGCTGCGATCAGGATGCGCTCGGCGTTCATGCCGTCGACAATATAGGAGAACCCGCGGCCCTCCTCGCCAATCAGGTTGGCGGCCGGGACACGCAGGTCATCGAAAAACAGTTCCGTGCTGGCGTGGTTCATCATGGTCTTGATCGGTTTGATGGCCAAGCCGTTGCCCAGTGCACTGCGCATATCCACCAGCAGCACCGACATGCCGTCGGTGGCCCTGGCGCTGTCCTCGCGCGCTGCGGTGCGCACCAGCAGTATCATCAGGTCCGAGTGTTCGGTGCGGGAGATAAACACCTTCTGGCCGTTGACGATGTAGTCGCCGTCGGGGCCGTCGCGGCGCGCGCGCGTCTGAATGCGGGTGGTGTCAGTGCCGCTGCCCGGCTCGGTGACACCGAAGGCCTGCAGGCGCAGCTCGCCGCGGGCAATGGCCGGCAGGTACTGCTGTTTTTGTTCCGCGTTGCCATGGCGCAGCAGTGTCCCCATGGTGTACATCTGCGCGTGACAGGCACCGCCGTTGCAGCCGCTGCGCTGGATTTCCTCCAGTACCGCGCAGGCGGCAGACAGCGGCAGCCCCGCGCCGCCGTACTCCTCGGGTATGAGAATGGAGAGATAGCCGGATTCCGTCAGCGCGTTAACAAAGTCGGTCGGGTAGTCGCCGGTCGCATCCAGCCCTTGCCAGTATTCGCCTGGAAACTGTGTGCAGAGTTTTGCGACTGCGTCGCGAATGTCCTGATACTGATCGGGTGTCGCCATGGTGAGTTCTCGGTGTTCCGCTGCGGGTGTCCGGCAGACTTTTTGCGTGGTGAAATACCGCCTCCGGCGCTATGATGCTACGCGATAATTTACGCTGTTAACAGACGGTGTTCCAATTCGCCGCTATTCCACAAGAGGTACGCCATGACTGAACTGGTCACAGTCCATATTGAAAATCACGTCGCTGATGTCCGCCTGAATCGAGCGGAGAAAATGAATGCACTGAATGTCGCGATGTTCGAGACGATCACCCGTGTCGGCAAGGAACTGGCGCGCAACAAGGACGTGCGCGCTGTGGTGTTGTCGGGCGAGGGGCGCGGTTTTTGTGCCGGCCTGGACCTGGCCAATTTTACCGATCCCGATTTCAGTGCGGAGCCATTCGGGCCCGGTCGCGGCGGCTTCTACCCCAACTTTTACCAGTTGCCCGGTTACGTGTGGAAGAAAATGCCGGTGCCGGTGATCTGTGCACTGCACGGTGTTGCCTACGGTGGCGGCTTCCAGATTGCGATGGGGGCAGACATTCGTATCGCACACCCGGATTCGCGGCTGTCGGTGATGGAGGTTAAATGGGGTTTGATTCCGGATATGTCGACCTCGCAAACGCTGCGTGACCTGGTGCGAATTGATGTCGCCAAGGAGCTGACTTTCAGTGGGCGGGTAGTGGGCGCGGATGAGGCACTGCAGTTGGGGCTGGTCACCTCCCTGAATGACAATCCCCGCGACGCGGCCCTGGCAATGGCGGCGTCGATCGCGAAGCGCAATCCCAACGCAATTACCTACGCCAAGTATCTGCTGGATACCACCTGGCACGGCGATGAGTACGCGGGCCTGAAAGCGGAAGAGCGCCTGCAGGCGAAAGTCCTGAAAACGCCAAACCAGATTGAAGCCGTGATGTCGGAGATGGAAGGGCGTGCCGCCGACTTCGCGCCGCGTGACGTGACCTCGTTTGAGGATATCACGCTGGACTGAGTGTCCGGGAGCGGTCATGGTTGTGGTGCGCGACACCGAGAGTTAACAGGAGCATGCAATGGATTTTGAGATACCCGCAGAGCTAACCGCCTTTCTCGAAGAGGTGGACCAGTTTATCGAGGATAAAATCAAGCCGTTGGAGCAGATGGACGACAATATCCGTTTCTTCGACCATCGCCGCGAGGACGCGAGGACGGATTGGGAGCGCCAGGGCCTGCCGAACGAGGAGTGGGAATCTCTGCTGTACCAGGCCAAGCAACTGGCGATTGAGGCGGGCATCTTCAACTATCCCTTCCCGGCCGAGTACGGTGGTCGCGGGGGTGGCAACCTGGGCATGGCGATTATCCGTGAGCACCTGGCCGCAAAGGGCCTGGGCCTGCACAATGATCTGCAGAATGAGCACTCCGTGGTCGGCAATAATATCGGCCTGCTGCTGATGCTCAAATACGGTACCGAGGAGCAGAAAGCGCACTGGCTCGATGGTATGAGAACGGCGTCCATGGGGTTTGGCTTCGGCATTACCGAGCCGGAACACGGCTCCGATGCCACCTACATGGAAACCCGTGCCGCGCGTGACGGTGACGACTGGGTTATCAGCGGAGAGAAGACCTGGAACACCGGCGTGCACGTCGCCCAGGCCGATATGGTGATGGCGCGAACCTCGGGCAAGCCGGGGGACGCGCTGGGTATTACCGCCTTTCTGGTGCCGATGGACAGCGCCGGCCTGAAGGTTGAGGAGTACCTCTGGACCTTCAATATGCCCTCGGATCATGCCCGCGTGTCGTTCACCGATGTCAGGGTGCCCGACAGCGCCATCTTCGGCGGCGAGGGCAAGGGGCTGATGGTGATCCAGCACTTCTTCAACGAGAATCGCATTCGCCAGGCGGCCTCCAGCCTGGGTGCGGCGCAATACTGTGTGAACGAGGCCGTGCAGCACGCCAACGAGCGCAAACCGTTTGGCAAGGCGCTGGCGAGCAACCAGGGTATCCAGTTTCCGCTGGTCGACCTGAACACGCGCTGCGAAATGCTGCGCGCGCTGATTCACAAAACCGCCTGGCTGATGGACCGCGACGGCGCTTTCTCGGTATCGGACAAGGTCTCGATGTGCAATTACCAGGCGAACCGGCTCTGCTGCGAGGCGGCGGATTTTGCGATGCAGGTGCACGGCGGTATGGGCTACTCCCGCTACAAGCCGTTCGAGCATATCTATCGCCATCACCGCCGCTACCGTATTACCGAGGGCGCGGACGAAATCCAGATGCGCCGCGCCGCCGGCTACCTGTTTGGTTTTATGAAACAACAGAAGCCGAAGGGGGTCAGCTAGTTACGATGGCGGCAACCACTGAAGGCGATGCGTTCAACCGCGCACTGGAAAATGTGCTGTGTCGGCAGTTGCCCGGATTCAAGTCACTGATTGCCTGCGAACAGCTGACAGCAGGTGCCAGTCAGGAAACCTGGCGTATCCGCATAGCCTGTAACGCCGACGCGGGCGCGCAGGGTACCGGTGAGGGCGGCGAGAGCCTGCTGGCGCTGCGCCGCTGCCAGCCCTCGGCACAGGCTCACTCCAGCGTGGGCCAGATCAGTCTCGACACGGAAGCCCGCTTGTTTCAGTTGGCGGCTGCGGCGGGTATTCCCGGCCCCGGGGTGCGCTATGTGCTGCAGCCGGAGGATGGCCTCGGCAGCGGGTTTCTTATGGAGTGGCTGGAGGGTGAAACACTGGGGCATCGTATTGTGCGCGCCGAGGAACTGGCCGCCGTTCGCCCCGCCCTGGCGCGCGAATGCGGCCAGATCCTGGGGCGCATTCACGCACTCGACTGGCAGTCAGCGGGGTTGGCAGAGGTGTTGCCGCAGGTGGACCCGGCCACCCTGGTGGATGAGACATGGGCAGCCTATCGCGCGCTTGAAGTGCCGGTGCCTATGATTGACTACAGTTGGCGCTGGCTGCGCGCGAACCTGCCCCAGCAGTGGCGCACGACCCTGGTCCACGGCGATTTTCGCAATGGCAACCTGATGGTGACAGCGCAGGGAATCAACGCGGTGCTGGACTGGGAGCTGGCGCAGATCGGCGATCCGGTGCGGGATCTGGGTTGGCTGTGCGTGAATTCCTGGCGCTTTGGCAAGGATGCGCTGCCGGTGGGCGGCTTTGGTGAGATCGACGATTTGCTGGCTGGCTACCGGGAGACATCGGGGCTCGATGTCCCGCGCCACGAACTGGCGTTCTGGCAGGTATTCGGCTCTTTCTGGTGGGCCATGGCCACACTGCAGATGGCAAACGCCTGGCGCACCGGCGAGACACCGAGCCTGGAGCGCCCTGTCATTGGCCGGCGCTCCTCCGAGGCGCAGATGGATTGCGTCAACCTGCTGATACCGGGCGAGTTTGTGCTGCCCGCGTTGGAGCAGCCGATTTCCCGCGGCACACAACTGCCGATGCCCGCTGAACTGCTGGCCGGCGTCGCCGCGTTTTTAAAAGGCGAAGTGGCACAGCAGCTGGACCCACACAGCGCGTTTCTGGCGCGGGTAGCGGCGAACTCACTGGGGATTGCCCAGCGCGAGCTGCAGTGCGGTGGCGAGCTGGCGACACAGGAGCAGCGGCGGCTGCAGGCTCTGCTGGGGCGCACTGGTGAGCTGGATGCGCTGCGCTGGGAACTGGTGGAGCAGCTGCGCGCGGACTTGCCGCTGGACACGCCCGGTCTCGCAGCGCATCTGCGGCAGACGGTCGCCGGGCAGTTGGCGATCGACCAGCCCCGTTACACAGCGCTGCGATAAACAGGTGGAATGGGCTGGGTACAGGGGGCGATACGCCGGCGCAGTAGATTGACGTTAACGTAAAGGTAAGATAGTCTCGCCTCGCGGTCGGGTCTGCAGTCTGGCACCGGACCCGGCCCGCGGCGCAGCAGGCAAACCGGGTGACAACGCTTTCGATTTTTGAGCGCGGTGAATTTTGACAGGAGAGAGCTATGAGCACGAGCTACCCCACTTTGAACTTTGATCTCGGCGAAGACGTCGACATGCTGCGCAACAGCGTGTACCAGCTCGCGCAGGCGGAGCTGGCGCCGCGAGCCGAGCAGATTGACAAAGACAATGAGTTCCCCGCTGACATGTGGCGCAAGTTCGGCGATATGGGGCTACTGGGAATGACGGTTGCCGAGGAGTACGGCGGTACGGATATGGGCTATCTCGCCCACACCGTCGCGATGGAGGAAATATCGCGCGCCTCCGCCTCGGTCGGCCTGTCCTATGGCGCGCACTCCAATTTGTGCGTCAACCAGATTCACAAAAATGGCAGCGAAGCGCAAAAGCTCAAGTACCTGCCAAAACTGTGCTCCGGCGAACACATCGGCGCGCTGGCCATGTCCGAGCCCAATGCCGGCAGCGATGTGGTGAGTATGAAGCTGCGCGCCGACAAAAAAGGCGACAGGTACATTCTCAATGGCAACAAGATGTGGATCACCAACGGCCCCGACGCCCACACCTATGTCATCTACGCGAAAACCGATCTGGAAAAAGGGGCATGGGGCATGACGGCCTTTATCGTCGAGCGCGACTACCCGGGCTTTTCCCGCAATACCAAGCTCGATAAATTGGGCATGCGCGGCTCCAATACCTGTGAGTTGATTTTCCAGGACTGTGAAGTTCCCGCAGAGAATGTACTCGGTGCAGAGGGCCAGGGCGTGAAGGTATTGATGAGCGGGCTGGATTACGAGCGCACAGTGCTCTCCGGTGGCCCGGTGGGGATCATGCAGGCATGCCTGGATATCACCATTCCCTATATTCACGATCGCAAGCAGTTTGGCCAGTCGATCGGCGAGTTCCAGCTGATGCAGGGCAAAGTGGCGGATATGTACACCGAGCTGAATGCGTCGCGCGCGTATCTGTATGCGGTGGCCAAAGCCTGTGATCGCGGCCAGGAGAGCCGCAAGGATGCCGCTGCGGTGATCCTGTACACCGCCGAGCGCGCCACGCAAATGGCGCTGCAGGCGATTCAGGCACTGGGCGGCAACGGCTATATCAACGACTTTGCAACCGGTCGCCTGTTGCGCGACGCCAAGCTGTATGAGATCGGCGCCGGCACCAGTGAGATTCGGCGTATGCTGATTGGCCGCGAACTGTTCAATGAAACGCGGTAGCGCGCTGCAGTGATCTGATTCCCTCTCCCTTACGACGACTGTGCAGGTAGCAATATGGGCATACTGAAAACCCGCGTAAATACCCGATCGGAAGACTTTGCCGCGAACGCTGCGCACATGCAGGCCCAAGTCGATGACCTCAAGGCCAGGCTACAAACGATCAGTCACGGTGGTGGTCAGAAAGCGCGCGATCGCCACACTTCACGTGGCAAGCTGTTAGCCAGGGACAGGGTTGCCGCACTGCTGGATCCCGGTTCACCGTTCCTGGAGTTGTCACAGTTGGCAGCGATGGATGTCTATGGCGAGGATGTCCATGCAGCGGGCATCGTCACCGGCATCGGCCGTGTCAGTGGCCAGGAGTGCATGATTGTCGCCAACGATGCCACGGTAAAAGGCGGCAGCTACTATCCGCTCACAGTGAAAAAGCACCTGCGCGCGCAGACCATCGCGGAAGAAAATTGCCTGCCCTGTATCTACCTGGTGGATTCCGGCGGCGCCAACCTGCCGCGGCAGGATGAGGTCTTTCCCGATCGCGAGCACTTTGGCCGCATCTTCTTTAACCAGGCCAATATGTCGGCGCGCAACATCCCACAGATCGCCGTGGTCATGGGGTCCTGTACCGCCGGCGGCGCCTATGTGCCGGCGATGGCCGACGAGTCGATTATCGTGAAGGAGCAGGGCACCATTTTCCTGGCGGGCCCACCACTGGTGAAAGCAGCAACCGGCGAGGTGGTCAGCGCCGAGGAACTGGGCGGTGCAGATGTCCACTGTCGAACCTCGGGGGTGGCCGACCACCTGGCACAGAACGACCACCACGCGCTGCAGCTGGCGCGGGATGCTGTCGCCAGGCTCAACCGTGTGAAACCGGTGTCGCTGGATGTGAAGGAAGCCGTGGAGCCGCTGTACGACTGCAGTGAAATCTACGGCATTGTGCCCAAAGATGCGCGCCATCCCTACGACGTCCGGGAAATCATTGCCCGCACCGTTGACGGCTCTGAGTTTCACGAATTCAAGGCCCTCTACGGCACCTCACTGGTGTGCGGGTTCGCACGTATCTTCGGCTACCCCGTCGGCATCGTCGCCAACAACGGGATTCTGTTTGGCGAGTCAGCGCAAAAGGGCGCGCACTTCGTCGAGCTCTGCGCGCAGCGAAAAGTGCCGCTGGTGTTTTTGCAGAACATCACCGGCTTTATGGTGGGCAAGCAGTACGAGCACGATGGCATCGCCAAACACGGCGCCAAAATGGTCACCGCCGTGGCCACGGCCAATGTGCCCAAGTTCACCGTATTGATCGGCGGCTCTTTCGGCGCCGGCAACTACGGTATGTGCGGCCGGGCTTACGATCCGCGCTTTATGTTCATGTGGCCGAATGCCCGTATCTCGGTGATGGGGGGTGAGCAGGCGGCGGGTGTCCTGGCGCAGATCCAACGCGACCAGAAATCGGCCGCTGGACAGGACTGGAGCGAGGCCGAAGAGGCCGCGTTCAAACAGCCCATTGTCGACACCTACGAGAAACAGGGTCACCCATACTACGCGTCGGCGAGACTGTGGGATGACGGGGTAATCGATCCGGCGGATACGCGCATGGTATTGGGGTTGTCGATTTCCGCCAGTCTCAACCGGGAAATTGAGGACACAAAATTCGGCATATTTCGGATGTGACGTGCGAGCCTGCGCGCACAATCAATAGGGACGACGACCATGTTTGACAAAATCCTGATAGCCAATCGCGGAGAAATAGCCTGTCGCGTTATTCGCACCGCGCGCAACATGGGCATCCGCACCGTCGCCGTCTACAGTGACGCGGACCGCGACGCGCTGCATGTCGCCATGGCCGATGAGGCTGTGCATATCGGGGCAGCGCCTTCGCGCGACTCGTATTTGAATGTCGACAACGTGATCAATGCCGCGCGCAAGACCGGCGCACAGGCGATCCATCCCGGATACGGTTTCCTGTCAGAAAACCCGGCCTTCTGCCGGGCCTGCCGCGACCACCAGATTACGTTTATCGGCCCGCCAATCGGCGCGATAGAGGCAATGGGTTCGAAGTCCGCCGCCAAAACCATCATGGAGGCGGCCGGGGTGCCGCTGGTGCCCGGCTATCATGGTGAGGACCAGAGCGCAGCAATCCTGCGCCAGGCGTCCGATGACATGGGCTATCCGGTGTTGCTGAAGGCAGCGGCCGGTGGCGGCGGCAAGGGGATGCGCCAGGTGTGGAGCGGCGCCGAGTTTGATGCGGCGCTGGCGGCGGCGAAACGCGAATCGCTGAACGCGTTTGGCGATGACACCATGCTGGTGGAGAAATATCTCACCCGGCCCCGCCATGTTGAGATCCAGGTGTTCTGCGATGGCAACGGCAACGCCGTGTATCTGTTCGAACGCGATTGCTCGGTGCAGCGTCGACACCAGAAAGTGATTGAGGAGGCGCCCGCGCCCGGCATGACACCGCAGCTGCGCGAGGCGATGGGGCAGGCCGCGATCAAGGCCGCCGTTGCGATTGCATACGAGGGTGCCGGCACCGTGGAATTTTTACTCGACCACGACGGCGCTTTCTATTTCATGGAAATGAACACGCGCCTGCAGGTCGAGCATCCGGTCACAGAGATGATTACCGGCCAGGATCTGGTCGAGTGGCAAATACGCGTCGCCAGTGGCGAGGACCTGCCGCTGGCCCAGAGTGAGCTGTCAATTCGCGGCCATGCCTTTGAGGCGCGCATCTACGCCGAGGATGCCGACAACGACTTCCTGCCCGTGACCGGTACCCTGGCGTTTCTGCAGCCTCCGCAAACCGGCGCCCATGTGCGCGTCGACACCGGCGTCAGGCAGGGCGACGAGGTGAGTGTGTTTTACGACCCGATGATCGCCAAACTGATTGTCTGGGACGAGGACAGGGACAAGGCACTGAACCGCCTGACCCGGGCGCTCAGCGAGTACCGAATCAGCGGCACCACAACCAATATTGATTTTTTGTACAACCTCGCCAACTGCCCGCCGTTCAGGCGCGCGGAACTGGATACCGGCTTCATCGAAAAACACCACGCCGAACTCTTTCGCGACACCGCGCGTGACATCGAGAGCGACCTGCCGCTGGCGGCGCTCTATCTGCTGCTGAGGCAACAGCGCACCGGGCCCCTGCCCAGCGGCAGTTCGAACGGCAAGGACCCCACCTCACCCTGGAACCTGAACAATGCCTGGCGCTCGGTGGAGGACAATATTCACACCCTGGATATCGTGTTGCATGACACAGCGTACACGGTTGAGGTGGAACAGCAGCACAGTGGCGCGACAACGCGCTACATCATCCGTCACCATGACAGCGTCGTCGCTGCACAGGGCGTACTGGAGGGCAGCCGTCTGCGAGCGGAATTTGACGGCTACCAGTTCAGCGCCACCGTTGCCGAACACGATGGCCTGTGCAGCCTTTATACCGCTGGCGGTGCGGTCACCTTCAAGCGGGCGATGCCGGATCTGGGAGGTGCCGACCAGGTCGACAGTACCGGCGGATTGCTCGCCCCGATGAACGGTACCATGGTGGCGCTGCTGGTCGACGTGGGGGCGACGGTAAAAAAAGGCGATGCGCTGCTGGTTATGGAGGCGATGAAGATGGAGCACACCATTCGCGCGCCTGCGGACGGCGAGGTTGTCAGCTTTTACTACGCTGCCGGTGAACTGGTCGATGGCGGTGCTGAACTGCTGGAGTTCAGCGCCAGCGAATAAGTGCGTACTCAATACAATTGCGTGAGGATAGACGAATGACACTTCCCGCCAGCGTGCAGATTGTAGAGGTCGGCCCCCGCGACGGTTTACAGAATGAAAAGCAGCCTATCGCGACGGAGACCAAACTGGCGTTGATTAACCAGCTCGCCGGGGCGGGGGTGTCCTATATTGAAGCCGGCAGTTTTGTGAATCCGAAGTGGGTGCCACAAATGGCCGGTAGCGATGAGGTATTGCAACAGGTTCAGCGCAGGCCCGGCGTCACCTACGCGGCGCTGACACCCAATCTGCAGGGGTACGACAGGGCGCTGGCCTGCGGTGTCTCCGAGGTGGCGATTTTTGCGGCGGCCTCGGAGACCTTCAGTCACAAGAATATCAACTGTTCCGTGGCCGAGAGCATTGAGCGTTTCCAGCCGGTTATGGCCGCTGCCGCGCGCGACCAGGTAAAAGTGCGCGGCTATGTCTCCTGCGTGGTCGGCTGTCCCTACGAGGGCGAGGTGGCGCCCGGCAAAGTCGCCGCTGTGGCCCGTCAACTGTACGAGATGGGCTGCTATGAAATTTCCATGGGCGACACCATCGGCGTGGGCACGCCCGCATCGGTGAGCAGGATGTTGGAGGCGGCGCTGCACCATATTCCGCTATCGAATCTGGCGGTGCACCTGCACGATACCTACGGGCAGGCGCTGGCCAATATCTATGCCTCGCTGCAGATGGGTGTCGCCACCGTGGACTGTTCAGTCGCTGGCCTGGGGGGCTGCCCCTATGCGAAGGGCGCATCGGGCAATGTTGCCACGGAGGATGTTGTCTACCTGCTCGATGGGCTGGGGATAGAGCACGGTATCGATCTGGACAAGCTGATTGCCGCGGGCCAGTTTATCTGCCAGCAACTGGGCCGGGACACCGCGTCCAAAGTGGCTCAGGCCCGGCGGGGATAGGTCATCGCCCCCGGGATTGGCCGCGCCCGCTTTTTCGCAGCTCAGTCGAGACACCGGGACTATAGCGCGTGTATGGTTATACCGCGCTGAAGATCATTTTAATAAGAGAGCTGAATATGCAATTAAAGGATAAAGTTGTTGTCATCACCGGGGCGGCCCGTGGCCTGGGGCGCGCCTACGCCGAGGCGATGGCGGCGGAGGGGGCGTCGGTGTTTGCCTGCGATGTCAACAGTTGCGAGGACACCCGGGGCGCAGTTGAGGCTGCCGGCGGGCGTATCGACATCGCGATCACGGATATCACCCGTATGGCGAGTTGCCGCGAGATGGCCGAGCAGGCGCTGGCGGCCTTTGGCCGCATCGATGTGTTGGTGAATAATGCCGCTCTCTACGCCGGCCTCAAGGGCGCCCGTTTCGAAGACCTCGACGAGGCGCAGTGGGATGCGGTGATGAACGTGAATGTCAAAGGCGTGTGGCAGGCCTGCAAGGCGGTGGTCGGCCCCATGCGCGCTGCGGGTGGCGGTTCCATCATTAATATTTCATCGCTGGCCGCTGTCTATGGGCTGCCCTACGGCTGTGATTATGTCGCCTCCAAGGCTGCTGTGATCGGTATGACACGTACCATGGCGCGTGAACTGGGGCGGGACAGCATCAGGGTCAATGCGGTTGCCCCTTCGGCCGTGATGACCGAGGGCACCGAGGAGTTTTTTGGTGAAAAGTTTGAGAAGGCCAAATCGACCATCGCCTCAGGACAGGTCATCGCGCGCAATCTGGAAACGCGCGATATTACCGGTACGCTGATTTACCTCGCCTCGGATGCGAGCAGTTTTGTCACAGGCCAGACGCATATGGTCGACGGCGGTTCCTGGTTCTTGTGACAGGGAGCGCGCCGCGATAGTGCCTGTCACCCGGCAGCGGTGCCCAGGGCGCCGGTTTAGCCCTGTTTGTCGTCTGCCAGATGCGTCGCGTGAAAGCGCAGGTGATCCTCGATAAAGCTGGCGATAAAGAAGTAGCTGTGGTCATAGCCCGCTTGCATACGCAACTGGAGGGGATAGCCACTTTCCCTTGCGGCCGACTGCAGCGCTTGCGGCTTCAGTTGCTCGTCAAGGAAATTGTCCGCATCGCCCTGGTCGACCAGTGCCGGTAGCTGCGCGTTGCTGGTTTTCATCAGCTCGCTGGCGTCGTACTGCGCCCAGCTGGCGCGGTCCTGGCCGAGGTAATTGCCCAGCGCCTTTTCTCCCCACGGGCAATTCACCGGGTTGCTGATCGGGCTGAAGGCCGACACCGATGAGTACCGCCCGGCGTTTCTCAACGCGACAACCAGTGCGCCGTGCCCGCCCATCGAGTGGCCACAGATGGCCCGCCGATCAGTGACAGCGAATTCCGATTCGATCAGCGAAGGCAGCTCCGTCACCACGTAGTCGTACATCCGGTAGTGTTTGTTCCACGGCGCCTGTGTGGCGTTCACGTAAAAGCCGGCACCGAGGCCGAAGTCGTAGGCCGCCTCCGGGTCATCGGGTACATCCTCACCGCGCGGGCTGGTGTCCGGCGCGACAAGTGCCAGCCCCAGTTCGGCAGCGATGCGTTGCGCGCCGGCCTTGTGCATGAAGTTCTCATCGGTGCAGGTCAATCCGGACAACCAGTACACCACGGGCACCCTGGCACCTTCGGCTGCCTGTGGCGGCAGGTAAACCGCGAAGCGCATCTGGCAGCCCAGCACGTCGGAGAAATGGCTGTACTGGCGGTTCCAGCCGCCGAAACTTTTGTTGCTGCTGATTGCTTCCATCGTTACCTGCTCCCCGGTTTGAGCTTCATGCGCCGCTATCTATTTATCAAAATGAATCACAGAGCGAATGCTCTTGCCCTGATGCATCAGGTCGAAAGCCTCGTTGATCTGCTCCAGGCCCAGGGTGTAGCTAATGAAGTCATCCAGGCTGAATTCACCCGCCAGATAGCGTTCAACAATGCCGGGTAGTTCTGAGCGGCCTTTGACACCACCAAAGGCCGTGCCGCGCCAGACCCGGCCGGTGACGAGCTGGAACGGCCGCGTGCTGATCTCCTGTCCGGCGCCGGCCACACCGATAATCACCGACTCGCCCCAGCCCTTGTGGCAGCACTCCAGCGCCGAGCGCATGATATTGACATTGCCGATACACTCGAAGGAAAAATCTACGCCGCCATCGGTCATCTCGATGATGACCTCCTGGATAGGCTTGTCGTAATCGTTGGGATTGATGCAGTCTGTGGCGCCCAATTTCCTCGCCAGCTCGAATTTGGATTCATTGATGTCTATTGCAATGATACGGCTCGCTTTCGCCATGGTAGCGCCGATGATGGCCGCCAGCCCAATGCCGCCGATGCCAAAGATGGCGACGGTGTCGCCCTCCTGCACTTTCGCCGTGTTCAACACCGCACCCATGCCGGTGGTGACGCCACAACCCAGCAGGCAGACTTCCTCCAGCGGTGCCTGCTTGTTCACCTTGGCCAGGGAAATCTCGGACAACACAGTGTACTCGGAGAATGTCGAGCAACCCATATAGTGATAAATAGGCTTGCCATCCTTGAAAAATCGGGTCGTGCCATCGGGCATCAGGCCCTTGCCCTGCGTTTCACGAATTTTCTGGCACAGATTGGTTTTTCCTGACAGGCAGAATTTGCACTCACCGCATTCGGGGGTGTACAGCGGGATCACATGATCGCCGACGGCGACGCTGGTCACGCCCTCACCGACAGATTCGACAATACCGCCACCCTCATGCCCCAGCACACAGGGGAAAATTCCCTCGGGATCATCACCGGACAGGGTGAAGGCATCCGTGTGGCAGACGCCGCTGGCCAGGATGCGAACGCGCACTTCCCCCGCCTGAGGCGGCATAACGTCAATTTCTTCAATGACCAGTGGCTGGCCCGGGCCCCAGGCGACCGCAGCTTTGGATTTGATCATGTTCTGTCTCCGATGAGTGTCTACAGGTTCGGTAAAGCGTTGAAGTCGCGTACTTTAAAGTGAATACCGCACGCTTTCCACCAATACCAGCCCGGGCAATGCGTCGTGACGGGCGGTAGAGCTACCCACGCAACCACGGCGGACGGCGGAAATGACCAGGAAGCTGCCAACTGGATCACACAAAATCTGCGCTTTTCTCCACTTTTGTTTCGAGTGAACGGCATTGAGTCAGTACTATTTGTCTGTACAGGCTGTAAACATGCCATCCGTGGCATTTGTGAGAACTGCATTTTCAATAGGCGCACACATGATAAGTAACGCCCCGCTTTATCTGCTGCTGATTGCCGCGTTGTCAGGTTGCGCGGTGTTCCTTGTTATGCGGCAGAAGGTGGCCGCCTGGGCCTGCCTGCTGGTGTTTGCGTCTGTGTTTCCAGTCGAGCTGGCGTTTGAGCAGTCCTATGTGGAAAACGGGCGCCAGCAGGCCGAGCTTGAAGCCACTCATGAGCTGAACTTTACGGCACAAAGACTGATGGGGCAGCTGGCATCGCATCTTGCGGCCCTGGAGGGACTGGCCGCCTATGTCTCCTCCAATCCCGATATCAGCCAGAGCGAATTTGAAGCATTTGTACAGGCGATTTTTGCACGGCAGGATTTCCTGATCAACATGGCTGCGGCGCCCGATCTGGTGGTCAACAGGTTATATCCGCTGGCAGGCAATGAGGAAGCGCTGGGCCTGAACTACCTGAAAACGCCCTCGCAGCGCGGCGCGGTACTGCGCGCGCGGGACGAGGGAAGAGCGGTTTTAGCCGGGCCGGTGGAACTGGTGCAGGGTGGTGTCGGTATCATCGGTCGTCTGCCCGTGTTCGTGCCCAGGGAAGACGGTAGCAGCAGGTTCTGGGGCATCGTCTCGGCGACCATGGATGCTGAGAAAGTGTTTGCAGCGGCCGGTCTCTCTTCCAATCGCCACAACCTGCAAATTGCAGTGCGAGGCGTGGACGGGCAGGGTAGCCGTGGCGCTGTATTCTATGGCCCGGAGGAGTTGTTTTCGACGGAAGGTGTGATCCTGTTGCCGATACCCGTGGCATCCGGTAACTGGTTGATGGCTGCTCAATACCCGCCTCTACCTGACCTTGAATCCGGTATCTGGTTTTTGCGAATTGTCGCGCTGAGTGTGGCGGCGGGTTGGCTGATATTCCTGTGGCTGCTGCGCGTGGCACGCAACAAGCAAAAATTTTATGAGCAGCAGGTTCGCGCCAATGAGCAGCTGTTGCAGGAAGCCGGGAAGCTGGCCGCTGTGGCGGGCTGGAAAATTATAGAAGAGTCCGATGTGCTTTACTTCAGCGAGGAGTTCTCCAGTATTGTAGGAATGCCGCGATGTGATGTCGCTTCCCGGGATACGGTGCTTTCCATGTTGCCACAGCAGTCCCAGATGCTGCTGCAGGAGGCTGTGCGCCACTCTTTCGCGACTGCTGAACCCTTTGATATCGAGTTGGGCTTCACGCGCGAGGATGGCGCGCGTTGGCTGCGTATCATGGGAAATCCGGTTCTGCAAAATGGCAAAGTAGCGGAAATGGTGGGCGGTATTCAGGATATTACTGAACGCAAGGAATTCATGCAGACTATCGAGCGCCAGGCCACGCGGGATAGCCTGACGAATCTCCCCAATCGACAACAGTTTGACACGTTTCTGGAGCGGGAGATTGTGGCTGCCCAACGCCGCAAGCAACGATTGGCTCTGCTCTTCATTGATCTGGATAATTTCAAATCCGTAAATGACAACCTGGGGCACAGCGGTGGTGATGTGCTGCTTGTGGAGGCGGCAAAACGCATCCAGTCCTGCACCCGGAAATCCGATACGGTGGCGCGCTTGAGTGGTGATGAGTTCGCGGTGATCCTGCCTGACGTGGCGACTTCCGAGGCCGCTTCCCTGGTGGCTGAGAAAATAGTGTCTGTCATGCGCGAACCTTTTGAAGTGTACTCGCGGCAAGTGTTCGTCAGTGCCAGCCTGGGTGTGGCAGTGTTTCCGGACGATGGCACCGATACCGATACCCTGCTGATCAATGCAGACCAGGCCATGTACGAGGTGAAGAAATGCCTGCGGAATGACTACTCCTTTTTTACACGTGAGTTACAGCAGCGATCGGAGGAGCGCCACAGGGTGATCAACAAGCTTGCGCTGGCAGTTGCCGAGCGCCGGTTGGAGGTGCACTACCAGCCTATCGTGCCACTCGATGGTTCCGGGAAAATGGGCTGCGAGGCGCTGGTGCGCTGGCAGGAAGACGGTGAATATATCTCCCCGGATACGTTTATTCCGCTGGCAGAGGAAATCGGCCTGATCACCGAGATAGACCGCTTTGTGATGCAGCAGGCCACATTGTTCATGGAATCACTGCATGCGTTGGGATTGCCGCCACCGGCGCTGTCGGTGAATATCTCACCGCGCATATTTTTCGACAGGGTGGGAGAGCTGGACCGCTGGGTCGACGACGTAAAGGCCTGTTCCCGCCGCACTGATTTGACAATCGAGATCACCGAGCGCCTGTTGACTCAGGATACACCGCGCGCCACCGTTGCGCTGCAGCAGTTGCGGGCGGAGGGGGTCAAAATCGCGATCGATGATTTCGGTACCGGTTACTCTTCCCTGAGCTACCTGGCGAAGTTCCCGATCGATACGCTCAAGGTCGATGCGTTCTTTGTCAGCAAAATTCCCGATGACGCCTACGCGATGACGCTGACAGAGACCATACTCGGTCTCGGCCGCGAGTTGTCACTGCATATGGTCGCCGAGGGGGTTGAAACCGCTGAACAAATGCACTATTTGCGCGAACGCGGCTGTGACAGCGCGCAGGGCTACTGGTTCAGTCGTCCGCAACCAGCAGCAGAATTCAAGAGCTGGCTCAGATCCTACTACGAGGCCCTCAACAGCAGCGGTAACTCCCCGGCCACACCCTCCATTGCCCGATTACTGACACCCCCCAGGCACAAGTAGCCGCGATCGGCGGCTGCTGCCTTGCCACGGCCGCTGCCAGATGCCTTGCTACCAGTGCACGCCGCGCCACACCTGGGAGAATAGCTTCTGCGCGAGAGCCAGTCGCGATGACGGTATATTCAGCTTTTCCAGCGCAGCCTCTTCCTCACTGAGTCCCCGCGCGGCAGCGGAATCCGGAAACAGGGCATAGGCCTGGCTCAGGAATGCCTCGGTGACGGAGGGAATCGTCGATTGGGCCACAGCACCCGCCACGCCCAGTTTGGTGGAGACTCGCTTCGGTTTGGTGATAATCGCCTTGATCACGAGGTCTCTGGCCTGCTCCGGCGACAGTGTCGGGAAGGCCTTGTAGAGGCTGGTAGGGGCAATCATCGGGGTGCGGACCAGCGGCATATAAATGGTGGTGAAATCGATATTGTCGGCGGCATACTCCGGTGCCGCGCACAGGCTGAAGGCGTCCAGTGCCGCCTTCGATGCCACGTAGGCAGAGAAGCGCGGGGGGCTGGTCAGCACGCCGATGGATGAGATATTGATAATCTGGCCGCTTTTCTGTTCTTCCATGATCGGCAGGAAACCCAGAATCAGGCGCAGGGCGCCAAAGTAGTTCAGCTGCATGGTACGTTCGAAATCGTGGAAGCGGTCGTAGCTGTAACGCACCGAGCGGCGGATGGAGCGCCCGGCGTTGTTGATCAGGATATCCACGCGGCCGTGATCTCGCAGTACATCCGCCACCAGCTTGTCGCAGTTCTTGGCGCTGGACACATCGCAGGCATACGCCTGTGCGGTGCCGCCCTGTTCGGCGATCTCCACGAGGGTCTCGTCCAGCTTTTCCAGCGTGCGCGCCACCAGGATCACGGTGGCTTCAGCCCGCGCCAGGCGCAGTGCACATTCCTTGCCAATGCCAGAGGTGGCGCCGGTGACCACCACGACCTTGCCTTTCACTTTGCGTCGCACGGCGCTCAGCGTCGGCCTTCCCACCATCTGGTTGAACAGCCCATCGACCTCTGAAATCAGCGATCTCGAGTCGGGTCGCAAAAAGTGCAGCCAGTAGTCCCAGATTGCCTGAGCGTAATCCTCGAATGGCGGACATGTGATATCGCCCTCTGCCAACAGGCTGCGCGTCACTGTTGAATCGAAATAGGTAGGGTAGTTGATATAGCCGATAATCTGTGGCGGAATCCCCATGCGTGAGACCAGTTTTTCGCCCAAGGCCTTTACCGGGGGCACCTTGCTGATACCTTTGCCGGCGAGTTTCGTTGCCGAATCCAGCAGTTTCACATCTCGCGTTCTCAGTCCGGGGCCGCCGGACACTTCCATCATCACCTTGAGCAAGTCGCCTACCCTGATGCCGTCCGGGTCGGTGATGAAGAAGCACTCCTGATCGTGATCCGGAATGTGCGCGAGATAGTCGATGGCATTGACGACGTAGTCCACCGGCACGATATTGAGCAGCCCGGCTTTGTTCATCAGCAGTGGCAGTCCCTGGGGTACCACGGCGCTAAGGTTCTTCAAGGTCTCAAAGAAGTAGTAGGGGCCGTCGATTTTGTCCATCTCGCCAGTCAGCGAGTGCCCAACCACCATGCCCGGTCGATAGATACGCCAATTCATTCCCGTTTGTGCGCGAACCAGCCCCTCGGATTCATGTTTCGTGAGGAAATACGGATGATCCATCGCTCCGGCCTCCTCGAACATGTCCTCGGTGAAAACGCCCTCGTACAATCCCGCAGCGGCGATAGAACTCACCTGGTGGAAACAGCCTGACTTCAGCGCCTTTGACAGAGCGATAGCCTGCCGGGTGCCATTCACATTGCTGATTCGCTGGCTCTCGGCATCTGCCTTCATGTCATAGATTGCGGCCAGATGAAAAAAGTGGTCGATCTTGCCGGCATGTTTCTTGATCCAGGACGGCTTTACACCAAGTCGCGGCCGACTCAGGTCACCCTCGACCGCGATCACCTGCTCTTCGTCGGCGCCCCAGAGTTCACGCAGGCCCGCTATCTTGGGCATTGATTCGGGCCGCACCAGCAGGTAGATCGTGGCGCCGCGATCCAGCAATTTGGGGATGAGGAAGCGCCCGATAAACCCGGTGGCGCCAGTGACAAAATAGTTCATACGCATGTCCTTGAAAGTATAGTTATATGACAGTGTGATAAGAAATTCAGGATAGCTCACATTAGAGCAATGTGCAGCCCAAGTGAATCGCTGTCTCGCTGTTTTCCCGGCGGGGTATCTTTAAGGTAGCGAACTTTGGTCGTGCTGCTATCCTTAGCCTATGCCAATTCCCGAGTCTGGTGCGGTGATCCATTCATCAGGCTGTAACGTAACAAGCCTCTAATTCCCCGATTCGGCAATGGCTACTCCGCAAAACCAGAAGCAAAAAGAAGAGAGCAGACGATTTTTAATACTACGCGCAGCGCACAGAAGACAACAATCGAGTATCCGCAACCAGGCGCTGCCCCCCGGCGCGTGCACAGTTTTGTATCGATCGATGGACAGGTTCCGCACCCAGGCCGATGTGCCGGCAACCCCTGCGAGCTCATGTTTCTCGATGGCCCGCCAGTCGATGCGTGCTCTGCGGCAGCGGCAACTCGTTGCTGGTGCTGGCCAGTCTCGCACGGCTCTGATACGGCCATTGCTGTGCGCTGTTACAGCACCGCTGGTCAGCTTATCCAGTGCTGCGGTCACGGCCTGCTCGCGGCAGCCCACAGCTGGCAGCGACAGCTGCAGCGCGACGATCTGTGCCTGTTGATGAACGGCAGTGTGGTGCCCAGCTGGCGGGAGGGCGATGCCACATGGCTGCGCTTTGCCGGCATTCGCAGTCACACCTGTGCCGTGCCAGACTGGGTGCCGCACGTGTTTCGCGGTGTCGATCTGCCAACCGCTGCGGCCGTCGCCGGGAACGAACAGGGCTACCTGGTGTTGCAGTGGCCAGATAACTTTGATTTGAAAGGCCTGACGCCCCCTACGGTTATGGTTGGCGAATACACCGAGCGCGCACTGATCTGTACCGCAGCGCGCCCACAGTGGGGCGCGGGCGCGATACAACTGCGGTATTTTGCGCCGCAGTACGGTGTCTTCGAGGATGCGGCGACCGGTTCGGCAATGCGTGTGCTGGCACACTACTGGGCATCGCGTTTCAGTCGCCTGGTTGCGCACCAGGCCTCATCCGCGGGAGGACTTCTGCTATCGCGTTACCACCCCTCCCATGTCGATGTCGGTGGTTGTTGCGCGGATGCGGGGGCAGCAAGGCCATGACTGAGCCCGATATAATTGCACGTTTTGGCCGCACACGTCAGCAGTCGCTGTCGGCCTGCGATCCGCTATACATTGAAGATTACGGCCTGCAGGCAGCTGCATTTGCCAGTCCTCCGAAATGGCACCTGGCGCATACCAGCTGGTTTTTTGAAACGTTTTTGCTGAAGCCGTTCGCGCGTGACTACCGCACGCCCGACGAGCGCTACGAGTTTTTGTTCAACTCCTATTACAACGGCGTGGGCGCCCAGTTCAGTCGCGCGCACCGGGGGTTGCTGTCGCGCCCGACGGTGGAGGATATCCGCCAGTACCGCGCCCACGTCGACGGGGCGATGACAGCCCTGCTCACGGACACCAAGCATCCGCAGCGTGACACCATACTGGCGCGCTGTTGGCTGGGCGTGGAGCACGAGCAACAACACCAGGAACTGTTTTACACCGATCTGAAATACTCACTTTATGCCAATCCGATGCTGCCGGCTTACAGCGAGACTGTGGCGGTGCCCGGGCCTGGCCCGCACGGTGGAGCTGCGTCCGGCGCAGCCGAATGGCGAGAGTACGGGGGAGGGCTGGTGACCGTGGGACGAGACGCGGCGGGTGTTGCTGCCACGGATTTCTCGTTTGATAACGAGGGTCCCGCTCACAGCGTGTTCCTCACCCCGTTCGCCCTGGCGCGACGGCTGGTCACCAATGCCGAGTTCCAGGCGTTTGTGGATGATGACGGTTACCGTCGCCCTGAGTTCTGGCTGGCCGATGGCTGGGCGATTGTGCAGGAGATGCAGTGGCAGCAACCTCTGTACTGGCAACAGCGTGACGGCGAGCCAATGCACTTTACCTTACACGGTCTGCAACGGCGGCAGCCGTGGCAGCCGGTATGTCATCTCAGTGGCTATGAGGCCGATGCCTACGCCAGCTGGGCGGGTGCCCGCCTGCCGACCGAGTTTGAGTGGGAGTCTGCCGCCAGTGTGCAGGGAGCGAGCGCTCCTGTCGTCGATCATCCCACGCTTCACCCTGCTGCAGCTGCTGGCGAGGAGCCCCTGTTGCAACTGTTCGGTGAGTGCTGGCAGTGGACGGGGTCTGCCTATCGTCCATATCCCGGTTTCAAGCCAGCTGTGGGTGCGATTGGCGAGTACAACGGAAAATTTATGGCCAACCAGTGGGTATTGCGCGGCGGCGCCTGTGTCACATCGCGCGGTCATACCAGGGCCAGCTACCGCAATTTTTTCTATCCCCAGGATCGTTGGCAGTTCAGTGGGGTACGCCTCGCCAGGGATTTGTAAATTTAAATAACAGCAACGGAGTACACAATGCCAGTAACCGCCGCCCGAGTTGACAATGTATTTTTTGAAGACCAGCAGCCTGTGTCCAATGACAGCAGGGCCGAGGTGATAGCCGGTCTGGAGCAGCCTCAGAAGCAGGTCAACCCCAAGTACTTCTACGATGACAGGGGCTCAGCCCTGTTTGAACAGATCACTCAATTGCAGGAGTACTACCCGACCCGCACCGAGATGGCGATACTGCGTCGCCACGCCGACGACATCGCCCGGTTTTGCGGCCGCGATTGTGTGCTGATTGAGCCCGGTAGTGGCAGCAGTGAGAAAGTCAGGTTGCTGCTGGGTAGTGTGCGGCCAGCGGCCTATGTGCCGCTGGATATCTCCGCCGCATTTCTGGCCGAGTCGGCGGCAAAATTGGGTCGGGAATACCCATGGTTGCAGGTTCACGCGATCTGCGCAGACTTTGCCGATCAGTGGTATACGCATACCGATCTGCCTGCCGGGCGCCGCATCATTTTTTATCCGGGATCCACCATTGGCAATATGGAGCCTGCGGTGGCGCGGGAATTCCTGGCGGATTTACGCAGCTGGATCGGTGCCGATGGCGGCGTGCTGATCGGCGTGGATCTGGATAAACCGGATGACGTGCTCAACGCCGCGTACAACGATGCCAGCGGTGTGACAGCCGAATTCAACCTGAACATACTGAATTCGATCAACAGGATCGCGGCGGCGGATTTCGACGCGCAGAATTTTTCCCATCGGGCAGTGTATAACAGGCAGTTGCAACGCATTGAGATGCACCTGGTGAGTGACACATCGCAGACGGTGCAGGTCAATGGCAGCGCTATCACCTTTGCCAGAGGCGAGACGCTGCATACTGAGAATTCCTACAAGTACACGCTCGAGAACTTCAAAGCCCTGGTTGAAGCGGCCGGCTACACCCTGCAAAAAAGCTGGCTCGACGACAGCAGGCTGTTCAGCGTTCACTTCCTGACCGTACGCAATAGCTAGCCGCATCTGTGGTGACGGCGACGTCGGGGTCAATCGCCAGGCACTATATTACGCTGGTCGTATTGATCCTGGCGGGCGAGCTTATTTTCAGCCTGCCGTTTCATATCCCGCGTTTCTTCCGCCCGAACATGCTTGAGCTGTTCCAGCTGAGCAACACCCAACTGGGTGATATTTTTGCGGTCTATGGTGTGGTTGCGCTGCTGGCCTACTTTCCCGGCGGGGTGCTCGCCGATCGCTATCCGGCTCGGGTGCTGATATCACTGTCTCTGGCGGCGACAGCATGCGGCGGTTTTTATCTCTATACCCTGCCGGGTACCACAGGTCTCTATCTGCTTTTTGCGTACTGGGGCCTGACCAGCATCCTGCTGTTCTGGGCGGCGCTGATCAAGGCGACCCGCGACTGGGGTGGGTCAGGGGAGCAGGGTATCGCGTTCGGGCTGCTGGACGGCGGGCGCGGTTTCGTGGCGAGCCTGTTCAGCACGCTCGCGCTGGTTATTCTGGCCCATCAGCTAACAAGCAGTGCCAGCGATGAGGCCGCAATGCAGTCGGTGATTCTGTTCTATACCATTATCAGCCTGCTCTGCGCTGCGCTTGTATGGTTCACTCTGCCACATGATTCTCCGACTGTGCCGGACCGGGTTGGGCAGAAGCAGTCGCACTGGCGCCGGGCGCTGTCGGACCAAAGAGTCTACCTGCAGGCCGGTGTGGTGATCTGTGCCTACTGTGGTTACAAGTCACTGGATAACTACGGTGTCTACGCGGTGCAGGTGCTGCAGATGACGCCGCTGGAGGCCGCCAGTTTGACGACCTGGGCCAGCTATACCCGGCCTGTGGCTGCAGTGCTCGCCGGATTGTTGGCCGACCGTTGGCGCCCCAGCGGCATGGTTATGGTGCTGTTTGCCTGCGCCGCGACCGCATTCATCCTGATGAGGGGGAACGCGGACTTCGGGCCCGCATCGGGACTGCTGATGGCCAATCTGGTGATATCGTTTGTAGCGGTCTACGCACTGCGCGGTATCTACTTCAGCCTGGTGGAAGAGAGCGGGCTCAAGAGCGCCGATACTGGCAGTGCTGTCGGGCTTATCTCCGTGGTCGGATTCGCGCCGGATATCTTCTTCGGCGCACTGACCGGGCGACTGCTGGATGCCAACCCGGGTCCGGTTGGCTTTCAGCACTACTTCCTGATGATGGCGTGTATCAGTATCGCCGGATTACTGTTCGCACTGGCGCTGTCGCGGCGCCTGGCTACCCGCGTCGCCGGCAGCTCTGCCAGTGCTTGAAAGTAGCGTCCCAGCGCCGCTGCAGTAGTTTATGTTGGTGTCTGTTTCAGGATGTGCTTCAGCACTTTTCCGGCGGCATTCCGGGGCAGCGGCTCGCGGGTGATGGTTACCCGGTGAGGGACTTTAAAGGCGGCCAGTCGCTGCCGGGCGAAGTCTCTCAGGGCTTCTTCGTCGAGTGATTCGCCGTCGTTGGGTACCACGGCGACAGCGACTTGCTCGCCCAGTTTTTCATCCGCGATACCAAATGCTGCCGCCTCGCGCACAGCGGGATGTTCATGCAGTACCGCTTCAATTTCTGCCGGGTAGATATTCTCTCCGCCGCGGATAATCATGTCCTTTGCCCGATCGGACAAATACAGATAGCCCCGCTCGTCGAAATAGCCAATATCCTCACTGTCGAACCAGCCATCGCGAAAACTCTTCGCATTGGCATCGGGTCTTTTCCAGTAACCATTGACCAGTGTCGGTGTCTTGATCCAGAGGCGACCGGGTGTCCCTGCGGGGAGCGGCTGGCCGTCGTCATCACACGCCTTTACTTCCACCGTGGCATGACAGAAGCCGGCACTGCCGGGGTTGTCGACAAAGGCCTTCCCGGTGAAGGCGGTGCCAATCGAGTTGGTCTCTGTCAGGCCCCAGCCGGTGCCGCCATACATATTGCTCACTTTCTCACGCATCAGCGCCGAGACTTTTGCCGGTGTCGCCGAGCCGCCCGCGCCCAGGCTCGAAAGGCTACTGGTGTCATAGTCGTCAAACTCGGGTGATTCGAGCACCTGCAGCATCATTGAGGGTGCCACGCTGAGGACGGTGATGCGCTCCTGCTCAATCAACTGCAGTGCCTTGACCGCATCCCACTTGTACATCATTACGATCTTGCGTCCACCGCGCAGGGCGGTGAGGAAGACGGCGTGCAGGCCGCTGACATGGAACAGCGGAACGGCCAGCATTTGTGCCGGCTCAAATCCCTTGGACAGCATCGCGCCGATCAGTTCGGGATTGGCCATGGCCGATGCGATGGCCGTGCAGTCGAAATTCATCAGCGCCTGGCACAGCGCGCGATGAGTGGAGACAGCGCCCTTGGGCTTTCCGGTGGTGCCGGACGTGTACATGATCATCGCGATGTCTTCGCTGTCGATGTCGACGCCGGGGGCCGTGGCGTTTTCGCTGCCGGCGATAAACTCATGCAGCGACTGGCCGGGTTGCAGCGTGTTGTCGGGAGCGGGGCGGGCCACCACGGCGTTGATATTCGATTCGGCAAGGCCTTCTGCCATCAGGTCGAAGCGCTGCTGGTCGCAAAAAACGGATCTGCACTCACTGTCGCGCACAGCAAACAACAGCTCTGGCGCCAGGCCCCAGCTGTTGATCGGTACGGCCACCGCGCCCATCGATGTGATCGCTACATAGGCGCTGAGCCATTCCGGATAGTTGCGCATAGCGATACCCACGCGGTCGCCCCGCACGATGCCATGCCGGGTGGACAGCGCGTCCGCCAGTGCCCAGGCCTGGCGGAAAAATTCGTTGAAGGTAAAGCGCTCACCTTCAAAAACGATAAATTCCTTATCGCCGTGTGCGGTCGCTGCTGTATAGACATCCTGCAGTGAGGAGGGTGCGTTCTTGTACACCGTGTAGTCCACGCCGTCGATGGTGCGTGTGATAGTTTCAAAATCACTGCCTGCGGCAGTCAGCGCTGCAAGTGATTGGTCATAGGCCAGCTTGCTGTCATCCATTTCTCTCTCCTTGGAGGGCATAAAAATCTGATAATTCGGTACCGTGTTAGTTAATACACGGTCCTGACGGTGATACGCAAAGGGCGAAATCTAGCACACTTATGTAGACGATTCCTGCGCTGCCTGCGGGTGACCGGGCTGTTGATCGTATCCTCGGTATCGGCATGTGCAGTAGTCCGGCAGAGACTTCAACAGGGGTCGGGAATTGTGTCAGGACGGCGCAGCGCACAGCATCGCTGCTGGATGCGCCAGCCGTGTGGCGTAAGCGACAGGCGGTCGCGGTAGGTCACACTGCCGACACGCCCGCTTGCGCCCACTCCGACACCCTTGGAGATGACAGTGATATTATCCTTCTGCCCTTGTACCACCACGTTTGTGGCATGGTGGGCCAGCGGGTGTTCGCGACTGCCAAGCATCAAGGCCTGTATGGCGGGCAGGCCGTGATAACAGGAGCCGTCATAGTCACTCAGGTCAAAAACGGCATCGTCAGTGAAGATCTGGTTCAGTTGTGAGAACTGTCGTTGGTCAATCAGGTGGCCGTAGAGTGAGATCAATTCGTGAATGGCCAGCCGTTCGGTTGCGGATAATGCTTGCGTTGATTCCATGGTCTCTCCAAAAAATCTTCCATTTTATTGTCGGCGGCTCCGTGTCGAAAAGCAACGTATGGTCAGGGCTCTCGCCGTAAACGCAGGGGAACAAGCAGGGTGGCGGCAACTGCCATCATGGCGGAAAAAATCCACAGGCACAGGCTGAAACTGCCAGTGACATCGTATAGTCGGCCTGCCAGCGGAAACCCCATCATGACAAGCACGGTTATGATGGGCGCCATCAGCCCGAATGCTCGACCGTAGCTTTGCAGGCCGAATATATCTGCCGTCAACGCGCCCCACACCGGCAGCATGCCGCCCGCCGCCAATCCTATCGAGACACAGGCCAGCACGATCATAGGGTAGGAAGGCTCAACAGCAAGTACAGCAAAGCCGATAGCCAGCAGTGACTGCGCGGCCCAAAGCGCCAGTTTGTGACTGAGCAGGTCTGCAGCCATTCCAAATAGTAACTTGCCGAGAAGGCCACTCACTGCAATGACCATGATCAGTCCGGACGCTGACTCTTTCCCGTGTCCAAGTTGTGTGGCGTAAGGGGTCAGGTTGGAGAGGACCGCAGAGTAGCTGCTGAAAAGCAGCCCGAGAGACGTGCTGAGCCACCAGAAATTCGGGTTGCTCACAATATCCTTGAGGCCAAGCTGGGCCGCAGGGCTGGCGGAACCGCCGCTCCCTCGCTGTTGTGGCTGCTGTATGCCGACTTCCGAGGGCCAACTCCGAATCGCCCATAGAACGACAGGCAGCACGATCACCACGAGTACAATTGCCAGGTTCTCAAGGGTGCCGCGCCAACCATAATCTGGCAGCCAGAACGTGATCATTCCGGGTACGAGAATACCTCCTACCGAGGTGCCAGTTGCGGCGACCCCGAGTGCCTTGCCCCTGTTTTCGGTAAACCACCTGGACACCACCGCCGATGAAATCATCGAACCTGCCAGTGCGTTGGCCAGGGACATGGTGATGCCGAAGATCACGATATACTGGACAATTGTAGTGCTCTGGCCCAACAGCCACAGGCCGAATGCAAACAAGACTATGCCTGCGCCGAACAGGATGCGCACAGACAATTTGTCAAGCATGACGCCGACGATGGGCATGGTGACAAGGCCGATGAAAGTCCCGCAGGTCAGGCTATACATCACCATCTCGACGCCAACATCGAAACTCTCCTGCACCGGCTGTGTCAGCAGGCTGACCGCATAGGTGAAGAAGCCGAGTACAAACGCCTGCGAGAGAAAACTGCCTCCGACGATACGCCAACCGTAAAACATGACTACACCCCTTAAAGTCCGTTAATGCGTTTCGTCTTCATAAGCGAAAAGCAGCTCTAGCGAACAGCGCCGCCACCATCTACAGACAGTAATTGCCCGGTGATAAACGAGGCGCGATCACTGGACAGGAACGTGACAGCCTCGGCAATTTCTGCAGGGTCTCCAAGGCGATTCAATACAGCCTTGTTTTTGAGTCCCGCTTCTTTATCCGGGTGCTCCTCGAAGTATTTTTCCAGGCCAGGCGTGCGAATGACGCCTGGCGACACAGCGTTTATGCGAATCCCCTGGGCGCCGTACTCGGCGGCTGAACTCTTGGTCAGTACGTTGACTCCCGCTTTGGCGGCAGCGTACGCGGTATTGTACGCCTGGCCACGCAGCGAGGCGTTGGATGAAATGTTAACGATCGCACCCCCGTGTTCCAGCATGGCGGCGATTTCATACTTCATACACAACCAGGTGTTTGTCAGACACATCTCAAGGGTCTGATCAAAGACAGCGCGCTCATACTGGTGAATAGGTCCGGACCCGCGACTCAGTGCCGCACTGTTGCACGCTATATCCAGCCGACCATAGTGTTGCAGGGCGGCGGCAACCAGGGCCTTGACCGACTCTTCACAGCTGACATCACAGTGAACAAATACGGCAGCACCACCGGCATCGGTGATGAGTTGCACGGTTTCCTGGCCCATCTCATCATTGATATCGGACACCACCACCTGTGCGCCCTCCCGCGCGTAGGACAGTGCAATGGCGCGGCCAATACCCTGGCCGGAACCGGTGACAATGCCTGATTTTTTCTCTAGCAGACCCATG
>CAXBLZ010000035.1:0-35394 GCA_963976735.1 uncultured Halioglobus sp.
GCGGCTGCGGCTGCGCCGGTGTCAGGGGTTTCAGCTCCTCGACATCACCGCTCACAAGAGGAAGATCTTTCGCTTCCTCGACTGAACTCATCAGCATAAACAGCGCCAGCGTGGCGCGACTGTCTTCCGACGCCATCTGTGACGCAAATGCCGCCAGCCCGCCTTCCGGAATCTCGCCCAGCACCACAGCATTGGTCAGGTAATCGCGAATAATCTGGCGATTGACCTGATCCTTCAAATAGCGCTGGAAGCCGGCATCACTAAAAATTCGCTTCAGGGCCTCTTCATCTGCCGGGGCAGGGCGGGGCGAACTGTCACCAAACGCTGAATTGATCCAACTGGCTATCTCATCTAAATGCAACGGTTTTCTCTCCAATACGTGTCAAGCGACCATCGAACTGACGGCGATTTTCTGCTGGAATCTGTCCAGATCAGGCACCTGGCAAAGCCGGCCATTGAGCATAAAAGCGGCGGTGGCGTACTCCCTGGCGCGCTCGGGGACGTCCTCTACCTCAGCGGCCACCAGAGGGGCGACTTGCAGGCCATCGCCTCGAATCGCCAGCCCCCAGTACTCACAGTCGTCACCTTTGAGACCGAGAAAAATTGCCACCAGGCCTGCGTCCCGGTGTGGCTGCTGCCACTCAGAGCCGTCGTCACTACCAAGGTCCAGCACCGGCACCGTGCGCTCACGCCAGACTATCTCTGTAGGCGGTCGCAACGTGTCCGTATGCAGGGTCACGATTTCTGCCAGGCAGTTTTGCGGCACTGCCCAGGTATCCGTTCGGGAACATGGTATGAGTGCACACCACAGTTTTGTGTCGTCAGTCATCGTCATCCCCTAGGTCAGCTGCAAGTCATGACCGGTCAGTTCATTGATCCGCCGAATCAGCTCCGGGAAGTTGAACGGTTTGCCCATATAGCCGTTGCAACCCGCCTCCCCCGCCAGCGCACGGTGTTTCGCACCGGTGCGGGAGGTCACCATAATCACGGGCAAGTGGCCGTAGCGACGCGATTTGCGAATTTCACGCAGCGTCTGGATGCCGTCCTTGACCGGCATCTCGACGTCCAGCAACACCACGTCTGGCAATCGGTGCGTCGCGTTCAGCAAGTCGATCGCCACCAGGCCATTTTCAGCAGTAATGGTTTCAACACCCACGGTATCCAGTTGACTGGTGGCAACCATACGCTGCGTCCTGGAGTCGTCGACGACCAGCGCCAGCAGCGTGGTAGACGTCTGCTGGTGAACAGCGACGGGGGCGATACCATCGGCACCCACAGTGCTGACCAGCAGATTGAGGTCGAGCGCGATAATCGCCTCGCCCTCCGCTGTCGTCGCCGCCCCGGCGACACCGGGAACGGTGGAAAACTGCGAGCCCAGCGATCGAACCACCAACTCCAGCGCTTCCTCCAGGCTGTCGATCGCAATCGCCATATGGCGATCCGCACTACCCGCAATAATAACCGGCACAGATTTACCCCAGGTGCCACGATCGGGCAGCCCCACACCCTGGCACAGGGTGGCAAGGTAAGTCGGCTCGCACTCCATATCGGCAATTGACAGCGTGCTATGCGACTCAATGGCAGCAAAAAAGTCATCAACCGAAACCTGCTCCACCGCCACCAGGCCATTGAGCGGAATCGCATAGGATTCTCCCGCCGAGCGCACCAGTAGCGCGCCGTTCACGGACACGTTGCTGGGAATACGAATTTCAAATGCAGTTCCCAGACCGACGGCTGACTGGATGTGCACATCACCGCCGATTTGCTGCAGCTCAGTCAACACGATATCCATGCCGACACCGCGGCCAGAGATCTCACTCAGCGCACTGGCGGTAGAGAAGCCCTTGTGGAATATCAAGCGGATGGCTTCCTCATCGCTGAGTGCATCTACATCCACATCCAGGCCTTTCTCGTAGGCTGATTCGCGAATCGCATCGGGATCAATTCCCCGACCATCATCAGCCAGACGAACCAGATAGTCCGCCCCGGACTTGCGCACATCGATCGTGATGCGGCCTCCGGTGGGTTTGCCCATGGCCATGCGCTCCTCGGGTGTCTCGATGCCGTGGTCGAGCGCGTTGCGCACCATATGCTCCAGTATCACCTGCAAACGCGCGTAATGGTCGCGGTCGAGGGCGCCGGTTTCATTCAACGACTTGAACGAAACAATCTTGCCCAGATCGGTACTGACAGTGCGCACAATACGCCGCAGGCCCGGCATAAGTCGCGATACCGGCACTACCCTGGCTCCCTGAATGGACGAAGAAATACTCGAAATCACCGAGGACTGCTGTTTGAGCAGTGTCTCTATCTGCATATTCTGCCGGCTGACCACATCGACCAGGTCGGCGAGATCCTCCACTCCCTCCCGCAGAATGCTGGCGGCCTCCTGCAGCTCTGAGTACTGATCCATCTCCAGCGCGTCCATATCAGGCGTGGAGCTGCCGGGGCGGGCATTGACATCGAGCAGGGCGCGGTCGGCAATCTTGCGAATGTGCGTGCGCACCGACAACAACCGCGCCTGCAGTTCGGCGGAGGAGCGTTTGCTGCGACTGGTGTTCTGGGATGCGCGCACCCCGAGCTGCTGCGCCTGGCTGGTGAGATTCAGCAGGTGATCCAGCTTCTCGGATGTAATTCGCACCGATTGCTGTGCCGCCAATACCTTGGCACCCTCATCCGCCAACTGCTGATCACGTTTCTTCTCCAGCGCTGAAAGCCCGGCTGACTTGATCTCCTCCCTGGCGATTCCTGTCTCGAGTTGCGGTGGCGCGACGTCCTCAGCCTGCTGGTCAGCTGAGCTCTCTGCGACCGCAGCGCCGCGTGTCTGGGCGACCGGCACAGGGAACTCACTGGCCACATCGGCGCGATTATCCTCGACGTACTCGACACCGCGCACAATGGCATCAAGCCAGGCGTTTACGATACGGAAATAGTTCTGCTCCTCATCGCCACGCGGCCTCGGCATTTTCTCCAGCAGTGTTTCAAAATTGTGCACGAGAGTCCCCAGCCGCTGCAATCCGACCCCTTTTGCGATGCCTTTCAGCGTGTGCAGGGTTCTGGATACGCTGGCGAACAGCGGCTCACTCGTGACATTCCGCTCCCATTCACCGACTTCATTCTCAAGTTTTTCAACCTCGGCAGAACCCTCTTCAATAAAGGCATCCAGGAAGTCCGTAAAAATTTCCGCGTTGCTCTGGGTGGAGTAGTTGAACGTGATGTAGTCGGGAACAAATCCGTCAACGCAGGTACCGTCGAACGCCGTAAGATCGATATCGTCGACAGGCTCGGCGCTGGGCGCAGCTGCGACCGGCTCCGGCTGTTCCGACCCTGGATCCTCCTGAAAGGACTCCGGCACCTGTTGCGCCAACGGTTCGGCAGTTGCCTCCACCGGGGCTACCGTTTCGAAGGCGTCAAAGCCGACGCCACAGATCTCGTCCCGATTGTCATCCAACTGTGACAGGTCGGCGAATACCGCCTCAATATCGGAGGTGACCAGATCGCTGCCACCCGGCAGCGCCGTGGCGAAACCTTGTACAAAGTCATCGCCGAAAATATCCTCGCCAAAGCCGGCGTCCAGCGCCAGATCATAGTCTGCAGGCGCATCCTGAAGAGCAACTGGCTGCTCGACCAATGGCGGTTCGGGCTCTGCCGCCATAGACAACGGCTGCGTCGGCTCGCTACCGTCCTGCTGCAACAGCGCCTGATCGGCACTGACAAGGTCTTCCATGACCGGCACCACCGGTGATTCGCCCGCAAAGTTGGCGCTGGGCGAACCCTGATCAGAACCCCCCATCGCATGAAAGTCTTCGTGATAATCGATCAGGACATCGCTTGAAGGATCAAAAGACACTACGCCTTGCTCACGCTGGACCACCAGATCTTCGGGATCGCCGCGACCATCGGGCAGGTTCTTTCCTGCCAGCAGGTAGCTGTCAAACTCGTCGTCGTTCATAGATTCGGGCAGCGTTGCCACATAATCCTCGACGTCGGAATAGTTCGCTGGGGTGGCAGTATCCTCGCCACTGGCGACTACATCGCCAGTCGGCTCCGCAACCGACGCATCGATCGCAAGCGCGCTGTCCGTTTCCGGGGGCGATGACGGCGACGTTACAGGTGCCGCTACCTTGGCCTCCGAGCGCACCACACTAGTGCTGTGCGGGGCAACCGCTCCTGTTGCGGTGCCACCCGACGCGGCTGGCTTGACCCGCTTGATCGACACAAACTTTTCACCGATATCGTCATCGCCGGCCAGGCCCAGAATATCAGCCCCCTCTTCCACCTGGTTGCCATTGGTACCTTGCAGGCCGTCACGACCGCTGGAGAAATCTATGGCCATGAACCCGTCACGCGCCATACGCGCAGGTGTAACCTCTGATGTAGCCTGCTGACGATTGTAGATGTCCGCGCCCGCCCCGGCAGATGAGACAACAATCTCCTCTTCCACGTAGCTGGCCAGATCATCACTGGCAGCATTGCCGCGAACGAGTGGCCTGCCCGCAACCTCAGCCTCGTAAACTGAAAGCTCTGTGTCGAGGTAATCATCACCGGCAACTGTGAACAGCTTCTCCTCGGGTTCAGAGAGATCCATATCCAGTAGCCATCGAAGACTCTTCTCCTGATCGCTCTCTTCTGGATCTGCAGCCGGATTGAAGTTCAGCTCGTCCAGTTTCTTATCAGTATGCACAATCGTTCTCCCTATCCGGTGTGAGTGTTAACAACGGCCGGACTAATGCGTCAGATTGGTTGGGGCAGCCAGGCTCTCTGCCAGTCCACCGGTTGCGTTGATCACCCCTGTGATCCCGGTCGAGGTCTCCTGCGCTTGTGTATCGCCGGCGGTGGCCGCAGAAAAACAGGCATTGGTCAACTCGCGAATGCGGTGGATATCGGGCCCTGTCGCGTTGCTGTAAGAGCGCACGAGGTCGGGCAGCGCGCTTACCACCTCGTTGACCAATGATTGCATGGTAGCGTCCGCTACCAGCTCTCCGTCCAGGGAGCGATCCAGCAGGTCCTGCGCGGCCCATCCCAGTTCTCCCAGGACATTGGCACCCACTGCGCGCCCATTGCCCTTGAATGTGTGGAAGTGCCTGCGTATATCCCGCAGTACTTCGTGATTGTTGGGGTCGCGCAACCAGTCGGCAGTCAGCCTGCCCAGCTCGACGACCATCTCCTCTGACTCTTCAATAAAAACGTCGCGAAACTCCTCCGGAATCTCCACATCCTGAACCAGCAGATCTTCCTCCAATGCACCCGCGCCTGTCGCAGCGACAATCCCTGTAATCTTGCGCCCCGGTGAAAGGTTGGCTAGCGCCCTGTCCAGCTCGGCAGCGCGCTGCTCAGCCAGTGCGATTATGTGTGAAGTATCGTCCAGCGGATCCAGTATCGATCGCTGCAGGTGCATCTCAATCTGGGCAAACGCATCCGCAAAACAGCGGAAGGCATCGTCTTCGCGCACACTGCCCGCATCACTCGCTGCCGACAACCATCGGGCACACTGTTCGATTACCGCTCCCTCGCGCGCCATTCCGGCAAAGAGCAGCGCACCGGAAATCTCATCCAGCAGCTGCAGGGAATCACTGATCGCCTTGCGATCAGGAATGGACTCCAACTTGCCAAGATAGTCCAGCGACAGACTGTAGAGCAGATCGAGATCGGGATCGCCGTTATCCGCATCCCTGATAGCCTGCCGCAATTCCTCATCGCCCTTGTCGGTTTTGTTCAGGTGACGCTGCAGTGCTGTGGTCAAGCGCAGCACACTGTCCCTGTCGAAGGGCTTCTTGTCGAGTGCGCTTTTCAGCGCCTTGCGCCGCAGGATCTGGTGCAGATAGTTTTCCACCAGGCCCATTTGTCGGAAAGTCGCCGTCGCTACACTTTCCCGCAGCTCGAATTCCTTGCCGGCATAGGAACTGTTCAGGCCGTGCTGCAGCTTGTGCTCGATATCCGTTTTAACATCAGTGATACCAACGGTAATTTCACGCACACTATCGGCAATCTTCTGTAGCTCGGTGACGCCACCGCTGAAGAAAGGCCTCAGTTGCTGCTGTACTTTCCTCAGTGAGTCCGCATGCAGCAACTGCCCCGCTGCGACCAGGCGCTGCTCGGCTGCTTCGACCGCATCCAGCACACTGACATCCTTGTCTTCCGGTTTTTGCCTGGCAACAGTCACCAGATCGTGGACGGACAGGTACTCGACCGCGGTGTTGAGATACTGCAATGCCCCCTTCAACGCGATAACAATAGCATCACTGTGCACCAGACCCTGACTGGCATCGGCGATGGTACTGTCTGTAATCCCAAACGCCTGTCGAATAGCTGCGATATGTACGGGCCTGGAGCGACACGATGCGATGTAGTACAGCATTTGCTGCAGATAACTGTCATAGTCGATGGACTCATCGATCGCGCTGCCATTCTCGCGCGCGAACTTGATCGCAAACGCGCCGGACTTGAAGATTTGCGCAATACATTCATCGGGGGCGATGAGGCCGCCTGCAATGCCCTCGCACAGACCTATCATCGTGAACCAGAACCGCTCCTGTTCGCTACCGGCCATCAGAATTTGCATTTTCCTGGCGATCCTCGCCACGGTTTTCATACTCTCGGTGACATTGCGTTTGCGCAGCGCCTGTTTCGCCATTTCCAGATACAGCGCCAGCATCACATTGGCACGGCTCCTGATCTCCTCGTCGGCGGCGGGCATCGCATGTGCGGTAATTCCGGCGCGAGGATCAATCTCCATATAGAAAAAGAATGCGGTTGGGCGCGGGCGCTCTCCTACCCAGCGGCGCAGGTCATTAACAAATTTCTCCAGCCCGCGACCGGTATCGACTCGCTGGTTCTGTGTGTGTTCCAGATAGGCGGGGATAATCTTCAGCGCCTGCATAAGCCCGCCCATGGCCAGCTTGCGACGCTCACCGAGGACTTTGTCCTTGTACAGGAAGTTGAGGCTGCGCTCCATTTCCAGCGTCAGCATCTCCGCCTTGCGCATACCCAGCGCGCGCAGCGTGGATGTTATCTGGTGCACCGACCACATGCAGCGCAGCAGCGCCTGCTTCTGCGCCGGATCCTGGCCGTACTCAATCAGGGCGGCCTCAGCGGCGTCAGCCTGCTCATTGATCAGGCTGATTACCCATTTCAGGGACACGATGTCCGGTTTCATATTCACTCGCTCAACCTCCAGTTTTCTTATAAGCGCATACGCCCGGCCACTCCAACCGACGCACGTTCTGACCTAACCAGGACACATCTTCACCCGCACCAAGAATCAGTAAACCGCCGACACGCAAGCGCCTGACCAGCTGGTCGATGATCCAGCGCTGTCGTTCGCGCTCAAAATAGATCAAGGTGTTCTGACAAAAAATAATATTGAAATCAGCGAACGGGGCGCTGTCGACATGCAGCAGATTACTGTGAAAAAAATGCGTTCTTGCGCGAATCGTATCGGTCACCTTGCGACGACCACCCAGTTTGTGATCCATGTAACTTTCGCAGAATTCAGCCGGGATGAAGCGCATCGCCTCCTCCGGATAGATCGCGTGTTGCGCCTGGCGAATCGCATTGAAACTGATATCAGTGCCGATGCCGTGCCACTGCAACCATGGCTTGCTTCGGGACACAGCACTTTCCACCACCATGGCCATTGAATAGAGCTCCTGGCCATGCGAGCAACCGGCACTCCAGAACGACAGTTCACTCGGCGTCGGACCTGCGCTGAGAATTTCATCGACATACTGCGCCAGGCACTTGTAGGCATCAGGCTGACGAAAAAATCGAGTCTCCTTCACCGTAAGCAGGTCGATCAGCGCAAGCCATTCCGCCCGTGCACTGATGCTCTCATCAAAGATCGCCAGATAGCGCTCCACATCACGCAGACCCAGATACGCCATGCGCGCCTGAATCGATCCGGCAATGACAGACCTGGTGCTGTCTATCCTGATGCCGGCATGCGTATGCAACTTCTGCATCAGCAACTCCAACTGGCGGTTGCAGAGCTCAGGCGGGCGATCGGGAAGCCCTGCGTTCACACAGAGACCTGCGCAACTTTAGCGTTCTCCAGCGCTGTCATCTCTTCTTCCCGGTACACTTTCTTCGCACCCTGCACTTTTTTCAGGTCTTCGATCGCAGCGAGTGTGCGCTCAGCCTCGGTAACCTCCTCGATGCGGAACTGGCTGAGGCTTTCGGCAACTTCGCGCATGGAAGTCTTCAGCGCGCTCACGCCGACCAGAGTGGACTCGCTGTATTCACTGATATCCAGGTTGCGCTCGCGTATCGCATCCATCGAGCTGTTCATGTGGCGCGCGGTTGTCGCGGACTGGCCGGCCGCGTCATCCACCGAGGTAATAATCTTGGTGATAGCCGATGAACCCGCGTTGATCTCTTCCAGCGAGCTATCCAGACGGTCGATATACTCCAGAATCGTCACCACAGTACCCACGGTGTTTTCCATGCTGGACAGATTGTCAGCAGACAAATTCTGTAGCATCCGCACCTGGGAAATAATTTTGCGCCCCTCTTCCTCAGCCTCACGCATCAGGTCGCCAATGGCCTCGGCGATTCCCAGGAAGGGTCGACCGTGTTCTCCGGCTTTCTCTGCCTCAATGCGGGTATTGATGGCCACCACCGATATTTTCGTATTCAGCGCCTGAATGTACTCAGCCGCCGCCGTGACCGACTGGATCAGTTCGCCCTGTCGTTTCGCTGACTTGGAGGTTTCCTGTACGGATTCGCGCACATCCGCCGAGGCCTTGGACATGTCCTTGGTCAGCTCATACCCCTGGGCGACCCGCTGCCGGTTGCGCTCGGACGTCCTCGCAGCCTCCGCCGTGGATTGCTTGATTTCTTCGCTGGTGCGTACCATCTCGGTGGCTGCCGTGGTCGACTCCACGACCGAGCGCGTCAATTCGCGTCCCTTCTCAACCTGGCCCTCGGCAATTCCGCCAATCTTGTTAATACCCTCGGTAGATACCTTGAAGGGAGTTTTGATATTGCGGATCAGCTCGCGCTGGCGCTGGGTGGATGCATTGATCTCCCTGGCGATATCGCGCGTCACCGAATTGTCCTCTGGCACCCGCACTGTCAGGTCTCCCTCGGCGATTTTGACCAGGGCTCTGTTGATCTCAGCGACCCCTCTCTCCGTGTACTCCACCCGTCGACGCTGTCCGCGATAGGCCAGCAGTGCGACCGCCAGCACGCCCGGTGCGCCGATAAGCGCCGCCAGCGTTCCCGCGTCCAACTGTGTCTTGAACAGGGCGTAGACCACGCCCGCAAGACACCCAAGAACCCCCAGCGCCATGACAGAAAGCCACAGGTTGGGCACACCCATTTTCAATGCCTTATTCATTGCTTTTCCCCTTAATGGAAGAAACTTTTCTGGCGGCGGCATTTGCCAATTCTTCATCCGCCACCAACTTGTCGATATCAAGAACTGCCAGGAATTCACCCTTGTACATAAAGCCTCCGAGGGCGTAGTCGGCAAAATCGGGGTCCACCGGATGATCCATAATCCGCTGCTCGATCGGGAATCGCAGATCGCGCTGGACATGGCTCAGGGTGAGCCCGAAATACATACCGGGGCGACGAATGACCATGCACCAATCGCGCACGCGACCGATGTAGGGACGTTTTCGGAACAGTACATCGCCACTGAATATGGGCAGTAGTCCGCCCTTGTAAGCGGCCACACCAAGTACCCATGGCTTGGTGCCGGGTATTGTTGTCACCGCAGGTGTTTCAATAAGTTCGTCCATTTCTCCGGCGCCGATGAGCACTGGCACGTTGGCGATGCCGAGCGAACTCCCCACCCAGGTCACCGGTCGCGGGGCGACTTCGGGCGCGGGCACGTTGTCATAGGCGTGCAGGCGCTCAAGGAGTTCCAGCGACTGAAAAGCGGAAAGGCTCATAATCAGGCAGCCGCCTTCCTGAGCGTGTGGTTATAAATCAGTTCGCGCAGCACAGTCTCCGGCGGAATTTTCGTGACATGGGCAGTCGCGCCTCGCGCCTGGCCCTTGGCAATATCGAAAATGCCATCAGAGGAGGACAGCATCACCACCGGCGTATGCCGTGTGTCCTCGGCATTGCGAATCAGTGTGCACGTCTGGTAGCCGTCCAGTTCCGGCATGGTGATATCCAGGAAGATCAGGTCCGGCTTGAAGCGGCGCAGCATGCCCAGCGCCTTGTAACCGTCCTCCGCGCATTCCACTTCACAGCCCATGGTGCGCAGGGTGTGGGACATCATCATGCGGATGGTCTTCGCATCATCGATAACCGCGATCTTCACGCCGCTGATATCAAGCTGTACTGTTTCGTTGTTCATGACTTCCCTCATATCCTGAGTAGTTATTCCAGTGGGTTATGAATTTGTAGTATTTCCATACCCTGCATTACCGGCAAGTGAAAACTGGAGTTTTCTCCAGAAAGTGGGCTGAATGCGCGCGTAAAAAACGTGAATAGCGGGGCGAATACCAATCTATGCTATTGATATAAAAAGATTTATTTGGAAAAAAACACTATGGAAAGCGGCGTTTAATTCTGTGAAGCAGTTCCGCTACAGTCACCGGCAGCCACCCCCTGCAACAGGATTCAGGGCGCGTAGAGCGCCTCAAGCGCAGCGGCCAGCGCCGCCGGATCGCCGACTTTCTGCACCAGCCCGCTGTCTATCGCTGCCTGCGGCATTGCAGGGCAGACAGCGCTCGCGGGTGACTGCGCCCAGACGCGCCCGCCTGCGGCCTCGAAGATGGGCAATGCCGAGGCACCGTCATTGCCCATCCCACTGAAAATAATAACCCCCGGGGACGGCAACTGTGCGGCGCTCAGAATCACCAGCAATTCGCTGATGTCAGGCGTATGCGGACCCGTCCAGTTCTCGCGCGTGCTGGACAGGCGACCAAAGGCCGTTATCGCCACCTTGTGGCGCGGCGGGATCATCACCAGCCGGGCCGGTTGCAGCACCTGCACACCCTCGGCAATGCACAGCGTGAACTGCCGGTTTTGCACCGTAAAGCTCTGCAGCAGCTGCTGCTGTGCCGCGTCCAGGTGCTGGGCATACAGAAAAGCCACCGGCGGCGGCTGTGCAAAACTGTTGAGAAAGGACTGGATCGCCGTCGTGGCACCGGCCGAACCCGCCAGTAACCAGACACCGCGGACCTGCGGCCAGTGATCGCGAGAATGATACTGTGCTGGCGCCGCACCGCCCGACAGGGCCACACCCAGTTGTGTCAGCAAACCCTCCACCCAGTTGCGAAAACTGGCGCCGGCCTCCGCATCCGGAATATTATCGGCCGGCAGCAGAAACCGCCCGGTAGGCAGCAGCAGGTCCAGCACATCCTCGGCTCTCGCATCGAATATCCAGGCGTCCACCGCATCGCGCGCGATCAATGTGCGCACACGGTCGATGGTGGCGGCGATATGCACCTCGTACCCGGCCACTGACAGCGCCGCGACCATTGCGTCACGGGCGGTGCCCGCCAACACCAGGCCGATATTCAGAGACCTGTCAGGCACCCGGAAACATAACGCTTTTGAAGGGCTCCAGGTGACCGGACTGAAAGTCACGAAGTTCGTAGATGTTGAACTTGTGCATCAGGGTCAGACAGCGCTGGAAGACCTGGTCGGCCTCATAGGCGGAGGGTGGAATCCCGTATTCATCGGTGATCTGGGCGAAAATGGTGGAGGCTATTTCGCGACGAGTCTGGTCCTCGCGATACAGCGCCTGGTTGACAGGCGACGATACAATTGGTGAGCCGTACACAAGGAACGCCTCCCAGCGGCGCGCATCCTGGCCCTGGTCCAACTGCGCGACAAGAAACGTCACCATATTGTGCAGATCGATCCGCGGAGGCAGGACATCTTTCTGTAACCACTTGCGCACATCCGACTCACGCCAGTCGCGGTTGATTCCCAGCACACTGATCACGCGCCCCTCGGTCTGCGGCGGCGCCGCGCCCGCAAGATCCCACAACATATTCAAGCGTGCTGAGAAGCCCAGGCTCACCGGCAACTCATCGACCCTGCCCTGCTCAAATTCGCGGGCGTAATCCTCTACAGTTTTGCCACTGCGCTGCGCAGAGCCGGACGCTCTCGCTTGCACACCCTTGTTCGCTTTCCTTCCCGCCATGGCTAATCCTCTGTCAGTTATTTCCGGCCTCGCGACAGCGCTTGAGGTAGGTTGGCGTTGACACCCCCATGATGCGGGCACGTGTTGCCGAGCCGAGCGCACCACCCTGCTCGTTCACATGGGCCAGCAGTTGATCTGCCATCAGTGACAAAGGGGATTCCTCCAGTTGCGGCGACTCCCGCACCCACTCACGCAGCAAGCGGTGGGGTTTCTGCCATAATGCACTGCCGTTGCGCTCGTCCTCGCGCGCGGCGATTTTTGGTAGCCAACGGCTGATATTACGTGGTTTGGTATGCAGAAACTCCGCAGTCTGGCGCAGATCACCGCGGTACCGATCCAGCGCCGCGAGCACCAACTCGTCCTCCAGCCAGGTACCGAGCGGCTTGATCATATTGAGCGCCAGCAAGCTGTGTACGGCCTCACCCAGTGCGACATGCAGCGTCTCCGTCGCTGAGGGAATATAGGTTTCGTCCTCACTGTCCTCGGCAGTCGCACTGGCCAAAAAGGGTTTGGGCTCGGGTTGGTAGGGCACACCATCGGGATTGATCCCGGTGAACAGGCCGAGGTCAACCGGTGTCAGCCAGTCCTTATCGGTTTTTTCCAACGCATCATAAATACACTGGCGCATTTCACTGATATTGCCGGGCCAATCGTACAACAGCATCGCCTGCTCGGCGTCAGGGGTAAAGCCCTTCATATCCCTATCCCGCGATACGCCTTCCTGCCCGAGAATCTTGTGCGCCCAGCGCAACACCGCCTGCTTGCGATCCTTGATCGGCGGCACAGTGATTGGATACCCGGCGAAAACACTGGCCAGCGGGGCCTGCAACTGTCCGCGACGAATCAGGACTTCCAGTTTCTCCGGAAACAGCGCGATCAATTTAAGCTGCGGCAGGTAGCGCGGCGGGCTGACATCTGCCAGTGTACGGGTACTGATCTGCCGCGCCAGTTTCAGCTGCACCTCCGCGTGCATCAGGTGCGGCGATTTGAAAACCAGCGTTTTTCCCTCGCCCTGTGCCAACTCGCGTGCGATGCGTGCATGCGCCGCGCTGCGACTGCGAAATTCCCGGCAGTCGATGGCAACGAGCATGTCCGCGGCAGCGGCGGTTTGCTCATGAATAACCCGCGCAACGTACATCTTTCCAGTGCCGGCCGGACCGATAATCGCCACCGGAACGTCCAGTTTCGAAAGGAAAATAGCCTGATCGACGGCCCCCTCCATATTGTCGACCACATAGCCCTCAATATCTTTTTCAATGGGGGCGACCGGGGGTGCAGCTTTTTTCTGGGAGGGGCGGTCGATCACCGGCGCGCGCACCCCGGTGCCTGGCGGCTCGGGAGACGGCTCTGGGCAGGGCTCGCTGAAAATGCCCGCACGGTTAATGAGCGTCCCGGTGATACGCTTGTGATCGTCTTCTGACGCCGCGCGAATCGGCTCCGGACCGCCCACAGACTGTGCCTGCAACAGTGCATTGTTGGCCGTCACCAGTGTAGCCAGGGCACTGCTGCCACGGGCTCCGTGCGCCAGGCCAACACAGATGCGGGCGCCCGCGGTCTCCGTGCCCGGTATCGTATGCTGGCGATGAATATGGGACAGGACGGCGCGGCAGATATCCCGCGCCCCTTCAATATCCACATCGCGCAGCGTAATGAGCACCGAGCTCGCCATGGGCCGACTCACCGTGTCGCCACTGCGCACGATTTCCAGCAGGCTGTCCCGGATATCCACCATCAGTCGCGCGGTGTCGGCGGCGCCCCACTGTGCGTCATAGCAAAGCTGGTCTACGCCAAGCACTGCGAGTGTATCCGAGGGTGTAAAAGCAGTGGGCACACACTGCGAGCTTTCATCGAACAGTGGCCATAACCGCAGACTGTAAACCCGGCGCTGGTTGGCCGATTGGCCGGGCAGCAATAGCCCCCCAACGGCAATTTCTGTGCCCCCGCGAGGCCGTAAAATCAGCGGTGGAAACATCAATCGCCGCCCCGCCTGCAATGCATGCGTGAGTACACTGTGCGAGATCGCATCGCAGGCGATGGCGCGGTTCCACACTTCACCTGTCAGGGCGGCTGGCGCCACCCCGAGCAGGTGGGCAGCGGCGTCATTGCAGTCGAGAATGTCGCCGCTGTCGACATCAATCGAGAAAAACGCATCGTCCATTTCACCAGGCACAGTCATCGTCGGCTGCAGGGAAGAGGGACGCGCCGCACAGTGCTACTCCGTCGCTTGTGCCGACGCATCCGTCTCGGCAAATTGACGCATCACGTAGTCCACGCGGTGCTCAGTGCGAAAGCGCCGGTTCACCGTCATGTTTTCAATGTGGCGCAGACGGGGCAATAGACCGCGGCCGTTAGTGATCTGGATGGCCAAACCCGGGCGGGCATTCAGTTCCAGTAGCTGTGGACCGGCAAACTTGTCCAGCACAATATCGGTGCCGATATAGCCCAGGCCTGTCATGTCATAGCACTGGGAGGCGAGCAACAGGATATCCCGCCAACCGGCGATATGAATGTCACTCAACGGGCGCCCGGTGTCCGGATGCAACTTGATTGGGCGACCGAATTGCGCCGCCTTGAGACAGCGCCCCGTGTCCAGCGCCAACCCCACTCCCACGGCACCCTGGTGCAGGTTGGCTTTGCCGTCGGAGGCAGCCGTTGCCAGGCGCAGCATTGCCATCACCGGGTAGCCGCGAAATACGATAATACGAATATCGGGCACGCCTTCATGGGAGTACCCGGCGAAGCAGTCATCAAAGGCGATAAGATCCTCAATGATCGCCACATCGGCGGTGCCGCCCAGCGAGTAAAGCCCGGCGAGAATATTGCTCATATGACGGCGTATATCGACGATATCCATCAGTGCGCCCGAACTGCGTACAAACTGATCGCCCTTGCGGCCGGTGATAACCAGTATGCCCTTGCCACCCGAGCCCTTGGCCGGCTTGAGGGCAAAACTCTCGAGATCCGCCAGTTCGCGCTCGATATGACTAATTTCGTGTTGCTCGCGCACAACAAACTTCAGCGCCGGCGTCGGCACGTCGTACTCCTGCGCCAGCAACTTTGTCTTCAGCTTATTGTCGACCAGCGGGAACAGCTTGCGCTGGTTGTAGCGATTAATAAAATCGACATTGCGGCAATTCATGCCGAGCATGCCGAATTCCTTCAGGCGCCGGGGAGAGACCCATGCCTTTGTCATCCGAGATCATCCATCGAGCGAAAGCGCCGCAGTTCCGAAAGCTTGTACCCCGTGTACTGTCCCATTGCCAGTATCGATGCCAACAGCACAAGATTGAGCTCGGGGAAGTTAAAAGTCAGGTGCACAAAAATCGGGGTCTGCATCATCAAGTATGCGATGACGGCGACCAACAGGCTACCGCCGCCCTGGCGCAACACCTCGCTGGGGCCGTCCTCCTCCCACAATATCGACATCCGCTCGATCGTCCACGCGATAATAATCATCGGGAAAAAGGTGATTGTCATGCCGGTACTGTAACCCAACTGGTAGCCGATGATGCTAAACGCCGAGATCATGAAAATAACCAACACAATCAGGGTGGCAATTCGCGAGACCAGCAGCAGGTTCAGGCGCGACAAATAGCTTCGCAGTGTCAGCCCCGCGGCCACCACGAGCACGAAGCTGATCAGGCCCGCCACCAGTGAAGTCTGCAGGAACGCCAGCGCGATCAGCACGGGCATGAAGGTGCCCGACGTCTTCAGGCCGATGATGACCCGCATGAAGACCACCACCGCCGCCCCAAGCGGCAGCAGCAACAGCAATTTGAACATGCTCTGCTCTTCGATGGGCAGGTGCTGAACACCCAGCCGGGTAAATACGCTCTCGCTGTTTTTCACCTGCGCCAACTGCAGCGCGGGAACGGTCTGGCGAATCATCGAAAAGTGCACGCGTGAATTCTTGCCGCCGGAGACATCGAGCACCGACACGCCACCGCGATGCCACAACAGCAGGTTGGGCGGCACACCGAATTCACCGGATACCGGGTTGACCAGCAGCCACTTTTCTCCGGTGTAGATCTCCACCATTGGCGTCAGGGTCTGACGGCGCCGGGCATCCTCCAGATACAGGCCCATCACGGAGCGTGTCGCAATGCCGGCGCGGTCCAGCAACAGCATCAACAAATCTGCCTGATCCGCTGTGTTGGAGCGCAGCAGGGCGGTATTCTGGGAACCGGGACTGTTGAGTAACTTGACCAGTTCACGCGTCAGGCTCTGGGGCGAGCTGGATTTCTCACGGGCGAGGTCAAGCACCTCGCCGGCCGCCAGTTCCTGCGCCTCTTCCCAGTAGTCCGGTCGCACTTCGCCAACACCGGGGTCGTCAACACTGCTGGCCGTGTCACTGCCGGTTTCAACCAGCTGCGCCTTGTAGTAAAGCGACTGTCCGCCCTGGGCAGCGCGCTTGGTCCACTCCGCGCGGCGGTTGCCGCTCTCGGTGAGGATGGCAAACCCGTAGCCCGGTGAGGCGGCCTGTTCCTCGTACACTTCAAACCCCGGCATCCGGGCATCGGGTAGACTCAGGCTTGCCGTCACAGGACCGCCATCCGCCTCGAAGTCCACGCGGGCCTCAACCAGCCATACCGATTGTTCCTGCCCGGGCAGGAACGGGATACCAGTCGCCAAATGCCGCAGTACCGCAATCGCGACACCGCTCAGCGCAATCAGAGCAAGGATGCTGAAAAACGTCCGCTTCTGGTTCACTTATTGTCTCCGGTGCTATCCGGCGCTTTCTCGGACGCAACGTAGGGCGCGATATTTTTTTTGCTGACATCCACCACCATGACATCCTTGAGGATGTCACGACCAATTTTCAGCTGGTAAGTGGTGTGGGAGCCATTGCTCAGGCCGAATTCCGCTGTCTGCTGGTTCTGGCCTATGACGATACCCATCTTGACCACAGGGCGCCGCATTACTTTATCTGAGCCGGCTTTTTGAATACCAATTGTGTCCACCAGGCGGCGCTCCAGCACTTCAGGCTTTTCGGTTTCAGGGTTGATGATGGAAAAGCGGACCCAGGGCTTGCCGTCGCGCTCAAACTCTTCGATTTTCTGTGTATCGAGGGTCGCGGTTGCCGCCCCGGTATCGATTCTGGCCGTCAGTGCCAGGCCCAACTCGGGAAACCACACCTGTTCCAGACCACCCACAACCATCTTGTTGTAGGTTTCAGGTACTGCCGGGCAGGCCGCGGTTTTCGGACACTCCTTGGCCTTGGATGTGCCGAGCGCCTTTTTCAGGCTCGTATTCAATGCCAGCAGGTTTTTCTCCTGCTGTTCCAGTTGACGTTGCTGGGCCTCTAGCTGCATGTTCGTCGACGCCTGGTTTGCCAGGGATTTGTCCAGTTGCGAGACGACCTGATCGAGGCGCGAGTCCTGCGCTTTTTCCAGTTGCGGCTGGGTGACACAACCGACCAAAAGCGGGAACAGCGCCATCGCCAGTAAAGGTTTATTCGGATTTATCATAAAGACCCAAGATTAACAGTACTTTCATTATTTAGAGACGCAACTCTAGCGACCGCGGCAGATAAAGTAAATTACCGCAACGGGTTGCCCGGAGAAGACGGACGCCGCTGACGAGGCCACCTGCCTGATGGCCGCTGCCACGTCAGCGCCGGCAGGCGATCACTGGCCAGGCACCGGACCCGGGGCAGCGTCAGGTTCCGCTGCACAATACGCCACACCGCTATCCTGCGCTGCAATCGATCCTGATAAATAATCCCTATTTCCAGCGTCTGATTATGCAGCAATGATGTTCGCCTCAACCTCCCCCGGCAGTGCCTCTATGGAGGACGGCTCAGCCGCTAGTCAGGCAGTCGCCCGGGATTGTATTTTTTCCAGCAGACGCACAAAAGCGTCCGCCTCTTGAGCACCGGGAACCAGGTACTGCTGCTGCAAGCGGAACGTCGGCACCGCGTACACATCCTGCTCCAACCAGTACTGCTGCTCCTCTCGCACCGCCGCTGCATAGCGCTGGTCCGCCAGCACTGCCTGTGCCTCGGCGGCATCCAAACCGACCCTCTGTGCCACCGCAGACAATAGCGCCGGGTCGTTTACATCTTCACGGCGGCTGAAAAAGGCCTCAAACAAGGCCAGCTTGAGTTCAGTCTGGCGGCCCTGCGTGGCGGCCCAGTGCAGCAATTGATGCGCGCGAAACGTATTGACCATGCGCATTCCCTCAAAGTAGTCGAAGGTGAAACCCAGTGAGTCACCGAGCGACGACATACGTGACCTGACAACCCGGCTTTGCTCCGCCGTGGTGCCATATTTCTGCGCCAGATGTTCGCGCAAATCCTGGCCCTCCTGCGGCATGCGGGGATTCAATTCAAAAGGATGCCAGTGTAGGGTCACGTCAAACTGCCCTGGCAGCACTGACAGTGCCTTCATAAACTGCTTGTAGCCGATGATGCACCAGGGACAGACCACATCGGAAACAATATCCACCTGCAGTGGCATTGGTGACGCTTGATGCTGTTGTGACATAGTCGCTCCGACATTTACGCTTTGCCCTGCTATCATAAAGTTATCTATCGCTACAGGCGAGACGCGGTTTGAGCCGTGCCCGGACAACACCCGAATCTGCGCTGACCACTCCGCGGCTCCTGGCGCCGGGTGACCCCGTCTCACCCGGCGCAGCGCCTTCACGCGCGTGGCTGCAGTATCAGCAGCGAAAGCCGCCCGTGTGCCGGATATCCGGGACTGAGTCACCACTTTCGGCAAGTTTCTGTACTTTTCTCCAGTTTTTGGTTTGATTTTCTGAAAGCCACTGTTAAAAACTACCTAGATCGGTAATCGCCGCCGTCCGCTATACTTGGAACGTTGCAGCTCTACACTGATCTATGTTCTGTAATAGTTACGTGGAGATAGTGATGATTAGTTTAATTGAACACAGCGCCCAGGGCGCCACCATTCGGCTGGACCAGCGCGAATTATTGCTGGTGATGGCTTTGATCCAGGAGGGCCGCGAGTCCTTTGGATGCACTACCGATACCGGAGAGGCTCTGGATCAGTTCTTTTGTTCCACCAATATCCAGGTCGAGGAAGCGCGCCGCAAGCAATTGAAAAAGGCCATGATGCGCCAGAAAATCAGCGTGGTGCCGAAAACGACTACCCGCACCCGCAAGGGCGTTTCCAACGGTTAGACCCCTGCCCCAGCCGCAATACACCGCACGACTTTGCCCCGAGTCGTACCAAGTTCCAGCCTCGCGCAGCCATAATGCGCGGCAGCTGATAGTCCTGCGACATTCAAACCAAAAATCCCGCGCCACTGGCTGGTGAACCCTGCACAGAGTATTTTGTCATAGACTATGGTGTACGATTGTCTCTGCGCTATCGCAATACAGAGCTACCCAGTGAAGGAGAACCGCAAATGAGAGCAGAACCTGAAGAAGTGTTAAGTCGAAACACAAAGCGCAACAGATTCCCTTTTGTCGAGCTACTGCTGGCGCTGGGAGTGATTGCGGCGCTGGTCGCCTTCTGGTTCTGGTCAGGGGAGGAAGAGCCGGTAGAGCCTGCCGCCAAACTACCAGAGGTAGTGGTTCCCGCGAAACCACCGGAACTGCCACCGACACCGGATATTCCGGTGCGCGAGGAAGTGGTGGTAGTGCCCGAGCCCGCGGCAGTTGAACCCGAGAGCGCAGAGCCAAACGAATCCCAGGCACCGCCCCCGCTTACGCCCGCAGACGGCGATGCCATACTGCGCCAGCAACTGTCGGCGGCCGGGGCGGACGCCAAACTCAACACTCTGGTGAGTGGCGAACATCCGCTGGACTTGAGCGCAGCGCTGATCGACGGGCTTGGCCGGGGCATAATCCTGCGCAAAATGCTGCCACTTGAACGGCCCAAACAAGCCTTCAGCGTGGATCGACAGGGCGACAGCCTGTACATGAGCCCTGCCAGCTACAACCGCTACAACGCCTACACGGACGCCATCACCGCCCTCAACACCGGCGTTCTGGTAGAGGCGTTTCACACATTGCGTCCACTGTATCAACAGGCCTATGAACAGCTCGGGCTCGATCCCGAGGATTTTGACAACTCGATCATCCGCACCCTGGATATGGTACTGGCGACACCGGAGATCTCCGAGCCGATTGCGCTAAAACCGAAGTCGGTTGTCTACCTCTATGCCGATCCCGCGCTGGAGAGCTTGCCCGCCCTGCAAAAACAATTGCTGCGGGTGGGGCCAGACAATCTCCGCCGCATCAAACAACAGGTCCGAGTGCTGCGCGAGGGATTGCTGGCGCAATAAGTTCCGCCAGGGTCAGTGTCAGGCAGAGAACACCACCGTCTTGTTCCCGCGCACAATGACCCTGTCCTCCAGGTGGTAGCGCAGCCCCCTGGACAGGACAGATTGCTCCACATCGCGACCGAGTCGCACCAGGTCATCCTTGTCACAGCTGTGGTTCACCCGGATCACATCCTGCTCAATGATAGGCCCCTCGTCGAGATCCTCCGTCACATAATGACAGGTAGCACCTATCAGTTTGACACCGCGCTCGTACGCTCTCTGATAGGGGTTGGCTCCGATGAAGGAGGGTAAAAAACTGTGGTGTATGTTGATCAGGCGGCCCGCATACCGCGCGCACAAATCCGGCGGAATGATCTGCATATAGCGAGCCAATACCAGCGTATCGGCCTCGCACTCTTCAATGATGGCTGTGACACGCGCAAATGCCGTGGATTTATCCTCGCCTGGTACCGCCACGTGATGAAAAGGTATGCCATGCCACTCCACCATGGCGCGCAGGTTGTCATGATTGGAAATGACGCAGGGGATGTGGCAGGCCAGTTCACCGCTTTTCCAGCGGTGAAGAATGTCCGCAAGGCAATGTGAGGCGTGACTTGCCAGCACCACTACCCGCTGCAACTCGCGGTTGTCCCGCAGATGCCACTGCATTGAAAAGGACTGCGCCAGCGGCGCAAACTCCTCTCGGAATAGCCCCGGGCTGACAGCCAGGGAGGCTGCACTGATCACATTGCGCATGTAAAACCAGCCCTGCTCAACATCTGTGTGATGGTTTGACTCCAGTAACGAACCGCTGCGCTGCGCGACGAACCCGGAGACCGCTGCCACAATGCCCACTGTGTCAGGACAGGAGATCACCAGTGTGTAACTGGCGGATTGGGGGGTGTTGCTCATAGTTGGGGCCTACCCGTGGTATTCAATGAAATGGACTGCTAGAGCCAGTCTCGCAAACGGAAATAAAGCATTCCCAGCGCTACCATCTGTGCGCCGAGTTTTTGTCCAAACGGCAGTTTGCGATGGGGGACACGAGCGAACAAGTCCATGTGCGCCGAGTTGCCAGTGACCGCGTCCGCCAGTACTTCGCCGAATGCATGACTCAAACTCACACCGTGTCCGCTGTAGCCCAGCGCGTAGAAGACGTTTCCACCCATACGGCCAAGCAGTGGTACCCGGTTGACAACAATCCCGATTTTGCCACCCCAGGCGTAGTCCACACGCTTTTGTGCCAGTTGCGGATAGACTTCCTGCAAGCGCGGCAGCATTGCCCTCTCAATATTACGGGGCTCGCGGCCGGAATAGTGACAGCGGCCACCGAACAACAAACGCCGGTCCGCCGACAGCCGGAAATAATCCAGCACTTCGTTCATGTCACAAACCGCAAGGTCCCGCGGGTTAATACTGGCAGCCTCCTGCGGGCTCAGCGGTTCGGTGGCAACAATATAACTACCCGCGGGAAATACGAGGCCGGAGAACATCGCCGGCTCGAGGTGCTGATACCCGTTCCCCGCCAGCACAACAAAATCGGCTGTCACGTTACCGCGCGCCGTCCTCACCACGGCCTGGGGACCGTGCTCTATGGCGGTAACCTCACTGCCTTCATAGATCGCCGCACCCAGCCCTGCGGCGGCTCGCGCCTCTCCCAGGCAAAGATTGAGCGGATGCAGGTGCCCATTGCGCATATTGACCAGGCCACCAAGGTATTTGTCCGTCCCCAGCAGCACAGACAGATCCGCCGCTGGTACCAGTTGCACCTGGTGCTCCATACCCCGCTGGCACAGGGCCTCGTACATGCGTCGTTGCAGTTCCAGGTGACGCGGCCTGAGGGCAACGTCGATAGCGCCGTACTTGAGGTCGCAATCAATACCGTACTGCTGCACCCGTTGCGCAATAATATCGTGACCGCGATAACCCAACTCAAACACGGAATCGGCATACGGGTTGCCAGCATATCTCTCCAGCCTGGCCTCACCGGGGACACCGCCAAGCATCTGCCCGCCGTTGCGACCGGAAGCACCCCAGCCCACCCTGTTCTGTTCCAGCACGGTGACGCGGTAGCCGCGCTCTGCCAGGCTCAGTGCAGTAGCGATGCCGGTATAGCCCCCGCCAACCACACAGACGTCGCTGCGCACGTCATCGCACAGAGGCGGAAACTCAATAGTCTCTGAGCGTGTTGCCGCGTAGTAGGATGGGGGGTGTGGATCGGGTGAGAGCATGCGTTTACAGGCGCGCCATTACTGCAGAGCAAAGAACATCGACCAGCATAGTAACGGCCAGGGACATTTTGTGAACATAGGTTGGACCAGATGCACTGGCCCACCTCACGCGACGTGGATAATATCGTCCGCTGCCAAGCCCGCAGGATTGTAATTCATGTCAACCCTGGCCCGCGCAATTCCGGAATCCATATCCCAGTTCACACCACTGGAACTCAATCCGATTTCGCAGCCAAGCAATGCGGTAATCGAGCCATTCACATCATTGACCTCCAGTCGCCCCGGCGCAAAACTGGCCAGAGGGGGTACGACTTCGTGCCAGTCTCGCCAATGCCCGCTGCCTTTCGCCTCCAGCATTTGCGAATGCCACGCGACGATGTCATGCGGCAACTCTACCACATGCGGGTAGGTGCGACCGAATGCCGGGAGTAGCGCATGCTGGGCAGTGAGCATAGCATCCAGCGCACTGTCATCCGGCACCCCGCACTCCTTCACCAAAAACCTGCGTACTTCATCGAACAGCAACGCCCAACTGTAGGGAGGCGCCATAAGATCATGACCGTAGTTCACCAGCGTGTTAAGCAAAGGCCATATATACTGGCGCCCGCCCCTACCAGTCTTCTCCAGCAGACCCCGATAAAACTCCATTTCTGAGATGCCGACTTGCTGGCGCACGAACCGTGAGCACAAACGCAGCACACCGAACGCATCCAGCACCAGATACAGGTTGCGTAATGACATCATCATATTCAGATCGTCTCTGGTATAAGTTTTGGTCGATACCAGAACCGGCATTTTTCCCGGCCCCAGTTCCGAGCCCGTTTCGATCTGGTGTTCCTTCCGGTAGTCCGGGCTGTTCATCGGGCTATTCACCAGCAGCGTGGTGTGATTGATACGTGCCTGAATGTCGCGGTCAATACACTGCTGCAGATCATCGACAAAGGATTGCAGCGTCGCGCCCGGCAGCCCCATCATCAACTCGACAGACAACTGCAGATTGGAATTACGCATTTCGTTCGCCAGCGCATCGTATTTCTCAACCTTGATATTGGAGCGTTTGATAACACGCAGGGTATTTTCATCCATCGTCTGCAGCGAGAGAACTCCCTGCGCCAGAATGCCGGCATCCGCCAGGATCTTGATAATTTTCTGCAGGTATTTGGTAGAGTTTTTTGCATAACTGCCGCCGAATGTCACCGGGAAGCCGGTGGTTGTTTTCAGGTCGGCGACACACTGCGCAATCTCAACGTCCCTCTCGAACACGCCAAAGTTGGCGTCACACTGAGAGACGGACGCCACTTTCATGTTAGAACACCATTCCAATTCTCCGAACACTCGCTGCAGATCAAACTTGCGGATCTTGCTCGTAGTGGCACTGCCCCAGTCACAAAAGGTACAACCATAGGGACATCCGCGATTCGTTTCCAGCGTGGCGTGCAGGTCCGGTACACCTTTGTAGACATCGAACAGCCCCGTCAGATAGGGCGAAGGTATCGTGTCGAGATCTTCGATGCGGGCGCGATCCGGATTCCTGAATATCTGACCCCGGTACCGATATGTAATTCCGGGTACATCCTGTAACACTGAAAGGTCGGGATCGCGCTGGCCGATGACGCTGCGCAGTTTATCCAGCGTATCGGCGGCGCTGGCTTCGCCCTCACCGCGAATAATAATGTCTACATGCGGGAACTTGGCAAAATAATCTTCCCCATCCTGTGCATACTTCGGCGTGTCTGGACCGCCGTGTATAGTAATGCTGTCCGGGCTCAACGCCTTGACAGTCTCCGACACTGCAATACTGTTGGCATGTGTCCAGAGATAATTCGAGAAAAGGTAAATAGCAGGTTTGGAGGTAAACGCGGCTGTTCGTTCATCATCCCAGATCCAGTCCAGGCGAAAATCGTAGAATTCATCGAGGCGACCCCCTTCATAGGCCTTGCTATAGGCCATCACCAGCCCCAACGCCGCGGGAATGGCATCACCGAAAGTCACTGGAATGACCTTTGGTCGGTACACCCCTGTCTGCTGTTGGCGCAGCGCCTCCTGTTTGTCGAGTTCCACCGCTTGTCGCGCGACATTGGCCCTGAGAGCCTGCTTGTAACCCAGTCCTTTTCGCTCTTTCACGGTCGGCTCAACTATCGACAGCAAGTTGTGCGCATACAGATGTGAAAGTATCTGGCCGAGCCGCTCTTTTTCCAGGGCATGCCCCTTCAGCACCGCCTGATGGTTTTGCAATCCCTCTGCAAAGGTCATCGGCGTGGTGAATTGCCCCACGCAGGCCAACTCTGCAGCGCTGAGGCCCAGCACCAGGCAGCCATCGTGATCAACCAGCTGAAATTTACCGGTTGCTATTCTCAGGGTTTGCGGCACCTTCAATGCAATCAAACCCTCACCAAAATCATGGCTATAACTGCCTACCGCCATTTTCGGCGGCTGCACACTGGCCAGCGGGACAGCCTTGTCTCGACGTCGCAGGCGACCACGTCGGATCAGGCCACCGACGAATTGCTCAATCTGTACTTTGGGAACACCGGTCTTTTTCGCTACCACCGATGCAACCTCGGCCGGTTCGGTATGCGCACCGGACTGTAACTCGAACAGTGTCACGAGCTCAGGAAATTGCAGATTCGGCGGGACAGTGCCATAGGGACTGTGCAGGTGCACTCCCTGCGGACCCAACTTCACTATGCACTTGGTTGTCAGCCTTAATGGGAGAGCGGCAAGTTTATCCATTGCAAAGTTCTCAATTGTCTGGTGTGTTAAATCTTGCGTATACTGTGTGGTTATTATGGGCAATTTACTCATAAACCCACACCATAGTGTAGAGAAGAGTAAAGTGAAAGCCAGTAGTATTTTTTCGGCAAATTAAGACCTGCCCCACACAAATAATCAATAATTCGTTACAGGCACCCTGGGACCTTCACCCTGGCTATCGGGATGTGCATGAGGACGGCTACCAGAATCTCTCGCGCTTCCTGTTCGGGGATGTCCGAGTGGATATATGCCTGGATATCGAGGATACCCGCATGGCAGAGGAGGATTCGCTGCACGGCCACGAGGGAGAACTCAACCGTTCGTCACCGGCCGCTAACGCGATGCCGGTTCAACGCGATGAAGCCTGATGCTAACATTGCCGCCTCCCGCACTAATCAGCGCACCGCAGGACACAGGCTTCACTGATGGATAAACCCTGGTTACTTGGCATAGATCTCGGCGGTAGTGGCGCGCGTTGCATACTGGTAAACCCCTTGTCGGGGCTACAGTTCAGCGCCTGCGGAGACTGGGAGTTCAGCGCGGCCCCGGATACCTTTGGCACCGGATACGATATCGACCTGTCGCTGGTGTGGGAGGTGGTCGGCGCTACCTGTCGCGAGGCGTTGCAGTCAGCTTGCATCGATCCCGCGGCGGTCGCCGCCATCGCCGTCTCGGCAATGCGTTTCAGCACTGTGATCCTCGATGCCAAAGGTGACGCTCTGCTGGCAGTCGACAACCGCGACGCACGCGCAGTCGGCGAATACTTTGATATCGCGGAAAAAATGGGTCCGCAACTGCTGCGGGAAACGGGCTCTTGGCCCCTGCCACTGCACGCGTCGGCGCGTTTGGCGTGGCTCAGGCAGCAACAGCCGCGGGCGTTTGGTCGCGCGCATACCGTCTTCGGGTTGGGTGAGTGGCTGAACTACCGGCTCGTCGGTGTTCGCGCGATCGATGCCACACAGGCCAGCGCTACCGGCCTGTTCCAACTGGAGCACAAGGAGTGGTGCTGGGATTGCATCGATGAACTCGGCCTGCCGCACGGGATTTTCCCGCCGTTGATCGACGCGGGCTTTGCGCTGGGAGAGCTGTCAGAGGACAGCGCGGCGCATCTGGGCTTGCGCGCAGGCACTGTGTTGGCAATGGGGGGCGCCGATACCCAGTGCAGCCTGCTTGGCAGCGGCGCGATAACGCCCGGCGATATCACGGTTGTCGCTGGCACCACAGCGCCGGCGCAGGCCGTACTGTCGCTACCGGCACATGACCCAGCCGCCGCGGCCCTGGGCAGCTACCACATTGCACCTGATCGCTGGGTTCTCGAAAGCAACGGCGGCGGCATGGGATACTCGCTCAGCCTGATCGCCAGGATGCTGTTTCCACAGGCGCCAGAGCCCGAGTTGCGACTGCTGGCAGAGGCCGCACAATCCGAACCCGGCGCTGCCGGCATACTCTCCACGATGGGCGCCGAGGTCATGAACATGCGCGCGCTCTCCATGCCCATGGGGCATATCACACTGAGCCATCTGGCAGCCCGGCGCGATGACGCACCCCGCCGCCACCTGGCGCGGGCACTGGTAGAAGGCTGCGCCTGCGGGATTCGCGCCAACCTTGAACAACTGGAGGCCGTTCTCGCCACTGCAGCCGTCAGCGGCGATACAGCCCACATCACCCTGTGCGGCGGCATCTCGCGCAGCGATGTTTTCGCCCAGCTACTGGCAGATATCACCGCTCGCGCGGTGCTGGTTCCGCAGTTGCACCAGACCGCCGCGCTAGGGGCGGCGATTTGTGCCGCAGTGGCGAGCGGACTGTTTGTCGATTTTGCCAGCGCCTGCCTGGGCATGTGCAGCCGGCGCCGCCGCTTCGAGCCGCAGCGGGAATTCGCGGCGGTGAACGAGCAGTTGTACCAGACATGGTCACGTTTTCGACAACAGGCCGAAGTGTCCACCGTGCCCATCGCGGTGGAACACCTGTTGCCCCGAGTGATGGTAGACCCGGCGCCGTCAAAAACGTCTGTCGCGCCGGGCAGCGGTTTGCAGGCACTGGTATCCGCCTCTTTCGATGCCGGGTCGCTGCAGCGCCTTGGCGCATCAATCGAAGTCGAATACGCCAGTTTTCGGGACCTGAAACGACTGCTCACCGGCCCCGACCTGGTGCGGGCGCTGGCGGGGAAACAGGTTTTTGTCACCGAGGTGGACGTGGTCGATGTCGAGGTACTGCGCCAGCTGCCGGATCTGCGGGTGGTCGCGGCCTGCCGCGGCGATGCTGTCAATGTCGACGTGCAGGCCTGCACCGCCTTTGGCATTCCCGTGCTGTATGCACCTGGGCGCAACGCGGTCGCGGTAGCCGATCTCACCGTGGCTTTCATGATCAATCTGGCCCGCAAACTGCCCGCCGCAACAATGTTCTTGCAACAAGCGCAGTGCACCGCTGGCGATATGGGCAGAATGGGACAGGCCTTCAGCCAGCTACAGGGTCGAGAGCTTTGCGGTAAAACCATCGGCCTGGTTGGACTCGGCGCTGTCGGGCGAGCCGTTGCACAGCGCCTGCAGGGTTTTGAGGTGAGCATTCTCGTGGCCGACCCGTTCGCGACTCCCGAGCAGGCGGCGCTGGCCGGTGGTCGCCTCACCGATCTGGATACGCTGCTGCGCTGCAGTGATTTTGTCAGTTTGCACGCCGCTGTCACTGCCGAAACTCGCGGCATGTTCGGTGCGGCGCAGTTTCAGAGCATGAAGCCCGGCGCATTTTTTATCAACACGGCGCGGGCCGCGCTGATCGACGAACAGGCTCTTGTCGAGGCGCTGGACAGTGCGCATCTGGCAGGCGCAGCACTGGATACGTTTGCACTGGAGCCACCCGGCGCCGATCACCCCTTGGTGCAACATCCGGCGGTGATTACCACGCCCCATGTGGCCGGCAACACCGTGGAGGTGGCCGCTCACCAGGGCAGCAGCATCGCCACTGCCCTGCTGCAGTTGCTGCATGGCGAAATGCCAGACAACGTTCTGAACCCACAGACACTGGCGCGTTTTGACTGGCACCGCGCGCGGCCACAACCCGACGAGCGCGAGTTAACCAAGCTTGGCAACCGCAGCGGCCCGGCCGTGACCGACCTGCAGCGCGATGCTGGCGCGGTGAGGGCTGCCAGGGCCGATAATCACGCCGCTGCAACGCCTGTGGCGGCCGCTTCCGCCACGGTAGTCGCGACAAAAATGCAGCGAATTCTGCAACTATTCTGCGCCGGTATGGCGGCAGACACCTCTCTCACAGCCTTCAGCACCGACCGCGATGTCACACTGCATTTCACTGCCCACGACCTGGGTTTGCAGTTTTACCTGAGTCTGCAGCGCGGCCGCGTGCGGAGTGCGCTGGGGCCGCCCGATAACGCTGCAGAAGTTCAGCTGCAAATGCGCGGTGAGATACTCGACGGCATGTTTAATGGCAGCGTCGACGCGATGGAGTGTGCAATGAACGGTGAGCTGTCCTTCATCGGCGATGCCGCCAAGGCAATGACACTGCAACACATACAGTCAGATATGGAGCGGATTTACCGCGCGGCGAGGGCAAAAGCAGGCGATCCCGGGGATTGGAGTACCGTGCCGCTACCGGGACAGGCCGTTGCGACAGCGCAGGACCTGGAGGCGCCTGATATCCGGCGGGAACTGGTGGCCGTGATGGAGGAGCTTTACCAATCCGGGGTGATCACTGCAACCGGTGGCAATATCAGCGTTCGCGCACCCGACAGCGAGAAAGAGCTGTGGATTACACCCAGCCGCCTGTTCAAGGGCGACCTCAGCGCACAGGTGATGGTGCGCATCAACCTCGATGGGGAGAGTCTCACCAGCGGCGCGCGCTCACCCTCCAGTGAGTGGTGCATGCACACGCGCATACTGCAGGCAAAGCCACAGGCCAATGCCGTTATCCACGCGCATGCTCCTAACGCGACCATCCTGGCCAATTGCGGCTTGCCGTTCCTGCCCATTTCCACGGAAGCCGCATTTTTTGGCGACATCCCGCGCGTACCGTTCCTGATGCCGGGCACACCTGAGCTGGCCGACGCGGTCGCCGCTGCGATGAGTGATGAATGGGCGGTATTGATGGTCAATCACGGTATTATCGTGGCCGGACGCACCTTGCGTCGCGCGGCGGATATGGTGGACATCATTGAGCGCTCCGCCGAGGTGATCCTGGGCTGTCACGCTGTCGGCGTGGAACCACCGGTGCTGCCACCGGATGCGGTGGCGTATTTCCGCAAAATAGGCGACATCGTGGCCTGACGCCACCTGGCCAGTGTGCGAGCGTGCAAAATAATTTCGCGCATTATCATCAGAAAAATCAGTACTGAGGGCAGTAAAAAAAACAACACCAGAAAGAAAACTGCAAACTCAATCATTACAGAGATCATACGCCTGCCTCTTGCGTCCAGAAGGATCTATCAACCACGCGGATTACACCAGGCCAACATTATCGTGCCCCTGATACTGCCGCGACCACCTCCTATAGTATGGTTTTTAAGCTCCGTGCATTCGGACAACCATACCCCAATTGGTGTGGCCACTACCGATATCACACTGGAGCAACTCCAACTCCCCGATCAACTTCCCTGTCCCTGTTGATACTAGGGAAAAATGTCCGGTGGCACACCTTGCGTTAAGGTTACAAATTACCGGTTTTTTTCATCCGTGGCGTGCCGCATCCCGATGGGTTATGCCCTGTGATAGCACTGCTATCAATGCACATCGGGCCAAACCATCCTGGTTCTTTTGCCGTATACACAGTATCGAAGGAGGACAGGCTCGATGAGTGAAAAAGAAAAAAGCAGCGAGGACGCAGGGCTGGAGCTTGTGTTTGCCGATGCGCGCAAATACCCACTGCTTACGGCGCAGCAAGAGCAGCAAATAGACCGCGACAAGTGGCTTGCGCTGACAGGATTGCAGGAGCTGTTGGTGACAGACCCGCACTGCCGTGACTACCTCGGCCTATGGGCCAGTAATACGCTGGACAACCCACCGAGCCTGGGGGCTTTCACAGTTCGCGAGCACTACAACCTGTTGCGCAGGGAGCAGGTGGACTTACTGGAAGGCGGCGCACAGCGAGCCGCGCTGCTGCAGTTCAGGAGGCGGTTGGCTGCCGACGCCAGGCTGGATAAGGATATTGAGGGGATCACCGCACTGGGGTTGCCCGCTGGCCTGACCAGCGCCCTGGCAGAGGTACTGGTGGCAGACTACCCCGCTAGAGGTGTCGCTGCTGCCCTCCTGTACTGGCACGGCTTCTGGACCCCAGAGCCTGACATCGTGCCCTCGTCAGTAGACGCCGATGTAAAGAGTGCAATGCGAGAACACCTGGCGCGCTACTACGCTCTGCGCGAAAAACTCGTCAATCACAACCTGCGGCTGGTCTTTTCGATTGCCGGGCGGCAGATAAGCCGCGGCGTCTCTTACCGCGACCTGATCCAGAGCGGTGTGATCGGCCTGATGAGAGCGGCGGAGAAGTTCGAGCATCACAAGGGTTACCGGTTCAGCACCTATGCTTACAACTGGATCAACCAGGCGGTGCGACAAACGGTAGAGGATCTGCGGGGTATCGTTCGCTATCCCGCCGGCGTTAATGAAGATATCGCCCGCATGCACCGCGAACGCCTGACCCTCTACAACACCACCGGCAGCGAGCCGGACCTGCCGACACTGGCGCGGCGTCTGAAAATGAAACCCGACGCGCTGCGGCGGCTGCAACAAGTCGGCAACCTGTCGGTATCGCTGGACGCGCCATCCCATGGCGAGGACGAGGGACCACTGCTGGGAGAGGTGCTTGAGGGCGGACCGTTCGGGGCGACGCCCGATGACGCCGAACAGGAGTCGCTGAATCGCTGCCTGATGCAGAGTCTCAAGATTCTGGAACCGTCAGAGCAGCGCGTCGTGATAAGGCGCTGGGGGCTGGACCACTCCCCGCCTCTTACACGCGCAGAAATCGCCCAGCAGATGGCAGTTTCCACAGAGTGGGTAAGGCAACTGGAAGTATCGGCGCTGACAAAACTGGCCGACGACAACGCTGTTATCGACGCCTACCGGAATCACCGATAAGCCGTGCGTCGATGGTTGCCGCGCTCTGGTTTCAGGCGTAACGTAACGGTGAGAACAGGAGTGAGATATGGCCGCAAACGCACAGTCCCCATCACAGAAGCCCCTGCTGGGTATCGGTTCTTGCCTCGCCGGGAACGCGGTGCGCTACAACGGTGAAACGAAAAAACCCAACGAGTATGTGCGCAACATCGGTGAACACTTTGACACCCGCGCATTCTGCCCGGAAATGGGTGTCGGACTGGCTGTACCGAGGCCACCCATCAGGCTGGTCGGCAGCGCGGACGCGGTGCGTATCGTCGATGTCCAAACCCACACTCACGACTACACCGACGCGATCCGGGCGTACGCACAACAGGTGCTGCAGCAGGCGCCCCAACTGTGCGGTTATATCCTCGTCAAAGGCAGTCCCAGCTGTGGCTACGGCCGGGTAAAGCGCTACTCGGAGGGCGGCCAGCACCTCGCCTCGGATCAAAACGGTGTGTTTGCCGATGCGCTCGCGCAGGCCGACCCTCTGCTGCCGCTGGAGGACGATGGCCGCCTCAATGATCCCGGCCTCAGGGAAAGTTTCGTGACGCGCGCCTGTGCTTACCACGACTGGAAGCTGCTCGTCGCCGGCGGGTTGACCGCGCACCGGCTGATCGAATTCTATACGCGCTATAAATACCTGGTGATGGCCCATCACGTGCCCAGCTACAAATCGCTGGGGCCGCTGGTCGCCAACGCCAGCCAGCTGCCACTGGAGGAATTGGCAGCACAGTTTATCCAGTCGCTAATGGCCGCCCTCACCCAACGCGCTACCCGGCGCAGTCACAGCAACGTACTGTTCCATCTGGCCGGCTATCTGAAACGCAGTATCACTGCACCACAACGGCAGCGGTTGGCCGCGTTAATTGAACATTACCGGACCGGCCAGGTGCCACTGGTCGTCCCTGTGACCCTGCTGAAACATCACTTCGCCGACAATCCCAACGCTTATATCAACGGGCAAGTGTTCCTCGACCCCTACCCCGATGAACTGCGGGTGCGCAACGTGGTGTGATCGGCATAGATCGCTGCCAGCGCCGACTCGATACCCGGATAGCTGAATTCGAAGCCGGCAGCCTGCAGGCGCTCTGGCAGCACTCGCTGACCCTTCAGCAACAGTTCCTCGGCCATTTCCCCAACCAGCAGGCGCATCACCGGCGCTGGCACTCCGGCGCGGATGAAGGTGCGGAAGTGGGCCTGCAACGCGGCGGCCAGGCCGCGACCGGTCACGGGATGGGGGCTGGTGATATTGAACGGGCCCTGTAGCTCCTCGTGTTCAAGGAGGAACAACAGTGCACGCACGACATCCTGCCGGTGTATCCAACTCAGCCATTGCCGACCGGAGCCCAGCCAACTGGCAACACCAAAACTGAAGGACCTGGCCATTTCTGACAACGCGCCACCACCGCTGTCCAGCACCACACCGAGGCGCAGCAGGCACACCCGCACTCCCAGCGCCTGTGCCTGCACGGCCAGCGCCTCCCAGTCACTGCACAGGGCCTGCGCAAAGCCGGGTTCAGGTGGTGAGCTTTCCGTCAAACAGTCATCACCGTGGTGACCGTAATAGCCCACGGCACTGCCGCTCAGCAGTGTGCGCGGGCAATGCTCCAGGCGTTTGAACAGCGCGAGTAACTGTGCGGTCGTATCGAGGCGACTGGCGACAATCTCGCGCTTGTAGGCGGCGCTCCAGCGACGCGCGGCGAGCGACGCGCCGGCCAGGTTGATGACCGCGCCGAATTTCGTCTGTGCCGAAATCTCATCCAGTGATTGAATATACCTGCAGCGGGATCGATCGGTATGGGCGCAGCGACTGAGCACGATCAACTCATGGCCGCCGGCGAGCAGAGCCGGGATGAGCGCGGCACCGATAAACCCGGTGCCACCAGTAATTAAAATCTGCATGTTAACCTGTTTCCTTGCGTCTAGTGAGAGTACGCAGCAAGCACTCATTGGATCACTTGTGCCCTTGAATCCATCCGGGACATCACAACGTATACTAGCTCTGTGAACACGCTGCAACAGGACATCGACTCGCTAGCCAGGTTTCTGGTCGATCACCCACGACTGGTGGTGCTGACAGGCGCTGGTATCAGTGAGGCCTCGGGAATACCGACCTACCGGGATCAGCACGGTGCCTGGCAACACAGCAATCCAATACAGCAACAGGCTTTTCTGCGCGATGTGCTCGCCCGGCGGCGTTACTGGGCCCGCTCCCGCTACGGCTGGCCAGTGATTCGCGACGCATCACCCAACCCGGCCCACCACGCGCTGGCGCAGTTGGAAGCGCGTGGGCATATCGAACTGCTGATTACCCAGAATGTGGACCGCCTGCACCAGCGGGCCGGCAGTCGCAATGTGCTCGACCTGCACGGCAGGATAGACCGCGTGCACTGCCTCACCTGCGGTGCGAAGCACTGCCGCGATAGCGTCCAGGAGTTGCTCGATAGCGACAACGAATGGCCACACATTGCTGAACCGGGTGCCAGACCCGATGGCGACATGGAGCTTGCCGACTGTCTGCCGCATCAGTTGGTGCTGCCGATTTGCCCGCTGTGCGGCGGCGACCTGAAGCCGGACGTGGTTTTTTTTGGGGGTACTGTGCCCACTGCGCGCGTGAACAACTGCCTGGCTGCGCTGGACCGCGCGCACGGACTGCTGGTCATCGGCAGTTCACTGATGGTGTTTTCCGGCTTTCGCTTCTGTCGTCACGCTAGCCGCCGTGGCTTGCCAGTTGCAATCGTTAATCCCGGCATCACCCGGGCGGATGCGCTGGCACAGTTGAAGCTTTCCTCATTAGCCGCGCCCCTGCTCACCGGGGCGCTCGGCCGCCTCGGCGGCGGCCTCAACCCTGCTGCATCCGCTCCCTGTAATCCCAGCTAAACAGGCGCAGTGGCTCTATCGTGATCAACACCTCATCCTCGGACCGCGACAGCAACCACTGCCCCAATTTCGAATCGGTACCACCGAGATAGCGCTGTAACATTTGCGTGAGCACTTCACCGTCCTCGTCCGCATCGAGACGGGCGATACCCTGCCCGCGCACACCGTGGTAGGGCGGCTCGTTGGGTGCCAGCTCAAAGCCTACCCGGTCACTGCGCTGCAGCAGGTTGACCAGTTGCGAAGTCCGGTGCGACACACAGCGCAGATAGTGCCCGTCAAAACCGTACCAGACCGACACCACACGGGGGAATCCGTCCTGTGCCACACAAGCCAGGCGCAGCGGAAATTGCGTGTTGCTGAGGAAACTGTCGACCTCAGCCTTGTTCCATGGGCCTTTCAGGGTAATGGCCATAATGTTGTCTCTTGAGGGATTTGTTTGCCGCTGCTATATGTCGCACTGCAAAGCGGCCAGATCATGGTATCTGTAATGGATATCAACCGCCAATCCCGAACCCGAACCATCGCCGATATTTGACACGCCCCGAAACCGTGTCAAGCGCCTCGATTGGGCGTCGTAGCCCAGCTCGATGGAATCCGCTACCAGCCTCAGCAACCAGTTGTCCACGGCCAGCCGAAAACACTGGTCGGATTGCGTCTGGTAACTGCAGGGAGCCGCCTCGATCTGCAGTTTAACCAGAGCCTCGCTGGCAGCTACCGGGAACTGGAATCGCTGCTGTTCACCGGCAACCAGGTTGCCCCAATGGCGTGTCACAAATGCATCAAACCCCGCGTCAATCACAACCGGCGATCCCGAGGCAGGGGTCAGAGTGCTTGAACTGGACTCGCCACTGGACCTGTCATCGCTGGTCGTGACAACGACCGCACCGCGCTGTAGCGCCACGGCGACAGATTCATTCGAGTAGAGATTGTGCTGTTCAAAAGAAGGGGTGGTTGACCCCGCCTCGTAGTCCAGCACCTTGTAGGCAATCAACTCGCCCTCTGGATTGCGGTACAGCACTTGGCGCGTCACCGCGTCCGGGGTCAAGCAGTGTGTCTCGCTGTACAGCAGTTCGTTGCTGTTCAGGTCAAA
>CAXBLZ010000036.1:0-35244 GCA_963976735.1 uncultured Halioglobus sp.
TTGGGGTCAGAGTAAAAACTCTTTTGGTGCGTTGGGGTTTTTACTCTGACCCCAAATACCCCAATTAGTTGAACTGGAAATTGGCCGCGGTGAAGGCGTTATAGGTGCGCTCAAGATCTTCCGCCGTGGCCGCCATCGGGGCGATGATATGCGTGTGCACGCCGCCGTCCGCGTCTGCCTGTATGCGTGCACGTATCTCGTCTTCGGTGCCGATAATCGCGATCTCGTCGATCAGTTTATCGGTAAGCGCGCCCGCGGTTTTCTCACGATCCTTCTCGGCCCAACCTTCCTCGATTGTCTTCGCGGCGTCTTCATAACCGGCCCAGGCGAGGAATTTGTTGTACACCGGTGTCGCGTAGTAAGGCCCGAAGGCGGCGCGGAAGATTTCTCTGCCCATCGCTTTGTCGTCGGTGCACAGCACCATCGCGCGGTTCACCACTTCAATGTCTTGCCAGTCTTTCCCGGCATTGTGCGCGCCGCGCTTTAGCGCCTCCATCATTTTGGGCAGGGCACCCTGGGGCCACAGATTGAAGATCACGCCGTCCCCCACCTCCGCTGCCATCTCAATCATCTTCGGGCGCAGCGCGCCGATATAAATCGGCGGCGGGTTTTCTGCGGGCGCCTGACGATAGCCGCGACTGTAAAGCGTCTCGCCCTTAAAATCGGTTTTCTCGCCCTTCAGCATCTGTCTTACCAACTGCGCGGTTTCCTTCACGCGTGTGCGCGGCTTTTCCAGCGGTATGCCATTCCACTGTCCCATGATCGTCTGGCTGGAGGAGCCCAGGCCCATGATAAATCGGCCCGGTATCACCTGGCTGATAACGTTGGCGGATGCCGCGAGCACCGAGGGGCTGCGGGTATACACCGGCGTGACCGCCACGCCGATGCGAATGGTCTGGGTGTGATGCCCCACGGCCGCAATCTGGGTGAGGGTGTCGGGCGCGCCGGCATCGCTGAACCAGGCATCCGGTATGCCGTTGGCCTCGGCCCATTTCAGGCGCGCGATGGTGTCTGCGATATTGGGGCCTGCCGGGAGCGTGATGGCGATACGCTTTTGCAGCGTCATAATGTTCTCCGGGAAGTCGACACTAGATTCCCGAGTCTACTGTATTTGGGGTCAGAGTAGAATGCCGCCCGCTCAAGCTTGAAATGAAGGCGGTCAACTTGGATTCATATTGCCTCATGCGGTTGCACTTGCACCTTGAATCCAGGCAGCGCCTTTTTTCTCACCGCAGCTATTAGCGCGCAGCGCGGAGAAAGTGTAATCTCTGGCTAAAAATTATCAACAATCGGTCTGGAAAGAAAATGAAACAGCATAGAACACGTTTATACCTGATGGGCAGCTTGCTGGCTTGCAGTGTCTTCCTCATCAGCTGTGATAGCTCCAATTCCAATTCGAACCAGCCGGATCCAACACCTGTTGATCCGGCGCAGATTACCACCACTACGCAGTGGACTGCCGCAACGACCTCGCTCACGCTGGATGTTTCCGTGTCGAACTTCACGCCGACCCGGGTGCGGTTGTATCCGCGCGGCATCGACGGTGATTGGGTCGAGACCGATGACTCCGCGCCCTTCTCGTTCACCATCGATGTTGCCGAGTTCACCCCCGCTGATTACCAGATGCTGATCATCGCAGACAACGATGACGCCGAGTTTGAAAAGAACGAGACTGTTTCGATAAACGGCTGCAATGGCGAGCAATCCCTTTGCATACGCAGCTACGATCAGGTGCGCTTTGTCACCACGCACAACGCCATGTCGAACGCGATGGATGGCTGGAACCAACCCAATCAAAACCTGAATGTGCCCGCGCAACTGGAGGCCGGTGTGCGCGGGCTGATGCTGGATACGTATCGCGCGGGCAGCGAGAACCAGTTTGGCCAGATACAGGTGCCGGATGCCGACCCGGACGCCAGCTTTCTGTGCCACGCCCTATGCCTGCTGGGCAAGCAGCCGCTGGTGGATGGGCTGATTGAGGTCCGCGAGTTTCTCGACGACAATCCGGGCGCGGTGATCACCTTTATCCTCGAATCCTATCTCAGCCACGAACTGACTGCGCAAGCGTTTGATGAAGCAGACTTGACGCACTACACCTATGTGCACACGGCGGATGCCTGGCCGACACTGGGCCAGATGATCGACGCCGGCACCCGGCTCGTGGTGCTGCAGGACAAATCCGTCGACCCCAACTACCCGTGGTTGATGAACGTCTGGAGCCATGCCTTTGAAACCCACTATTCGGCAGCGACACCGGACGATTTCTCCTGCGCGGTGAATCGCGGCGATACCGCCAATGACCTGTTCATCTTCAATCATTTCCTCACCGAAGTTTTCGGCTCACCGGACCTGGCGGAGCAGGTGAATTACAACCCCCTGCTGCTCGACCGGATTAGAGAATGCGAGGCCTTCCACGCGGTGCCGGCGAATTTCGTGACGGTCGATTTTGTCGATATCGGCGATACGGTTTCCGCGGTGAAAGCGCTGAACGACACCGGCGGCTTTTAACAGCCAAAGGGAAACAAGGGTGAAGAAGGGGGTCAGAGACATGACTCTGACCCCCTTCTTCTGACCTCCTTCTTCACTGCACCTGATGCATACCAACAGACGGCGTCAACGGCACCTCATCGCCAAAAAAGTCGGTTGCTGGAGCGCCCACTACCCCCAACCCGGCCGCGAACGCCGGTGACCCTGTGTTTATTTGAAAGGCGGCACCCGCTTCCAGACGTCCGGCTCCGCGCCACATTACATCTTCGAACAAGGGGTCACCAACCACGTGCCCAGTGCCGGAGGGCGGCAGGTTATAGAAAAGGTTGTTGGTACAGCGATCACCGCAGGCCATAGCATCTGTTTGAGGCGCAGTGGCATAGACGATGTTGTTGGCAAACAACAAATCCCCGGCATTGCTTATTCGCGATAATTTGCTGAGTTCCAGAGCCGTGTGCGGGTTCACCATCACAAATGTGTTGTTGTAGACGCGAATATCATCGAACGTACCAATGGTCGGGAACTTGCACGGCGAGACATTCAGTACCTTTCCGTCATCGACACTGAGGTTATAGCGCACCTCCGCGTCATGCGGCTCGTCGTCGCTGCACAGGAGGATGAAACCGCCCTCATTGTTGTGGCTGTAGTTGTACTGAATGGTGGTGCCAGCCTGCCGGTTGTCGATATCGAACCCCGTGCCGTCACAGCCATCGGTCGGGCTCTGCCCGAACCGATAGCCGGACACTTCATTTCTCTGGATCAGGGTGTTGTTCGCATTCCAGGCCCAGATACCGGCACTGCAGTTGCGCTCCTCGGTGCGATAGTCCCTGCCTGCGAGGTTACCGACGCTCACCACATTATCCTCTATCAAAGCACCGGACGTGCTGTGGGCGACGATGGCATCCCCCTGCAGCCGTTTCAGTGTGTTGCCACGAATGACTATGCCGGTGCCGCCATCGGGCCAGGGTTCCGCTTCCAGCGGCCGGGTCTTGGCCGAGGATCCGACAAAGAAAATGCCGCTGCGGCCGACATCCTCAATCCGGTTGTTCTCGATGAGCACACTGTCAAACTTCGCTTCCGACCCGCCCAGCGGCTTGCTGATGATCGCGCCGCCGGACTTGCCAGTGCCGCTGAACTTGACCAGGCCGGTCACGTCATGGATGTACAAATCCCGGATCTCGACATCGGTCACTGGCCCCTCAAGGGCTGTCAGGTACACACCACGGTGTGGCTCCTCAAGATTTCCCGGGTTGGTGAGTTCGAGATCGCGGACCACAATATGCGAGGTATCCTCCAGGTGCAGGGCCGCGGTATTGGTGCCGTTAGCATCAATCAGGGGCAATGCGCCCTCGCCATAGGCACCGATAACAATACGCTGCTCTGCCGTTCCCGAGCCTATCGGTTTCAACATACCGGTACAGCGGCTGCCGCGTCGCAGCAGCAGGCTGGTGCCCGGCTCAAGTGTAGTGGCATTGGCGGTTTCGAAATCATTCCACGGCGCGTCTATCGTTCCATCGCCCGCAGTCGCGGCGCCGCAGTCGATATAATAGGAGATGCCCTGACTAGCCGGATCATTTGATGAACTGTCACTGCAGGCTGCGAGGCATACAATCAGGAGTAGACCAAGCGCACGGGCTTGAGGAGGAATTTGAGAGAGTGTCATAATTGGCTGCTCATGTCGGGTTTGATTGATTATTGGAATTCTTCCCTGCACCAGAGGATAGGCGACAGAAGACGAAAAAACAAAGGGACCACCCATTGAGCAAGATTTTGATTTTCGGCAATTCCGGCTCTGGCAAATCCACACTGGCAAACGCGCTGGCCGCAGAGCAGGGGCTCGCGCACCTTGATCTCGACACCCTCGCCTGGCTGCCAGGCGTCCCGCCCGAGCGGGCGCCACTGGCCGAGTCGCGGGCGGCGATAGAGGCGTTTATGGCATCCTGTGAGCGCTGGGTTATAGAGGGCTGCTACGTCGATCTACTGGAAGTCGCGGCACTGCATGCCGATACAGCCATATTTATGAATTTGCCGGTGGCGGCATGCATCGACAATGCACGGAAGCGGCCGTGGGAGCCGCACAAGTATGCGTCCAGGGAAGAACAGGACAGTAATCTGGCAATGTTGATTGACTGGATCTCTCAGTATCCGTCGAGAGACGATGTATTCTCTGAAGCGGCGCACCGCGCGTTCTATGAGCGCTTCCCGGCAGAAAAGCACATGTACACCCGTAATCAGCGCGTCTGAATGAATGCCGCGACGCAATCCAACTGCGCCGTGCTGCAACACCGCGATTAAACCCGCCGAATGCAGTACCATGTGTGCCCTTCATAACCCCCCCGCAGACACTCCCTATGAAATTACTTGTTCGCAATCTCGCCCGCAGCACCACCGAGGATGAGTTGAAAGTGCTGTTTGCACAGTTCGGCGCTGTGCAGTCCTGTCACCTGGTCACCGATAAAGAGACAGGGGGCTCCAAGGGTTTCGCCTTTGTCGAGATGCCGAAACCCGGCGAGGCCAAGGCGGCGATACAAAACCTGAATAACAGAACCATTGCCGGGAACAAAATCCGGGTTAAAAAGGCGGAGAAGAAAGCCGCCTGACAGGCCACCGATATCGATTACAATCGAGCGATGAAACGTTACATACTCTGGGACAATGACGGCGTTCTGGTCGACACCGAATACTGGTATTTCAAGGCCACGCAGCGCGCGCTGGCTGAACTGGGCATCGCGCTCGAGCAGGCCACCTACCTGCAGCGCATGGTGCGCGGTGCATCCAGTTGGGAACTGGCCGCGGCAGCCGGTGTTGATGGCGACGTGATTGCCAGCAAGCGGCAACAGCGCGACGCCTACTACGAGGCGTTCCTCGCGCATCAGGACATTGAGATTCCCGGCGTGGAGCCGGTGCTTGCGGCGCTCTCCAGCACACACAAAATGGCCGTCGTGACGACATCCACCCGAACCCACTTCGAGCGCATCCACCACAACCGGACACTGCTTCAACACATGGACTTTGTGCTCACGCGGGAAGACTACGCCGCCTCCAAGCCCGATCCGGAACCCTACCTGCTCGCACTGCGCAGGTTCGGCGCGCGCGCCGAGGAGTGCCTGGTGGTGGAGGATTCACAGCGCGGTTTGCAATCGGCGCTCGCCGCCGGTATCGACTGCGCGATCGTTCACAATGCGTTCACGTCCAGCCACGATTTCAGCGGCGCCAGACACCGGCTGAACTCACTGGCGGAACTCACCGGAATACTGCATGCCAGCGCGCGATAGCCTGCCCCGGCCGGGCTTGCGAGGCGGCAACCGCAGCGCTGCCAGGGCGGGGCTGTGGCGCTTGTTTCACCGCAGCCTCGGCGTGTTGTGCGCGGCCTGGTCCATGCTGGCGATTACCCTCGTGCCCGGCGCAGCCGTCTACGCTGAAACAACACGGGGCACCGCGGCCCACACATTCCCCGATGCTACGATACTGCGGGTAGGCCCGCAGCGCTGGTTGAAGACTCCCAGCGAAGCCGCAAGGCTGGCCAAACCCGGCGACACCATCGAGATCGACGCCGGCACCTACCTGAATGACTACGCGGTATGGCAGCAGGAAAATCTCACCATTCGCGGTATCGGCGGCATGGCGCACATGAAGTCGGATACGCTGATACCCAATGGCAAGGCCATCTGGATCGTCAGTGGCGACAACACGGTGATCGAAAATATCGAGTTTTCCGGCGCGCGGGTGGTCGATACTAACGGTGCGGGTATTCGTCACCAGGGCGGCGACCTCACACTGCGCAACACCTACTTCCACCACAATGAATTTTCCGTCCTCACCGGTCCGTATCCCGAGGCCAGCCTCGAAGTGTCGTCCTCCCGGTTCTACTTCCAAAAGCGCGAGGGCACATTCAGTCACGGTATTTACGTCGGTGGGCTGGGACGCTTCACCATCACCGGCAGCCATTTCAAGGGCACTGACCGCGGCCACCAGATCAAATCACGCGCGCTTGAAAACCATATCCTGTACAACCGGATCGAGGATGTGGCAGGCGGCAACTCCAGCCGCTTGGTGGATCTGCCGAACTGCGGCCTGAGCTACATCATCGGCAACGACATGCAGCAGGCAGCAACGACAGAGAACGTCGACGCGATCGGCTACGGTGCGGAGGGCTGCGAGACGCGAACACAACAGCAGCACCGCCTGTTCGTGGTCAACAACACCTTCATCAATGAGGCAGCTGACGGCACGCTGGTGCGTGACCATGCCAGGGGCGATGTTCTGGTCGCCAACAACCTCATTTTCGGCAGCGGATATGTCCTGGTCGGACGCGGCGCGCAGCACAATAACGTTACGATACGCCTCAGCGACCGCCTGTCCGGCAGTTGGGCTGCCCCCCCCGATTCCACCGGCATCGACGCCGCCAGGGCGCTCTCGGACGAGGAAGGCGTTTCGCTGGTGCCGAGCAGAGAGTTCAAGCCACCACTGGGAACCGCGGAGCGGCCACAGTACAACACACTTGACGTCGGGGCTCATGAAGCGCCCGCGTCTCCCCGATCTGGCCGCGACTATGGGCTATAGTCCATGATCTGGATTCACTCGCAACTGGAGGCCTGACCATGCCAGCCACCGATACCGACAGGGAGATCGATCCGGTCTGCGGTATGACCGTCGATCCCGCCACGGCGCGCAGCCACGAGCACGGCGGCGCTTCGTATTATTTTTGTAGCAAGGGCTGTCACGACAAGTTTGTGGCGTCACCCCAGCAATACCTGGACCCAAAGCGTTCGTCTGCCAACGCACAGGCCCCCGCCGCCCCGGCGGGGACGATCTATACCTGCCCGATGGATCCCGAGGTCAGGCAGGAGGGACCGGGGTCCTGCCCCAAGTGCGGGATGGCACTGGAGCCCGAATCGCCGACGCTGGATGAGGGTGACAATACAGAACTGAAAGATATGACCCGGCGCTTCTGGTTCGCCCTGGTGCTCAGCCTGCCCGTACTGGTAATCGCCATGGGCGAAATGGTACCGCTACTGAACCCCGCGCAATGGCTGGGGCACACGGTGTCCGGCTGGATTCAGTTTGCGCTGGCGACGCCCGTCGTCCTGTGGGCCGGGCGGCCGTTTTTCGTCCGCGGGTGGCAATCGTTCGTCAATCGCAGCCTCAATATGTTCTCGCTCATCTCGCTCGGAGTCGGTGCCGCCTTCTCCTTCAGCGTGCTGGCGATACTGTTCCCGGACGCGCTGCCGGCATCGTTTCGCATGGCCAATGGTATGCCGCCATTGTATTTTGAGGCCGCCGCCGTCATCGTCGCATTAGTGCTGCTGGGCCAGGTGCTGGAACTGCGCGCCCGCTCACAGACATCCGGCGCGATTCGCTCGCTGCTGCAGCTTGCACCCAAAATCGCCCATCGCCTCGATGCCCGGGATGTCGAAACTGATATTGACCTCGAACACGTGCAGACCGGGGATCGCCTGCGGGTGCGACCCGGAGAGAAGATTCCTGTAGACGCGACTGTGCTGGAGGGCGACAGCCATGTCGATGAAGCCATGCTCACCGGCGAGCCCGATCCTGTGCGCAAAACCGAGGGCAGCGCTGTGACCGGCGGCACCCTGAACGGCTCCGGCAGCCTGCTGGTTCGCGCGGAAAAAGTCGGGGCCGATACCCTGCTGTCGCAAATCGTGCACATGGTGGCCGAAGCCCAGCGCTCGCGCGCACCAGTGCAGCGACTGGTCGATCAGGTCTCGGCCTGGTTTGTGCCTGCCGTCGTGCTGTCGGCATTGATCGCCGCCGGCGTCTGGGCGCTGTGGGGGCCACCACCCACCCTGGCCCACGCACTGATCATTGCGGTGTCGGTACTGATCGTGGCCTGCCCCTGTGCGCTGGGACTGGCGACACCGATGTCGATCATGGTGGGTGTGGGTCGCGGTGCTCACGAGGGAGTGCTGATCAAGGATGCCGCTGCCCTGGAGACACTGGAAAAGATCGACACCCTGGTGGTGGACAAAACCGGCACCCTGACAGAGGGCAAACCCAGCCTGCAGGCCGTGGTACCCCTGCCTGGCTTCGACGACACTGAACTGCTTGGCCTGGCGGCGGCGATCGAAGCGTCCAGTGAACACCCTCTGGCCCGCTCTATCGTCGATGGGGCAAGCGCGCGCGGCGTAACGCCGCCGGCGGGGTTGACGGGCTTTGAGTCAGATCCCGGCCTGGGTGTATGGGGCACCATCGATGGCCGCAAGGTACTGGTGGGCAATCTGCGCCTGATGGAGCGGGAGGGGGTGGAGACCACTGCGCTGGCAGCCCACGCCGAACGCTATCGGGAGCAGGGGCAGACAACCGTCTTCGTAGCGGTAGAGGGTGAACCCGCCGGCCTACTGGGTGTTGCGGACGCGATCAAGCCCACCACCGAAGAGGCCGTCGCCGCGCTGCATCAGGAGGGCATTCGCATCATCATGCTGACGGGAGACAATGCCCGCACCGCAAAGGTGGTGGGCGACGCGCTCAACATCGATGAAGTCGTCGCCGACGTATTACCGGCAGACAAAGCGGCGGTAATCAAACGGCTGCAGGGCGAGGGCCGGATCGTGGCAATGGCCGGCGATGGTGTCAACGATGCGCCCGCGCTGGCGCTCGCTGATGTCGGCATCGCCATGGGCACCGGCACGGATGTCGCGATGCAGTCTGCCGGAGTAACGCTGCTCAAGGGCGACCTGCGCGGCATCGCCAAAGCCATGCGCCTGTCGCGCCGGACCATGGGCAATATCCGCCAGAACCTGTTCTTCGCGTTCTTCTACAACGCGCTGGGTATTCCAGTGGCGGCGGGCGTACTCTATCCCTTTTTCGGGGTGTTGCTGTCGCCGATGATTGCCAGTGCCGCCATGAGCATCAGCTCTGTGTCAGTGATAGCGAATGCGCTGCGCCTGCGCAAGGTTGAGCTCTAACCCAGGCGGAGTTGAAACGGCGGCAGTGAATCCAGGATCGCGCGGCCGTAGCGCTTGGTCAGAATACGCCTGTCCAGCAGTGTGATGCGCCCGGTATCCTGCTCGGTACGCAGTAACCTGCCACTGGCCTGCACCAGCCGCAGCGCCGCATCGGGCACGCTGATCTCCATAAAGGCATTGCGCCCCTGTGCCTCCACCCACTCGGCGAGCGCGGCCTCCAGCGGGCTGTCGGGGACCGCAAACGGGATTTTGGCAATCACCACATGGCGACAGTAGGCCCCGGGCAAATCCACCCCCTCGGCAAAACTGGCGAGACCGAAAATCACACTGCCGTCGCCGTCGTCGATGGCCTGCTTGTGCCGGCGCAGGATTTCCTGCTTGCTGTAATCACCCTGCATCAGGATGCGACCACCGAACTCCCCGGTAACGCCCTGGTACACCTCCAGCATCTGGCGGCGCGAGGAGAACAGCACCAGGCTGCCCTCACCGTGATCGAGCAGGGTGGGCAATTGCCTGATCACGGCATCGGTGTGAGCCTGTGCATTCCCCGGGTCACAGTCCATCGCAGGTACGGTAAACGTGGCCTGCTGGTAATTGAATGGGCTGGCCACCACTTTGTAGTTCGCCTCGGGCGGCGCGCCCGAGTGGAGTCGAAAGCGATCGAAAGAATTGAGTGCCGTGATGGTTGCCGAGGTGATGATGACGCCCGATGCGCGCGACCACAGGCAGTCCTGCAGGATATCCGCGGCCAATACCGGGCTACAGCGCAGCTCAAACCCCACCTGGGCGACATTGCTGAGCAACGTGATCCAGCGTGCCTTGGGCGGAATTTCACCGGCACCGCTCACCGCGTACTCACGCCACAGCGACAGCGCGGCCTCCGCCCTGCCGAGCATGCCGCCGACATTGATATGCCAGGTCTCGATATCCGATTTATCGATCCCGGCAAACTCATCGTCCAGCGCTTCCTCCAGCAGATTTTCCAGCCGCGCGAAGGCGGTGCTCAACTTCTGGAAGTAACCGCTGAGCGATTTTGCCACCTGCATCAGGGCGTCGGGTACCAGGCCGTGCGCCAGGCGCAGTTGCTGTTCCTCGCGGTGGGCCGGCACATCGGCGGCCTCAAACAGCGCCGCCACCGCCTGCTCCGCCACCTGCAGCGCCGCCACTGTCTCATCCACCTGCGCCGGCAATGCCTGCAACACCCGCTGCGCGCTGTCGATAGCAACCAGTGCCGACGCCGCTTGCGCCAGGGCCTTCTTGCTGTCCTGCAGCCAGCTGATGGTGGCGTTCAACCGGCAGTAGCTGGAGAAATGTGACAGCGCCTTGTCGGGCAGGTGATGGCCCTCATCGAACACGTAGATGCTGTCTTCGGGCGCCGACAGAATAGCCCCGCCCCCCAGTGCGAGATCAGACAGCACCAGATCGTGGTTGGTGACAATAATATCGGCGCTTTGCAACTCGTCCCGCGCCCGATAAAAGCTGCACTGGCTGATGTTGGGGCAGCGCCGCCCGCTGCACTGGCTGTGATCTGTGGTCGCGCTGAACCAGACATCGTCGGGCACACTGTCCGACCAGTTGTCCCTGTCGCCATCCCATTCGCCGCGACCCATCGCCTCCAACATCGCGTCGTAGATCGGCATGGCCTCGGTCTGCACCGGCGCGCCAAATTCATCCGGGTACAGCGGAATCACCGCGGACGCACCCTGCCCCTCCGCCATCAGGCGGTCCAGCTTGGACAGGCAGACATAGCGACGGCGCCCCTTGGCCAGCGCAAAACTGAAGTTCATGCCGCTGCTCTGGCGGATATCAGGGAGATCCTTGTTCACGAACTGTTCCTGCAGCGCGATGGTAGCCGTGGCAACCACCAGGCGCTTGCCCAGCGCCTGCGCTATGGGGATGGCCGCGACAGCATAGGCTATCGTCTTGCCCGTACCCGTCCCCGCCTCGATCACGCAGACAGCCGGCAGGCCCCGCTCGTCGGCGTCGGTGGGCGGAATGCGTGATAGCGTATTGGCAATCTCGGCAATCATCTGGCGCTGCCCCCAGCGCGGAGCGAGGGACTTGCTCTCCACGATGGCATTGTAGGCCTCGCGAATGCTGCCTTTGAGTTCCTCGCTCAGCAAGGCGGTTGCAAGGCGCGCTCAGCCAGCGCCAGCTTGCTCACCACCGCATTGGCATAGATGGCCAGCGCGTAGGGGCGGTGTTGTTCCGGCAGTGCTTCAATGCGGGCCTCGAAGGCCGCGAGGCTGCAATCGCCCTGCTCCAGATAGAGCCCGTCCGGAACCGCAGCCTCGGCACCATACAACCGCCGGTAGGCGTAAATATTGGTGGGGTGCAGGCAATAACCGGTGATGATCTGCCGGTCAACTTCCCTGGCAACAGCGTCCGGGGTCTGCAGGTCATCGCCCAGCGGCGTCCCAAAGGTGACGTGGACCCGCCCCTTGTCGCCCGCAATACCCTGGGCGATGGAGGCGACGTCCTCCTGTTCACCCTTTTGATAGCGGCCTTCGGATTCCTTCTGGTAGAGCTCTTTGGCTTTCATCGCGTCACAGGGATCGAGTTCGTAGGAGATCGCGACCGGTACGATACCCAGGCTCTGGATATGCTCGCCAAATTCCTGCTCGCGCTTATCCCGGCTCATGGACAGCATTTTGATAATGACGGGTTCGGTGCGATCGACGCCATTCTTGGCCCGCCCCTCCCGCTGCGCGATCCAGATCGACGAATGCTCCGTCAGCAGTGAGTGCTGAATGTAGTTGGACAGGTTTTTGGAGGCGGCGAGCAATTCGCGGGGGCCACTGACAGCGCGCTTGACAATGAAGCTCTTGTTCAGCCTCATCAAGTCCGAGACCCAGGGCTTGGTGAGCAGATTATCGCCAATGGCGATACGGGCGGTGTCGTGCCCGCTGCCGTGCAGGGCGTAGTTGGTGAATGCCGGGTCCATCGCGATATCGCGGTGGTTGCTCATAAACAGGTAGGGGCGCCCCGGGGTGAGCCCGTCCAGCCCGGAGACACTGAAACCACCGGTGGCGGCCTCGATCATGCGTGTCATGTAGCGCTCGATCACCAGTTGCATACTGCGCACATCGGAGACACCCCGCACTTCCCGGGCCAGCAGATAACGCACCACAGGGCGCAGCATCGGGCGCAGCCGGACGGGCAACAGGGCTAGCAGTTTGCCCAATCGATAGGCCGCCAGTGTGTCCAGGAATTCTGTGCTGGATAACAACCTGGACAGGACGTCGACGACTTCATCATCCCGGTAGGGTCGAATCTCTGCAAAAGCGTCGGTCAAGCCGGTCATCTCATAGTTTGAAGGCGCCACACCATACCCAAAATCCACCCGCGAGTCATCCGGCACATGCGTGCAGCCCCAGGCCCCGCAGCCTTGGAGAGGCCGCTGGCTGCACGCGATAACCGTGCCACCAGGCACTGCATGATGGCGGGTATCGAACTGCACAAAGATGACACTTGTTACCCAACAAGACATTAAATATTGTTAACGTTCCCCTCGGAAACTCATCAAAATTATTAAATATCATTATAAAACATATACTTAGACTACGATGGCATCACCAAAAATGACCTTGTTACTTAAATACCCAAATAGTTACGATATAGTAACTCTCTCTCGCCGGCGCATGGCTTTATAATGGCGACTTCCGACACCGGTCAGTGTGACCACCTTCATCGGTACCATCAGCAACAGTGAATAGTGAGAGAATTGATATGAACTTACCCAAATTTGCGGCCGCCGCTGCCCTGATCGTCTTTTCCGCGGGCAGCCTGGCAGCCAAACCCACCAGCATTGTGTTTGATGCGAATGCCGCCACCAGCGATGGTACGGCCTACTCGACTTACACGGTAAAGTGCTCCAACGGCAAGAAAGCTGAACTCACTGCCTGGGACAACCGCAGCAAGTGGTGTGTCGGCGACGCCACCAGCGATCAGTGCGAAAAGAAGCAGATCAACGCTGCCAAAGACGCCTGTAAAGCCAAGTAGTGTCCGAGCGGGTGCGCCGGGTGGCTGCCATCAACCGTGGCAGCCGCTCAAAACGCGGCACTCAGTCCAGGTAGCGCCCCTGCAGTTCTGCCAACTCAGCCGCACCCACCCCCAACGCCTCCTGCAGATACACCTCCACTGACGGGTAACTTTGCTCTATCGCGAGCAGGGCACGCGCCAGGTAATCCTCGTGAACCTCCAGCATCGGCAAGATGGCCTGCGTGTCCATATGCTCCATCTGGTATTTCTTGCGCAGACGGGTCATTTCGTTGTCCGGGTGAAAAAACTGCCCGGTGAGCATATAGTCGCGCATCACCACATCACGGGAGACTCCCAGCGCCATCAGGATTATGGCGGCGGCAAACCCGGTGCGGTCCTTGCCCGCGGCGCAGTGCACCAGAAATCTGGCGTCCTCGACGTTCAGAATCTCCCGAAACATGCGCGCATAGGTTTCTGCCTGTGCCTCGACAAAGTCCCGGTTGATTTCGAGCATAAAATCAAACATGGCCTGTCGGTCCGCCATGCTGCCCTCTGCCTGCTCGAAGAATCGCGAATTACTGCCCGGAATAATCGGCAGGCTGGCAATCCGGGGCGGGTTGCGCTGGGGCAGCCGACTGGGGTCGGTCTGCTGTTCCTCCTGCCGCCGGAAATCGCAGACCAGGTCGAGCGCGAGGCTCTCCAGCAAGTCGACATCCTGGTCGCTGAGGCTGGACAACTGCCCCGACCGATACAGGAAGCCCCACTTGACCCTGCGCCCGTCAACCGTGGGGTAGCCCCCGAAATCCCTGAAATTCGGTGTGCCCTGCATACCCAGTTTACGCTCAGTGGCCAGCACCTCGGTGCCGTGCTGGTCGCGCAGGCGGAAGAAGTGGCGGCTGCGCGGCTCCAGCCCCGACATGCGCACACGTCCTACTTCTTCGCTATAGTGAGCACTTACACTACCGCTCGGGGTCAGCGGCTCAACCGTGACCTGTGTATCGGGGTGGCTGGCCTGCCACTCGATATGGTAATCACCGTCTGACTCGCGCCAGATTTGCACTGCATCTGAAATTAACATGATCTGGATATTGCCTCATAACACGGGGGGAGTGGCGCAAAAACGACTGACTGCAGGGCTAGGTAGCCGACGACGCCTCCCCTTTGTAATCGAACACTGCTCGCAGCAGCATCTTAATCAGGTTTAGCTGGTTTTCCAGCGCCTCTTCACTGAACGGGTCCTGGCCCAATAAATCCCGGTACATCGGCGCCATGGTGACATAGGACATCACCAGGTTATTAAAGGCCATTACAGCCCAGGGTTGTAACCCGGTATCCTGGAACAGCGAAATATTACCGCCTTCAATCCTGGCATCAGACTGGAACATCGGCCGGAACAGGCGATCGATCAACTCGTTGGTATGTGGCCCACCGGAGAGCGCGGCGTGCTGCAGCAACCTGGCCAGGTTCGGGTTGGCGTGGTGCTGGCGAACAATGGTTTCCAACCAGGAAAACACCCGTTCATTGGTCACCGGCCCACCATTCAACTCCGCCAGCGGTGCGGAGAAATCTGTCAGCAGGCGCTCCAGCACGGCCTCGTACAGCGCTTCCTTGTTCTTGAAATGGTTGTACAGGCTGGGTGAGCGAATACCCACACGATCAGCGACATCGCCAAGCGATGTCGCGCTATAGCCTTTCTCGGCAAACAGGTCTTCCGCTGCGTCGAGAATACGATCCGCAGTGCTGGGCACTACGGCGGTTGTTGTCGCTGTGCTATTCATAGACGGGGATGCCACCCTCGAGAAGCAGATTAATAATGCCTAATAGGCGTTAGTATACATCAGCAGACGCGTGGCAAACCATAGAGACAGCGGTTGACAATTGCAGGGGCAATGTGAATAATCGCGCCTCTTAATTTTTTGACTCCCTTTGAGGTAATACAGTGGCGAACTCCCCACAAGCAAGGAAACGTGCCCGCCAGGCGGAAAAACGTCGATCACACAATGCCAGCCTGCGTTCACTGGTGCGCACCGTGATCAAAAAAGTCAATGCAGCTATCGGCAGCGGCGACCAGGCGGCAGCGAAGACAGCTTACGACAATGCTGTGCCGGTTATCGATCGGATGGCGGACAAAGGCATCATTCACAAAAATAAGGCAGCGCGCCACAAGAGCCGCCTGAACGCACAGGTTAAAGCCCTGTCTGCCTGATACCGGGCTGCTGCCACAGACACAAAAAAGCCGGCTATTAAGCCGGCTTTTTTTATCACTGCGATTTCGTACCCTGCGGCGCCCCCGTGTTGCCACGAGAGCGCAACACACGCGCTACATTGAGGCGGCGCCGCAGCGGCTATCAGGCCGCCGAGCTGGCCTTGGCTTCCTTCTGCTCATGGACCTCGGCAAACTTGGCCAACATGGTCTGCTCATAGGCCTGGGCCTCCCCTGTATCCAGCGGACGCTCCAGCTCTGACCAGTCGATATCGCCATCGGTGGCCAGGTTTTCATAGTCCAGGATACCCAGGGATTCAAACTTCGGACGCACTTTGTCCGTCAGCAGGCCGATGCGGTTCAGGTTCGGAATGACGCGCTGGAACAACAGGTTGCGGAACGTGGACATCACAAAGCCATCGAGGACTTTCTTGCGCGCCTCCTCGACATCCCAGCCAAAATGGCGAAACACATCCGTCGCCACCAGGCGTTCACGGCTGATGGCACAGGCCTCGTAGGCGAACTGGGCGCGCTCTTCACGCTCCTCATCGGTCAGCGTCTTGACGAACTCTTCCAGATAGTTAACGCCGAACGTGACATGTCTTGCCTCGTCGCGCGTGACCAGATAGACGACGTCCTTGAGCACGGGATCCGGTGTGGTTTCGCGAGTCGTTGCAAACGCCGAGAGCGCGAGGCCCTCAATCACAATTTGCATACCGATAAATTTCATGTCCCAGCGCTCATCGGTGAGGATCTTGTCGATGATGCTCTTCAGGTGGGTGTTGATCGGGTACATCATGCCGATACGGGTTTGCAGGTATTTGTTGAACACCTCCACATGCCGCGCCTCGTCAAAGGTTTGCGACGCCGCATAAAGTTTGGCATTAAATGTAGGAGCACAGGAGCAGAGCTGCGACGCAACCAGCAGCGCGCCCTGTTCACCGTGCAGAAACTGGGACAGGCTCCAGGCGTTCATATGCAGCCAAAAATCCGCCCTCGTCTTCTCGTCCATGGCCAGGTAAGGCTCGTAGTCGTGGAGGTTCATCATCTCTGGCGACTGCTGCTCTGCCGGCCAGGGACGATCCCAGTCGATATCCATCTCAGGGTCCCAGTTAAGCTGCTTGCCCAGATCGTAAAGCTTCTTGATGCGGTCATCCTGGATCGTGTAATCCCAGTTGTAGGAACCGGTCAGGGGCGTCTGGAATATTTCGGCGATATGATCCACGTCGGCACTGGTCAGGAGATCTTCCAGGTCAGGCTGCTCTTTCGGGTAATCGGCACCCGCAAAACGCTGGATCTTGCGAGGGGTGCTTTCTGTCCATTCAACTTTCATATAAGTTACTCCGTATTTTTGTGCGGTGATTGACTATGCGCCTTGACTGCAAGGGCGGCAAGGTAAAGTCTTGTCAAAAGATGGTCATTTGTGGCCAAATAGCGCAATGTCAAACACCACCACTCCCGCCCAGTACATACTGATCCTGATCGACATGGTCGAGCAGCGGGGATGTGACAGGAAACAGCTGCTGGCGGGTACCTCCTTTGCCAGCACCGGGATTGCCACTATCGGTGCCCGTATACCCGATGCCGATTTCAACCAACTGGTCGCCAATGCACAGGCGCTCACCGGCGACCCGGCACTCGGCCTACAACTCGGGCTGCGCCTGAACTTGAGCGCCCACGCCGTTCTCGGCCAGGCATTTATGACCTGTACCGATCTGGCGCAGGTGTTTGAGCTGTTCCTGAAATACAATCACCTGTTGGCCTCAGGCCTGCACTTTGAATTTGAAACCGTCGACAACCAGTCGATCCTGACGGTGGTGAGCACACCGACAGACACCCCGGTAGAATTCGGCTACGAACTGTTTTATGGCGCCCTTATCAACACGCTGCGCGGGCTGCTGAATGCTCCCGACCTGTGCTTGCGCATGGAGCTTCCCTACCCCAAACCAGAGCACGCCGCGCTGTACTGCGAGGTGTTTGGCAAGGATATCCATTTCGATACACCGCAGGGTCGCATTCTGTTCCAGCGCGATTTACTCGATACGCCACTGCCCTCCTCCAACCCGGTGCTGCGCAATCTCTACGAGGCGGAGTGCGCCCGTCTGTTGGCCGACCTGGAAGAGGAACACTCGGTCGCCGAGCGCACCCTGCGGCTGCTGCGCAAGCTCGAGGGCCAGTATCCGCAAATGCCGCAGATCGCGGCGATGCTCAATCTCAGTCCGCGCACCTACCGGCGTCGACTGGACGAGGAACAGCAGTCCTTTCAGCGCCTGCTGGATCAGGTGCGCGCCGAGCACGCCACCCGGCACCTGCAGAATAGACGGCTGCCGCTCTCCAGCATTGCCTATATGGTGGGCTTCAGTGATACCTCAAATTTTCGCCGCGCCTACCTGAAGTGGACCGGAAAAACGCCGCGGGAGGTGCGCCGCAGCTGATACGGCTCACCGCTAGCGCTACGCTACTGAAAAGTTGCCATCCGCAACCTGATACGTCTCGCCGCAGCACTCCTGCGCCATCATATGCTGCATCAGTTGCGGCTCCTCGCTGTAGGCTACCGTGCGGCGCCCATCGGGCAGATCAAAGACGGCGACTGCGCGCCAGGGGTCCATCCCCTGGTACAGCACCGTATAGCCCGCTACTGAAGCCGGACCCGTGTACTGTGCCACCAGCTCGCACTCCCCGCTCTGCTCGCGGACCCGCTCTGTCACATCGGCGCAGGCCCACCCCTCGGTGCCGGGTGTAGCAGACCACACGGCGCAGGCCTGCTTGGTCAACATGCCGCTGACAGCCGTCACCAAACCGGCCTCACCGGGATTCTGGCGCAGCAGCTGCGCCATTTTTACCGTCGCCTGGAACACAAAGTTGTTCAACGGCCCGCCGCCAAACGTCATACCCCCGGTGACACTGACATTGTGCTGCGGGCTCATACCGAATTCCTGCAACTGCACCCGCACCGCGTAGGGAAAGCAGGAGTACAGCTCACACAGGCGCAGCTCGTCAAAGCTGATGCCGGCCATGTCCATGGCAGCCTGTCCCGCAATACGGAATCCGGGGCTGGCACCGAGGTCCTTGCGACTGGCAACCACCGACATGAAATTCGACTCCGCAAACGCACGGGGAAATATCCACTTGCTGCGCTCGATACCCAGTGATTGTGCGACGCCCACAGAACACAGTATCAGCCCGGCCGCCTGGTCGATATTCCACTGGCTGTTGTGGAGCTTGGTGTAGGGAAAGGCCAGCATACGATTGGCGGCAGAGTGTTCACGGATATGCTCGGCCGGCACCGCTTCATCCGCCCAGGCATCCGGGTTGTCCACCGCCAGCTCACTGAGTCTGGCGTACATGTTGGCCATCTGGTCGCGGTGTTCGTCCAGGGTCAGGCCCTGTTTGTAGCGCAGCGCACTGTCGAGGATGGCGTAGTACCCCACAGGCATACCGAGGCCGCTGGCGGACTCCACCGGCGACCACATCTCATCCTCCGGCCGCAGCGTGGTATCGGGACTGGCATCCTCCTGCCGTGTCTCGCTGGCCTCGGCGCCGGCCTTTTGCGCGCACAGAGCGCGATATTTAGCCTCGCCGCCCGTCACCAGCACGATCTCGCATTCGCCCGCTTCAATACGCTGACACGCGCGAGTCAACAGCGTCTGCTGCAGGATGCCAAATTCCGCCAGCAGCGTGCGCGCCGAACTCGCCCCGAATGCCTCCGCCAGCAGCCGGCCCGGATCGCTGTAACCCCAGATACTCCTGGGCACCATAATCTCATCCGCCCGTTGCAACAGCTGTGCACATCCGGCATCCGCAGCGGCATCGCGCAAGGCCTGCTCCATCAGCGCCACCGGTTCAAGGGCGCGCTGGTAGTCCTGGACTTTCTGCTGCACGGCTGCGACGCCCACCAGGATCGGGGTGTTGGCGCGAAATTCAGCCATTGATGAACTCTCCTGCATACCAGTTCAGCATCGCTATTTTTTCGTCCAGTGGTTTGTCCTCTTCCATTTCGTAGACATTGCGGAAACCGATGATGACCTCGGATACGCCAATGCTTTCGAGTTTTTTCACGCCCTCCGGTGTAAAGGCGTCCTGACCCGTTGTATACACCTTGAACGGCTTGTCGGCCGTGCCGTACTCCTCTCGCAGCTGGTTGATGCGGCCAATGTAGGCCTCCAACTCATCCGTGCTCGCCCCGGCACACATCCAGCCATCGCCCACGCGCGCGGCGCGTTTTAAAGCGGGTTCAGTGTGGCCGCCAATCAGCAGCGGAGTGGGTTCGCTCGGCACCGGGTTCATTTTGTTGGCCGGCATACTGTGCATTTCCCCATCGAAGCCAAAGTAATCGCCGGTCTCAAGGCCACGCAAGATGGCAATCTGCTCGTCAAATCGTTTGCCGCGCTTGTCCCAGGGGACACCACACACGGCAAAATCCTCCTCCCAGGGACTGATACCGATACCAAAATCGAAGCGATTCCTGGACAGCACCTGAATACCCTGCACCTGCTTCGCTACCACCGGCGCCTGGCGAACCGCGAGCTTGTAGACAAACGTCGCAAAGCGGATATTTTCAGTCACTGCCGCCATGGCGGCGACCGCGATCAGGCTCTCCACGAAGGGCACACTCTCCAGAAATTCCCTGCTGCCGTCCTTGTTGTAGGGGTATTTGGAACTGGCATGCTGTGGGTAACAAATGCTGTCGGGAATGGTGATGCCGTGGTACCCGGCCTGCTCGGCCGCCCTGGCCAGGGGCAGGTAGTGGTCCGGGTCGCACATGCCGATCTGATAGCTGAATCTCATTTTTTGTATCCTCAAGCGGTGACATGGGTAGCGGTGTGTTGCGAGCACATACTCTAGCCCGTTCTGGCACCGATATCCCTGCCCTGCGGCAATTTTCGGCTGCTGGCCTCACATACTGAACCCTGCGCCCGTGTCTGCGATATACTTTATCGTTCCTGTGCGTCCAGCGGTGCTTGTTCCGCCGTTCGCGCGAGCAATGCAACACTGGCCATAACGAAAGCACCACATCCATGAACATACCGACAGACACCGCCGGGCCCGATACCGGTGATCAATCGCAGCGATTCCTGTTTGAGCAGGCAGATATTCGCGGCGAGCGCGCGCACCTTGACGCGGCCTATCGTGAAATACTCGCCATTCACCAGTACGCGAGGGGGGTAAGCCGCCTGCTGGGGGAGTTCCTGGCCGCCGCCGCACTTCTCAGCAGCAACCTGAAATTTGAGGGGAAACTGGTGCTACAGGTTCGCTCCGAAGGCCAGGTCCCACTGCTTATGGTGGAGTGCGACGATACCCTGCAGGTGCGCGGTATCGCACGCGGCGCCGAGCACGCCCTATCCGAGGACTTTGACCAGTTATTGCACAATGGGCAACTGGCCATCACCATAGACCCGACCAACGGTCAGCGCTATCAGGGGATTGTCCCACTGGAGCAGGGCTCTCTCGCCCACAGCCTGGACAACTATTTCAAGCAATCCGAGCAGCTGAACACCCGCATCTGGCTGGCCGCAGACACAGAGCGGGCCGGCGGCCTGCTATTGCAACAGTTGCCGGCACAAATCAGCCCCGATGAGGCCCTGCGACAACAGCAATGGGACCACGTGTGTGCCCTCGCCAGCACGGTCAAAGACACCGAATTGCTGGCGCTGCACAGCGAGGACCTCCTCTACCGCCTGTTCCACGAGGATCGGCTGCGCCTGTTTGCGCCGTCGGCCATCCGCTTCCAGTGCTCCTGCTCCCGCGAACGCACGCGCAACGCACTGTCCACGCTGGACCCTGCGGAGATCATCGAACTGCTGGAAGAGCTTGGCAGCATTACCATGGAGTGTGAATTCTGCAACCAGGGGTACCGGTTTGAACACAGTGACCTCACGGACATTCTCGAGGGCTATATCGGCAAAACTTTACACTGATCACATCTTCGCCAACATTCGGGGAAATTATGCTCAATATATTTCGCAATATGCCGCGCTTCTGACATAATTACGCCCCCTTGAAGCCCGAAGAATGGCGCTGAGGTCCCATCAGGCCTGCGCTTCATCACGACAGGACGCACCATGACCCAAGACATCCATACCGCTCAGGCCTACACCGACCTGACGACAGCCAAGTTAATAGAAGAAGCTTTGAAGCGCGGTGAGGGCCAGCTCTCCGACACCGGCGCCCTGTTGGTCACCACCGGCCACCGCACCGGTCGCTCCCCGGCTGACCGGTTCGTCGTCAAGGAGCCCAGCACTGAGGACAGCATCGACTGGGGCGGCGTCAACCGCCCTTTCGACAGCGACAAATTCGACGCGCTCTGGGACCAGGTCCAGTCCTATATGGCGATCAGGGACAAGTTCATTACCCACCTGCACGTCGGCGCGCACAGCGACCACTATCTGCCCGTTAAAGTCACCACCGAGACCGCCTGGCAGGCCCTGTTCGGCCGCAATATGTTCATTCGGCCCAAAACCTACAATGGCGGCCGCAAGCCCGAGTGGAACATCCTCAATGCGCCGGGTTTCGAGTGCGTTCCGGAGCGGGACGGCACCAACTCCGATGGCGTAGTCATCATTAACTTTGCCCAGCGCAAAGTGTTACTGGCCGGTATGCGTTACGCCGGCGAGATGAAGAAGTCGATGTTCTCGGTACAGAATTTCCTGTTGCCGGAAAAAGATGTCATGCCCATGCACTGCAGCGCCAACGTGGGTGAGGAAGGGGATACGACCTTGTTCTTCGGCCTGTCCGGCACCGGAAAAACAACCCTCTCAGCCGATCCTGAACGCTACCTGATTGGCGATGACGAACACGGCTGGGCCAAGGGCTCTGTATTCAACCTCGAGGGCGGTTGCTACGCCAAAACCATCGACCTGAGCCAGAAAAATGAGCCGGTCATCTGGGACGCCATTCGCTTTGGCGCGATTATTGAAAACGTGGTTCTGGACGACGAGCGCCACGCGGACTACTGCGACACCAGCCTCACTGAGAATGGCCGCTGCTGTTACCCGCTGGAGCATGTCGAAAAACGCACGGAGTCCAACTGCGGCGGCGAGCCGAAATGCGTTATCTTCCTCACCTGTGACGTCTCGGGCGTATTGCCGCCTGTCTCCATCCTCTCCAAAGAGGCCGCTGCTTTCCATTTCCTCAGCGGTTACACCGCGCGAGTGGGCTCCACGGAGTTGGGCGCAGAGGCGGGTATTCACCCGACGTTCTCCACCTGCTTCGGCGCACCCTTCATGCCGCGGCCGGCAAGCGATTACGCCGAGCTATTGATGAAGCGTATCGATGATTTCGACAGCCGGGTGTATCTGGTCAATACTGGCTGGATCGGCGGCTCCGGCGCCCCGGGCGGCAGCGGCTCAAGGTTCCCTATTCCAGTGACCCGCGCCGTGGTGAACGCCTGCCAGAGCGGTGTGCTGCTGAACGCACCGACCGCTCACCTCGACATACTCAACCTGGATTTCCCCACGGAAATTCCCGGTGTCGATCCGCAGTACGTCGATCCGCGCATTGGCTGGGGCTCGGAACAGGCCTACAACGAGCAGGCCCGCAAACTGGCTGTGCTGTTCGAGGAAAACATCAAAAGCTTCAATGCCTCAGACGCCATCGTAGCGGCCGGCCCAAAATCCGCTTAGGCCGCGCCCGACTAAAAAAAGGTCCACTCATTTACAGTGGGCCTTTTTTTTGACCGGCATTTCGCTATCCACTGCTGGCACTTCTCCAAAGTACCTCTACAGGCACAAATAAATCACTTTTTTCTAGTATGTTTATTCTAATTTTTTTCCGTAATCTGGCGACCAACAAGTGGGGTAGCCCACTGATCACAGCGACTCACCAGGAGACCTCCCATGGCCGAAGCCAACACCAAAGCAACCAAAGCAACGACCACAGCACCCAAGTCTACACGCAAGGCGCCCGCCAAGCGGAAGCCCGCTGTAAAGCGTAAGCCTGCAGCCAAACGTGCCACTGCAAAAAAAGCAGCACCGGATTTTGCTGCCAACGCCCAGGAAACTGGTCGCAGCGTATTTCTGGCAAGCCTCGGCTTCTACGGCAAGGCATACGACCAGGCTCAGGAACAGCTCACCGAGCTGCAGAAACAAATGGCAGCACGTCGCAAGAAAGCTGACAAAGTGTACAAAGAGCTGGTCAAGCGCGGCGAGAAGCTCGAGAAAGACGCGAAAGGTGCCATTAAAGACATGGAACTGCCCAAGCTTGAACTGGACGCGCTGACCGACCGCAAAAAGCTGGACGCGCAACTGAAAAAGGCCAAAGCGCGCTTTGCAGAGCTGAAAGACTCCGCTCGCTTTAAGTCTGCTGCCTGAACATATCCCATCCAGGGCATATTACCCTGCCAGTCAGGGTCACTTTTCGGGGCTATTTTATAGCCCCTTTTTTTTGTCCACGAATCTGCTTTAATAGGCAACCCTGGTTCCGCCAGCTTTATAGCAAGCCCCGGCAAGGGGAAGGCAGTCTGTATGAGTGATGAAAAAAACAAAGTCACCGACAAGGCCGGTGAAATTGCCAAGAATATCTGGCTGGCTGGCGTGGGTGCCTATGGCAAGGCCGTCGAGGAAGCGCAGGGGAGGCTGGAAAAAGCGATGGAGCCACCCAAGCTTTTTCGCGAACTGGTGAAGGCGGGCACCGCCCTGGAGGAAGACGCCAGGGAAAGCACGGCCTCGGCCCGGCAATCAGTAGAAGAGCGCATCAACCGCGTGCGCGAAAACTTTCACAACCAGCGCCCCGCTCGCATTGAGGATCTGGCGGCCCTGAGCAAAAAAGTAGACCAGCTCTCGCGCAAAGTCGAGAAGTTGAGTAAAGCATTGGCCGAACAAAACGCCGCTACAACCAGGACCACACGCAAAGCCGCTACCGGCGCAAAAGCGAGCGCCAAGAAAACGCCCGCAACCGCACGCAAAACAGCCGCTGCCGGGAAAAAAGCGCCCCGCCCGAGGAAGCCTGCCGCGAACAAACCCAAAGGCTGACCCGCTGACCGCATGAAAACCCGGGACCGCATTCTCCACACTAGCCTGGCATTATTCAACGAGGAGGGTGAGGCCACAACCACAACCATTGATATTGCCAATGAGATGGACATCAGTCCCGGTAATCTCTATTACCATTTCAAGGGCAAAGACCAGATCATCACCGAGCTGTTCCAACAGTACGAACACGCCATGCACCACACATTGACTGCCCCCATCGAGCGCCCGCTCAGCACTGACCGCGGCAGCGCGGAGGAAAACTGGTATTACCTGTATGTGGTCCTTGAGGAGATGTACCAGTACCGCTTCCTGTACCACAATCTGGATAATCTCCTGCACCGCTACCCGGATATAAAACGTGGTTTCAAGCGCTTGCTGCAACTAAAGCGCGCCGCGATGTATTCGATTTGCCAAACACTGCTGCAGCAGGAGGTCATTGATGCGCAGGACCAGCAGCTTCTCGGGCTGGCGGACAACATGACACTCAACCTCACCTTCTGGTTCAGTTACGAGACACTCCTGCACGACAACCGCTTACCGCAGATCACAATCCACCAGGGTGTATTGCAGTTGCTGACCATGGTCGCCCCCTACCTCGGCGATGACGAGCTGAGGTTCTACCACGATTGTGAATCTATCTACGTCAATATGATCACGGAGACGGCGTAGCTTGTAACGCACAGCAAGTCTGGTCCCAACGCTCCAAAAACCGCATTTTTACGGCAAAGTTTTCTTTAGGGCTTATCGAAGAATACGTTTACAGTAATGCAGGTTAAAGGGACTTATCATTATGACAAGGATCAGCTGCTTGGCGTTATGGCTAGTGCTATCTGTTTGCGGCTGTGAACAACCTGCCGGAGTCACAGGGGATGGCGATGGCTCTGGGAACCGACTGGACTCAAGCGCCAGCAGAAAGCCGAATATTCTGATACTGGTGGCGGACGACCTTGGCTTTAATGACCTCGCCATCAACAACGGCAATACCACTGTACACACACCGAATATGGACCAATTGGCTCGTGAGGGTGTGCGTTTTACCCGGCACTATGCCTCCGCAGTATGCTCGCCGGCACGAGCTGCGCTGCTCACAGGGCTGTATCCTGAGCGCGCCGGCTACCTGCCAAATGGCCGGGGTATGTCTCCGGAACTAATTACGCTGCCTGAACGCTTGCAGCAGGAGGGGTACACCACCTGGCATATCGGCAAATGGCACATAGGAGATACACAGAGGACGGCGTGGCCGGATCATCAGGGCTTTGATCACTGGTTTGGTTTTCTCAACCAGTGGCGCTTGGCTGGTGTGCATGTGGAGGGCGAACTACAGTTAGCAAAGCCAACGTATCTAAATCCCTGGCTGGAAGGCGATACCGAGCCGGGACAAAAATTTACCGGGCATCTTGAGACCATACTGACCGACAAGGCAATCAATGTTATTTCCGAGTTGAATGCTGCGCAGGCACCCTGGCTACTGAACCTGTGGTTCTATGCCCCACACGCACCCGTTACACCTGCCAGTGAATTCGCCGCGAAATACCCCGATACACCCACAGGTCGCTACAAGGCACTGGTCAATCAACTCGATACCAATATAGGTCGCATTGTTTCCCACTTGGAAACTCTTGGCATACTGGATAACACAATCGTGGTACTGGTCAGCGACAATGGCGCGACTACTGCTGATAGCAATGTGCCTTTTTTTGGCACGAAGACCTGGGCTTTGGAGGGAGGTTTGCGAACACCTCTGGTAATTCGATGGCCAGACGCCGCACTCAATGGCCAGGTAGTTGCAGAAACTGTCGGTATCCAGGATATCTACCCTACCCTCCTTGCTGCGGCTGAAATTTCCGAGGTGGAAAACCTGGACGGCGTAAGCTTCTATTCCAGTCTCCAAAAGCGGACTCCGTTTGCGCCCAGAGAGCTGTATTGGGAGGCGGGCAAAAATTCCTATAGCGTTCTTTCTGCCGATGGTCGATGGCGTTTGTATCTTTCCCCACCCTTCGGCGAACACCCACCGGAACCCGTGCTTTACGATTTTACAGTGGATCCAACGGCCCGATACTATGTGGTACCCACTCCCTTGGCGCAACAGAGCCTCATGATCGACAGTTACGCGGCGTGGTATCGAGACGTCCATACTGTGCGCACAGATTATACCCGGGCGACCAATGGCAGCGGCGTGCTCACCGGCATGGGGTATCTGCGCACACCGGGCTTTGGGCCCTATACCTTCGGTATTGGTGTGGCTGATCAATACAGCGGCCCGGTGGCGGGGCAGGCCGGTATCTGGGACATATACAAAACCGGAAACACGGTGGTCGCCCAATTCGGTGGCGTCTCACTTTCCGGCGAAATTGTAAGCAGTAACGCTTGTCACAGCATTGTCATTAGCGGGGTATTTGATCGCCGGGTTGCCTTGCGCCCCGCGCCAGACAAGATGACTTTAACGATGTATATCGACGGCGTGGTAACAACCGTTGAGACACGCGATGAAATCCTTCAGCTCGATGACCCAATGGTAGCGACCGTGATCGGGAATCCAGTGGCAACTGCAAATGTTGTGGCCTTACCGGCACCAGTCATCCTCAATACCACCTTGAGCGAATCGACACCGTGGACGCTCGAGGCGTTCAGCGAGGAATTGTGTCATAGCCTCTAGATGAGGCTAACAGCTATAAATTGCCAGCCGGTCAGGATTGAAGTTTACCTGTCTGCAACAGAATGACATCCGCACCGATGATCTCCACGCTGGCACTGTGCTGCCGGGCCCACCAGTGCCATGTCTCGGCGCTGAAAAAACACACATGCGTTGGATCGTTCTTATAATGCCAACTGGCGAATGCGGCTCGATCCCTGACCAGTTTGGTCATGATGCCCAACCATCCTCCGGGCTGTAGTAGCGACCACAATCGATCCAACTCGCGTCCAGGATGGTGCAGGTGTTCAACGACTTCCGTGGCGCAAATAAAGGCGTAGCTCACCCGCAGTACACTGTCATCGGGGACGAACATGCTGTCGTAAAGCGAGACCTCGAACCCCGACTCGCGCAACATATGCGCCAGTGCCGGCCCCGTGCCACAACCGAAATCCAGCCCGTGGGCGCCGGGTCCAAGCCGCGCAGCCAGGGGGTCTTTTAACCGCGACAGAAAGGCGCGATAGCCAGGATCGGCAATATCGTTCTGATGTAGCGCGTACTCGGCCCTCTCCGCGTCACGGGACAGGTAGTGTTCCGGCGACACGAACACCAGGCTGCACGTTCCACAGCACAGGTAATCGCGACGACGATCATGCATGTAAGCCGATATATCTCTTCCCGCACAAAGAGGGCAGTGTGTTTCACCGGTCATCTGCTATGATTCCAACTCACTTTGGCCCGACTCAATTCCAAGGAGCGTAACATGACCATCAAAACCGGCGACAAAATTCCTTCCTGTACACTGAAGACCATGGGCGAAAAAGGCCCGGTCGATATCACCACCAGTGATATTTTCGATGGCAAAAAAGTTGTACTGTTTGCCGTTCCCGGCGCCTTCACCCCCGGCTGCAGCATGACTCACCTGCCCGGCTTTGTGGTGAACGCGGACAAAATCAAAGGCAAAGGTGTGGATACTATTGTCTGCATGGCAGTCAACGATGCGTTTGTGATGGGAGCCTGGGGCGAGGCACAAAACGCTGAGGAATTGCTGATGCTGGCGGACGGCAATGGCGAATTCACCGCCGCACTGGGCCTGGAACTGGACGGCAGTGGCTTTGGCCTCGGCACACGCAGCCAGCGTTTCGCGATGATCGTCGACGACGGCACTGTGACACACCTGAACGTGGAAGCCGGCCCCGGCGTGGATGTGAGCTCGGCCGAAAGCATACTCGCACTGCTCTAGACCTCAGGGCATCGGCTTCAGGTGAGCAACACGTAGCACACACTACTGATAACGGTGACACCCAGCAGGTTGATCAGAAACCCCTCCCGCGCCATGCGGGCGGTGCTGATCAGCCCGCTGCTGAAGACGACCGTGTTGGGCCCGGTGGCCACCGGCAACATGAACGCACAGCTGGCACTCATGGCCGCTGGCACCATGATCAGTTCTGGCGCAATACCGGCCGCCAGGGCTGCCGCCGCCAGCACGGGCATCAGCAGTGCCGTAGTGGCGGTATTGGATGTGGCTTCGGTCATAAAGGTCACGCCGAGGCAAACCAGCGCAATCAATGCAAAGGGGTGCATGCTGATCATCCCCACCAACCACTGCCCCATCAGGTCGCTCAAGCCAGACGCTACAAACCCCTTGGCAAGGCAAATACCTCCCGAAAACAGCAGTAACACGCCCCAGGGAATGGTGCTGGCACGCTCCCAGGTCAACAGGCGATCACCCTTGCCATCGGGCACCAGAAACAACACCACCACTGCCAACAACGCCACCGACGCATCATTGGCCTCAGGCACCCCAAACCAGACACTCCAGCCGCCAAAAGGCTCGCTGCGCGTGATCCAGGCCAGTGCCGTCAGGCTGAAAACGATCATTACCCTGCGCTCCTGGGTCTGCCACGGCCCCATGGCCGGTAACTGCAACCGCAGCGCCCCCTCCAGGTTGCGCGTCAGGACCAGCGCCATCGCCGGCACCAGTATCACCACCACCGGAAGCGCCCAGCTCATCCACTGGGTAAAGCCGATGACAGTGCCCGTTGTCTGCTCGTAAACCTGCATGAAAATCAAATTCGGGGGCGTGCCGATGGGGGTTCCAAGCCCGCCGATGTTGGCCGCATAGGCAATACCCAGCAGCAGCGGTGGCGCCAGCTTTGTTTTGTTCTCGACGCCGTCCAGCACTGCCAGCGCGACCGGCAACAACATCAGCGCCGTGGCAGAATTGGAAATCCACATACTCAGGACCGCCGATGCTGCCATAAAGCCCATTACCAGGCGGCGTGCGCTGCTGGTACCAAACAGTTGCACCATACCGAATGCAATGCGGCGATGCGCCCCGGAATGCTCCATCGCCTTGGACAGCAGGAATCCACCCAGCAACAGCAGTATCAGGGGAGAGCCATAGGCCTGACCGACTTCCTGCGGCGTCAGCACTTCCATCAGCGGCAGTATGGCCAGCGGCAACAGGGAGGTCACCGGAATAGGAACGGGTTCAAATACCCACCACACAACACACACAACTGCGACAAAGCCCACGGTCGCAAGATCGGCGCTGTGGCCATAGGACAGGCTCGCCGCGGCTGTCGCTGCACCCAACAGCGGGCCCAGCCACAGAGCCCATTTCGCTATCGCCGACACATTATTATCCCCTGTCCAATACCGCTCTATCGTGTCGCACACTAGCGATGGTGTAAACCCCGGTATGGAGTAGCAGGCGTCTAGCAGCTACACTGCCGGCAATGACAACGACCTTTCCCACAGTATTGGTGGACCGCTTTCAACGGCGTGTGGACTACGTCCGCCTGTCGGTGACGGATCGCTGCGACTTCCGGTGTGTATACTGCATGGCCGAGGACATGACCTTCGCGCCCAAGCAGCAGGTACTCACCCTGGAGGAGATCCACGAGATCGCACGCGCCTTTGTCGAGCTGGGCGTCGGCAAGATACGCCTCACCGGTGGCGAGCCGCTTATTCGCAATAATATCCTGTCGCTGATCCGGCCACTGGGGCAACTTCGCGGCCTCGACCAGTTGGCCATCACCAGCAATGGCTCACAGCTGCAGCGACTGGCAGCGTCACTGCGCGAGGCGGGGGTAACCCGCATCAATATCAGTCTGGACAGCCTGCAACCCCGACGCTTTCGACAACTCACCCGCCACGGCAACCTCGACCAGGTCATCGCGGGTATCGATGCGGCCATCGCGGCCGGCTTTGAGCGGATCAGGCTGAACGCTGTGATTCTCAAGGGGCGCAATGAGGACGAGGTGCTTGATCTGGTGAATTTCGCGCTGCAGCGCAGTATCGATATCGCCTTTATCGAAGAGATGCCGCTGGGGCTGATTGACGAACACAATCGCGCGCTGAGCTTTTGCAGCAGCGAGGAACTGCGCACGATTATTTCCCGCCAATACGCGCTCGAGACGCTCGGTGATCCACTGGGCCAGGATGGCCCCGCCCGCTACTTTCGCACTGCAGGGAAACCGTCACGCATCGGATTTATATCCCCTCACAGCCACAATTTCTGCCACCTGTGCAACCGGGTGAGAGTCACTGCCGAGGGCCGCCTGCTGCTGTGCCTGGGCAATGAGCACTCGGTGGATTTACGCGCCATACTGCGCGCGCCCGGCTATACGCTGGACACACTCAAACTCGGCATCATCAATGCGATGACAATCAAACCGGAGCGTCATCACTTCAATCTGGATGAAACACCGGATATTGTGCGATTTATGAATACTACCGGTGGCTAGCTTTCCCCGGGTCGTCGTTCGCGTACAATAGTACCTCCACAGCGGAGGTAAGCGGGTGCACACTCAGGATTTTCCACAACTCGACTCGGTCGAGATAATCGAGCAGGGTTTCGAATCCCACGGGTATATTTGCAGCCGCAAAATTGCCACAGCGGTATTCTTGGCTTTCCAACTCCGCAAACCGGTACTGGTCGAAGGGCCACCCGGGGTCGGCAAGACGGAGCTGGCGAAGACCCTGGCCCTGTTGCTGGAGACACCCCTGATTCGCCTGCAGTGCTATGAGGGCCTGGATGAAGCCAAGGCACTCTACGAATGGAAATACGGCAAACAGTTGCTGTACACACAAGTGCTGAAGGAAAAACTGGGAGATCTGCTACAGGGAGCCCAGAGCCTTGCTGAATCCGTGGCCAAGCTGCATCAGTTCGGCGATATATTTTACTCAGAGGAGTTTCTGGAGCCGCGCCCCCTGCTCAAGGCCATGCAGCAGGAAAAGGGCGCTATTCTGTTGATCGACGAAGTCGATAAATCCGATTACGAGTTCGAATCGCTGTTGCTGGAAATTCTCTCGGACTACCAGATTTCCATACCCGAGATCGGTACCGTTAAAGCGCGCACTGCGCCGATGGTATTCCTCACCAGCAACAATACACGCGATATTTCCGATGCGCTCAAACGGCGCTGTCTCCACCTCTATATACCGTTTCCAACTGTCGAACTCGAAGAGCGGATCGTATTGAGCCGAGTACCCGGCATCGACGAGCAGCTTCGCCACCAGTTGGTGGGCTTTGTGCACTCGCTGCGCGAGCTGGACCTGAAAAAAGCACCCGCCATATCAGAGACTATCGATTGGGCGCGCAGCCTGCTACTGCTGCACGCGGAGCACCTGGAAGAGGAACTGGTGCGCAGCACACTGAATGTGCTGCTGAAGTATGAAGAGGATATCGAGGCAACCGATAGCGAACTGCGCGCGCTGGTGAGGAATACCGTCGCCGACGACCACGCGCACTGATAATAACAGGCCGGTAAACTCCGGCACTAAAAGAAGCGCGGAGAAACAGCCAATATGCAGTCAAATCTGGTCGATTTTATTCAGGTTCTGCGCACCCGCGAGGTGAGGATATCACCTGCCGAAACGCTGGATGCGGTAGAGGTCGCCAGACGCCTGGGGTACGCCGACCGCAATCTGCTGCGCGACGGGCTGGCGATGACGCTGGCCAAGACGCCCGAAGAGGAAGTCATTTTCCTGCATTGCTTTGATCGCTTCTTTCAGCAGGATCTCGCCGATTTCTCAGCGCCAGACCCACTCGATACCGATCCCGAACCGGATTCATCGGCTGCCGAAAACGCCAGCCTGCAGGCGCAGGAGTTCACCGCCACCCAGGCCGCCGCACTGCAGCTCGCCGCCGAGACCAACCCCGAACTGGCGTCACTGTTGCAAGCCCCCTTGATGCAGAATCTGCTCAGCAATGATCGCACCGAGTTGACGCTGGCAATGAATCAGGCCGCTGAGCGTGTCGGACTGCAACAGATACAGATGTTTACCCAGAAGGGACAGTTTACGCGCCGCATTCTGGATGCGATGGGCGAGGAACACATTCGCAACGCGGTGATCTCGCTGGAGCGGGACGAGAGCCCGGCGCTGCCGGTGCTACAGCGCTACCGGGATACGCTGCGAGAGCAGGTGCGCGATTACGTGGAGCGCGAGTACCTGCTGCACGCAGAGGGCAAAACACGGCAGTTCATGGATGAGATTTTGAGCAAAACCCGGCTCAACAATATCGAACACCTGTACCTGCATAAAGTGCACGAGCTGATCCGTAAAATGGCGAAAAAACTGGCCAGCCGCCACTCGCGCAGGCGCAAGCTGCTCAAGCGTGGCCGCCTCGACATGGCGAAAACCCTGCGCAAGGGCATTCCCCATGACGGCATAATGTTCAACACCTACTGGCGCCAGGTGAGAAAGGAAAAGCCTCAAATACTCGCGGTGTGCGATGTCAGTGGCTCCGTCGCTGCCTACGCCAAATTTTTACTGCTCTTTCTCTACAGTTTGCAGGATATCCTGCCAAAAGTTCGCAGCTTTGCCTTTTCCAGTCATTTGGGGGAAGTTAGCAGCTATTTTGCTGAGCATCCCGTCGAGAAGGCCATTGAGTTGGTGAACTGGAAATACGGCGGAGCCACTGACTATGGCAGTAGCCTGTCGGACTTTGCACAGCTGGCGCTGGACGATATCAACAGCAACACCACCGTGATCATTCTCGGCGACGCACGCAATAACAATGGCGACCCGAAGCTCGACATTATGCAGGGTATTTACCAGCGCGCACGACAGGTTATCTGGCTCAACCCTGAATCACGCAGAGCCTGGGGCACCGGCGATTCCGAAATGCTGCGCTATCAAAGCGCCTGTCATTTTAGTGCTGAATGCAATAACCTTAAGCAACTCGAGCGCATTGTCGACCAACTTCTAAAGAGCAGCCGATAACCCCCATGGCCTACCTCTGCAAAGACTGCAGCTACCGCGGAACAAAAAGTGGTCAAGTGGGCGAATGCCCGGCTTGCGGCTCCCATAACCTCACTCAACACTCCAGGACGTTCAGGGAGCAGCCAACACCGACAAAATGGCGCCTTGTGGTACTCGTTGCCCTCTGGGGGTTTCTCATTGCACTGATCATAGGAAAGTTAGTCCACTGAAACTAGGGCCTGAACACGTTCCATTCCCCTGTTCACTGCGCGAGCTGGTGTTGGACCGCTATGGCGAGCCGGTGGGTGTCGGCAGCCACGCACATCCCATGCAGCATCATGAGCTGCTGGAGTACCTGAAAAACATCGATAATTTCAGCCTTTCGCCCTGGGTGGCCCTGGCCGGGCAGACGGAAGCGATCGGTGATCCTGCGACCCCTTCAGGGGAACAGATCGCTATCCTGCGCTGGCTCGGCAAGGCGGTGGAACTGTGGGAGAAACAGTCACCGCTGGAAGGCCGTGTCGCAGCCCAGGTTCGCCGCCTGAAACCGCTGGCAGCAGCGCTCGCCGTCACTGATCCGGCTTTTCTGCAACCGGGCGCCCACCCCCTGCACCAATTACTGGATAGCATACAAGCCAGGGCTATCGGCTGGCAGGCACGCCTGGACAGAGTCGGCACCATTCTCGAGCAGCAGATCACCAAAGCGGTGGACGATTCCAGAAAGTGGTTTGATGACCAGTCCACTGACCTGGCTGCAGTTTGTACTGACTTTGCCGCGACAGCGGAGCGAGACCAGGCGCGCGCGCAGCGTATGATACAGCGTGTGGTGGAAGCCGAAGCGGGGAAAGCAAAAACGACGGCGGCCAAGCAGCGAGCCGCGCAAATGATCAATGCGGCGCTGGAGAGACACCCCGCACCGGAAGATATCGGAGGCTTTCTCAAGGGACCCTGGTATACCAGTGCCCAGCTGCTGCTGCTGAAGTTCGGCGCGGATTCCGAGCAGTGGCAAAAGATGTCTGACACTACCCGAACCCTGTTGGACTCATTCCAGCACTCGGATGACACGGACGAGGCGCGTCGCCAGCATATTTTTCAGGTCGTCACCCAACTCCCGAAGGAAATGCGCCGCTGGCTGCTGAGCCTGCATCACGACACGGAGGCCGTCAATGAATCCATGGGGCTGGTTGAATTTGCCCACTTGCGAATCCTGCGCAGGCAACCGCTGGAGCTCCTGCACATCCCACCGATCGTCGTTGAAAGTGACTACATAGACCCCGGCGAGACACCCCCTCCCCCCACGATGAAGAACTGGCATGAAGGGCAGTGGTTCAATGTGGAGGCGGGTAAAGAAGGAACACTGCGAGTGCAGTTGGTGCTGAAAGTGGAGCCGTCACAGCAATTGCTGTTCACCAATATGGCGGGCATCAAGGTGCTGCAGCTGAGCTTTACCGAGTTTCAGCGCCTGATCACACAAGGCAAAGTCCAGACGCTCTCCAGCGGCGCCAGCTTCAGCCTTTGCCTCGCCTCGGCCGTGGGCGTCGATTCTGTCGAGATTCTGGACGCCCTCGTAAGTGCGCTGGCACACTCGCAAACCAGTCCCGAACCCGAGGCATATCCCGGCCCGGTATCGACCCCCGCAAATCCGGAGCCCGGAGCAGCCCTGGACACCGCACCGGCAGAGGATTTACCCGCAGCGCCAGCGGAAGATACATCCACCGGGTCGCTGGCGGAATTGACACTGGAACTGGAGGCGGCTTTCGAGGTAGAGCCGGAATCCGATCTGGCGCTGGAGTCCGACCTGGATTCCTATCTGGAGTCGGACCTGGAGTCGGA
>CAXBLZ010000037.1:0-35033 GCA_963976735.1 uncultured Halioglobus sp.
CCCACACACTTTTTTACCGCGATGTTCGCAATGTCGCGCGTGTACGGCTACATCGCCCACTTTCTGGAATTCCGCAGCGACAGTCGCCTCATTCGTCCTCGCGCCCGCTACACCGGCCCGGCTGTACAAGCCCACAGCAAATCAGCGGCCTGACGCGATCGCCACAGCCAGCGCTGCTTCGCGCACAATAGCAGGTAGCGCCCGGCAGAGGTGAAACAACTGTGAAGCGCTTGCAAGCGCGCGTCGCACTGCGTATAAAAATGCAGCAGGACACCCTTCACAGTAGCAGGCCTCCCCATGCGAATCGCGGTTATCATCCTTGCAGTTCTGCTACTGGCAGCATGCGACGATAACAGCGCGCGCGAAGCGCTGGGTACATTGGAACGCGACCGCATTGTGCTCAAGGCCACCGCTGGCGAAATCCTGGTAGAGGAACCCGTCCCCGAAGGCACGATGGTGACTGCCGGCACGCTGCTGGTGCAACTGGATGACACTCGCCAGCTGGCCAGGGTCGCCTATGCCAAAGCAGAACTCGCGCAGGCCAACGCCCGACTCGAAGAGTTGCGCAATGGTGCGCGCGCAGAGGATATCGCCGCCGCGAGTGCCCGGGTCGCAGGAGCGCGCGCAACCGTGGTGGAGGCACAGGCAAGCTACAAGCGAACCAAAAAAATGCTGCAGCAAAAACTCACGGCACCGGCGAACCTGGATTCCGCCGTGGCCAATCGCGACGCCGCTGAGGCCGCCCTGCAATCCGCCCACGAAGAGTTGTTGCGCCTGACCAACGGCACCCGCAAGGAGCAGTTGGACCAGGGCGCAGCGGCGGTGCAGGCAGCGTCTGCCCAACTCGCAATCGAACAACAACAGTTGTCCGATCTCAGCGTTGTAGCGACACGCGATGCCTACCTCGACAGCCTGCCGTGGCATGTCGGCGAACGCGTCACGATGGGGTCAACGGTCGCCGTGCTGCTGGCCGACGCGGCACCCTACGCCAGGGTGTATGTGCCAGAGCCCTGGCGGGCGCGCTTGCACGTGGGGGATCGCAGGCCTGTCCGCGTGGACGGCATCGCAGAACCTCTCACCGGAACACTTCGCTGGATCTCCTCGGAAGCCGCATTCACACCGTATTTCGCCCTCAACGCCAGCGACCGTGCGCGCCTTGTCTATCTGGCAGAGTTCGATATTGAAAACGGCGAAGCGCTACCCACCGGGTTGCCTGCACAGGTGTTGCTCAGCGATGACTGAGATCGCGATTCACGCGAAAAAACTGTCCAAGCACTTCGCTGACGTCACTGCCGTCGACAGCGTTGACCTGGACATTCCAACGGGACAAATTTACGGGTTTCTGGGGCCCAACGGCTCCGGCAAAACCACCATCATTCGTATGCTCTGCGGTCTACTCACTCCCTCCAGCGGCGATGTCCGGGTACTGGGGCTGGACATCCCGGCACAGGCCGAAACACTGCGCCGCAATATCGGCTATATGACACAGAAGTTTTCACTGTACGACGATCTTACCGTGGTGGAGAACATGCAGTTCATGGCCAAAATCCACGGGCTGGCAGGCGCGGATGCGAAAGCGCGGATCGATGAGCTGCTGGATCGCTACGCGCTGAGAGACATGCGCAGCCGCTTCGCCAGTGCGATGAGCGGCGGCCAGCGCCAGCGACTGGCGCTCGCCGTGGCGACGCTGCACGCCCCTACGCTGCTGTTCCTCGACGAGCCAACGTCAGCTGTCGACCCGGAAAACCGGCGCGACTTCTGGGAAAAGCTCTTCGACCTCAGCGATGCCGGTACCACGATCCTGGTCTCCACCCATTACATGGATGAAGCGGAGCGCTGCCATCAACTGGCAATCCTGCAAACAGGCCGCCTGCGCAACCAGGGTACGCCGCAGGCGCTGCTGGCACAGCTAGAGGATCGCGTGGTGGCGGTCACCGGCGACAACCTGCGCCAGGTCAAGGAGGAGGCACTGCGCCTGCCTCAGGTGCACTCCGCCGCACAGCAGGGCCTTCACCTGCGCGTGTTGTTGCGGCGCGGCACTGCGGATGCGGCAAGCTACCTGCGCAGCCACCTGTCTGACTCCACACTGACGCTGAGCTGCGCCGCTGCGAGTCTGGAAGACGTGTTTGTCGCCTCCACCAGCGGTGGAGACAAAGCGTGAGCTCACTGCGCCGCATCGGCGCCATTACCGGTAAGGAATTCAAGCAATTGTCACGCGACCGGGTGACCTTTGCCATGGTGGTGATGATCCCGCTGATGCAGCTGATACTCTTTGGCTACGCCATCAGCACTATGGTTCGCCACATCCCGATTGCGGTGGTGGACAACAGCGGCAGCGGCGCCGCGCGGTTCATCACGGAACAGGTACGCGTCACCCAGGTGGTGGATATCGTCGGCCACTATGCGACTGCGGCAGAAGCGGAGGAGGCTATTGTCGACGGCACCGTCCGCGCGGCGCTGGTGCTGCCAGAGAATCTCGCCCAGCGCGTGGCACGCGGAGAGCCGGTGGGGCAGTGGCTGGTGGATGGCTCCGACACCATGGTGAGCGCCGCCCTGCTGGGCCTGCGCACGATGCCGCTGCACCTGGAGGCCGGGACTCCCGCCGGGGCGTACCAGACGTCAACGCCGACCTTCGAAGTGGCACTGTTTTTCAACCCCGAGCGGCGGTCAGAAGTGAACATCGTGCCGGGGCTGACCGCCATCATCCTGACCATGACGCTGGTACTGTTCACCGCCGTTGCGTTGGTCCGCGAGCGCGAGCGGGGAAACCTGGAACTGCTCATCACCACCCCCATCCATCCCCTTGAGCTGATGGTAGGCAAACTGGTGCCGTATATTTTTGTCGGGCTGGTGCAAGTCACGATTATTCTGGGATTGGGTCGACTCATATTCAACGTGCCCTTCCAGGGTGAGATAGTCAGCCTGTCTGCAGTCACTCTCCCTTTCATTGCAGCCAGCCTGGCGCTGGGCCTGCTGTTCTCCACGCTGGCCGAGACCCAGATGCAGGCGATGCAGATGACATTCTTTGTACTGATGCCGTCAATCCTGCTGAGTGGGTTTATGTTCCCCTTTGACGCCATGCCGCTGCCAGCCCAGTACATTGCCGAGATACTCCCCGCCACCCATTACATGCGCCTGATACGCGCGGTAGTTTTGCGCGGCGCTGACGCTGCGCAATTATTGCCTGATATCCTCTGGCTACTCGGATTCACTGTCGTTATGCTGGCATTCGCGACCAAGCGCTTCCGCAAATCACTGGATTAAGCCGTCACTATGCGATTTAGCGCATTGCTATTGCTACTGCCCGTCATCACCGTACTGAGCCTGTTGGCCTGCGGCAGTGGCGAGTCGAATGTTGTTACAGGCAACCGCGAGGGGATACTCCACGTCGGCAACGGCACCGAACCGCAGGGGTTGGATCCGCATGTGGTCACCGGCATCCCCGAAAGCAATATCGTCAGCGCGCTGTTCGAGGGTCTGACCGTCAAAAATCCCTACACCCTGGAATCGGAACCTGGCGTTGCACAGAGCTGGGATATCAGCCAGGACGGCCGGACCATTACTTTTCACCTCAATCCCGAGGCCAGATGGTCGAACGGCGACCCGGTGACGGCAGAGGACTTTGTGTGGTCCTGGCAGCGCGCATTGAATCCCGCCATGGGCAACCAGTATGCCTACATGCTGTACCCGGTGAAGAACGCCGAGGCATTTGCCACCGGCAAGCTGGATGATTTTTCGAAAGTGGGCGTACAGGCGCTCGACCCGCACACACTGCAGGTACAGTTGAATGCGCGGACACCGTATTTTATCCAGCTGATGGATCATCAAAGCACCTACGCCGTGCATCGACCCACCATTGAAAAGTTCGGCAAGGCGACCGATCGCTTCACACCGTGGACACGCGTCGAGAATATCGTCGGCAACGGCCCCTTCCGGCTGAAAGAATGGCAGTTGAACCGCCGCATCATCGTGGAAAAAAGCGACACCTACTGGGACAGGGATCGGGTAAAGCTGAACGGTATCGAGTTCTATCCGGCCGAGAATATCTCCAGTGAGGAACGCATGTTTCGCGTCGGGCAGTTGCACTACAGCTACAGCATTCCGCTGGACAAGATTCCCGTGTACCGCGCGATGGAAAACAGCCCCTATGCCAATGCGCCCTATCTAGGCACCTACTTCTATCTACTCAATACCAACAAACCGCCGCTCGACGATGTGCGCGTGCGACAGGCCCTGTCGCTGGCAGTCGATCGCGAACTTCTCAACGACTCCGTGTTGCACGGCACCAATGTGCCCGCCTACAGCATCACGCCACCCGGCACACTCGGCTACCAGCCACCCAAGATATTCGACTACGATGTCGAGCGGGCGAGGCAGCTGCTGGCGGAGGCCGGCTACCCGGATGGCGACGGCTGGCCGGGCCTGGAGCTGATCTACAACACCAGTGAGAGTCACCTCAAGATTGCAGTGGCGCTGCAGCAGATGTGGAAGGAAGCGCTGAACATCGATGTGACGCTGGCGAACCAGGAGTGGAAGGTCTACCTGGACTCTGTCGACCAGATGGACTTCCAGATGGCGCGGCGCGGCTGGATCGGCGATTACGTCGATCCGAACAATTTCCTCGACCTGTTCCTGTGCAATGGCGGCAACAACAACACCGGGTTTTGCGACCCGGTGTATGACGATCTCGTGCAGCGACAAGCGCCGCACGCCAAATCACGGGAGCAGCGCTACGCTATCTTCAAAGCCGCTGAGACGCGCCTGATGGAGCAGATGCCAATCATCCCCATCTACACCTATACCAGCAATCACCTGGTCCACCCGAGCGTGCGCGGCAAGCCGCCCAACCTGATGAATTACGTCAACTACAAATACCTGTCGCTGGATAGCAATTGGCAGGCAGAGCAATAGCATGTGGCGTTTTATTGGCTTTCGTGTGCTGCAGTCGATCCCGGTACTTCTGGTCGTCATCACTGTCACGTTTTTTCTGGTGCGCCTGGCACCGGGCGGCCCCTTCTCCAGTGAGAAGGCGGTCATACCCGAGGTCAAGGCGGCGCTCGAAGCCCAGTACCGGCTGAACCTGCCGATGTTCGAGCAGTACACCGCCTATCTCGGTGATCTGGCGCAGGGCGATCTGGGGCCATCGTTCAAATACCCGGGGCGCAGTGTCAATGAACTGATCGCCGCGGGCTTTCCCGTTACCGCGGAACTGGGTCTCTATGCACTGCTGGTGGCCATCAGCATCGGCGCCATCGCCGGCGTAATCGCATCACTGCGCCCCAACACAGCGCAGGACTATATCCCCATGTCGGTGGCGATGATCGGTATCTGCGTGCCGTCGCTGCTGATGGGCCCCATCCTGATTCTGGTGTTCGGCATTTACCTGGAGTGGCTGCCGGTGTCGGGCTGGGGCGATATGCCCGGCGACAAAATACTGCCAGCCATCACTCTGGGCTCCACCTATGCGGCCTACATTGCCAGGCTGAGTCGCGCCGGCATGCTGGAGGTCATGTCACAGGACTATATTCGCACCGCGCGCGCCAAGGGCCTGCCCGAGTGGCGTGTGGTGGTGGGCCACGCCCTGCGCGGCGGCATGATACCGGTGGTCGCCTTTCTCGGCCCGGCGTTTGCCGGCCTGCTGTCCGGCTCCTTCGTGGTGGAGACCATTTTCCAGATACCCGGCCTCGGTCGCTTTTATGTACAGGCGGCCTTTAATCGCGATTACACCATGATTCTCGGCGCCACCGTGTTTTTGGCGACACTAATCGTGGTGTTCAACCTGCTGTCCGACATACTTGCGGCGTGGATGAACCCGCGGCTGCGCAGCCAGTACGGAGAGCGGTAGATGAGCGCACCGGTGATTACCGATATCGCACAGGCCGAACAGGGCACCTCTTTGTGGCGCGACGCCTGGCTGCGCCTGCGTCGCAACCGGCTGGCGGTATGCGGCCTCGCGGTACTGGTATTTTTTGTACTGGTCGCGGTACTGACGCCGTGGATCGCACCCTACGGCTACGCGCAGCAGCAGCTCGCTATGGGCGCCACACCGCCGTCGGCAGCTCACTGGCTGGGCACGGACATCTACGGCCGCGACCTGCTCACCCAGATCATGTACGGCGGCCGGGTTTCTCTGGCCGTAGGGTTCATCGCCACCGCGGTAGCACTTTTGATCGGCGTGACATGGGGAGCAGTGGCCGGGTATGCCGGCGGCAAGGTGGATGCGGTGATGATGCGACTGGTGGATATCCTGTATGCGCTGCCCTTCATGATATTCATCGTGCTGCTGATGGTGGTGTTCGGGCGCAATATGTTGCTGCTGTTTCTGGCGATTGGTGCCGTGGAATGGCTGACGATGGCGCGCATTATGCGCTCACAGGTGCAATCGCTGCGACAGCAGGAATTTGTAGAAGCGGCGATCTCGCTGGGGCTGTCGCCCGCCACCATTATTCGTCGCCACCTGATCCCCAACGCACTGGGGCCGATTATCGTGTACACCACATTGACCATTCCCAGCGTGATGCTGCTGGAGGCCTTTCTCAGTTTCCTGGGCCTGGGCGTACAACCGCCGCAAACCTCATGGGGCCTGCTGATTTCCTATGGCGCAGAGGGCATGGAAGAGTATCCCTGGCTGCTGATCTTCCCCGGCCTGGTGCTGACACTGACGCTGTTTTCACTCAATTTCCTCGGCGACGGACTGCGCGATGCGCTGGACGTGCGCGGCGCGAAGGACTGACCCTGTGCTCAAGGTAGAAAATCTCAGCGTCAGTTTTGTCACCCGTATGGGCACCAACAAGGCGGTCGACGATATCAGCTTCACAGTCGAGACCGGAAAAATCACTGCGGTGATCGGGGAGTCGGGCTCGGGCAAATCAGTTGCCTGCTACAGCCTGCTCGGGCTCATCCCACAGCCGCCCGGGCGTATCGACGGTGGCCGCGCCCTGTTCCACGGCCAGGATCTGCTGCAATTGAAACCGGCCGAGCTGCGCAAGATTCGCGGGCGCGATATCGCCATGGTGTTCCAGGATCCTATGACCTGCCTCAACCCCTATATGACAATCGGCAAGCAGCTAATGGAGCCGCTGCTGTATCACAAGAAGGTCAGCCATGCGCAAGCGCGCAAGCGCGCGCTGGAACTGCTGGAAGAGGTAGGCATCCGCGATCCTGCTGCCACCATCGACAACTACCCCCACCAGTTTTCGGGCGGTATGCGCCAGCGCGTGATGATCGCCATGGCGTTGATCAATGAGCCCGAACTATTGATCGCCGATGAACCGACCACCGCCCTTGATGTCACGATACAGGCACAAATTCTCAAGCTGCTGGCAGCGCTTCAGGCCAAACGCAATATCGGTGTACTGTTTATCAGCCACGACCTCGCCGTGGTCGCGGACATCGCCGACCAGATCGTGGTGATGCAACAGGGGCGCATCGTGGAGACGGGCAACCGCGAGGATATCTTCCGCAACGCCAGGCATCCTTACACACAAAAATTGTTGCGAGCGATTCCGCGCGGCGGCAAGCCGGTTGCACTGCCGGCATCGCAGCCATTGGTGACGGTACGAAACCTGTGTACCTCATTTCAGTCTGGCAAGACGGTGGTAAAAGCGGTTGACGATGTCAGCTTTGAGGTGCTGCGAGGAGAAGTGCTGGGCCTGGTCGGTGAATCCGGCAGTGGCAAATCGACCATCGGTCGCTCGCTGCTGCGCCTGCTGCCTGTCAGCTCTGGCCACATCGATTTCGACGGCACCGATGTCACCGCGTTAAAGCGGCGGGATCTGAAAAACCTGCGCCGCAGAATGCAGTTCATCTTCCAGGATCCGTTCGCATCACTGAACCCGAGGATGACGGTGTACGACACGCTGGCGGAGCCGCTGTTACTGCACGGCATAGAAAGCCGCAGCACAGTGGGCGCACATGTCCTGCGCCTGATGGACGATGTCGGCCTGGCCCGGGCATTTGTACGCAAGTATCCGCACGAGTTTTCCGGCGGCCAGCGCCAGCGCATCGCAATCGGCCGGGCACTGGCCACCCATCCGGACTTCGTGGTCGCGGATGAACCCGTATCGGCACTGGATGTCACGATTCAGGCGCAAATACTGGAGCTGATGCGGGAGTTGGGCCGGGAGTACGGCCTCACGATGCTGTTTATTTCACACGACTTATCCGTGGTGCGCCAACTGGCGGACCGTATCGTGGTACTGCACAAAGGAAAGATTGTGGAGCAGGCTGGCACCGAGGACCTGTTCGAACGCCCGCAGCAACCCTATACACAACAGTTACTGCGATCCATCCCCGGAAGGGCACTCCTGGAGAGGGTCTCACCCGACAGTGATACTACTGGCACCTGAGCGACAGCGCCGCAACGGCGTTTTTTACTGCGTCGGGTAGATTTCCATCCAGTGGTACAGCATCAGGTCACCCAGTTTATTGCGCTGCTCGATCGACAGTTTTTGTTTGTTCGCCAGCAGTAAACCCCGGACGCAGAGGGTCTGTACCGGCGCATGCGGTTCCGGCATCGCCAGTTTCATGGTGCGATAAATCCTGTCCCCGTTCCACATCCCCTGCAGGAACAGCTCATCGTTCAACTCGACGAAGCGAACGCGATCGCTGTGTGCCAGTGCGTAATCCACTTCCTGCGAATGGGAGCGCGGCCTGTGCACCACCATCACCGCATCCACGGGACCATCCGGGGAGTTCAACTGCTCCATCGCAGCCATGGTATCGCCGTAGCTGACATCGATATCTGCCATGGCCGGTATCTCGCTCACCATGTAGTTGAACGTCACCGCAACACCGCTGCTGGGACTGGCAATACCGAGGCGTAAATCGCTGGCGTCGTGAAAATCTTTTTCGTTGCGGATGCCGCTGTCCACTCCGGCCATGATGAAGACACACTCCTGCCCGATACTCTCCAGCAAATCGAGCTTCTCAATCTGTCCGCGGTGCTGATCAAGGTAATACTGCGCCGCATCCGCCTGGGCGAAGGCCAGGTTCACCGGGCTATTTTCATCGAGCAACTTCTCAAGGTTTTCCAGGGAACCGCTGCTGGGCAGGATGTCCACCGCCAGGTCTGCTCTTGCCGCTGCGACAGACTGCATACGGTTCGCGGCGTTCCAGTAGCCACCGCCCTCGGCACCGGAGCTGAGGACGACAGGGGGCTGGGGTTCTTCGGTGGCGGGCTCACCGGCGAAAACGGCTATCGCTGGACCGAAGGTGAAAAGGCAAATCAGTGAAGTCAGGTGCAGTAAACGATGCATAAGCTTTCCAGCAGAGGGAGGCGGGTGTCGTTCAGGCTAGCAGGCACCGGGTGCCGGTGGAAGTGCAAGGCGAGGCTTATTACACCAGAACAGGTTCTGCACAACCGCGCTCACCCAGCTTGCTTTTTATCCACTGCAGTCGGTCTCAGCGCTTCCTGGCAAGGCAACAGTCCGGAATTGACCAACCGGATATACACTTCCAACTGGGTAGATGCCTCCAGCTCTTCCGGGAACGGCCCGACAGTTTCACCTTCACGAGTTTTGAAAAACCAGCCACCATTGTCCTGAAACATCCTGCTTGTACGGTATCTGGCGTCTGTGCTGCGAGTGTCTAACTGTGCCATTGTGAGCGCTCCGGAACTCTCTCCTGTTTTCTTTTAAATACTATAGACGCGACATGACAGAACTAAAGCGCGAACTGTGAGACAGGTCGCAGAACCCGCAATATTACCGATATGGGTTATTGTCCGTAAGGCGGGCATGCGACACCGGGCGGCGAGAATTACTCTGCCCAAAAGTATCCTTTCTTATACTCTTGAGATACACATTGTAATTGGACAGTATAGTCTATTGGCTGCGCTTTGATCTCGCCTCCCGGAATGACCTGGCTTTCCAGATCATTGCTCGAAGAAAACAGTGCGGCACGCGACAGACATCAGGGAATGGATAACGATGAGCTATAACTACGACCCAGAACTGGCAGAAATGCTGGAGTTTCTGCCGGACACTACACTGACGATCAGCAATCCCCAGCAGGCCAGGGCAAGCTTTTCGGAACTGGTCGCATCCATGAGCTCAGATCTCGACGACAGTGGCGTTACCGTCGAGAACCGGTTGATTGCGGGCCCGGCAGGCGCGCCCGATGTCCCCGTGCGTATCTACACCCCCGACGGAGTCAGTGAAGCTGTACCTGGAATATTGCAAATTCATGGTGGCGGCTTTGTTATCGGCAACCTCGACGGCGAGCAGGGTACCTGCTTCGCGCTCTGTCGCGAGCTGGGCGTGGTGATCATCTCTGTCGGCTACCGCCTCGCGCCCGAGACACCCTACCCCGGTGCACTGGAAGACTGCTATGCGGCGCTGCAATGGGCCAGTAGCAACAGCGCCGAGTTACAGGTCGACCCGGCACGCCTGGCAGTATTCGGACTGAGTGCCGGCGGCGGCCTTGCAGCCGCGGTCGCACTGTTGGCAAGAGACCGCAACGGCCCGCAGATCTGTTTTCAGTACCTGGGCATCCCCGAACTGGACGACCGGCTGCAAACCGCCAGCATGCGGCAGTTTGTCGATACGCCCATGTGGAACCGACCCAATGCCGAACTGAGCTGGGACTTTTACCTCGGCGACCAGTACCAGCGCGGTGCGGATGATGTGCCCTATCACGCGGCCCCTGCCCGGGCCGAGGATTTATCGGACCTGCCGCCGGCATATATCAACACCATGGAGTTCGACCCGCTGCGCGATGAAGGCGTGGAGTACGCACTGAAACTGATGCGGGCCGGTGTCGCCACCGAACTGCACAGCTTCCCCGGCACGTTCCACGGCTCCAGCCTTTTTACCAGCGCCCAGGTCAGCCGGCGCGAATCCAGGGAAATGTTCGCCGTACTGCGGCGCGCACTGCAAATACAAGACTGAATACCCGAAAACAAAATCTTACATCTGGAGACACTATGACAACCGATGCGCTGCGACACCAACCTCTGATGCCCCACCTGCTGATTGATGGCCTCAACCGTTACAATGATGAACCCTGCCTGTTTCTGGGCGACAAAGTGGCCAGCTACAAGGATGTACGCGAAAGTGCCAGCCAGATGGTGCAGGCGCTGCAATCCAAAGGTATGGGCGTGGGTAGCAGGGTAGCGATTATCTCTGCGAACCGGCCGGAAGTGCTGGCAAACATCGCAGCGATGCAACTCACCGGTTGCATCGGTACACCGCTGCATCCACTGGGCTCGCTCGACGACCACGCCTATGTGCTTGAAGCCGCTGAAATCGAAACACTGATATTTGATGCCTCAGTGTTCGCGGAACTGGCAGGGCAACTGAAGGAGCGAGTCCCGGGGCTGAAAAACCTGCTCGGCTTCGGCCCCAATGCGATAGGCGATGACTACCTGGCGCTGGCGGCGACATTCACGCCGAAACCGCTGGTGGCGCCGGACGTCCTCCCCGACGACATCTCCTCCGTCAACTTCACCGGTGGCACCACGGGCAAGCCCAAAGGTGTGATGAGCACCTACAGCGTCACCTCAGCGATGACACAGATCCAGCTCGCCGAGTGGGAATTTCCCGAGGAAATACGCATGCTGATGGCAACCCCGTTGTCTCACGCCGCAGCGGCCTTCTTCATTCCTGTGCTGCAAAAGGGCGGCGCTTTTTACGTAATGCAGGGTTTCAGCCCCGACGAGTTTTTCGACATGGTCGAAAAACACCGGATCACCTGTACCATGCTGGTGCCGGTGATGCTGTACTTCCTGCTGGATTCACCGCGCTCTGCCACGGCTGACATGTCCAGCATGGAAACCATATTTTACGGCGCCTCACCAATGAGCCCGGCACGGCTGGAGGAGGGGATAAAAAAATGGGGTCAAATCTTCTACCAGTTCTTCGGACAATCCGAGTGCCCCATGGTTATCGCCAATATGCGCAAGAAGGATCATGACCTGTCCAAGCCCCAGCGACTGTCGTCCTGTGGCCGTCCCACTCCCTGGGTTCACATGAGCCTGCGCGACCCCGAGGGCAACGAAGTTGCACCCGGCGAGGCGGGCGAAATCTGCATTCGCGGCCCACTGGTCATGAGGGGATACAAGGACATGCCGGAGCAAACGGCAGAGGCTTTCGCGGGCGGCTGGCTTCACACCGGCGATGTCGGCAAGCTGGATGAGGACGGATTCCTCTATATTGTGGATCGCACCAAGGACATGATCGTCACCGGTGGCTTCAATGTGTTCCCGCGCGAGGTGGAGGATGTGTTGACCACCCACGAGGCCGTAGGCCAGGTCGTTGTTATCGGCGTTCCCGATGACCATTGGGGCGAGGCGGTCAAAGCGGTGGTTGTACTCAAGCCCGGCTTTGAAGCCAGCGACGAACTGGTCGCCTCGATGCAGGCGCTGGTCAAGAGCGCCAAGGGCTCGGTGCAGTCTCCCAAGTCCATCGATTTTGTCGCGGGGATTCCACTGACACCCGTGGGCAAGCCGGATAAAAAGGCGGTCCGGGCGCAGTACTGGGGCGACAGCGAGCGCGGGGTCGGCTAGGGCCGGCTGTCATTCCAGCCGCTAGCGACTACAATAGCACTCAAATCCCCTTTTCTTGATCGAAAATACGGAAGCAGTGCCCATGCTGGAACCCAGTCCCGAGCTGTATCACGGGCTCACCTACCCCTATTCGCGCCGTGCAGACCCGGCGCCCGGTGAGCCAGAAAAAATCGCCGACGGTGTCTACTGGGCCCGCTTCTCGATGCCAATGTCATTGAATCACATCAACTTGTGGTTGCTGGAGGACGGGGACGGCTGGACGGTGGTGGACACCTGTCTCGACATCCCCGGTGCACGCGAGACCTGGGAGCAGTTGTTCAGCGGTTTCATGCAGGGCAAACCTGTCAACCGCGTTATCTGCACGCATATGCACCCCGATCATGTGGGGCTGGCCGGCTGGCTGAGCGAGCGATTCGACTGCGATTTGTGGATGTCGCGCGAGGAATTCCTGATGTGCCGCGCGATGAAAGCCGACACCGGGCGGCAGGCGCCGGATGTGGCAATACGGTTTTACAGGGCCGCCGGTTACGATGACGCACAACTGGATAAGTACCGGCAGAAGTTCGGCAATTTTGGCCGCGCCATTTCGACGCTGCCTGACAGTTTCCGCCGGCTGGTTGACCGGGAAACCATTACCATCGGCGATCGCTACTGGCAGGTCATCATCGGCAGTGGTCACTCACCCGAACACGCGACGCTTTACTGCCCGGCTCTAAAGCTGCTGATTTCCGGTGACCAGGTGCTCCCGCGCATCACACCGAATGTCAGTGTTTTTCCCACCGAGCCGGCGGGAGATCCACTGAACGAGTGGCTGCGCTCCAGTGCCCGATTGCGGGAGATCCTGCCCGACGACCTGCTGGTATTGCCTTCTCATGAGGCACCATTCTATGGATTGCATGTGCGCCTCAACCAGTTAATTGAAGGCCACAAGGACGATCTGTCCAGTCTTTTTGATTACCTTGAACAGCCCCGGCGCGTGGTCGACTGCTTTCCCGCCCTGTTCAACCGAGAGCTTGAAGGCGAATCGTTCGGCCTGGCGACAGGTGAGACCCTTGCGCACCTGAACTGCTTGTTGGGCAGGCGCGGTATAACACGTACCACCGATACACAGGGCGTGCACTGGTATCAGCAGAACCCTGCAACATCAGACACTGATTAGCTCCGCAGCAGTGTCACCCGACCCGGCGTCGGGTGGTTGCAGCGCCGGGCCCGTGCTTCAGGGTGCGACGATATTGCGATCGCCCTTGATGAGGCTGCGGAAGCGATCGAGTATGGATTCGAACTTGAAATCCTTGAACTCGCCGGCATCCATAAACAGGCCGTGCTCAGGGCACAGTTCATACCAGATATGCTTTTGCCTGGGGTCGGCAGATTTTTCCATCTCCTTGCCACAGCGCGGGCAGTTGATGTCAGAGTGGCTATCCCATTTCCAACCTTCTTTCGCGTCCCCGGTGTCGACCATATGCCCGTCCTTAAGGGCCTTGAGCTGGTGAACCTCATCCTCATCAAACCAGAGACCCATGCAATTGGTACAGCGGTCAATGGTAATACCCTCGTGCGTAATTTCCTCCATGCCGTGATGGCACTTGGGACATTGTAGGCTGTGCTGGTCTGCATCATGTTCCATATTCAATAACTCCATCGTAATACGGTCTGTCATTATAGGCCCGATATGGGCGGTTGCCACCTAAATCCTCCGTAAGGAAGCCCCTGCCGCTGCGGATACTATTTTGAAATCTTGTTCAGGATCAGCATCACATTCTCTCGATCCAGCAGCCTTGGCACGGGATACGCGGCTCCCTCCTTGATCGCCAGCGTACAGATGGCCTCAAAGTCTTCGCGTTTGATCACGTCCATCTGATCCGGAATACCCACCTCAGTGCGCAGGTCCTTGACCGCCTGAATGAACCTGTAGGCCAGCGCGCCGGGGGCCTCCCCCACTTTACCGACCCCGATCAGCACAGCCAGTTCCGCCAATCGTTGTTGTGCCTCCTCACTGCAAAACTCCAGCACATGCGGCAACACCAGGGAATTCGCCAGGCCGTGTGGAATGCCATACTTTCCACCCAGTTGGTGAGCAATCGCGTGCACATTGCCCACATTGACCTGATTGATCGCCAAACCCGCGTAGTAGGCGGCCATCGTCATTGCATTGCGCGCATCCAGGTTGCTGCCATCACTGCAGGCATCGGCGAGATGCTCGAAGATCAGTTTGATAGCAAGGCGAGCGTCCTCTAACCGCGTGCCGCGGTCCCACACGCCAATATAGGCTTCAATGCCGTGGGTCAGCGCATCCATGCCGGTGGCGGCGGTAATATGGGGTGGCAGGCCGACGATCAGGTCGGCGTCCAGGGCCACCGCCGTCGGCAGCAGGCTATCCGCCATGATGATGCTTTTCTCGTGTGTCACAACGTCGGAAATCACCGCGCCCATGGTGGCCTCCGAACCGGTGCCTGATGTCGTCGGGATCGCGTAGAGCTTGAGTACGGTGTGCTTGATCTTGCCCATGCCCACCCACTCCGTCGGCGAGGCAGTGCTGGTCGCCGCGGCAGCGATAATCTTGGCGGCATCCATGGAAGAGCCACCACCGATGGCCAGCACCACCTCACTTCCGTGGGATCTGGCAACGGCAGCACCCGCTGTCACCTGGTCAAATGTGGGATCTGGAAGCACGCCGTCGTAATAGGCGACATCCACACCCGCCGCCAGCAGGCCGGCGACCGCTTTGTCGACCACGCCCAGGTCGCGCAGGGGCTTGTCCGTCACCACCAGGACTTTTTTCGCGCCGGTATGGACGATGTGTTCACACAACTGGCGGGAACTGCCGCTGCCGGCGAACGCGATATGCCGCAGTGAGGGCGAGAAACGCACCACGACACTCATAATAATCAGCAGCAGCGCGTGTAATTTTTTCCGAAGGTACATTGGCATGGGTTACTCCCTTGAGTGGCAAACGGCTCACATTGGAAATGTCGGGGCAGATACTAGCAAAAAACGGCGGCCGCGCCTTGCGTCAATTTGAACGCTGTTTGGCCGTCGCGGGTGTGCACGCTATCAGTACCGCCGCGATAACCAGCGTTGCCGCCAGTGCCAGCATCACAATATCGTAGCTGCCGGTCTGGTCGAAGACGTAACCGGCCAGTGGTGCGCCGGTGAGCCCGAATGGCAAGAACAGGGGCATCTGGGCGCCTGTCACCTGGCTGATGATAGAGGCGTCGAAATACCGGCTGTTGAGATAGGGGTGCATCGGTATAAACGCGCCATTCGCAGCGCCCAGCAGGATCAGCGCGATAACCACCTGCCAGGTCTCCACGGATAAATACAGCAACAGCAGGCCGGCAACCTGCATCAGCAGCAGGCCAGCCGCCAGCCATTTGACGGCGTTGCGCACAGTATCGCCCTGCCAGGCAAGGCAGCTCTTACCCGCCAGCCCGGCCAGGCCGGAAATCGCGAGAAACCAACCCGCATCTGCCACCGAGTAACCCCTGCCAGTGAAAAACGGTGGAAAGCATATCGTCAGCACGATCATCACATTGAGACCCAGCGCCACGCACAATCCGATCAGCCAGAATGCCCTGATTCGGTAGAAGGCGCCAGCTACCAGCGTTTCAGCGCTGCCGACGGTCTCCACCACGCCGCGTGGCGTACCGGCCAGAATCATCATCCACAGCACGACAAGCAGCCCCGCCGCGAGTATCTGCAGTGCCAGTCGCCAGTCAAAGTGGGCCAGCAGGCTGCCGATTAGCGGCGGTAAAGTAATGGCCGCCAGGCTCACACCGATAGCAGCCAGGGCCAGTGCGCGCGCTTCGCGACCGGAATAGAGTTTTACCAGCATGCCGTTGACCACCACTGGGCCGTACATCGACATACCGAGTGAAAAAATGACGAATCCCACCGCGATCCACACCAGTGTCGGCGCCTGGCCGATACCGATCAACGCGAACATGCCGATGGCGGCACCCGCCAGCATGATATTCCGAACAGGCAGCCTGTCCGCCAACTTGCCAATCAGTGCGCCGAGCAAGGCCGGCACCAGCAGTAAGGCGATCGGGCCGGTATTCAGCACAGCGGCACCGACGCCAAACTCTTGTGACAGGGGCTCCACAAAAAAGCCGTAAATACTCATGATGCCGGAGCCGAACGCCATGCAGCACATACCGGTGAGGGCGGGGAGCCAGGTTTTTATTATCTGCATCGTCAGGTCTTATCGGCGCGCCGGCTCGCGATACCGGTTACAGCTTGCTTATCAAGCTAATCGGGGAATGGAACAGAACCTCCCTGTCACAGAGAGGTTCCTGTGCCCGGATCAGTCGCGCTTGGGTCCACCATTGGTACCCGGCCAGCGCGAACCCGAAATGGTATCCGCATACGGCAGGAACTTCTCTGCATCCAGTTGTCCCGCCAGTGTCATCTCACGGTCGAGGAAGGTCGGCCACCAGAGGTAGGATGACAGCTGCTCGCGCATTGGCAGCAACGTGGTCAGGGGATCCCAGGGGCTGTCGCGCAGCGTCAACGTCCCGTCAACTTCCTCGCGCCAGGCGGTGCCGTATTCGCTGCGCACACGCACCACATGTGGCGGAAAATCGAAGCCAGTGGCCGGCCCACCAACGCTGACAGCGCGGGAATACTTCAGCCAGAACTCGTTTTGCTGGAACGGTTCACCCGGATCAGAGGGGCCCTTGGAAAAGCCCTGGAACTCAACAAATGTATAGCCCTGGTGCGTGCAACGCGCTTTAACCTGGGGCCCGAGACGGTAAAATTCGGTGGTGCAGGGATACTTGGGCTGGCCATTGGTTTCCTGGCTGACAAAAATCGCCGACTCCTGATCAATGCCATAGCCCAGCGTGTACTCGCCAGCGACGCCGTTGTAGACAGCATCTACGCTGGTGACGATGCCGTACTCGGGTTCATCGGGCACTGGAAAGTTGTAGATAGTGAGGTTCACGTTCGGCTGCGCGCCGGGCTCGATGCCCGGCGGCAGCAGGGCGGCGATTTTATCCGGGTCAGTCCGATACTGGATCTTCAGCATGGGCCAATTGACGATATCCCCCGGGTTGCCCTGGGGTGCACTCGGTTCATTGCTCATTTTATTTCCCTTATGAATTGTCGTTGCTGGATTACGCACCCACCATATTGGGCACAGGGGTTTCTCGGTTGAGAATCATCTCGGCTCGCGCACGGATCTTGGCGTCTGTTTCCGGCGTTGTAGCCAGCAACCAGAAGGCGTCTTGCTGAAGCCCCTGCACTGCCATTTCTGCCACTTCATCCGGATGAGTGGTTTGCAGTTCGATACCGAACTCCTCGCACATCTTGATCATATCCTCGACAGAGCTGATGCCGGATTCATTACCTTCGACATCTTTTTTCAACTCCTGCGGGCGCACCCGACCGGAGTTGAACAGGCCGGTGTCGACCACGTGGGGGCCCGGGAACAATGCGCTCACTTTAACCGGGCTCTGCGCCGCCTGCACCTGATAGTGCAGGTTTTCGGTGATCGCGTGCACTGCCGCCTTGCTCGCCGTATAGATAGGCTGATCCGGGTAGACCAACAGAGCGCCATTGCCCGAGCCCGTCACCACAAAATGGGCTTCTTCATTGCGCGCGATGAGCCTGGGCATAAATGCGCGGATGGAATTGATCACCCCCCACATATTGACGTTGAGACACCACTGCCAGTCTTTTTCTGAGTAATCCCACATTGCACCGGACTCGCCGGCGCCGATACCGGCGTTGGCAAACACCAGATCGATGCCATCGAACGCGGTCTCGGTTTTGTCCGCCAGTGCACTGAGGCTCTCTACCGAGGTGACATCACAAAATTCGACGATGGCCTCAATATTCTCGGCGGCGAGGTCCGCGCGTATCTGCTCCATCGCGCTCTTGTCGACGTCGCCCACGGCAATTTTTGCACCGCGGCGCCCCAGCGCAAAGGCGAGGGAGCGACCGACACCACTGGCACCGCCTGTGATGACCGCGACCTTATTATTGAAATCCTGCATTGCTACGCTATCTCCCGCTTGTCTTTGGAAGTCAGGTAGAACTGGCGCACCCATTTGCGGAACAGCACCAGCGTCTTGTCTTCCTTGCAGAATACGGGGCGATGCTTGTGCACCTTATTGGCCCAGATCGGGTAGTCATCGCTGAGGCCTGAAATGATCCCTTCCATCACATCATCACCCACAGCGTCTTCGATCTCGCGGCGCACTATCAGCGTCCAGCGCATCATGGTCTCATTGCGATTGATAGGCTGGGCGCTGTTGTACATGATCATTTCGGCGCCGGGCCCATAATTCGTGCGCACCATCGCAAAACCGGGACTGTAGGTTGTGGCATGCAAGTGTCCGGGGTAATCGGCATCGGTCATTTCAGAATGCAGGTGCATGGTGCGCCCGTCTTTATCGATGGTAACGTTGGAATCGGGGACTGCCTTCTGGCCGTGTACGAACTGGAAATGCACCGGGTCGCAGGAGTTCTCACAAATATCCTGCACATGCGCGGGCACCAGGTGTTCGGTATAACGCGGCGACGTCCAGTTGGGATCGCCAAGCTCGGGCAATTCCGGCAGCGGCCACTCGGGGCTGGTATTTTCCGGGTGGAACCAGATATACACCTCTCCGTTTTTTTCCTCGGCATGCCAGGTGCGCAGTCGCGCGCGCTCGGGAATCTCATCACAGTAGGGAATCTCTACACATTTGCCATCGGCGTCATAGCGCCAACCGTGAAACGGGCAGCGGACAGTCTCGCCGACGACGCGGCCCTTGTGGCCGAGGTGTGCACCCAGGTGCGGGCAGAAGGCATCCTGAACAACCGCCAGTCCTGAGCGGGTGCGATAGAGCACAAGTTCCCGATCAAACGCTTGCACGGGCTTGACCTCTCCCACCAGCAGTTCGTGCGATCGGGCAACGGAATACCAACCCATGGGAAACTCCGGGGTGACATTGGTTCTGGATTCACATGCTTCTACGATTGTCATAATACCTCTTTGGAAATGTCATTCCTGTTGCTGGAAGATTCAGTTGAAGAGCGCCGCCGTGGGGCCTATTTCGTCAGCGACAGCCTGCAGGCGCTGCCTATCCAATCCGTAAAATTTGATCGCGTTTTCGCCCAGAATCTTGCGCCCATCCGTTTCGGGGAAATTGCTGAAATTGTCCTTGAAGTACTGCGCGGTATTCGGCCAGCTGCCCTCAGGGTGAGGGAAATCACTGCCCCACATCACTTTCTCGAGGCCCACCTCGTCGCGCATGTCCAGGTCGGGGCGCAACACGCAGGAGGCACCGATGCCGATATTGCGTGCGAAATATTCACTGGGCTTCAGCGACAGGTGCTTGCGGAAATTGCCCAGCTTCGCGGAAATCTGGCCCTCGGTGTAGTGGAAGTCCATCAGGCGCAGCCAGGAAGGCAACATGAACATCGTGCCGCCTTCAACAATCATAGTCTTGAGTTTCGGGAAACGCTCGAACACGCCACCCCAGATCATGAAGGTTAACGGGCGGTACAGCCACCACATCACTTCCGAGACATAAATGCCCATGGCACCGGGCATCTCGTCTCTCTTGTCTTCTACCGGAAACCCGGCGCCGAAGTATTCCGGGTGCGGGGCCGGCCCGGAGTGAAAGTGAACAATCACTTCTAATTCTTCACACACAGCCCAGAAGGGATCGTACTTCACGTGGTGATAGGCATCGTGCTCGCCCCACAAGGTGGGGATCATCACTGCCCTGAGGCCATTCTCAACGCACCATTGCACAGCCTCCACCGCCTGCTGCACATCCCACAACAAGGGAATCGAGGCGACACCGATATGACGGGCGGGATCATTAGCACACCACTCAGCCAGCCAGCGGTTGTGGGCCATAGCGCCAGCCCACTGCAACTCTGGCACCATGTCGCGCGGCGACAGGCCGAGACCCGCACCGAACGGCGGCGTGTTCTTTTCGGTGATACCGTCAGGGAAAATGACCTCGGCGGCGATACCGTCGTTGGCCAACATGTTCAGTCGTTCCTTGTAATCCCAGGCGCCAGTCAGCTCCTGCTTGATCGGTGCGCGCCAGGCATCGTTGATTTCCTTGATCAGGAATGTGGACTCGGCCTTTTCCATCATATCGACGGTGATGGGCACTGCCATATCCATCATCTCGTGATATTTCGATTCCACGTAGGGTTTGTAATCGGCAATGGGCAGACCCGCGTGGCAGTCGGTTGACACCACAATCAAACGTTCAGACATTCTGGCACCTTTAAATTCCTGTTGCTTGAAAAGCAGGCAATAGCTTCCCAAATGAGCAAGCTTGCACATTTGTATACAAAATAGTTTAATGTTTAGTCGAATGCAACAGTGTTACGGAAATTTCATGGACACGGCTGAGGCCCCCGTCGGGCGCCGCGAAAAGCGCAAGCAGGAGATCCGCACTCGCATCGAGGAAGCGGCGTATCAGCTGTTTCGTGAACAGGGTATAGAAGAAACCAGTATCGAACAGATCTGTGTGCAGGCCGACGTCGCCCGCCGCACCTTCTACGGGCATTTTCCGAACAAGCACAGCCTCCTCGGGGGCCTCGGGATATCCCGGCTGTACGACCAGTCTGAACCGATGCTGCGCCTGTTGCTGGCGAACCACCAGACCACGCGCGACCGCCTGGAAGCGATGATCGACTACATTGAATCGAACTTTGCCGGCTACGATGATATCGACCGCCAGCTGATCCTGCTGGCGCCGTCCACCTTTGCCGAGGACTCGGAACGCCAGCGCGAAGTCGGCGACACGGCCATGTCCAGCTTCACGCAATTGATCAGCGCTGGCGTCGCCATCGGCGATGTGCAAACCACATTTTCTGCCGAGATTCTCGCCGCGATGGTGGTCGGCACCCTGAATATGCTCACCACCAGCTGGGCCATGGACAGCAACTACCCCATCTTCGCCAAGCTCGAGGAAGCCCGCGGCATGTTTGAGCACCTGATCTGCAAGGACACCCCTTAAGACCTGTAGCGCCATTGCGACGAGCCCGCGATCGCGTCACCCTGCCCCGCATCCACCACACAAACTGCAACAGATTCGGAGAGCACGCCATGGGACCACTTCAGGGGCTTACTATCATAGAAATTGCAGGGATCGGGCCTGGACCGTTCGCCGCGATGTTATTGGCCGATATGGGCGCCAACGTCATTCGCGTGGAACGCCCCGGCGGCAGCGTGTTTGCCGCTGCACACAACCCGAGGCTGGACTTTCTCAACCGCAACAAGCGCTGTATCAGCATCGACCTGAAGCATGCAGAGGGTATCGATACGGTGCTGACGCTGCTGGAGCAGGCGGACGCCCTGCTGGAGGGAAATCGGCCCGGCGTGATGGAGCGGCTGGGGCTGGGCCCCGAGGTCTGCCTGGCGCGCAATCCAGCGCTGGTGTACGGCCGCATGACCGGGTGGGGCCAGCAGGGCCCGATGGCTCGCGCTGCCGGCCACGATATTAACTACATCGCGCTGTCCGGTGCACTGCACCCGATCGGGCGCGCCGGCGAGAAACCCGCGATACCGTTAAACCTGGTGGGCGACTTCGGCGGCGGCGGACTGATGCTGGCCTACGGCATGGTGTGCGCCCTGCTGGAGACCAGGACTTCCGGCAAGGGACAGGTTGTCGATGCCGCGATGATCGACGGCGCGGCCACGCTGATGGCCAGCACGTTCGCGGCTCACCAGGTGGGCTTCTGGACCGATGAGCGCGGCACCAACCTGCTCGACTCGGGCGCACACTTCTATGAAGTCTACGAAACCGCCGATGGCAAATACATTTCGCTGGGATCGATCGAACCCCAGTTTTACGCCGCGCTGCTACAAAAGCTGGGCGATGATGCGAGACACTTCGAAAACCAGTTCGACATGGAGAACTGGCCTGCGATGAAAGAGCGCATGAGCGCTATCATCAAACGCAAAACCCGGGATGAATGGGATGCGATATTCGACGATGCGGACGTTTGTTACGCGCCGGTGCTGTCGATGAGCGAGGTGCGACATCACCCTCACCACCAGGCACGAGGCACCTTTCTGGACGATGGCGAGGTATGGCAACCGGCGCCGGCACCGCGCTTCAGCCGCACACAGGCGGAGGTTCACTGCATCGCAGCCAATATCGGCGAACACAGCGAGGATATAATGCGCGAGTTTGGCTTTAGCGAGGAGCAAATTGCGGCCCGTATCGAAAGTGGCGCTGTCCATCGCCATTTGCCCTAGGCTAGACTAGAGTCTGCTGCATCGCATGGATTCGGCCGATGAGTGCCATGCGGCAACCAGAAAAGGACGTACCGGAATGAGCGAACCGACCCCAGCCCCCGATCAGTGCCGCCACGTGGCAGTTGATCCCGAGAGCCACCGCCTGAGCATTGAACTCGGCCCGGTACCGACACCGCGTGCCGACGAGGTACTGATAAAAGTCCATTCCGCCGGGCTCAATCGCGCCGACCTGCTGCAACGCAAGGGGTTGTATCCGCCGCCGGAGGATGCCTCGCCTGTGATGGGCTTGGAAGTTGCCGGGACTGTGCAGGCGCTGGGCGAGCAGGTCACGAACTGGCAGGTGGGAGATCGCATCTGCGCACTGACCCACGGGGGCGGTTACGCCGAGTACGCGGTGGCTCCCATCGGGCAGTGCATGCCCATTCCCACCGGGTTCAGCAAGGCCGAGGCGGCCGCGCTGCCAGAGGCACTGCTGACAGTGTGGCACAACCTGTTCCAGCGGGCCGGCCTGCAGTCGGGCGAGCGCGTGCTGATACACGGGGGCGCCAGCGGTATCGGTACCCTGGCGGTGATGATGTGTTCTGCAATGGGTGCCAAGGTTTACACCACAGCCGGCACTATCGAGAAGTGCCGCGCACTGGAAGCCCACGGCGCTACCTGTGCAATCAACTACAAAACAGAGGACTTCGAAGAAGTACTCACCGGCCTGGGATTCAACAACAAGATCGATGTCATCCTCGACATGATCGGTGGTGATTACATCCAGAAAAACCTCAACCTGGCAGCCCCCGAGGGCCGTATCGTCAATATCGCCTACATGAGAGGCTTCAAGGCCGAGGTCAATTTCGCCCCCCTGCTGATGAAGCGCATTACAATGACCGGCTCCACACTGCGTGCGCAGACCTTCGCGCAGAAAGCTGTGATGGTCGACGAGATCCTGTCGCACGTGTACCCACTGCTGAACAGTGGGCAAATCAAACCGTTGATCGACAGCATCTATCCTCTGGATCAGGTCGAGCAGGCACACGGCCATATGCAAAGCGGCCAACATATGGGCAAGATCATCCTGAAGATGTAGCTGTTCTTAATCGTTATTCATCTATCAATCCAGGCCTTTGTAACGAAAAAACATTAACAAATTCCTCGGCTTGTGCTGTCAGATCAAAAGGTTACTAAAAAGCTGCTTCTTACCTGCTTTTTATGCGCTCCTGCGCTAACGGCACCGGGGAATATTCCACAAAAAGATAAAAATCATCACACGCATGGCGTGTGAAACCGCCAGTGCTATACTCAATATGACTATTTATGTACAGCATCCTCAACCTATTCAAGCCTGACAGGGGAACGCCGCATGAAACGCCACTACTTTATCAGTGAAGATCTGGACGAGCTCAAGGTCATCGAACAAGAACTTGAGCAGTCCGGTGTCATCACACCGCAAATCCATGTGCTAAGCGAAGATGACGCCGGCGTAAAGACACACCGTCTCAACGCCGTCGAAGCCGTACTGCGTAAAAATGTGGTCGGCGGTACAGAGCGCGGTGCGCTCATCGGTGCCATTGGCGCCGCACTCATACTGGCGGCGGCATGGGCCACTGGCATTGCCGCAACCATCAGCTGGGTGCCGCCTGTGTTCCTCGCGGTGATCGTGCTCGGTTTCTGTACCTGGGAGGGCGGACTGATCGGAATACAGGAACCACACGCTGATTTCATTCGCTTCCGCGACAGCCTGAAAGCGGGCAAACACATCCTGGCGGTAGACATCGGTGCTTCCCAGGAGCACATACTCCACAAAATCACCAGCGAACACCCAGGATTATCGCCTGCTGGAGAAGGGCCTGCAGCCCCTGGCTGGTTTGTGGGCTTGCGTGGCAAATTCGAGCAAATGATGAAGGGCACAGCCTGGCGCCATCAATAAGATAGCTCACATGTAAAAAGCGCCAGGCCGAAGTACTGCCTGATACTCAAGATCGCCCACTGGGATCACACCTACAGACCGGCCTGCAACGTTGGCGCAGCTCGCAGCTGCACACTAACCTCCCATCAACAGGGAATCTGACCATGCCCGATAACGCGAGCTCTGCCACCGCGATCGATTACTACACCGACATTCTGTGCGTATGGGCCTGGATAGCCCAGCCCAGGCTTGAGGAGTTGCAGCGACAGTGGGGCGGGGCAATTGAGGTGCGCCATCGTTACGTGGATATTTTTGGTGACGCTCACCACAAAATTTTACAGCGGTGGGGAGCCGACGACGGGTTCGCGCAATTCGCCGAACACGTCGAACATTCGGCACAGCCCTATTCGGACGCGCCCCTGCACAGCGATATCTGGACCAGCGTCAGACCCCGGTCATCGCAGCTGGCCCACATCCTGCTGAAAGCGGCGAACATCGTGAGCGGTCACGCGGCAGCCGAGGATTTGGCCCTGCACATTCGCCGCGCTTTTTTCGTGGAGGGCCAGGACATAGGCGACCTCGGATTATTGCTGGACCTCGCCCGGCAACGGGATCTGGACATCCCGGCGCTGGAATCGACCATTGACAATGGTAAGGCAGTGGCCGCGCTGAGCACCGACCAGAAAAATGCGCTCGACCTCGGCGTCAGGGGTAGCCCGACCTGGGTGCTGAACGACGGTCGACAAATACTGTACGGCAACGTCGGTTATCGCATTCTGAACGCCAATATAGAGGAGCTGCTGAAACGACCCGGGGCAGAGGCCAGTTGGTGCTAGGTCTGTCGCCGAAGACCTGTCACCGCATCGGGGCACCGCAGCGATGGTTTTCCCGCACCGCTCCTTGCTCTGACAGTAGCCGCATACGATAATCCACAGGGTTACACCGGGGACCGGTTTTCGCACAGCAGGCGAAAAAACGAGGAATGGCAATCAATGGAGAGCCGATATGGAGTACAACCCTGACATTCACAGTATAGAGTGCCCGAAGTGTGGCCACGGCATGGAAGAGATCTCCTACGGCGCTGATGTGCTGATAGATCGCTGTAGCAATTGCCAGGGAATGTGGTTCGATAAGGGAGAAGCAGACCTACTCAAGGGTAAATGGATGGGTGAGGCCCTGGACACTGGCGATCCCGATGAGGGCAAGAAATGGGACGCCGTTGACGACGCCGCCTGCCCACGCTGCGGTAAAGACATGGAAAAGGTCGCCGACCCTGACCAACCGCATATCTGGTATGAGGTGTGTAAGGAGCACGGAATGTTCATGGACGCCGGCGAGTTCACCGACTACAAGAACGAAACGCTGACAGACTGGTTCCGCAGCCTGATCAAGGGTCTGGGCTGACTGACGGCAGCAGTGAATGCTCCCGGAAATAGAGCTCACGCTGCCAGCTCGCCAGAACGAACCTCCCTGCTACCAGGTATAGCCGACGCGAAACCTGTATGTTTGATCCAATGAATCCACGTCGTCGACCGCGCCTGAATCGTACTCAAGCAGCACCTCTATCGCAGCTTCAATACTCCAAAGCAGCGGGTATGACAGACCAAATGTGGAATTTACGATAACATCCGAAGTGTCTTTGAGGTTCCAGATACCCATCTGGTTGAAGTAGAGCGAGGAATTTCCACCGAGGTAATCGCTCGTGGCGCTGAGACTCCAGTTGCTCGCGCCGTAATCGTCATCCTCGGCGAGGTTGAACTCCTCGGTGACATAGGAGAAACCCAGCTCGCCCTGCAGGGCGAAAATCGGCTCGTCGTAAAACTGACGACCGAAGTATGGGCCAATCAGGTAGCGAAGATCGAGATCCTGGAACTTGTCTTTTTCCGCCTGCGCCAGCACACCCACGTAATTGGGATCTTCGAGAAAATAGTCGTATTTGCCACTGACGCGCCAATTGTCGGCTGTCTTGGTGCCATCGGCTTCATCGCTCTCACCATTGGCCTGCAAGGTATAGCGATCACGCTTGCTGCGCCATTTGGTTTCAAGCCTGTAATCCATCTCGTCGGTGTCGGTGTTCCCGCGCTGCCTCACCAGTGCGACGCCGATACTGCCTGTCCAGCGATATCCCTCACCCAACTCCCAAGGGTCGGGATTGATAATGGCCAGATTGTCCAGCGGGAAACTCTGCCCCGGTTCTGACAGCACCACTTGCTCCTCTGCAATCACCAGTGTGGAATCCTCGCGCACGGAATCGTCCGTCATCAGCAACACGACCGGGCTCTGGGTATTCACCGTATGGATCTGCTCGAGCGCCACCTTGATCGTGCCGGCGAAATCCGTCTCGATCGTGACCACACCCGATCTGGCACTGGTCACTTCACCCAGTATTCGCGAGCCATTTTTCAGGAGAATTTCATCCGGCGGGGGGGCACTGGACTCGGCCTGGGCAAATGTCGTCACCAACAGGGCCAACAGCCAGGGCAACGACCGAATTTGCAGTAACTTGTCTAACAGCATATTTTTCTACCTTTTCTGGTTTCTATTCTCTCGGTGAGCAACGTTTTGCGGGAAACGCTATGATAAAGAAAAAACCCCTGTGCGATCCAGCGCGCATTGAATTAATCCTGTCAGCGCCGACACTGCGCAACAGACACCTTGAGGCATCACGCATTCCGCCGCGAGCATAGAGATAGCGCCGGGCAAAGCGGTGCTGCTAGACTTGTCCACTATTTTGTAGGGAGAACCACATGGCACAGTACGACTACGACCTGTTTGTTATTGGCGCCGGCTCTGGCGGCGTTCGCGCGGCCCGCATGGCGGCGGGTTTTGGGGCCAATGTTGCGATCGCGGAGGATCGTTACATGGGTGGCACCTGTGTCAATGTCGGCTGTGTCCCCAAAAAACTGTACGTGTACGCCGCCGAGTACGGAAAGGGCTTCAAGGATGCGCGCGGCTTCGGCTGGGACAGCGGTACACCACACTTTGACTGGGCGACGCTGCGAGACAACAAGAAAGCCGAGATTTCACGTCTCAACGGCATCTATCAAAATTTACTGGACGGTGCAGGTGCAGAGGTCCTGAATGGCCGTGCACGTATCATCGATGCCCACACGGTGGCCGTCGGGGAACAACAGTACACTGCCGAAAAACTGCTCATCGCCACTGGCGGCTGGCCACATACTCCCGATTTTCCCGGCAGCGAGCACACCCTCTCCTCGAATGAAATATTTGATCTAGAGGAATTTCCCAAACGGGTTGTGATCGTCGGCGGTGGCTATATCGCCGTGGAGTTTGCCGGTATTTTCAACGGGTTGGGCGCGCAGACCACGCAGCTGTATCGCGGGCCGTTGTTTTTACGCGGTTTCGATACTGACATTCGCGCCCATGCTGCCATGGAAATTGCCAAGAGCGGAGTGGACCTGCGTTTTGAGCTGAATGTGCTGTCGATCAGCCGCGAACCTGACGGCCTGAAACTCGAGTTGACGGACGGCACAGTGCTGCACGCGGACGCGGTGTTGTACGCGACCGGGCGCAAAGCCCACCTCGCGGGACTGGGCCTGGAAAATGTAAATGTGCGCGTAAACGAGCACGGTGCCATTGACGTCGATGAAAACTATTGCACCAGTGAACCGAGTATTTTTGCACTGGGGGATGTCACCGGCGGTGTCGAACTGACTCCGGTAGCGCTGGCCGAGGGCATGGCATTCGCACGCCGTAATTTTGGCGCACAGGAGAAACCGGTCGAGTACGATTTCATTCCCACGGCGGTTTTCTGTCAACCGACCATCGGTACTGTGGGCTTTACCGAGGAGGAGGCACGCGCCCGCTTCCAGGAAATCACTTTATTCAAATCCAGTTTTCGCGCGATGAAGCACACGCTCAGTGGCCGAGACGAAAAATCGTTCATTAAGGTGATTGTAGACGCAAAGACAGACCGCGTGGTCGGTGTGCACATGATGGGCCCCGATGCAGGGGAAATTATACAGGGTATCGCAATTGCCATGCGCGCCGGCGCCACCAAGGCCATTTTCGACTCCACTATCGGCGTCCACCCTACCCTGGCAGAGGAGTTCGTTACGCTGCGAGAGCCCTGGCTGGAAGACTGAGGGTGGAATTCGAACTGTGGCAGCTGTGCCTGATCACCGCCGTCGGCATTGCCGGTGGCTTTTTGAATGTGGTGGCCGGTGGTGGCTCGCTTCTCACCGTTCCGGTAATGGTCTTCCTGGGTGTACCAGGTCCGGTGGCCAACGGCACCAATCGTATCGGCATACTGGCGCAGAACATCACCTCTGTCGTGGCGTTCGCCCGCTCTGGCTTCAAGGATTTTAAACTCAGCCTGAGCCTGTCCGCGTGTGCCCTCCCCGGGGCCGTGGCCGGTGCCCTGTTAGGCGTAAACCTCGACGGTGTGTGGTTTAACAGGGCGCTGGCGCTGATCATGCTGGGAGTGATGGTGGTCATGCACTTCGACCGGAAACCCCAGGATAGGGCAAAAGACTACCAACCCACATCGCGACAGTTACTGCACGGCCATTTACTGATGGTCGGCGTGGGCTTTTGGGGAGGGTTTATCCAACTGGGTGTGGGCTTTATCATCATGCCGGTGCTCAACCGGGTGTTGGGCCTCGACCTCGTGCGAACCAATATGCACAAGGTGTTTATTGTCGCCGTCTACACTGTCGTGGCACTGTCCATTTTCGCCAGCCAACTGGAACTGCTGTGGATAATCGGTATCGCGCTGGCCATTGGCAACTCCATAGGCGGCTACCTGGGCGCACACTTTTCCATGAACAGGGGCGAAGATATGATCCGACGCGTGCTCAACCTGGTTCTTATCGCCTTTGTAATTAAGCTACTATTGGACTTCTAACACTGGAGCAACACGGTGCTATACCATAGCTGATTGTCCACGACGCGCTCATAGCGGCTGCCAAACGTATGATTGAAGTACAATCCCTGACTCGCCTCTACGGAGCAACCACTGCCGTAAAAAACGTGTCTTTCACTATTGGCGACCATGAAATTGTCGGGCTGCTGGGCCACAATGGCGCCGGTAAAACTACAATCATGAGAATGCTCAGCGGCTATCTGGAGCCCTCTGATGGCAGCATACGCATCGATGGTGCCAACCCCGTCGATGATGCACACACCGTACAGCGACATCTGGGCTATTTACCTGAAAACCTCCCTGTCTACCCGCAGATGATGGTTGCCGATTACCTTGATTATGTCGCTACGCTCAAAGGTATACCGTCATCCCAGCGCATGGCCACTGTGCGTGAAGCGATTCTCGCCACAGATCTAACCGAGCGGGCACTGGACCCAATCCGCATTCTCTCGCGCGGCTTCAGGCAGCGTGTCGGTGTCGCCCAGGCAATACTTGGGCAGCCGAGGCTGCTGATTCTGGACGAGCCCACCAACGGTCTCGACCCAAACCAGGCCGAGCATATGCGACGCCTGATCAAGCGTATGGCCCGGCGCACCACCGTTATTATTAGCACGCACATCATGCAGGAAGTCGATGCCGTCTGCGATCGCGTGCTGATGCTGCGCAACGGCAATCTGGCCCTGAACCAGGCGCTGGCAGAGTTGCATAGCAGCAGCGCCCTATGCCTGCGCACCAGTAAGACAGAGCAGCCGCTGGGCGCCTACTTGAAGCGCCTGCCCCAGATCGCATCGCTGGAAGCGTTTGCCACCGATGATGAATCCATGCAGTTCAATCTCCAACTGCACCCCAATGTCGACGCGAATACCGCAGCCAATAATATTGTGCAATGCGTGGTCAAGGCTGGTGCGAAACTGTACCAGTTGCAGGATATCAAACGCGACCTGGAGACAGTCTTTCGTGAGGTCAACCGCGATGGCGACTAATTCTGTCGTGCGTCGCGTCGCACAGAAGGAAGTAAGGCTGTTCTTCTCATCGCCTGTTGCCTGGCTGTTCCTGGCGACATTCGCCGCAGCCACCGGGTTTATTTTTTTCTGGGTAGAATCCTTTTTTGCCCGCAATATCGCCGATGTCCGGCCACTGTTTGAGTGGATGCCAATCGTGCTGATACTCCTGTGTGCGAGTCTGACCATGCGCATGTGGAGTGACGAGCGGCAGCAAGGCACGCTGGAGCACATACTGACCCAGCCGGCCTCACTGTGGCAGTTTGTGCTAGGGAAGTTCTGGGCCTGCCTGGTCCTACTGCTGATTGCCCTGGTCAGCACGCTGCCGCTGCCCTTGACGGTGGCGCTGATTGCAAATCTGGACTGGGGCCCGGTTTTTGGCGGCTATCTGGCAACTGTCTTGCTGGGATCGACCTATCTGGCTATCGGCTTGTTTATTTCTGCCCGCACCGACAACCCCATCGTCAGCCTGATCGGTACCGGGGTGGTATGCACACTGCTCTACCTGGTCGGCAGTGCGACATTTACCGGTTTTTTTGAAGACCGCAATGCAGAGGTTCTGCGTCTGCTGGGCACCGGTGCTCGGTTCGAGAGTATCCACAGGGGAGTCATTGACCTGCGCGATTTGCTTTACTATGCCAGCCTCACCGCGGGCTTCCTGGCCCTCAATGTCTATGTACTGGAAAAAGGCCGATGGGCAAGGCGAGCTGGCACACAGCGTCAGCGACAATGGCGTACCGGCACCCTGTTACTGCTGGGCAACCTGGTACTGGCGAATATCTGGCTGAGCCAACTGGCTGCACAACGGCTTGATTTGACCGAGGGCAAGTTGTTTTCACTGTCGCAGGCAACCCGCAGTGTGCTGGATGAAGTAGAGGAACCACTGCTCATACGCGGCTACTTCAGCAGCCAGACCCACTCGCTGCTGGCGCCACTGGTGCCCCATCTGCGCGATCTGTTGCGGGAGTACGAAATCGCAGGCGACGGTAAAGTGAAAGTGGAATTCGTCAATCCGGGCGAGAGTCCGCAGGCAGAGTTAGAGGCCAATACACAGTACGGTATCGCCGCCACACCGTTTCGCATTGCCGATCGACACCAGTCCTCACTGGTCAATGCCTACTTTAATATCCTGGTTTCCTACGGCAGTGAGTATAAAACCCTGGGCTTCGCTGACCTGATAGAGGTTCATGCCTCACCCGACGCCACCGCCGAGGTGAAACTGCGCAACCCCGAGTACGACATAAGCCACGCGATCAAAAAGGTCATATTTGACTATCGCTCGGGCGGCAACCTCTTCGAACGGGTTAATAAACCGGTGGAATTTATCGGCTATGTGTCTGCGGATGCGCTGCTGCCAAAGCCATTGCGCGAGTACAAGCAGGCCATATTGCCGCAGTTGGAGCTGGCACAGCGAAGCTCCGATGGCAAGTTCAGCTTTCGCTTTATAGAGCCGGAAGCGCACGACGCTGCAGTCGCCGCACAGATTGTCGAGCGGTGGGGTTTCCAGCCCATGAGCACACCTGAGGCAGACGCCGAACCGTTTTTCTTCTACCTGACACTGGCAGATTCCCAGCAGGTGGTGAAATTGCCCACCGAGGATTTTAACCCGGCCACTTTCCGGTTGATACTGGACTCCGGTCTCAAGCGATTCGCGCCGGGAATGACCAGGATCGTGGCACTGGCGCTACCTTCTGCAAGCACCCGCCAGACAGACAGCCTGACCTTCGACAACCTGGAGCGCGCCATCGCCAGTGACTACAGTATCCGCATGGAGGATTTATCAGACGGTAGTGTGACACCGGAGGCGGATATTCTGGCGGTAGTAGCCCCGCATAAGCTCGACGAGAAGTCGATCTTTGCCATCGACCAGTTCCTGATGCGCGGGGGCACGGTCGTGCTGGCAACGTCATCGTTCACAGCCGATTTCAGTGGCGGGGACCTCAGATTAAAAGATCGCGACAGCGGACTGCAGCAATGGCTCAGGCACCACGGCCTGGATATTGCGGAAACAGTGGTGCTCGATGAAAACAGCTCAAGCTTTCATGTGCCCACTACCCGCGGTGCCGGCGACTACGAATTCCGTGATGTGCAGTTGATAGAGTACCCGTACTTCCTGGACCTGCGGCAACCCGGACTGTCTCCCGAGCACGCGGCCACCGCCAACCTGCCACAGGTGACCATGGCGTGGGCCTCGCCCATCTCCGTGGAGCGCGGCACTGGCCGGCACGTTTCGGTGTTATTACGAAGCTCCCCACAGGCATGGCTGAGCAATAGCAAGGACGTGATGCCAAAAGTGGATAGCAGCGGCCGCAGCACCTTGCGCCCACCCCCTGCCGAAAATGAGACAGCCCAGTCGCAATCGCACCACTCGATCCAGAATCTGGGCGTGGTCATGGAGGGGCGTTTCACCTCAATGTTCGCCGATGTCAGCAGTCCATCAAATGGCGCTGGCGCCAACGTGAATGCGACGGCGACTCCGGCGGCGCCGTCACGGCCGCGCGGCTTGCTGGAACGCTCACCTGAATCGGCGCGCATTGTACTTTTTTCTTCCAACGATTTTATCAGCGACAAAGTGCTGAACAGCCTCGTCGCGGCGAGTGGTACACAATACCTGGGACCTCTGGATCTGTTCAGAAATACGCTGGATTGGGCACTGCAGGATGAACAACTGCTACAGATTCGCTCCCGCGCTCACTTCAATCGTACCCTGCCGCCAATGGAGCGCCAGGCACAATTATTGATCGAGTATTTCAACTACGGTCTGGCACTGCTATGGCTGGCAGTGCTCGCTCTGATCACCTGGCTACAGCGCGTGCTACTGCGACAGCGATATCGAAAAGGGCTGAATAGATGAAGCACTGGATACCCGCGCTGATGGTTGTGCTGGTGATTCAGTGCGCCATCGTCGCAACCGTGTTCTGGCCTCAGCAATCGTCGCCAGAGCGTGACGCCAAACAGGTCTTTGCACCCTTCCCCACCAGCGCGATCGATGAACTGCATATCGGGGATCAGTTCGACAACGAGGTGGTACTTGTTCGCTCAGGGAAGCAGTGGCTGCTGCCTGAACTTGAGAACCTGCCGGCTGAGGCGACAAAGATTGATGCCCTGTTGCAACACCTGACCAGCCAACCGGAAAGCTGGCCCGTCGCCGATTCCCCCGCTGCGCGTCAACGCTTTCAGGTTGCCGATTACTACTATCAGAAACGCCTGCAGCTATACTCTGGCGGCCAGCATCTGGCTACAATTTATTTCGGTACCTCGCCGGGCTTTCGCAAGGTACATGCGCGCAACGACGAGCAGGATGCCATTTACAGCATCGCCTTCGATGCCGTCGAGGTTCCCGCTGTCAGCAACGCCTGGCTTGACACCCAACTGCTGCAAATCCGCGCGCCGGTGCGAATCGATTCAGACCTGTACAACCTCAGCTTTGAAGACGGGCGTTGGTTATCCGCCACCGGTGGACGGCCCGATCAGAAAGAGCTCGATAGATTGATCGATACGCTGCGAAACCTGCAGGTTCAAGGTACCGCAGGTGAAGACTTGCAGCGCGAACTGTCTGCTGCGGAGGCTGACCTTGTGCTCCGGGTACAGGGTCTGGCGGGAGACGTGACCCTGACACTCGTCGCCCAGAACGATCGTCACTTTATCCACAGCAGTGAGTTTCCATTGTTTTTTGAGTGCAGCGCCTTTGATTATGATCGCTTGACCGGCATAGACGCTGGCTTGATATCAGGCGAAGATAGCGATTAGTGGTCGGCACCCTATCCTCGCCGCACGCCAGTTCGCGACTGTGGGACAGTCAATCTGCAAAAATAACTAACAGACAAGCAGCCTCGGGATCTTTATGGACTGGGATATCGCACTAAAGGAATTCATCACGCTCTGGGTCGTTATTGATCCCATCGGGACCATTCCAGTGTTTCTGGCGGTGACCGCCGGCCTCAGCGCCACACAGCAGCGCTTCATTGCGATAAGGTCTGCGCTGATAGCAGGCGTGATCCTGTTGCTGTTTATTATCGGTGGACAGGTGCTGATGGAGGGTTTGAATATCCACCTTGAGGCCTTTCAGATTGCCGGCGGAATCGTATTGTTCCTGTTCGCGACCACGATGATCTTCGGGGACGGCAAACCTGCGTCGGAACAAAAGCAGTTTGATGGCAATATCAGTCACCTGGCCGTGTTTCCGCTGGCCATGCCCTCGCTGGCCTCGCCGGGGGCGATGCTATCCGTGGTGATGCTAACAGACAATCACCGCTATTCAATCGAGCAACAAATGGTGACGGCGGCAATGATGGGCGCAGTCATACTGTTCTCAATGGTATTGTTACTCATGGCCAGCCCCATTCAGCGGGTGATCGGGACTGCCGGCGCCAGTATTATCAGCCGCGTGATGGGTCTGATTCTGGCATCCGTTGCCGTCGACAATATCCTGCATGCGGTAAACACGTATTTTCAGCTGGGCTTGTAGATAAAAGTGGTATTCGCCCAGACGGTTTCACAGACCGGACTTCCGGGCAGGACCTGCA